>NZ_JBHVWY010000018.1:0-120921 GCF_042882005.1 Kribbella sp. NPDC058245
GCAGGCCGACCGACAGATCCACGCGAAGACCCGAAGTCAGTTGAAGGGTGAGTCAGGACGGCCACTGCGGAGCCACACCCACATCATCACTGTTGACGGGTGCTCAAGGTGTCGGGGCACGATGGGGGCTCGCCACGACCCGATCCCACCGGCCCGCCCCGGCCAGACCCACACCGACCACCGCCGGAGCTCACCCAGTGACCATTCCCAGCCCCACCTCCATCACCGCCGCCGAGGGCACCTTCGGCCTCACCCCCGACACGTCCATCACCATCGGATCGCCCGAGCTCGTCCCCCTCGCCGCACTCTTCGCCACCGAGGTCGGACTCGACACGAACCTTCCGCACTTGTTCTCGGCCGATGGGACCGGGTCGGCCGGGGTTCAGGTGACATTCGGGTCGGAGGGACTGGACGGCGTACCGGCTGTGGCTGGAGTTCGGGCTGATGGGGCGGAGGTGGATGAGCGCTACGGGGTGGAGGTCAGCCTCGACGGGATCCGGGTGTGGGGTGCAACCGCTGAGGGTGTGTATCGCGGGCTCACCACGCTTCGGCAGCTGATCGCCGTACATGGGAATCAAATTCCCTGCCAACGCATCATCGACGGACCGCGGTTCGCCTGGCGGGGGTTGTCGTTCGATGTGGTCCGCACCTTTCATCCGCCGGAGACGGTACGGCGGGTGATCGACATGTGTGCGCTGTACAAGCTCAACGTCCTGCACCTGCACCTCACCGACGACCAGGGTTGGCGGTTCGAGGTGCACAGCCGGCCGGAGCTGGTGAAGTTCGGGTCGCTCGGTGCAGTGGCTGATCGCCCGGGCGGTCACTACACGCCGCTGGAGTTGGCCGAGCTCAACCGGTACGCCGAGGAACGGTTCGTCACGCTGGTTCCGGAGATCGACTTCCCGGGTCACACCGGCGCGGTCTCGCTCGCCTTCCCCGAACTCACCAGTGAGCTCCCGAGCATCCCGCTCCCGAACGGTGACAAGCTCCAGTTCCATTCACTCGACCCGGCCGACCCCGAGGTCTGGACGTTCGTCGAGGACGTCATGGACGCGGTCATCCCGCAGTTCCCCCGCAGCGCCTACCTGCACATCGGCGGTGACGAGGCCTGGGGAATGTCCGACGACGCACACGCTGCGTTTGTACGACGGGCCGCGGAGCTCGTGCGGGAACGCGGCAAGCAGGTGGTCGGGTGGCAAGAGATCGCCCGTGCCGACGTCGATCCGGCGGACCTCACGCAGTACTGGCTGGATGTCCAGGACATCGACGCGATCTCCGAGCGCCCCGAGGTCCCGGCGTTCCTGATCGAACACCTCGCCAAGGCCAAGCACGACGTACCGAAGGCCTTGGAGCGCGGCGGCAAACTCCTCGTCTCCGCCACCACCTACCTGTACTTCGACCGCCCCCACGCCGCCCCGTCCACCGACCCCGCCCAAGAGGAGACCCGGGCCCGCGTCGGCCTCCGCGCCTATCCGCCGGCGACGATCCAGGACGGCATCGACTGGGACCCGGTCACCAACACCCCCGGCGTCACCACCGACGACCAGGTCGCCGGCGTCGAGGCCGCGGTCTGGTGCGAGACCGTCACGAGCCGCGACGACCTCGAGTTCCTGCTCCTGCCCCGCCTCCCCGGCGCCGCCGAAAAAGCCTGGTCTCACCAGACCCCCACCAACTGGCCGGTGTATGCCGCCGACCTAGCGGTGCAGGCCCCCACCTGGCGGCACCGCGGCTGGACCTGGTTCCAGTCCTCCGAAGTCGCTTGGGATGTACAGAAGGACTGGTAGTAGGCATCTACGTATACCCGCCCGCACGCCTGAGCCACGTCGCGGCGACCGCGATCCAGCCGCCCACTACCCGTTCTTCTGTACACAAACGAAGGGGCAGGCCGCGACGGTCTGCCCCTCCCCAAGCACCGTCAGCAGGTAGCGGTGGGAGCTGCCCAGTCGGCGCGGTCGTTGTAGCCGCCGTCGCCGGCGTCGCCGACCACGAGGTCGAGGACGCGGACGTTGGTCAGGTCGACGTCGAACGGCTTCGGCGTGAAGCGGTCCACGGTCCCGCTGTCGAACAGCACCTTGCCGTCACCCACGACCTGAAAGGTCGACGTCCCGCCATCAGGGCCGACGTTCCCGACCACATCGTCGATCCCGACCGTCCCGCTCAGCCGCGTGCATGCCTTGCCGAGGTAGTACCGAACCAGCGAAGGCGAAGCGACACCGATCCCCGTCGGGTACGTCGTCCCGGTCAGCTTGATCGGGTTACCCCCACCGACGCTCTCGTCGACGGCCGGCGACATCCAGCCGCTGGTCGCGGTGATCCACTGATGATGCGACAGCGGCACGGTCCCCTTCGGCGGGACCGGCGCAACCACGACCGGCGACAACACCGTTGCCAACCGCTGCACGCCGTACCCGAGAGCGTCGTACGACGTGGAAGCCGTCAAGCTCGCCGTACCTGGCGCGGCGTTGGCGGGCAGCTTCACCGTGAACAGGAAGTTCGATTGCTTGCCGCCAGCAATCAACACCGGAGCCTCCGACAACGACTTGACTGTCCACCCGGTACCGCCGGCAACTGTCACGGCCGGCTTCAGGACCGGGAGGAGACCGTCGTTGCGGACGTTCACCTGCACGGTCAGTTCGTCGCCACCGGCAACGACCGGCGCTGCACCTTCAGGCTGGGCGTCCGTGCCGACCTTGGTGACCTGCGGGATCCCAGCGGTCACGTGCGATACGCCCGGCAGACCGACGCTCGGCGAGACCCGGAAGAGCGCCGTACCGTGCGCCGGCACCGCCGCGCTGATCGTCCCCGCGCTCTCAGTGACCTTGTTCGTCCACGCATTCTTCAGCGTGAACCGCGCGCCGCTCAGACCAACAGCCTTAGCAGTCGTGGTCAGAGTCTTGGCGCTGTCGCCACGGTTGAGCAGCACGACAGCTCGGCTTCCATCCGCGAGCCGCTTCACCCACGTCTCCGTAGTACCAGCAGCGCCAACCCGCACTGCCTGGACCGCGGCCTTGTCCTGGTTGATCGCCAGTACGTCGGGATCGGTCAGCATCGAGACCGTGGTCGCGCTCAGCTTCCGCACGTCGCTACCGACCACGAGTGGGGCAGCAGCCACGGCCCACAAGGTGAGCTGCGATCGGAACTCCTCATCCGACATCCCCAGCTCCGGCGCCAGATAGTCCGGGTCACTGAATGCGCCCGGCTTCACGACCTCCGGGTGCCGCGCGTTCGCGTCGTAGTTGCGCAGCACGTCCTTGAACTTGATGTCGCCCTGGAACCCGACATCGGTGTAGGTCCGCCATGACTGCGCGATCCCCGGCGCGTACGTCCACGAGTTGATCGACTGCTGCGACTCGGGGTAGTTGCCCCAGTCCGGCGAGGTCACCGGGTTGCACAGGTTGAAGATCATCGGCCGGTGGCTCGCGTTGTTCCGCAGCGCCTGCGCGAACTCGGTGAACACCGTCTTCGGGTCGAGGTTCGCCGCGATCCCGCACAGGTAGTCGACCTTCACCGCGTCGAAGCCCCACGCCGCGAACTGGTCGGCATCGCGCTGGTAGTACCCGCCGCTGCCCAGCCCGCACTTGCCCGGGATGTACGGTCCGGCATCGGTGTAGATCCCGGCCTTGAGGCCCTTGCCGTGGATGTAGTCGACCACCGGCTTCAACCCGTCCGGGAACTTCGCCGGGTTGGCCACCAGGTCACCCGCCGCGCTCCGCGACTGGTCAGCCTGCCAGCCACCGTCCAGCCAGACGACGTCGTACCCGGCCTTGGCCAGACCGCGGCTGACCAAGGAGTCCGCGACCGACTTGATCGTGTCCGCGGTGAAGTCGCCACCGAGACCGTAGTAGGTGTTCCAGCCCATGTACGGCGTCGGGCTGAGTACCGGGGCTGTGATACCGGCCGCAGCCTGAGCCGCCACAGCCGCGGTCGTCGTGGTGGTCGCGAACGCGCCGGCCACCAGGGCCGCCGCGATCACCCCACCCAGGTATCGCCTCATGTTTTCCCCTTACTGAAGAGCACTGCCGTTGAGCGGAACGGGGTGGTCAGTCGATCGGTTCGACGACCAAGCAGAGCGAGTCGGTGGTGCCGTCGAACGTGACACCGACCTGCAGCAGATAGCTGCCCGGGAGGGTCTCGTTCCCCACCCGGTAGTTCTTCGCCGGATCGAGACCGGCCAACGGGACCCGCCGCGGTCGTGTCGGCAGGGTGCCGCGCACGTTGCCGTCGCCGGTCTCCCACAGGAACACCACGGATCGCGTGGCGCCGACGTACTGGACGCCGCACTCCAATCCATAGACCTTGCTCTCGACAACCAGGTCGCGAATGTCCTTGTACTGCTCGATATTCCGGGCAGCGGTCTTCAACTGAAGATCGGTCCACCGTGAGAGGTCCGCTCCGATCCCCAGTACGCCGGCCATCGCGACATGGAAGCGGAAATCGAGCGAGCGCTCCCGCCCGTCATGGGTGCCCTCGGCATCAGTCACCCACGAGCTCATCAGATGCGGCGCGAACCCGGTCCGGAACCCTTGCTGAATCCTGAGCCGATCCAGCGGAGCCGTGTTGTCACTCGGCCACAACGCGTCCACACGTGCCGCCATCCCCAGGTCGACGCGGGCACCCCCGCCGGCACATCCCTCGACGATCACGTCGGGGTGCTCGGCCCGCAGCCGGTCGAGTACGGCGTACAGGTTCGCCACGACGCGACCGTCGAGATCACGGCGCTGATCTCCACTGTCGAGCCGCGGCCGGTTCGCATCCCACTTCAGGTAGGAGATGTCATACGTTGACAACAGTTGATCAAGTGTTGACGAAACGAATGCAGTTACATCATCACGACTCAAGTCCAGTAGCAGTTGATTCCGGACCAGCACGGGTTCGCGGTCGGGGGTCCGCAGAATCCACTCCGGGTGTTCGGCCGCCAGCCGCGACCGCGGGTTGACCGATTCGGGCTCCACCCACAACCCGAAGTCGAGCCCGAGCTCCTTCAATTGCGCGATGAAGGTGTCCAGCCCGTCCGGGAATTTGGCCGGGTCGACCTGCCAGTCCCCGAGCCCACCGGCATCGTCCACGCGCCCTGTGAACCACCCGTCGTCGACCACGAAGGTCTCGACGCCGATCCCCGCGGCTCGACGGGCTAGCTCCAACTGGTGCTCGGCCCGGATGTCGAACTCGGTCGCGAACCACGAGTTGTAAAGGACCTTCGGCGTACGACGTCGCGACCGTGCCCGCTCGTAGTCGTGGAACACCCGCGCGAGCCCGTCGGTACCTTCCGCACTACAAGCCCCCACCGCCTTGGGCGAAGTCCACGTCTCCCCCGGCTGCAACTGCAATCCCTGACTGGACGAGACCCGACCGGCCTGCACGCGCAGCATCCCCGTGGTGTCCGCCTCCGCGCTCATCTCCCACGACCCGGACCACGCCAACTGCACGCCGTAGGCAACATCCCCGTCAACCACCAGGTACGGCGAGTACGAGTGCCCGGTGATCCCCTGCGCACTCCCCACCGTGAACCGGCCACGGTCCAACGTGATGGAGGACGGCTGGAACTCAGAGTTCCACTCGCCCCACAGGTACTTCACCGTGTTCCCACCAGGCATCGTGAACCCGGCGGAGTCATGCCGATGCAACGTGAGCACATCGCCCCCACCGTTGCTCACAGCAACCCACCGCTCCACCGCATCACCCTCAACGCGGTAGTGCAGCGAGAGCCGCACACCACGAACGGAATCGACGAACACCAACTCCAGACTGTCTTCCCCCGTAACCACCTCAGTGAAGACTGGTCGAAGCTCATCCACCCCATCGGGTCCGCTCACCACGAGGTCCACCGGGCCGGCGTACCGGACACCGCGGACGGCGTACTCGAGGGGCTCCACGTCTGCGCGCGGGAGGAAGTGTTCCGTGCCCACCGGCGCGACCACCGACGGGCCGTCGGCAACGGAATGTGGGCCCCAGGCAACCAGCTGAGCCCATTCGCCATCCGAGGGGACACCGACGACGTACGAGGTGGTTGCTCCGCGCAACGTCCAGGTCTTCACTTGACGGCTCCGATCGCCAATCCCCCGACGAAGTGCTTCTGGAACCGCAGGAACACCGCCACCGTCGGTACGGCGGCGATCACGGTGCCGGCAGCAATGACGTTCCACGATGACACGAACAGCCCCTGCAGACCCAGCAACGCGGGCGTCACCGGCATCTTCTCGCCGGAGCGGATCACCGTGATCGACCACAGCAGGTCGTTGAAGATCCAGGTGAACGACAGTGCGCCGAGCGCCGCCATCGCCGGCCGCGTCAACGGCAGGATCACGCTCGCGTAGATCTTCCCCGGCCCGGCGCCGTCAATCGTCGCCGCTTCCTGGATCTCCCGCGGCAGGTCCCGCATGAACCCGTGCAGCACGAACGTGTAGAACCCGAGCCCGAACCCCACATGCACGGCGATCAACGCGATCAGCGTGTCGTAGTACCCGATCAACTCCACGAACCGCGAGATCGGGATCAGCAGGATCTGCGGCGGCAGCAGGTTGCCCATCAACATCAGCAACAACACCGTCCGCCGGAACGGGATGTTGTACCGCGCCAGCCCGTACGCCGCGATCGACGCCAGCCCGAGACTCAGCAGCACCGCCGGAATCGTCACCAGCAGACTGTTGATCAAAGCCCGGAACTCGTCCGCATCCTCCCAAGCCTGCTTGTACGTCGAGAACGTGAACGAGTGCGGCAGCGATCCGAGCCCGTTCGCTGCGACATCGTCGAAGCTCCGGAACGAGATCACGATCACCCACAGGATCGGCGCTATCCACAGGAACGACACCAGCCCCATGGACACGTGGTAGCCGGCCGTCTTCAGGCGGTTCACGCTTCCTCCCGGAAAGCTCGGATCAAGTAGCCGAGGATCACGGCCAGCGCGAGGATGAAGATCACCACGGCGATCGCCGACGCGTAGCCGAGCTGCGTCGACTGGAACGCGGTCGAGTACATGTACGTGCTCAGCAGCTCGGACGAGTGGTACGGACCGCCCTTCGTCATCGACCAGACGATGTCGAACGATCTCAGCGAGTCGATCACGATCACCGACAGCACCACTGAGTTGACGCCCTTCAACTGCGGGATCGTCACATAGAGCGTCCGCTGCCAGGCCGATGCACCATCGACCTTGGCCGCCTCATACAGCGCCGGGTCGACCGCCTTCAGGCCGGCCAGATACAGCACCATCACATAGCCGATCTGCCGCCACAACGCCGGCAGGATCACGGCGTACAGGGCAGTGTCGGGGTCAGCCAGCCACGGCCGGATGAAGTCGCCGAGACCGACCCCGCGCAGAACGGAATCGACCAGTCCATCGGGCTGGTAGAAGACGCGCCAGATCAGCGCGGTCACCACCAGCGAGAACACAACCGGCGTGAACAACGCGGCCCGGTAGATGCCGACGCCACGCCGTTCGCGCTGCAACAGCAACGCCATCCCGAATCCGCCGATGACGCTCAGCCCGCCGAACAGCACCAGCCAGATCGCCGTGTTCTTCAGCGCTGTCAGGAAGATCGGGTCGGACGCCATGTCCTTGAAGTTGCCGAAGCCAACAAACGTCGGTGCCGACAATCCGTCCCAGTGCGTCAGCGCCAGCCAGAACCCCTGCAACGCCGGCCAGAACACCCACACCGCTTCCACCACGAACGGCACGAACACAAACACCAGGATGAGCGGCGAAACCTTCCACGCCTTCTTCGTACGGCGATCGCCACCGCCGCCGGCCTGGTGAGCAGGCCGGTCGGAGGTAGCCACCGCTTCTGCAACAGTCACGCCCTGAAGACTTTCTCGGCTGCGGCCTGCCAGTCCTTGAGGATCTTGTCGATCTGGTCCGGCTTGTCGAGGAACTTGGTCAGCGCGGCATCCGCAGTGGGCTGAAGCGCGTCGCTCGAGTCGCGGTTGAAGAACTGGGTGAGCTCGGCGGCGCTCTCGATCATCGCCTTGCCCTTCTTCACCAGCGGGGTGTCGGCGGACTTACCGTCCGGGTTGGCCGGGATCGCCGTACCGGAGGAGCTCTGGACGTAGATCTCCTGCGCCTCGGCCGTCGCCAGCCAGGTCATGAACTTCTTCACGCCGTCGGGGTCCTTGGCCTTCTTCGACGCGAAGTAGCCGTCGGTCGGCGCCTCTTCGGCGACCGGTACGGCGGGGTCGATGATCGGGAACTGGAAGAAGTCGATGTCGTCCAGGGCGTCCTTCGGCGCGGAGTCCGCGAAGAAGGTGCCGATCAGGAACATCCCGGTCTTGCCGCCGAGCAGCGCGGAGGTCGCCTCCTGGAAGGGGAACGACTTGCCCTTCGGGTCGAAGTACGGCAGCGCCTCCTGCCACTTGGTGAAGACCGCCTTCACCTTCGGGTCGTCGAAACGGCCGCGGCCGGCCAGCAGGTCGCGGTGGAACGGCGCGCCGTTGATCCGGATGTTCAGGTAGTCGAACCAGGCCGAGGCCACCCACGGGGTGTCGCCGAGGCCGATGCCGATCGGCGGAACGCCCTTGCTCTGAATGGTTTTGCAGACTGCCAGGAACTCGTCCCACGTCTTCGGCGGGGTGACTCCCCACTTCGCGAAGTTCGACTTGCGGTAGAACATGCCCCACCAGTAGTAGCTGGTCGGCACGAAGATCTTCTCGCCGGAGCTGCTCGTCGACAGGGTCTGCATCGACTTCGGGTAGTTGCCCAGGCCCTCCCAAACGCTCGACACGTCGAGCAGCAGGCCCTTCTTCGCATACGAGTCCGCGACCGAACCGGCGTACCAGGTGTAGACGTCCGGCGGGTTGGCGGAAGTCAGGTACGTCGGGAGCTGGGTGCGGTAGATCTCGGAAGCCACCGTGTTGAGCTTGACCTGCGCGCCACCGGTCTTGTTGTAGGCGGCAACCAATTTCTCCATCGCGCCCTTGGCCTGCTCGGCCGACAGGTTGGACTGCAGCGAGAGCTCACCAGTTGCCCCGCTGCTCGCACCGCCGCTCCCCGGACTCGGCGCATTGGTCGCGCATCCGGGCACCAGAGCGGCCGCGCCGAGCAGCCCGAGTCCCTTGAGGAAAGTACGTCGATCTGCTGCCAGACCCGTCATGCCTGAACTCCTGAGATCTGCTCGGCCGGCTTGCCAGTCGAGGGAGTGGTGTGTTGCCGACGATCTTGCGGCGAGCGAACACAGGTGTCAATATTAATTCGTAAATTACGAGCAAATCGCTTGACGTGATCAGCCGATCACGGTCAACTGGTGCCTCGTTCATCGTTGGAACGTGCCTGTCCGCATGCTTGGGTGGGGATGGGCTTGTGGAGGAGGCGCGCGTGCGGCTGGCTGGGCGGGTGATCGTGGTGACCGGTGCCGCGTCGGGAATCGGCGCGGCGTGTGCCGAGCGCGCCCTGAGCGAGGGCGCCAAGGTGGTGCAGGTGGACATCCACCCGTCGCGCGAGGTGCCGGGCAAGGCGCTCAGCGTGGTCGGCGACGTGACCTCACCCGACACCTGGGCGGAGGTCGTGTCGCGCGGCCGCGACGAGCTCGGACCGATCGACGGATTCGTCAGCAACGCCTATATCTCCGACGTACGGCCGGCCCACGAGATGACGCCGGCCTCCTGGCAGCGCCAACTCGACGTGAACCTGACCGCCGCGTTCCTCGGCTTCCGCAGCCTGTACGACGACTTGGCCGCGCGCGACGGATCCGTCGTACTGGTGTCGTCGGTGCACGCCTTGGCCGGGATCCCGGGGCATGCTGCTTATGCGGCGAGCAAGGGGGCACTGGTTGCGCTGGCCCGGCAACTGGGTGTCGAGTACGGCGGTTCGATCCGGGTGAACTCGGTGTTGCCGGGGCCGATCAAGACCGCCGCGTGGGATCGGTACGGGCCTGAGGACTTGGCGCGCAGTGCGAAAGCGACGGCGGCTGGGCGACTCGGGCAGCCCGATGAAGTGGCACAGGTAGTGGCATTCCTGCTGTCGGCGGAGGCGTCATACGTCACCGCCGCGAGCATTGTGGTCGACGGCGGCTGGTCCGCTGCGAAGGATTCGGCATGAGGGAGAGCAGCGTGGCGGGGATCCAACGGGGACTGCACGGACAGATCGTGGAGGAGATGGCGCAGCGCATCCTGTCGGGAACGATCCCGGAGGGCGCGACCATCAACGTGCCCGATCTGCAGGCCGACCTGGGGGTCAGCCTGACGGCGGTCCGCGAGGCGCTGAAGGTGCTGACCGCCAAGGGTTTGGTCGATGCGCGGCAGAAGCGCGGCACGTTCGTGCGGCCCCGGACGGACTGGAACCTGCTCGACCCGGACATGATCCGCTGGCACTTCAGCGACTCCGACGTGCGGCCCGAACTGCTCGAGGAGCTGCACGAAGTACGTGGCATCGTCGAGCCGGCGGCCGCGCGACTGGCCGCCGTACGGGCTAAGGACTCGCATCTGGAGGCTTTGGACATTGCGATGGCAGCGATGGAGTCGGCCACCGACGACCACGCCGCCGTCGCCGCGGACCTCGCCTTCCACCGAGCGTTGCTCGCGGCAACGGGTAACGAACTGCTGACCAAGATGGAAGTGATCATGGAGACCGGCCTGGCCGATCGAGATCGCCTTGTCCACAAGGTGAAACCGTCCGACGACCCGGTACCGAGCCACCGCCGGGTCCTGGAAGCGATCCGGGCGCACGACCCCGTCGCGGCCGAGGAAGCGATGCGCAAGCTGCTGGCCAAGGCCGCCGAGGACCTGCACGAGGTGCGGGGCAAATGAAGATCGAACGCATCGAGACGTTCCTGGTCCCGCCGCGCTGGCTGTTCTGCCGGATCGAGACCAGCGACGGCGTCGTCGGCTGGGGCGAGCCGGTGGTCGAAGGTCGCGCGGAGGTCGTCCGGGCGGCGATCGACGTATTGTCGGAGTACCTGATCGGCCAGGACCCGCTGCAGATCGAGCGGCACTGGCAGATCCTCACCAAGGGCGGCTTCTACCGCGGCGGCCCGGTGCTGTCATCCGCGGTCGCCGGGCTGGACCACGCGCTGTGGGACATCGCCGGCAAGGTGTACGGCGCTCCCGTGTCGTCCCTGCTCGGTGGTCGGGTCCGTGACCGGGCGCGCGTCTACGCCTGGGTCGGCGGCGATGAACCCGCCGCCGTGGCCGACCAGGTCGCCGAACAGGTCGCGGCCGGGATGACGGCCGTGAAGATGAACGGCAGCGGCCGCATCTCGCCCTCACCATCCGTTGCCGAGATCAACGACATCGTCGCGCGCCTCACGGCAGCCCGCTCCGCCCTCGGCGACGATCGCGACGTCGCCATCGACCTGCACGGCCGCGTCGGCGTCGCCGGCGCGCGCCGCATCCTGCACGCCGTCGAGGACCTGCAACCGATGTTCGTCGAAGAGCCAGTGTTGCCGGAGCACATGCTCCACCTGGCCGACGTCGTCAGCAGCTCAACCGTCCCAGTCGCCTTGGGCGAGCGCCTCTACAACCGCTCCGAGTTCGTCGCACCCCTGAACGCCGGCATCGCTGTCGTCCAACCCGACGTCTCCCACGCCGGCGGCATCTCCGAACTCCGCCGCATCGCCTCCCTCGCCGACACCCACGGCGCCATGCTGGCGCCGCACTGTCCGCTGGGCCCGATCTCCCTGGCCGCCAGCCTCCAGGTCTCCTTCGCCACCCCCAACTTCCTCATCCAGGAACAGTCGCGAGGCATCCACTACAACGTGTCGAGCGACCTCACGTCGTACGTCGTAGACCCCACCCCCTTCACCTGGGTCAACGGTCACGCCGAGTACAACCCGTTGCCCGGCCTAGGCATCACCGTCGACGAAGAAGCAGTCCGAACCGCCGACAAGACCGGCCATGCGTGGCGCAACCCCGTCTGGACCCAAGAAGACGGCACCTTCGCCGAATGGTGACGATTGATGCCGCCGATGGCGGGCGGTGGACCTCGTTGTGGCTGGCCGACCGGGAGTGGTTGTGGGCCGGTCCGGGTCTGCTCGACGGACCGCGTACTGGGCACACCGCGTTCACGGACGCGGGTGGGTTGGACGAGTGCTTTCCCACGGTTCGCGGCACGCCCGACCACGGCGGGTTGTGGAACCAGCCTTGGTCCGAGTCGGTTGCCTACGACAACACGGTTTTGACGCGCACATTCACTACGGGGCGCGACACAGTCACCGTGGACTACCAACTAACCGCGCCAGCTGGGTATCGGTTCATCTGGGCGGCTCATGCCTTGCTGGACTGTGCGGTCGGCGCCACCATCTCCGCCGAGCCGAGTGAGTGCCGCCTCTATCCCGAAGCCGCCCAACTACTTGGTGGCTGGCCGGCCGACGCCCCGTGGGTCTCCGCTTCGTGGCCGGCACTCGGCCTGGATACCTACGGACCAACAGACGGTACGGCGGTTGGCGCGATGCTGGTCGACTGCCCACGAGCGACCGTGCGTGATCGCGACACCGAGCTCACCCTGATCTTGAGTTGCCCCGGGCAACCAGTCTCCACCGCGCTCTGGCGGAACCTGGCCGGCGTTCCGGACGGAGCGCCGTACCGGAGTCTCGGCGTCGAGCCCATGCTCGGCCGCGTCTTCGACCTGGCCGAAGCAGGCCCCGGCGACGCGGCCGTCGTACCGGCGAGTGGTGAACTGGCCTGGCGGCTGACCCTCTCCGCCAGGCCAGCGTGATGTCAGCCGAGCGGCAGGTCCAGTACGACGTTCGGCACCGTCGTGCTGTTGGAGGTGCGGATGCTGCCGATCTCCGCCGCGGTCAGCGCCCGCTTGTAGATCCGGACCTCATCCATCGAGCCGTCGAAGTGATGCGCGCCGTCGATCCGCTGCCCGACGAACATCTTGAACGGCCGCCCCGGACTGACCGATCCCTCGGGCGAGGCAACGGACGCGACCTGCGCGCCGTCGACCCAGATCGCCAGCGTCCCGGCCTTCCGCTGCAGGGCCACGTGATGCCACGCATTGTCGTTGTACGCCTTGGTTGTCGCTACGACAGCAGTCTTGCCACCGGTGGTGATCAGCCCACGAATCCGGCTGTCCCCCGGCTCGGCGCGCAGCCAGAACTGCGAGTACTCGTTGATGTTGTAGCCCCAGAAGATCGCGTGGTTCCCGGTAGTGGCGCCGTACTTGATCCACGTCATCGCAGTGAAGTCCCCAGCCCCGACCGCCAGCGATTCGGCGAACGGGAGCTGGATCGCGTCGTCGACCCCATCGAGGTCCCGCGCCTGACCGAACTTGCCCGCGACCGACGTCGTACCGCCGCGCAGGTAACTGTTGTTGCCGAGCCCGGACACGTCCGGAGTCGTCGCACCGAGCGGCGCATCCGGGTGGCCGATGTCGTTCTCGGTGAACCGCGCGAACCGGATCTGGTCCCGCGCGTCGACCGGCCCACCCTCATACAGCAACCCGATCTCGCCGGTGTCGAGGATCGCCATGTCCGAGTATCCGGACCAGTCGCTGGTGATTCGGGTGCCCTCGGCAACGGTCTGCCAGGTGTTGCCTTCGTCGAAGCTGGAGCGGATCGTCATGTAGCGACGGCGTTCCGGATCAGCAGGCCCGGCGAACAGAATCCGGTTGTACTTGTCGCCTTGATCAACCGCCCGCAACCGCTGAACCGAGGTCTGCACGGTCGGCGTCGTCAATCCGTCCACAGTCTTGTACGGCGCGGCATAGGTCTCGCCACCATCGTTGCTGACCGCGGTCATCCGGCTCGCACCCGGGCCGCCGGCGTTGTTCCGCGCCATCGCGAGAACCCCGCCGTTGACCTTCTCCACCACACTGATCTCCTGCGGAACCTGACCGTCGGTCCGCAAATCCGTCGCACCCTTGTGCCAGGTCTCGCCCTTGTCGTCGCTGTAGACGAGCTGGCCGGCGTCCTTCCCGTCGATGTCGTAGTTGGTCCCGGCAACCATCCGGCCGGCATGCGCACCCCGCGTCAACTGGATGCCGTGCATCGGCCCGGTCGCATACCAACCCCAAGCGGGGTCGTCGATCTGACTGCCGATGTTCGTGGCCTTGCTCCACGTCGCGCCGTCGTCATCACTGAATTGCACGTACGGCGTCCGCGGGTAACTCGACGTACCGGGGTCCATCGTGGTCAGCAGCACGATCCGGCCGGTCTCCTGGTCGACGATCGGTACCGGGTTGCCACGGGTCACGGGTGCGTTCGGGTCGGTGTCATTGCCTGCCAGCACGGTCGTCGCCGCCGACCAGGTCCGGCCGTCGTCGTCCGACCGCTTCAGCACCAGGTCGATCTCCTGCGAGTCGTCGCACCACGTTCGCCGGGCCTCTGCGAACGCGAGCAGCGCACCCGTCTTCGTCTTGACTATGGCGGGGATGCGATAGCAGCCGTAACCGGCGTCCCCCTTGTTGAAGAGCACGGTCTGCGTGATCGCGGCAGGCTGGTTGTCGGCCTGCGCCGGGACCGCGAACGCTGGTACCAACAGCGTCGCGGCCAACAGCAGGGAAAGTCGTTTGGGCATGGGCGGATGCCTCCACATGAATTGAAAGTAAACAACCTCAATGGCTGTTCTCGCAGTAATTTAGCTCCTTTTCGCACCGCAAACCAGAGCACATCAGACGTCCTATGTCTCCAGGAGTCCTCATGGACCTGCTAGCCGAACTCCGCCGCCGCAAGATCCTCGCGATCATCCGCGCCGACTCCCCCGAACGCGCCCTCGACTGCGTCGACACCCTGGTCGCCGCCGGCATCACCGCCCTCGAGATCTCCCTCACCACCCCCGGCGCCGTCGAAGCCATCGCCCAGGCCCGCTCCGACCACGACTCCAGCATCCTGATCGGCGCCGGCACCGTGCTCACCCCTGCCCAGGCCGACCAGGTAGCCGCCGCCGGCGCCACCTTCGTCGTCACCCCCGCCATCACCCAAGGCGCCCACCGAGCCGTCACCCTCGGCCTCCCGCTGCTCTGCGGAGCGCTGACCCCCACCGAGGTAGTGGCCGCCCTCGACCTCGGCGCCACCGCCATCAAGATCTTCCCCGCCAAAGTCCACGGCCCCTCCTACCTCCGCGAACTGGCCGCGCCCCTCCCCCACGCCCCCTTGATCGCCGTAGGCGGCGTAGACGCCGAGTCGGCCCCGCAATACCTGGCCGCCGGCGCTCTCGCCGTTGGCGTCGGTTCCCCTCTCCTCGGCGACGCGGGGAGCGGCGGATCCCTCGCGGATCTCGCCGACCGCGCCAAAGCCTTCCTCGACGTCTGATCCCGGAGCCAGCGATGACCGACCTGCTCACCATCGGCGAGACGATGGTCTCCTTGCGTACGCCGCGCGCCATGCGCCTCGGGGGCGACGCGCATCTGTCCATCGCGGGCTCCGAGACCAACGTCGCGATCGGCCTGGCCCGTCTCGGTCACACCGCCACCTGGTTAGGTGCTGTGGGCAACGATGAACCCGGCCGACTGATCCAGCGCACGCTCCGGGCCGAAGCCGTGGACACCGACTGGATCCGCTTCTCCGACACAGACTTCACCGGTTTCATCGCCTTCGACCAGCCGTCGCACGACATCACCCGCGTGAGCTACCACCGCCGCGGCTCCGCCGGTTCCACCCTCACCGCGGCCGAATGCACCAAGGCCTTGGAGGCAGTCCAGCCGCGGCTCCTCCATGTCACCGGCATCACCCCGGCCCTCTCCGAGACCACGCGCGCCGCCGTACTGGCCGTCGTACAGGCTGCGGCGGCGAACGGCGTACAGGTCTCTCTGGACGTGAACTATCGAGCACGCCTTTGGTCGCGCGAAGAAGCAGCCACCGCGCTCCGTGAGCTACTCCCTCACGTCCACACCATCTTCGCCTCTGACGACGAGCTCGACATCCTCACGACCGCGGACGACCCCGTCGCCGACCTCCTGAAGACCGCCAACGAGGTAGTCGTCACCGCCGGCAGCAAAGGCGCCTGGTCGCACACCACCACGGGTACCCGCCACAGCCCGGCCCTGCCCGTCACCGTCGTCGACAGCATCGGCGCCGGCGACGCCTTCGTCTCCGGCTACCTCTCCGCCACCCTCGACAATCTGCCGCCCGCGGACCGCCTCACCCGAGCCACCACCTCAGGCGCCTTCTGCGTCACCGCCCTCGGCGACTGGGAATCCCTCCCCACCCGCCAAGACCTGACCCTCCTCACCCACGCCCAAGGCACCGCCCTCCGCTAAAGCGGACCGCCACCACCCACCAACTCAGCGGCCCCGCAGCTCTTCACGCTCACCAGCACCGCCCCGATGGCAATCCGAGGCGGTTAGTGGGTGGTGGAGGTCCGCCTCGCCCAGGTATGGCGGTACCGCACGAGCCCCGCCAGCAACCACACCGCCACTGCTCACGCCCATCGGTCGCCCCGACCAACTCACCGGCATGCAGGAGCCGCTCGGCCAAAGATTCCAAGTCCACGCCGGCCGCTGCAGTTACTCGTCACCCGGAGGCTCCTCGACCGGAAACAGGATCGGACTGAGCAAGTAGCGAGCACGATCCGGAGCAGCCTCATTCACCAAGATGGGCAGGATCGCCGCACGCATTCCCGCGATCAGCTGCAGCACCTCGTCCGGGCTGAGCCACACCGCATGCTGGCGGTAGCCGACCAGATCCCGCACCGGGTCGACTCCCTGCCGATCGAGGTAGGCATTGAACTCCGCGATCAGTACGGCGGCCGCCGCCACGAACCCTTGTCGATGATCCTCGAGGCTCACCTGGGCGGCCTGCTCCGGCGTGATCGAGGCCCGGTCGGCCCGCAGCCGGTAGCGGCGTTCGGTCGCCCCGCGGACTCGCCGTTCCTCGGCCACCTCGAGGATCCCGCCGTCGAGCAGCAGATCGACATGCCGGTACAGCGTCGCCTTCGAAACGTCCGCGATGCGCTCACCGAGCTCAGCCGTCGTCAGCAGCCGGCCGCCGCGCAGCGCGTGCACGATCCGCAACCGGACCGGGTGCCCGAGGAGTTCGAGTGGACCCATGGCGCAACATTCTCACGCCATGCTACCTTTCTCAAACATTGAGAAAGGTTAGAGATGACCGACTGGACACCACCGCCGTACGCCGATCCAACGTCCTTCACCGAGGAGGAGATCACCCTCGACGCCGCCGACCGCCGTACCGGCGGCACGTTGACGCTGCCGCAGACTCCAACCGGCCGGGGCGTCGTGCTCCTGACCGGCGGCGGGCCGCTCGATCGCGACGAGACCAGCGGCCCGAACAAACCACTCAAGGACCTGGCGTGGGGCCTCGCATCCCAAGGCGTCACCGTCCTGCGGTTCGACAAGTTCACCACCGGCCACCCCGAACTGATGGGCGAACCTGGGTTCACGATGTCGGCCGAGTACGTGCCGCACGGCGTGGCCGCGGTGCGGCTGCTGCGGAGGTACGTCGACCAGGTCTTCCTCGTCGGCCACAGCATGGGTGGCAAGGTCGCGCCCCTGATCGCCACCGAGGAACCACGGGTCGCGGGCCTCGTCATCATGGCCGGCGATACCCAACCCATGCAGCACGCCTGCGTCCGCGTCATGCGCTACCTGCGCACCACGAACCCCGAGGCCGTCACCGATGAACTGGTCGACCAGTTCATCCGCCAAGCCGCCGTCGTCGACAGCCCCGACCTCAGCCTCGACACCCCAGCCGCAGACCTACCCTTCGGCGCCCCACCCTCGTTCTGGCTGGAGCTCCGCGACTACGACCCCGTCGCGACTGCCGCGGCACTCGACCGGCCGATCCTTGTCCTGCAAGGCGGCCGCGACTATCAGGTCACCGTCGCCAACGACCTCCCCGCCTGGCGCGAAGGCCTCCCCGCGGCCACCATCAGGATCCTCGACAACGCCAACCACCTCTTCATCCCCGGCACCGGGCCCTCCACTCTGAGCGACTACGAGCGCCCCGGACACCTGGACCCTTCGGCCGTGGCCACGATCCTCGCTTGGTTGCCCTCGGCATCGGAAATGCACGCGATGTAGCCGTCGGGCCGGATCAGCACCAGCGTGTGCTCGCCTGCGCCGTACGCATCGGCAAGATGACCTCCAGAGTCGACAACGTCGCCAGGCTCGACCGGCTCGTCGACGACCTGCAGGGTCCTGATACCAGTCGCGTCCAGCCGGTGCGCACCGAAGTTCAGCAGCGTGAACTGACCACGTCCGGTCAGGTCGAATAGACGACGTACCCCATCCACAGTCATCAGCTCGGTCGCATCCGGAGCGCGGTCCCCGGCGCGCAAACGGGCCGTCTCATCGCGGTCGTCCCACACCAGGGCGGATCCACGATAATTGAGGTTGAGCTGCTTCGAGTCCCCGTCGCTCCGTACCGGAATCCCCTTATCTGCAAGGGTTTGCGCAAGCCGAGCGTTCGACAACGCCAGTACGCCGGCCGCTACCGGCCGTCGCTCGTGCTCGTAGGTATCGAGTGGCGCACCCAGCGCAAGCTTCCACCCAAGGTTGTACGCGTCCTGGATGCCGGTGTTCATCCCTTGCCCACCAGCGGGTGAATGGATGTGCGCCGCGTCGCCGGCCAGGAACACGCGCCCCTCGCGGTACCGCTCAACCAGCCGGATGTTTGCCCGCCACAACGTGACCCACTCCGGTTCGCTCAGGCGGATATCGGTCCGACCGGTACGCCGTTCGAGCGTCGCCTGCAGGTTGGTGAGCTCCAGACCGGGATCCTGCCCCGGCCCGATACTCGCCTGGTACTGGAAGAGATCAGTCGAGGGCAGCGGGCACAGCATGACCATCCCTTCCCGATGCCGCCACATCTGCCACGCATCCCGATCCAGCCCGTCGACCGCGACATCGGCGACGATCATCCGTACGTCGTCCAGCGTCTCACCCACGAACGCGATCCCGGCCTGCTTCCGGACCACGCTGTGCCCGCCATCGCACCCGACCAGCCACTTCACCTCGACGGTCTCCGCCACACCATCCCGGACGACGACCGCCGCGACGCCGTCATCCGACTGCTCGAACCCACTGAGCGCCGTACCGAACTCCACTGCACCGCCGAGCTCCGCCAACCGCAGCCGCAGCGCCTCCTCGATCCGCCACTCCGGCGTGATCAGCCCCAACTGGTACGGCAGATCGGGCCGCTCCTCGACCGGCTCACCACCGCTCTCCGCGACCCGTCCATCGGGCCCGGTCGAGCGGATCGGCATCCCCACCCGTCCGTTGGCGAGCACCCGATCGACGATGCCGAGATCCTCGAACACCTCCAGCGTGCGCGGCTGAATCCCCTTCCCCCGCGATCCGGGCTGCGGCTCGGCCGCCGCCTCGATCAGCCGGAACGGCACCCCGCCCCGGGCCAGCACGCACGCCAGCGTGAGCCCCGTCGGCCCGGCGCCGACGATCAGAACCTCGGTCATCCCGATCCCCCTCTAGATAGTCATTCCTTTCTACGCCCAGTTGCCAAGAAAGGCAAACCTTTCTACGGTGAGAGGGTGACTCCACCCCGTCGCCGGTACGGCGCTGAGCTCGAAGCCGCCCTCCTCACGGCCGCGTGGGACGAGCTGATCGAGACCGGGTATGCGCGACTGACCATGGAGTCGGTCGCCGTCCGCGCCCACACGAGCGAACCCGTGCTCTACCGCCGCTGGGCCAACAAGGACGAGCTGGTCCTCGCCGCCTTCGAACGCCATCGCAAGGACAACCCGATCGAGGTCCCCGACACCGGCGCCCTACGCACGGACATGCTCGCCTACCTGGCGTCCGCAAGCCATGCCCTGGCCGGCTTTTTCGCGATCGCCACCGCAGCGACCTTCTCCGGCTTCCTGGTCGGCCGCGGCCTCACCCCCGCCCAGGTCCGCACCAAGGTCATGGATCCCGAGGCGCTCGTGCGATCCCGCGCCATCTACCAACGCGCCCACGACCGTGGCGAACTCGACCTCGATCACCTCGCCGACGCCGTACTGGATCTACCGTTCGAGCTGATCCGCCACGACCTGCTGATGCACCTGGAACCCCCGGGCCCCGCCCGCATCCGCGCGATCGTCGACGACGTCTTCCTCCCGCTGACTAAACAGCCTCCGACAGCAACTCCGAGCCGGCGCGGTCGTAGTAAGTGATCGTCAACGCCTGCGTGTCGAACGTCCACTTCTCGACCCCGGCCGCGGCGAACGCCCGCGACATCTCGACGTAGCCGACCGACTCCTCCTCGACCCGCTTGAGCTCGGCCAGGAACGCGTCCTTGTCACT
The DNA here is from genome assembly GCF_042882005.1 of Kribbella sp. NPDC058245. Taxonomy (NCBI): domain Bacteria; kingdom Bacillati; phylum Actinomycetota; class Actinomycetes; order Propionibacteriales; family Kribbellaceae; genus Kribbella; species Kribbella sp. NPDC058245. The sequence goes on from NZ_JBHVWY010000018.1 coordinate 20,126, forward strand.
ACTCGGCGCCACCTCCAACACCTCATGGGCGGGTCCGGTCGACACCTCGTGCCCATCCGCGCCGACGTACGTCGTGTGCCCGTCGATCAGGTACGAGTCACTCGTGACCACCCCGATCTCCCGGAGCGCCTCCAGAAACGCGCCCAGCGTCGACGCCTTCCCCAACCGCTCATGAATCTCGTCGACCTGCTCCAAGGTGAACATGCCCTCAGTCTCCTAACGACAGGACGTAGTCGTCTACGTATATGCCCGTTTGAGCGTGACTCTCGGCCGCAAGACCCCCGAAATCGGCCACACCTCCTGTCCTTACGCACACGACACGCCGCTCAGCCAGGACCGCGTCGTACCGGGGCCAGCAGAGTAGGTGGATGCGCAGCTCACGGCGGGGCTTTCTGGGGATGGCTGTGGTCGCGGCCGCTGGTTCACGGATGCTGACGGCATCCGCCGCGGCCGACAGGTATCCGTCGAACACAGCCCTGTACGCCGACCCCGCACTGACCGAAGGCGTCGACTACGCGCGGCGCTTCCGCAGGCATGAGTGGTTCGACGACGACCTGACCCAGCGGTACGGCGTCCAGCGCACAGTGATGCTGGCGCCACACGGCGGCGGCATCGAGACCGGTACGTCGGAGCTCTGCCTGGCGATCGCGGGCTATCACCCCGCCACGCTGGAGCCGAGCAGCCCGGTCCACGACTACTGGATGTTCGAGGGCCTCCGCGCATCCAACAACGGCGAACTCCACGTCACGTCGACCAACTGCGACGACCACGTCGCCCGCGCGCTCGCTGCCGGCTCACTCAACGCCGTCGGTCTGCACGGATGCACGGCCGCCCAGGCCGGTCTCGCGGACGGGACTGAGGCCGTGCTGGTCGGCGGTCGCAACAACGCCTTCAAGTCGCGGCTGCTGACCAGATTGAACGCCGCCGGCATCCGGGCGATCGACGCCGCCTCGATCCCAGACCTCAACGGTGACGAGCCCACCAACCTCGCCAACCGCACCCTGCTCGGCGCGGGCGCTCAACTCGAGCTGACCACCCCGCTCCGCGTAGCGATGTTCGGCACCAACACTCGCGCCGACCGCAAGAACACCACCAAGCCGGTGTTCTGGGCCTTCACCAACGCCACCCGCGCCGCGATCGCCGACGTCGAAGCGACCCAACCGATCATCTGACGGGCAGCTCGTAGAGCAACTCCAGCCCGTCCTCGTCGTCCCACTCCTCACCTACATGCACAAACCCGTACTTCGCCACCGTCGCCAACGACGCAACGTTGCTCGGACTGATCGAAGCCCGCACCACCTGTACGGCGGCCTCCCCTGCCGCTCGCTCGAGCAGCGCCCCGAGCATCGCCGTCGCATACCCCTGTCGCTGGTACGCCGGATCCACCGTGTACCCGACCTCCACCATGCCGCGCTCATCCGGCGCCCCGTGAAACCCGGCGTACCCAACCACCACGCCCTCGGGCTCCGCAACCACCGCCCGCGCAATCCACCCCGCAGCCTCGGGCTCATCCTCCAGTTGCTTCAGCCGATAACCCCACAGCCACTTGGCCCGATCACCGACAAACAACTCACCCAACTCGACCCCAGCCGAAGCTCGAGCCGCCGCCAAATCCCCAGCCACCAACGATGCCATCACCGCGGGCGGCAACTCCACAAACCGAATCGCCATCCCCCGATCATCCAGCCCACGCCACCGGCTTGTCTTGTTTGTTGTTGCGACAACAGCTAGGTTTGTAGTCACGACAACAGTTGGAGCTCGGCATGTACACGATCGAAGCGGACAGCGTCATCACCGGCGACCTCACCGAGGTCTGGGCCATCACCTCCGACGTCGCAGGCTGGCCGAGCTGGGACCCGCACGAACAGGACGCGCGACTGGACGGCCCCTTCGCCGCAGGCTCGATCGGCTGGTCGAAACCACGATCCGGCCCGGGGACGGAATGGACGATCACCGAGGTCGAGCCCGAGCATCGCTGGAGCTCCGAGTGCCGGCTTCCCGGCGGGATGATGCGCGGCACCTCAACCTTCACCGCCGCCGGATCTGGTCAGATCCGCTGCCACAAGCTGATCACCATCACCGGGCCGTTGGTTCCGCTGTTCGCCCTGTACTTCGGGCGCCGCATCCGAGCGGACCTGACCCTCACCTGGTCCGCGCTCGAGCAGGAGATCGCCCGCCGACGCTTGGCTGCGGCGTGACACCCGACCGTCCCGACTCAGGCCCTACGGTCTCGACCGGGTTCTGGCTCCATCACGCCGCTCTCTCCTGGCGTGCACGGCTATCCGAAGCGCTCAAGCCGCTCGGGCTGACGCACACCCAGTTCCTGCTACTCGCCTCGGTCGGGTGGCTCGCCCACGTCGGCCCCGCGCCGACTCAGCAGGAGGTCGCCGCCGAGGCCGGTACCGATCGGATGATGACCTCCAAGGTCATCAGCACCCTCGAACAACGCAACCTGCTCACGCGCGAGCGCGACAACACCGATGCCCGGATGCTGCGTCTGCAACTGACCACCGAGGGGCGCAACCTCGTCCGGCGGGCGACCAAGATCGCCCGCGACATCGATCAGGCCGTCTTCGGTTCAGACTCCAGCGCCCTGCGGACCACCTTGCGCGGGGTCGCTGCCCCGGATTAGCGCGCGGCCGCGGCCACGCGCCGTACCGGAATTCTGTGTCACTAGGAGATCAAGGATCCCTGGGCCTGGATCTCTGCCTCGGGATCTACCGGCAGCACGATCTTGAACCAGGTCTCGCCGGGCTTGGAGTCGACCCGGAGGTCGCCGTGGTGTTTCTTCACGACGATGCGCCAGGAGATGTCGAGGCCGAGACCCGTGCCTTCGCCGATGGGCTTGGTGGTGAAGAAGGGCTCGAAGATCCGGGTGCGGATGTCGGCCGGGATGCCCGGTCCGGTGTCGCCGATCTCGACGACGACGTACTGGCCGTCGCGACGGGTGCGGATGGTCAGCGTGCCGGAGCCGTTCATCGCCTGGACCGCATTGTCGATGATGTTCGTCCAGACCTGGTTGAGCTCCGCGGCGTACGCCGGGATCTGCGGCAGCTCGGGGTCGAACTCCTTCACGACCGTCAGGCCGTCGAGCTTGCCCGACATCATCACCAGTGTCGACTTCAGCAGTTCGCGCAGATCAACCACCTGGTACGGCGCTCGGTCGATCTGCGAGTACTGCTTGGCGGCGCCGACCAGCGTGGAGATCCGGGTGACCGAGTCGTCGATCTCGTTCATCAGCGACTCGGTGTCGATCGTGTACATCAGCCAGCGGACAGCACCTTCGAGGTACTCGTCACCGACCGCCCCACGCACGCCCTCCATCCAGTCGGCGTCGAGGCCGACCGCGGCGAGCACCGGCGCGACGTCCCAGCTGTCACGGACTCCGTGGTCGTCCAGCCAGTCGGACAGCTCGTCCTCGGCGTCGCTCTGCTCCATGACGGACATATCGCGGGCCTTGGCCACGCGCTCGACCGCATCCTCTTGGATGGCGACGATCTTGTGCAGCTTGGTCGCGTCGAGCGTCCCGTCAGCCAGCATCGCCAGCTTGTGACGCATGCCGGCCACGCGCTGCCGCAGCGTCGCCGCAGCTCGGACCGCAGCCGCCGCCGGGTTGTTGAGCTCGTGGGTCAGACCGGCCGACAGCGAGCCAAGAGCCAGCAGCCGCTCACGCTGGCCGATCGTCTCGTTGCTGCGGCGGGAGCCCATCACGAAGCCCTCGATCAGGTGCACGGCCATCGGGAACCAGGTGTTCATCATCGTCGCCATCGTCCGGGCGTCGATCACGAAGAAGTCCGACGGCTCCAGCACGTACATCGACGTGTTGTACGTGTTGCTCTCCTCGTCACCGAAGAAAGCACTGAAGGCACCTGCGTAGACACCGCGCTGGGAGCTGCGGTTGGTCTCCACCTCTTCGCCCTGCAGCAGCTTGCACATCCGGAGCGTCCCGGAGAGCAGCAGGTAGCAGCAGGTCGCCTCCGCGCCCTCCTGGAAGACCCGCCCCTCCTCGACGTGGATGACGTACCCCTCGCGCGCGATCCAGTCGAGCTGCTCGTCGTTCAGTGCCTCGAACAGGAACAGCGTGCGCAGCTCGTCCCGAGTCATCCGGCGGAGTTCGCCGGTGTCGTTGTCAGCCACAGTCATCAGAGCATCTCCAGGTATCGGTGCACCAGGGTCACGGCCATCGCACCGTCACCGACCGCCGAGGCGACCCGCTTGACGGACTCGGCCCGCACGTCCCCGGCCGCGAAGACGCCGGGCATGCTCGTCTCCAGGTGGTAGGGGTCGCGGTCCAGGGCCCAGCCGGGTGGCCGTCCACGCAGGTCCGGTCCGGTCAGCACGAAGCCGCGCTCGTCGCGCAGCAGGTCGCCGGGCAGCCAGTCCGTCCGTGGGGCCGCTCCGATGAACACGAACATCCACTCCGTGTCCACCTCCCGGCTCTCCCCGGAGGCACTGTTGACCAGCGTCACGCGCTCCAAGTGTTCCGAACCCTTGCAGGAGACCACCTGCGTGCAGGTGTGCACCTCGATGTTGTCGATGCCGGCGATCTGATCGATCAGGTACGACGACATGGTCGCCTCGAGTGAGGGACCTCTTACCAGCATATGCACGCGTGACGCATGTTTCGAGAAATAGACCGCGGCCTGACCGGCGGAGTTCGCCCCGCCGATGATGTAGACCTCCTGGCCGGCACAACTCGGGCCCTCGGTCGTGGCGGCGCCGTAGTAGATGCCGCGGCCGTTCAGGTCGTCCATCCCGGGAGCATCGAGCTGCCGGTACGCCACACCGGTCGCCAGAATGACGGAGTGGGCAGAGATCTCGCTGCCGTCGGAGAACTTGAGTCGCCGAGCCGAACCGATCGTCTCGAGCCCAACCACCTGCCGGGCCGTCAGTAGCTCAGCACCGAACCGGACTGCCTGCCGCCGGGCCCGGTCCGTGAGCTGAGCACCGGACACCCCGTCCGGGAAGCCCAGGTAGTTCTCGATCCGGCTCGACTGACCAGCCTGACCACCAGTGGCGACCTGCTCGACCAGCACGGTCCGCAGCCCCTCACTGGCGCCGTACACGGCCGCACCGAGACCAGCTGGACCGCCACCGACCACTACGAGGTCATAGAACTCAGCTGCCGGGTTGGTGGCCAGACCGACCTTGTCGGCCAGCTCCGACTCGCTCGGCGCGACCAGCACCTCCCCGTCCGGCGTGATGATCACCGGCAGGGTCGAACCGTCCACACCGGCCGCTTCGAGCAGCCGCTTGCTCTCCTCGTCGTCCACACCGAGCCACTGGTACGGCACCGCGTTCCGGGCCAGGAAGTCGCGGGCGGCGAAGGAAGGGGCCGACCAGCGGTGGCCGATCACCCGGGTCTCGTCGGACGACACCGCCGGTGTCGACTTCCAGAGCTCCAGCATCGAGTCGACCACCGGGTAGAGCTTCTCCTCCGGCGGGTTCCACGGTTTCAGCAGGTAGTGGTCGAGGTCGACCACGTTGATCGCCTGGATCGCGGCGTCCGTGTCGGCGTAGGCCGTCAGCAGGACGCGGCGGGCGAGGGGATAGAGGTCCATCGCGGCCTCGAGGAACTCGATGCCGGACATCTGGGGCATCCGGTAGTCGGCCAGCAGGAGTGCCACCGGCTCGCCCCGGAGCTTGAGCTCCTTCAGGGCGTCCAGGGCCTGGCCCGGGGTCTCTGCCCGGACGATGCGGTTTTCCTCGGCATACCGCCGGCGGAGGTCACGGGCGATCGACCGGGAAACGCCCGGGTCGTCGTCCACGGTGAGGATCACCGGGCGGGAAGTCGACGCTGTCATGCCTCATTGATACCAGCGAAAACCCACAAACAGGCAGCGATCATCCACAGGCCCCGGTTCGGTCCGCGGGGGCGGGGCGCGGACCGAACGACGGGGCCGGGCTCACGGCTCCCGTTAGGGAAGGGCCGCAAGGTACGGGGCGTGGCTGTTCCGGAACTCCCAGTTGTAGTACTTGTCCCAGTTGATCGACCACGTCATCAGTCCACGGAACGCCGGTGAGGCGCCGCCCCGCAGGGTGTAGCCACCGCAGTTCTGGCCCTTGGCCAGACAGTCCACCGCCTGCTGTACGGCGGCCGGTGCGGTGTACCCGTTACCCGCACTGGTCGCGGCCGGCACACCGAACGCGATCTGGTCCTCCCGCAGCCCGGGGAACGTCTGTCCGGTGGTCCCGACCGGGAAGCCCGCCTTGACCATGTCGGTCATCGCGATGTGGAAGTCTGCGCCGCCCATGGTGTGGTACTGGTTGTCCAGCCCCATCACGGGACCGGAGTTGTAGTCCTGGACGTGCAGGACAGTGAGAGAGTCCCGCAGCGCGTGGATCACCGGCAGGTAGGACCCCCGGCGGGCGTCACCACCGTTCGTGCCCGGACCGTAGAACTGGTAGCCGATCTGCACGAAGAAGGTCTCCGGTGCCATCGTCAGCACGAACTTCGACCCGTACTTCGCCTTGAGCGACTTCAGCGCCGAGATCAGGTTCACCACGACCGGAGTGGTCGGGTTGCGGAAATCTGTGTCGTTGGGGTCCAGGTAGAGCGAGTGGCCCTCGAAGTCGACGTCCAGCCCGTCCAGACCCCAGCGGTCGATGATCGCGCTCACTGAGTTCACGAACGTGTCCCGGGCCCCAGCGGTGGTCAGCTGGACCAGTCCGTTCTGTCCGCCGATCGAGAGCAGCACCTTCTTACCTGCGGCCTGTTTGGCCTTGATCGCGGCCAGGAAGTCCGCATCGCTCTCGACGCTCGGGCACTCGCTCACCGGGCAACGGTTGAACCGGATGTCTCCGGACGTGGCCGAGGTCGGCTCCCCGAAGGAGAGGTTGATGATGTTCCACTCACTCGGTACGTCGGCCATCCGCAGATACCCGGAGCCGTTGGCGAAACTCGCATGCAGGTAACCGATCAACGCATGCTTCGGCAGCCCGGTGTTGGTACACCCAGTGGTCGTCCCGGACACCGCACCTGACTTGGGAGACTCCCCCACACTGTTGTACGCGGCAACGGTGTAGCTGTGGCTGGTGCACGCCGTCAACCCGCTGACCGTCGCCGTCGTACCAGTCACTGTCTGTACGACGGTCGATCCCTCGTACACGCGATAGCCGGTGACCGTGCCGGTCGCGGCGCCCCAACTCAGTCCGATCGCACTGTTCGTCGTACTGGTCACACTCGGCGCACCAGGAGCACCAGGCGCCCCTGGGTTGGAGGGACCGCCCGGCCCGTCCAGGTTGATGTCATCGGCCTGGTACGCCGGTTGTCCGTACCAGCCGTGGACGTAGATCTGGGCGGACGTCTGACTCGCCGTGGTCGTGAACGAGACGCTCAACTGCGTGTAGCTCGCAGCTGACGGCGTCCAGGTAGAGGAGCCGCCGGTGACGCCCAGGTAGACATAAGAGCCGCGCACCCAGCCGGACAGTGTGTACGCCGTATTGGGCAGCACCGTCACGGTTTGACTGCACTGGGCGAAGTCACCACTCGACACTGCACCGTTGAGCGCGAAGCCCCCGGTATGCACCGGACTGCTGACGACAGACCCGCCCGAACAGGTCCAGCCGCTCAGCGAGCCGGTCTCGAACCCTGGATTGGTCAGGATGTTCGCCGCCTGCGCCGTCTGGGCTCCGCCGACGACCACCAGCAGCAATCCGACGAGGACAGTCAGGAACCGTGAACGCCAGGAACGCATGGTGGACCTCCCGGGGGCGGTTGGGGTGCATTTAGTAGAGAGGCTTTATAACTCCGGGGTCAATGCGTTGGCCTGTCGGGTTGCCGTCCCTGTCCGATAACCGCCAGGTCAGGGCGGTCGCAGCAGGCTCAGGGCCCACAGCTGAGACACGGCCAGAACCGACCGCAGCGCGAGCACAAACCGTCCGCCCCAGGCGCCGGCAACCACACCGCGGCACTCGGCACCGGGTCAACAGCAGCGCTCGGGGCAACGACAGCAGTGTCGGCTCGGGGCACCGGAGCCGGGTCGGACCACCAGTGCAGCAAGGTGCGCCCGTCCGTGGCGTGCACGGCGAGGAGCGCTTCGATGCGATCCCAGCTGGAGGTGCTCGCCCAAGGCCCACGCCAGCGCAGCGCAACGGAGCCGTCGGACCACTCCACCCCCTCGGCCAGCGTGCCGGTCCCCCGCAGCCCGGAGGCGTCGGCATGCCGCACCAGCCGAAAGAGCCGAGCCTGCCGCCGCATCGTGTTCATGCCAACAAGAATTGCCCACCTGCGACCTGCCCCACCAGGTGTGAGCAGTGGGCTCCCCGAACAGCCCACACCTCCACGGAACCAGCCCACACCCCACAGCAGCCCACACCCCACAGCAGCCCACACGTCTACCGGCCCAACACCACCAGTTTTGTCGGAGAGGCCTTGTAGCGTTCACGCCACGCACCGCAACCACCAGGCGTACCAGCGAGCGGGCCGGAGGGCCCGCAGCACGAACGGGGGCGATCCTGTGACCGAGGCCCGGACCGAAACCACATCCATCACGGCATCCGGCAGGCCGGCGTTCGGCCTGCAGTTGAGACAGTGCAGGCAGGCGGCCGGCTTGAGCCTGCGCCAACTCGCCGGCCGCGTCGGCTTCGACCACAGCTACCTGTCCCAGGTGGAGCGCGGCCAGCGCCCGGGATCGGCCGACCTGGCGCGCCGCTGCGACGGCGAGCTCGGCACCGGCGACCGGCTGTCCGAGACCTATCGCCGGACCCATCCCAAGCCCCGACCCACTGCACCCGCGGTCCAGCCAGATCCACTGGCCGCCGCCTGGCAGCAACTGGCGGCCACTTGCCCGGAGGCAGCTGACTTCCCCGAGGCGGATTGGGCGGAGTGGCTCGGCGGTCTGCAGTGCCTCCCCGCAACGCAGCGGTTGCCCGAGCTGGTGCGTGAGTTGAGCGCGCTGCAGATCGGACGGCAGACAGCGGATGAGACCCGGCAGACAGAGCTCAGTCTCTCGATCGCGGAGACCCTCACCGCCTGCGGGCGCTCCGGTGAGGCCAGGCGCTGGTGGTGGGGCGCCCGACAGCTGGCCGAAGCACTCGGCGAGCCCGGGCTGCGCAGTCTCGTGCTCAGTCGCGAGGTGACCAGTGGGCTTGCTGAGGGGCGCGCGCTGCCGCAGCTTCTGATGCTGGCCGACGAGGCGGTGACGTTGGCCCAGCAAGAACCACTCCGTCCGGACTGGATGCTCAGGGCCCGCTCGGCGCGGGCACGAGTCCTCGCCGAGCTCGATCGTGTCGTCGAGGCACACGTGTTGCTGCCACAGGTGCTCAGCCACGCCAACGAGTTGCCTACGGCAAGCACCGGCGGCGGCTGGACGCCGTACGAGGTGCTTGCGGTGGAGGGGAGCGTCTGCGCGAGCCTCGGCTACTGGACGGCCGGTTGTCTGATGTTCGCGCGCGCACTGGAGCTCTGTCCCAGCGAGAGATTGGAGCAGCGGGCCCTGCTGGAGCTGGCGATGGCCGAGTGCTTCACCGGGAGTGGCCAGGGCGCGGCTGCGCTGGCGACCGCTATGCGCGTGCTGATCGAGCTGCCGGACGAGTGGCACACGACGTATGTGTATGCCGCTGCCGAGCGCGTGCTGACCAGCACTCGCAGGCGTGAGCCAGGGCTGACCGGCCTGCACGACCTCGAGCTGCTGACGGCTCGGCGCGCGTGGACCGGCCGCACTGTGGGCAGCGAGTCGTCGTGGGGCCGCGGTCGGGAGTAGCGTGCCGGGGGTGACTGCAGAAACGACGGCGAATGACGTGTGGGACTTTGCAGTGGAGCTGCGAAGCGATCCGGCCAGTGCCGAGGCACGGGAGGCCATCCTGGCCAACCCGACCTTCGGTCTGAAGTTCACCGACCACATGGTGGTGGCGAACTGGACGCTCGACGGCGGCTGGCACGACCAGAAGGTGACGGCGTACGCACCCCTTCGGGTGAGCCCGGCCGCCGCCGTACTGCATTACTCACAAGAGATTTTCGAGGGTCTGAAGGCCTACCGGCATGCAGATGGATCGGTGTGGGCGTTCCGGCCGGACCGTAACGCCGCCCGGTTCACTGCGAGCGCTCAACGGCTCGCACTGCCGCAGGTGCCCGAGGACGCGTTCGTTGCGGCACTCCGAGCACTGGTGACAGTGGACGAGGTGTGGGTGCCGTCGTCCACCGATGGTGAGACCAGCCTGTACCTGCGGCCGTACATGATCGCCACCGAGGCCGCACTGAGTGTGCGGCCTGCCCACGAGGTGCTGTTCGGCGTCATCGCATCACCGGCCGGCCCGTACTTCGACACTGGCCCCCGGCCCGTCTCGATCTGGCTGACCACCTCCACCGTGCGCGCGACGCCAGGCGGGACCGGGGCAGCCAAGTGCGGCAGCAACTACGCCGCCAGCCTCGTCGGCCTGGCGGAAGCCGTCGCGAACGGCTGTGAGCAGGTTGCCTTCGTCGAGGCCATCGAGCGCAAGTGGCTCGAAGAGATCGGCAGCATGAACATGTTCTTCGTGTACGCCGACGGCCGCATCGTCACCCCGGAGTTGTCCGGCTCGATCCTGGCCGGCGTCACCCGCGCCTCCGTGCTTGATCTGGCGGCCGACCTCGGGCATCAGGTGGAGGAGCGCCGGATCTCCGCCGACGAGTGGAAGGACGGCGTCCGGACCGGCGAGATCACCGAGGTCTTCGCCTCGGGCACGGCCGCCGTCATCACCCCGATCGGCCGCCTGGCCTGGCCGGACGGCGACCTGACCATCAGCGAGGAGACCGGCCCGGTCACCGCCAAGATCCGCGCTGCGCTGCTCGACGTGCAGTACGGACGAGTGCCCGACACGCGCGGCTGGCTGACGCGATTGGCGTAGTACTGCCGTTTGTCTGTGGCTGCGGTTAGGTTGTGGGCATGGCCAAGGAGAAGTCTCCGGCGGTTGAGCTGGAGGTCGGCGAGCGGACGGTCCGGATCTCGAATCCGGACCGGGTGTACTTCCCTGCCCGCGGCGAGACGAAGCTGGACCTGGTCAACTACTACCTGTCCGTGGCCGACGGCATCGTCCGCGCGCTGCGGGAGCGGCCGTGCATGCTGCACCGATTCCCATCCGGGGTCTCCGGCGACAAGGTGCATCAGAAGCGCCTACCGAACGGCGCACCGCCGTGGATGGAGACCGTCCAGGTCAAGTTCCCGCGGTACAACCGCACCGCCGACGAGCTGTGCGTCACCGAGGTCGCCCACGTGGCCTGGGCCGTGCAGATGTCGACAGTCGAGTTCCACCCCTGGAACTCCCGTCGTACCGACACCGAGAAGCCGGACGAGTGGCGGATCGACCTCGACCCGATGCCGGACTGCCCCTTCGACCGCGTCCGCAGCGTCGCTCACGTCGTACATGAGGTGCTCGACGACCTAGGCATGACGGGCTACCCGAAGACGTCTGGCGGTTCAGGGATCCACATTTACGTCCGGGTCGAGCCCGAGTACGGATTCGGCGACGTACGGCGGGCTGCACTCGCGTTCGCACGTGAGGTGGAGCGGCGTGCACCCGACGACGTGACCACCACCTGGTGGCGCAAGGATCGCGACCCCAAAAAACTCTTCGTGGACTACAACCAGAACGCCCGCGACCACACCATCGCCAGCGCCTACTCAGTCCGCGGCAACCCCGAAGGCACGGTCTCCACGCCCATCACCTGGGACGAGATCGACACCGTCGACCCCAAAGCCTTCACCATCGCCACGGTCCCGGCTCGCTTCGCCGACCTAGGTGACCTCCACGCCACCATCGACGACACCTCGTACAAGCTGGCGCCCCTCCTCGAGTGGGCCGACCGCGACGAACGCGAAGGCGCCGAAGAACCCCCTCCCCCCGAGGACTAGCCGGCCGGTCCCGTACGGCGTTCGGTCGCCCGCCGCTCCGATGCGGCCAGTCACGTACGACTGTGGTTGCCCGCCGATCCGACAGCGGCCGGGGACGCGGCTCGTGGTTGCTCGCCGATCCGTCTGCGGCCGGACATGTACGACGTGTGGTTGCTCGCCAATCCAACTGCGGCCGGAGACGTGCGCCTACGGTTGCTCGCCGCTGCGGCCGATTTACAGTGACGGGTGGCTGACGCCCGGCGCGTGGCTGAGGGAGATGGATCCGCCGGCGACCACGGTTCCCGTCGCCTGAGCTTCCGGGCTTCGGTTGCGGCCGGAGACGTGCGTCTTGTGGTTGCTCGCCATTCCGTCTGCGGCCGGGGATGTGTGCCTTGGGTTGCTCGCCGCTGCGGCCGATTTACAGTGACGGATGGCTGAGCCCGGCGCGTGGCTGAGGGAGATGGATCCGCCGGCGACCACAGTTGCCGCCGCCTGAGCTTCCGGGCTTCGGTTGCCGCCAGTAGCAACGAAGCCTGAAAAGTGACCCACCGTGGCGAACGCTCCCGCACAGGCCCCCGCCCCCTCCGCATCTCATGGGTTCCCCCACCAGCTTGTGGGTTCTGCACCCGCATGCGAGTCCAAAACCCGCCACCTCATGGGGTAACCCATCAGATGGCAGGGGCCGGGGGTGCTGGGGGTACTGCCGCGACCGGCAACCCTCGCTAATTGGTGGATTTTCGTCACCGGGTCCCTAAAACTCGCCAACTAACGCGACCCACCCCACGCTCCGGTCCGCCCGGCTCGCTAATTGGTGGATTTTCGTCACCGAGTCCCTAAAACTCACCAACTAGCGCGACCAACCCCGCGCTTGGGGGTCCGCCTGCTCGTTACCGGTGACTTTTTCGGCGCATGGACCCGAAAACTCACCGATAACGCGGAACAGGCCCGACGCCGGTCGTCCCCAGCCGCTGGGTGGAACATTTTGTGCAGATGGCGACCAGAAGTTTCCACTCAGCGCGGATCCTGGACCCCAGCCACAGCCCGGAAGCTCAAACAACGGGCACGCGATCGACTAGCGCACCATCCCCCTCAGCCCCGCGCCCAGGCCAGCCACCCGCCACTGTCAATCGGCCGCGGCGGCGAGCAACCACAAGCCCACGCCCCCGGCCGAAGACGGAATGGCGAGCAACCACCCCCGCCGTACCGGCTCAGCCACAGCCGCCACTCGGGGGCTTGAACAAGAAGCGGTGGGCGGGAACAGGTCATAACTTGTTGAAGGGCACGACAGGGGGTGCAAGCCCCCGACGAGTGCACATGAAGTGCGGCGACGAGCAACCAGACGTCTTACCGGACCGGGCGCAGCCGTGCCCAGCCCGAGGGGGTGAACCGGAACCCCGGCGGACCGCCAGCACTCACCAACCTCGCAGACGGGCCACCTCGTCACCGCATGCAGGCGGGAGCTCCGCGCCGTACCGGAGGTTGGTGAGTGTCAGCGGTCCGCGGCGCTCGATCAGCGAGGACCTGATGCAGAAGCACCTCGACGGCGACGAGTCTGCGATGGACCGCGGGGAGAGCACCCGACAGCTCGACATCTCCTACCGCGACCTCACCGACACCCGCCCGATCACCTCCGGCGACCGCGCCCCCGACGCCGTACTGATCGATGCCGACGGCAACCAGCTGCGCCTGTTCGACCTTTTCCGCGGGCCGCACGAAACCCTCCTCCGCTTCTCCCCCACCACCCCGGCCACCCACCCGCACACCGTCGACATTGGCCAGGGCGCTACACCTCCCCCAGCGCCTTCGCCGCCTACCACGCGGCCGACGGCGACGAGATCCTCATCCGCCCCGACGGCTACCTCGCCTGAGTTCACCCGCAGAGGGACAGGAGGTAGTCATATACGTAGATGCCGTCACAGGCGGGAAGCCACCGGCCCAGGCGTCGTCGCAGACGTATACGTCCTGTCGCTGCGCAGATCAGTCGCAGCCGAGGCCTCAGCCGATGTGGGTGATCTGCTCCTGGATGGTGAATTCGAGGCCGTCGGCGGCGGCGAGGTAGACGTCCTGGTCGACCAGGTTCCCGTCGAGCCGCATCAAGCCGCGTGGGCTGTCGTAGAAATGACCGCTCCGCAGCGCGGCCACCGAGCCGATGTCGATCGAGCCCGCGATCTCACCGAGGCGAGCCAGGAAGCGGATCGCCTCGTAGCAGGATTCCCCGACCGCATTCAGCGCCGGCGCGAACGGCCCGAACCGGGCGTAGTAGGTCCGCGCGAACTCGCCACTCTCGACCGTGTGCGGACCGTCGAAGTACGCCGCCGCAGCGAACAATCCGTCGTTGGCGCCAGCACCGGCGCCGAGGAGCGTGTTCTCCTCGATCGCCGGGCTGAGCCGAAGCAGCCGATCACTCAGCCCGGCCCGGGCGAACTGCCGGTTGAAGTGCACCGCGTCCTGACCCATCAGCAGCATGATCACGCCGTCGGCCGGCGTCGTCCGCAGCTCATCCAGTACGCCGCGAAAGTCCGACGTACCGAGGGGAACATAGGCCGAGTGGATGATCTCGGAACCCTTGTCCTGCAAGGCTTCTCGCGCCACTGAGCCGGTCACTCGCGGATAGACGTAATCGTTGCCTACGACAACCCATCGGCGCGCGCCATGATGTTCACGCAACCAGGCCGCTGCCGGGAGCAACTGATTGACCGGACGCTCCCCCAGCAGGAACACCCCGGGCGTATCGTCAGCGCCTTCGTGCATCGCGGCGAACGCATACACGACCCGCCCGCCGATCCGCCGCGCGAGCGCGACCCGGACCGCCGAAATGTGCCAGCCCGCTACTGCATCGACCCGGCCGCTGTCCACGAGCCGCCCGACCTCGTCCGCGACCACCTCCGGCGCGCGGCCGGCATCGACGTACACGAGCTCGATCCGTCGCCCCGCGATGCCGTTGCCGGCGTTGAGCTGCTCGACGGCGAGTTGGCCGCAGGCGAGGCAGGAGGGTCCGTAGAGGCCGGTCGGCCCTTGCCGGGGAACGACGAAGGCGATCGAGACCACGTCCGTACGACGCACTGTCACCTCCTCTGCCCGCGACCTGATCAGTGTGACCGAATCGGAGGCGGAACTTCGAGCGAAGAGCTATATTTCCCACCACGTAGACCGAGGGGGTGCCGTGCCGACCAGTTTGCTCCTACTGCTCAAGCGCGCCGAGCGCCGGATCGAGCTCGGTCTGCAGGAGCTGCTCGACGAGTTCGAGCTGACGATCGAGCAGTGGCGAATCATGGCTGCGTTGCATGAGGAACCGGGCCAGCCGATGTCGGTGCTGGCCGAGGCCGCCGTACTGCCTGCTGCCAGCCTGACGCGGCATGTGGACAAGCTGGTCGAGCGCGGTCTGATCGTGCGCCGGGTGCATGCGGCCGACAAGCGCCGGATCGTCGCCGCGCTGTCGCCGGTCGGGTCCACGGTCGCGGCGCGGGTGAGCGCCGTACAGCGGGAGCTTGAGGCTGAGCTCGCGGATTACTTCCAGATGGAAATACACGAACGTAGCGGATCGGCAACACAGCGGTAACACGCGCTTCCTAGGTTCCTTCCATTCGGGTGCATCCCCTGCCGGCAGCGTCGCCGGGCCACCGGAGCACCACTCGCCCGAAGGTGCCGCCAGGAGTTCCGCCATGTCTGTTGAACCCTCGCTCGACCACCGCACCACCCCTGAGCCAACTCAGTCTGCCGCGACGCGGGAGACGCTCGAGGACTACACGCTGCGGTTCGCGCCGCGCAGCTACCGCCGCTGGTCCACCGGCGTCGTCGCCGTCTCCGCGCTCGGCGGGATCGCGTACCTGGCCGACTTCGCGATAGGCGCGAACATCGGCATCTCATACGGGACCACGAACGCGCTGTGGGGCATCGGCATCTTCGCGGTGGTGATCTTCGCGACCGGTCTGCCGCTCGCGTACTACGCCGCCCGGTACAACATCGACCTCGACCTGATCACCCGCGGCAGCGGCTTCGGGTACTACGGCTCGGTCGTCACCAACGTGATCTTCGCGTCGTTCACGTTCATCTTCTTCGCGCTCGAAGGCTCGATCATGGCGCAGGGTCTGCAGTTGGGGCTCGGCATTCCGGTGTGGCTCGGGTACGCCGTGTCCACGTTGGTGATCTTCCCGCTGGTGATCTACGGGATGAAGGTGCTGTCGACGCTGCAGGTCTGGACGACGCCGCTCTGGCTGATCCTGATGGTGCTGCCGTTCGTGTATCTGGTGGTGTCGCACCCGGACTCGGTCTCGACGTTCCTCAACTACGGGCCGGATGCGAACTTCGGCTCGATGCTGCTCGCGGCCGGCGTCTGTCTGTCGCTGATCGCACAGATCGCCGAGCAGATCGACTACCTGCGCTTCATGCCGCCGAAGACGCCCGAGAACTCACGCCGCTGGTGGACCGCCGTACTGCTTGCCGGGCCGGGCTGGGTCATCTTCGGTGCGCTCAAGCAGGTCATCGGATTGTTCCTGGCTGTCTATGTGATTGCTCAGGTCGACGGCGGAGCGGCGATTGCGAACCAGCCGGTGCATCAGTTCCTGGAGATCTACCGCGGGTTCCTGCCGGGGTGGCTCGCGATGACGCTGGCCGTCGTACTGGTCGTGATCAGTCAGGTGAAGATCAACGTGACGAACGCGTACTCGGGTTCACTGGCGTGGACGAACTCGTACACGCGGTTGACCCGGCACTACCCGGGCCGGCTGGTGTTCCTGGCCGTCAACCTGTTGATCGCGCTGGTGTTGATGGAGGCGAACATGTTCGACTTCCTCAACACGATCCTCGGGTTCTACGCGAACTGCGGGATGGCGTGGATCGTGGTCGTTGCCTCCGACATCGTCTTCAACAAGTACCTGCTGAAGCTGTCGCCGCTGCACCCTGAGTTCCGGCGGGGCATGCTGTACGCCGTCAACCCAGTCGGGTTCGTGTCGATGGGTGTCGCTGCTGGGGTGTCGATCCTCGTGTTCTTCGGTGGACTCGGATCTGCGATCAGGCCGTACTCGCCCTTGGTCGCGATCGGGCTTGCCCTCGTCCTCCCCCCGGTGCTGGCTGTGGCGACTCGCGGTAAGTACTACTTGCGTCGTACCGACGATGGACTCGACCTGCCCATGTACGACGACCACGGCAACCCGTCTGGCGACGTACTGACGTGTCATGTTTGCCGCCAGGACTACGAGCGCCCCGACATGACCGCCTGCCTCACCCACGACGCCGCCGTCTGCTCACTCTGCCTGAGCACCGACAAGGTCGCCGATCACGTCCTACCATCGCAGTCATGAACTTCACCCCCTCCGACGTGGAGAAGCTCCTCCTCTCCGTGGCCGGCATGGTCGCCCGCGACCGGCTGGCCCGGGGAGTCCTCCTCAACCACCCCGAGGCGGTGGCGTTGCTGAGCACGTGGGTGATCGAACGCGCCCGCGAAGGCGCCGCCGTCGCCGACCTCATGCACACCGGCCGCGAAGTCCTCACCCGCGACCAGGTCATGCCCGGCGTCGCCGAACTCCTCCACGACGTCCAGATCGAAGCCACCTTCCCCGACGGCCGCAAGCTCGTCACTATCCACAACCCAATTATTTAAGGCGGCCCCGATGGCAGAGCCGAGTAGACTTAGTAAGGAAGAGCAGGGGACGCACCCAGCAGCACCCGCCCCGGGCGACGCTGTACCCACCTCAGGCGGCCCGACTGGGCCAGGGGCGATCCGCACCCGGCCGGGCACGATCGTGTTGAACGCCGATCGCACTCCGGACGAGCGTTTGCGACTGGTGATCGTGAACACCGGCGACCGCCCGGTCCAGATCGGCTCGCACCTGCACCTCCCCGATGCGAACACCGCCCTCGCCTTCGACCGCGAGGCAGCCGCCGGTTTCCGCCTCGACATCCCCTCCGGTACGTCGCAACGCTTCGAGCCCGGCGCATCCCGCGAGGTCAACCTGGTAGCGCTCAAGGGCGCCCGCCTCGTCCCCGGAATCCAGGTGAAGCGTCATGGTTGAGATTTCTCGGGCGGCTTATGCGGCGTTGTACGGGCCGACGGTGGGGGACCAGGTTCGGCTGGCTGACACCGATCTGTGGATCGAGGTGGAGGAGGACCGGACTGTCGGGGGTGAGGAGGTCGTGTTCGGGGGCGGGAAGTCGATCCGGGAGTCGATGGCTCAGGGGACGGCTACGCGGGCGGAGGGTGCGCCGGACACGGTCATCACCAATGTGGTGGTGCTGGACTGGTGGGGGATCGTTCGGGCCGACGTGGGGATTCGGGATGGGCGGATCGTTGCGTTGGGGCGGGCGGGGAACCCTGATATCGCGGACGGCGTTCATCCGGCGCTGCGGATCGGGCCGTCGACGGATGTGATCGCGGGTGAGGGACGGATCCTCACGGCGGGCGCGTTCGACTCGCACGTGCACCTGTTGTCGCCGTCGCAGCTGCATGAGGCGCTGGCGACTGGGATCACGACGGTGGCGGGCGGTGGGACCGGGCCGAGTGAGGGGTCGAAGGCGACGACCGTGACGCCGGGTGCATGGCACCTCGAGCAGATGCACCGGAGTCTGGACGCGTACCCGCTCAACATTCTCCTGCTGGGCAAGGGGAACACGGTCAGCGCAGAGGCACTCGCCGAGCAGGCGCTGGCCGGCGCGGCCGGGTACAAGGTGCATGAGGACTGGGGTTCGACTCCGGCGGCGATCGACACCGCGCTGCGGGCGGCCGACGACTGGGGGCTGCAGGTTGCCCTGCATGCGGACAGCCTGAACGAGGCCGGGTTCGTCGAGTCGACGCTCGGCGCGATCGCGGGCCGGTCGATTCACGCGTTCCACGTGGAGGGCGCGGGCGGTGGTCACGCGCCGGACATCCTGTCGATCGCGGCGTACCCGCATGTCATCCCGGGCTCGACCAACCCCACGCTGCCGCACACGGTGAACACGGTCGCCGAACACCTCGACATGCTGATGGTCTGCCATCACCTGAGTCCCGACGTACCGGAGGATCTTGCGTTCGCCGAGTCGCGGATCCGGGCGACCACGATCGCGGCCGAGGACATCCTGCACGACCTCGGCGCACTGTCGGTCACGTCGTCGGACGCGCAGGCGATGGGCCGGATCGGCGAGGTGATCACGCGGACCTGGCAGGTCGCACACGTGATGAAGCACCGGCGCGGTGCCCTCGACGGCGGGTTGCCGGCCGACAACGAGCGGGCCCGGCGGTATGTCGCCAAGTACACGATCAACCCGGCCATTGCCCACGGCATCGATCACGAGATCGGTTCGGTCGAGGTCGGGAAACTGGCGGATCTGGTGCTGTGGGATCCCCAGTACTTCGGGGTCCGGCCGCGCCTGGTGATCAAGGGCGGCGCGATCGCGTGGGCCGCATTGGGTGATCCGAACGCGTCGATCCCGACCCCGCAGCCGGTGCTGATGCGGCCGTCGTTCGGGGACGCGATCGGCGCGGACCTGTCGGTGACGTTCGTATCGCCGGCGGCGCTGGACGACGGGCTGGCCGGGCGCCTCGGGTTGCGTCGGCGGTTGGCCGGCGTACGGCCGACGCGCGAGATCGGGAAGGCGGACATGAAGAACAACTCCGCGCTCCCGACGATCGACATCGACCCGGAGACATTCGCGATCGCGGTCGACGGCGACCCCGTCGAGCCCTCCCCCGCCTCGGTCCTCCCGCTGGCCCAGCTCTACGCGATGTTCTGATGAGCACACTCGCGTTAGTTGGTCGTTTTTGGGTGCTGGGCGACGAAAAACCGCCAATGAGCGAGCTACCCACCACAGGCCGGTACGGCGGAAGTCGCGCGTCGCGTGAGGTGGTCGGGTGAGCTCGCCGGAGGTTGTCGCGTTGATGCTGGCGGATGGCCGTCTCCCCACCGGCGGCCACACGCAGTCGGCGGGACTCGAGCCCGCCGTCCGCGCGGGATTAGGTGCCGACGGCAAGCAGTTGGCCGACGTCGGCGAGTACGCCCGCGACCGGCTCCGCACGGTCACGCGGACCGAGGCCGCGGTCGCCGTACTGGCTCGGCACAACTCGGACCGCCAGGCTCTCACCGAACTCGAGGCGGCGTGGGCGGCGCGGACACCCAGCCGCGCGCTGCGGACCGCGTCGCGACGTCAGGGCCGGGCGTATCTGCGGTTGGCCGAGCGGGTCTGGCCCGACGTACTGAACTGCCTGCCAAGGGACGGCGAGATCGCACGCCCGGTCGTCATCGGCGTGATCGGCGCAGTGACCGGGCTGTCGGCCGAGCAGGTTGCGCGGCTGGTCGCGTACGACGACGCGCAGACGGTGGTCGCCGCCTCCCTGAAGTTGCTGCCGGTAGATCCAGCAGGCGCGGTCACCTGGCTGGCCGCGTTGCACGACGACATCGAGCGGCTCGTCAACGACGTCGCGCCACTGACCGACATCGAGAAGATCCCCTCCGGCGGCGCACCGCTGATCGACCAGTTCGCGGAGCAGCATGCCATCGAGAGAATGAGGTTGTTCCATGCCTGACACCACGACTCGTTCGTTCCGGCTCGGCGTCGCCGGACCGGTCGGTACCGGGAAGAGCTCGCTGATCGCGACCATCTGCCGCGAACTCGCCGACGAGCTGCGCCTCGGCGTGATCACCAACGACATCTACACCGACGAGGACGCACGTCTGCTCCGTTCGGCCGGCGTACTCGACCCCGAGCGCATCCGCGCCGTCGAGACCGGCGCCTGCCCGCACACCGCGATCCGCGACGACGTCACGCCGAACCTGATCGCCGTCGAGGATCTCGAACGCGACTTCGCCCCACTGGACGTCGTACTGGTCGAGTCCGGCGGCGACAACCTGACCGCGACCTTCTCCCCCGCCCTGGTCGACGCGCAGATCTTCGTGCTCGACGTGGCCGGCGGTGGTGACGTCGCGCGCAAGGGCGGCCCCGGCATCGCGCGCGCCGACCTGCTGGTGGTCAACAAGACCGACCTCGCCCAGTACGTCGGCGTTGACGTCGAGCAAATGGTGAAAGACGCCGAGGCCGCGCGGAACGGTAAGCCGGTACTCGCGCTGTCCCGGCATGACGCGGCATCGGTGGCCGGCCTGAAGGACTGGGTGCTGGCGATGACCAAGATCGTCCGGGACGGCGGCCACACCCCGGTCGACCCCGGCCCGATGGCACCGCACTCGCACGTCGACGAGAACGGCGTCATGATCTCGCACACCCATGCCCACTCGCATTGAGGTCGTCGCTGATCCGGTTCGCGACCGCTGTGTGCTGATCACGGATCACCTGTCGCCGCGCCGGCTCCCTGGGCCGGCCGGCGTCGTACGGGTTGCCCTGGTGGCGGCCGGTGCGTTGCTGCTCGCCGGGGATCAGGTGCGGATCGAGGTCGTGGTGTCCGGCCCGATCCGCCTCGAGATCGTCGAAACGGCTGGGACGGTCGCGTACGCGATGCGGGGTTCGTCTGCGCGGTGGGACGTTGCGGTCGAGCTCACCGACGGCGCGAGCCTGCATTGGTACGGCGAACCGTTCGTGGTCGCCGCCGACGCGGACGTCACCCGATCGACAACCGTGCGCCTGGAACGAGGCTGCACGGCCGAGATCCGCGAGTCCCTCGTCCTCGGCCGGTACGGCGAAGTCGGCGGCAGCCTGCAGACCCAGACCCGCGCGTGGGTCGGGTCGGAGCTGTTGCTGGCCGAGGACCTCGACCTCAGCCCGGAGAACCGCACGGGCTGGGCGATCCTCGGCCAGTCCCGCTGCCTCGACACCGTGACCGCCCTCGGCCATCGCCTGCCCGAGGCCCCGCACATTTTGCAGCTCGAGGGCTGCGGGTCGATCGCGCGCCGCCTGGTGGACCAGCAGCACGAGAGCGACCTCGGCGAACGGACGCCCATCACCCACTAAGTCCCCGAAACCGGGGCGCGCGCGCCGATGCTGAGCGTGCGGGCCGGCGTCGGCCAGGGGTTACTGGGTGATGGCGGTCCGCTTGCGTGCGCAAAGCGGGCGGCAGGCGACCGGGGCGTTCTAGGATCGGCGGGTGCGCACACTTGATTCGGAGGCCGCGTTCGACCTGGCGGTTGAGCTGGCGACCAGTGGTGAACGACGGATCCTGGGCATCTGTGGAGCGCCGGCCGCGGGGAAGTCGACGTTCGCCGAGCACCTCGCCGCGAGGCTGACGGCCGAGGGGCATCAGGTGGCGTTGGTGCCGATGGATGGGTACCACCTGGCGCAGTCCGTGCTCGAAGAGCTTGGGCTCGCGGAAGTGAAGGGCGCGCCGCACACCTTCGACGGCTACGGATTTGTT
This sequence comes from Kribbella sp. NPDC058245, assembly GCF_042882005.1. Taxonomy (NCBI): domain Bacteria; kingdom Bacillati; phylum Actinomycetota; class Actinomycetes; order Propionibacteriales; family Kribbellaceae; genus Kribbella; species Kribbella sp. NPDC058245. Next base: position 42,209 of record NZ_JBHVWY010000018.1, read on the forward strand.
GCCTTGCTCAAAAGGTTGAAGGAGGCATCGACCGAGCCGATCTGGGCACCGCGTTTCGACCGCGGGCTTGAGGACTCGATTGCCGCCAGCATCGGGGTCGCACCGGAGGTCAGCCTGGTCGTGACCGAGGGCAACTATCTGCTGCTCGATGAGATGCCATGGGCAACTGTCCGCACGGTGCTCGATCAGTGCTGGTACGTCGAGGTCTCCGAGGAGCTGCGGCACCAGCGACTCGAAGCTCGGCACATGCACTTCGGCCGCTCCAAGGAGGAGGCGCACGAGCGCACCTTCGGCAGCGACGAGCGCAACGCCCAGCTGATCGCCGCGACGGCGAAGTCGGCGGACGCGATCGTCCAGCTCAACTGACCCGCTCAATGCTCAGCTGACCCGCTCGATGCTCAGCTGACCCGCTCGATGCTCAGCTGACTCGCTCGATGAAGGCCGCGACCCCGTCCAGGTAGAGCTGCAGCCCGAAGTCGAAGTCCTGCTCGCTGTTCTTTTCGAAGTCGCCGACGTCGTCGAAGACCCCCGCGTCCAGCACCCGCGCCAGCGCAGGCAGTTGCCGTGGGTCGATCACGCGAGCCAGCGTCGCGCCGTACTGGCGGAAAGTGTCCGGGTTGTCGGCGAACCCCGCCGCCAGCTCCAGCGACATCCGGATCTCACCCTGGACTAAGGTCATCAGGCCCATCACGATGCCGACCTTCGCCTCCGCCGAGAGTCCGGTGCCGGACAGCGCGCCGAGGGCGGAGTCGAACCAGGCAAGGTTGTTCGGGCCGGCGGGCGGTCCGGAGATCGGGAGCTTCGCGTACCAGCGGTGTTTGCGCACCGCAGTCATCACGGCGTCGGCCCAGATCGTCAGCCCGGTCCGCCAGTCGACGTCGGCGGGCAGCGACTCCGGGCGCTCGAGCGCCGCGTCCGACATCAGCACGAGGAGATCGTCCTTGCTCTTCACGTGCCGGTAGAGCGCCATCGTGGAGTTGCCCAGCCGCTCGGCGACCCGCGCCATCGAGACCGCGGCCAGGTCGTTGTCCGCGTCGGCGATCTCGATCGCGGCCCGGACGATGTCGTCCAGGGTCAGCGTCGGCTTCGGCCCGCGCCGCGGTGTCTCCCGCAGGCGCCACATCAGGGCCACGTCGGCCGGCAGCTCATCCACTCCCTCAGTCTAGGGCTTGCGAACCACCAATGCGTACCTGCTACGCTATTTAGCGTATTGGATACGCAATAAGGAGGGGATCATGATCGTCGAGACCACCGGACTCCGGAAGTCGTACGGCGCGACCGAGGTGCTGACCGGGATCGACCTGGCCGTGCCGGAGGGCTCCGTGCTCGCCCTGCTCGGCCCGAACGGCGCGGGCAAAACCACCATCGTGCGGATCCTGAGCACACTGATCCGCCCCGACGCGGGCCACGCGACCGTCGCCGGGTACGACGTCATCCGGCAGGCACCCGCGGTCCGGAGCGTCATCAGCCTGACCGGGCAGTACGCCGCGGTCGACGAGAACCAGACTGGTCGGGAGAACCTGGTCATGGTCGGCCGGCTGATGCACCTCGGCCGGAGCGGAGCACACCGCCGTACCGGCGAGCTGCTGGAGCAGTTCGGGCTCACCGATGCGATGGACCGGCGAGTGAAGACCTACTCCGGCGGCATGCGTCGGAGACTCGACCTGGCGATGAGTCTGGTCGCGCGGCCGCGGGTGATCTTCCTGGACGAGCCGACCACCGGACTGGACCCGGGCAGCCGCTCGACCATGTGGGAGGCGATCAGTGAGCTGGTCCGGGACGGGACCACCATCCTGCTCACCACGCAGTACCTGGAAGAGGCGGACCGGCTCGCCGACCGCATCGTCTTACTGGACCACGGCCGCATCGCTGCGGCCGGCACTGCCGACGCACTCAAGGCACGGGTCGGTGGAGAGCGGATCGAACTGCGGTTCGCCACCGAACCGGAGCTGCTGAAGGCAACCGCGCTACTGCGAGCCGTGCACACAGACGGCGTGCTCAGCGTGCCATCTGACGGCACAGCGATGCACCTGCACCACCTGCTGGACCTACTGCGCGACAACGGCCTCCACCCGGAGCGTGTGGCCGCCCATCGCCCGACACTCGACGACGTTTTCCTCGCGCTGACCGCCTAGGAGCTGCTCATGTCTCACCAGGGTGTTGCCGCCGCATTGTCGGACACGGCAACGATGATCGACCGCAGCGTGCGCCTGGTACGCCGCAACCTCGAAACGCTGTTCGCAGCGATCCTGCTCCCGCTCATGATGATGGCGCTGTTCGTCTACGTGTTCGGCGGTGCGATCAGCACCGGCACGCAGTACGTGAACTACGTCGTCCCGGGCATCCTTCTGCTCACCACTGGGTACGGCGCCGCGTCGACTGCCATGGCGGTTGCGGACGACATGAACAGCGGCATGATCGATCGCCTGCGCTCACTGCCGATTCGCAGCATCTCTGTGCTCACCGGCCACGTCGCAGCGAGCGTCGCACGCAATGCGCTGTCGACGGCGATCGTCGTACTGGCTGCACTCGCTATGGGCTTCCGGCCGAACGCAGGGGTCGTTGACTGGCTCGCTGCGATCGGACTGCTGCTCCTGTACGTCGTTGCGCTGTCATGGCTGGCTGCTGGTCTCGGTGTGATCGCGCGGTCGGTGGAATCGGCCAGCACACTCAGTTTCTTCATGTTGTTCCTGCCGTACCTCAGTAGTGCGTTCGTGCCGACGGACACGATGCCGGCGTGGTTGCGGCCGATCAGCGCACACCAGCCAATCACTCCAGTGATTGAAACGGTACGGGGGTTTCTGACCGGCGCACCGGTTGGAAACAACGGCGTCCGCGCACTCGCGTGGTGTTGTGGTCTACTCGTGGTCTCGGTCCTGCTGGCGACTTCGCTGTACCGGAAGCGGACTCGCCGTTGAGCGCACGAAACGCACCGCTCAGCGGACAGTGTTTCGGGAACCAGCGAAATAGTTCGGACATGACCCCGCGAGATTGTTAATGTCCAAGTCCCCCCCAACGTGTGGAGGTCCCACTCCCCCCGGGACCCACACGGACAAGCGCCCCGGTCATCGACCGGGGCGCTTCGTTGTTCCCAGCCAGAATTTTCCGAGCGGTGGTGTCAATTCCCGGGGTGCTGGTTCGACGTACCAGTAAGAGCAACCAGAGGAGAGGGTCAGGATGAACGCCACCACCACCATGATCATCACCATGCTGGCCGAGGGGAACCCGGTCTGGTACGTCGCAGCAATGGTGAACATGCGCAGCCACGACGTCTACGAGATCGGCCTCGCCGCTGGTTACCCGGACAAGGCCAAGCTGCGGTGTGCGCTGCTGGCCGCTCGGCGTGCCGCATAGGCTGCCCATGTGGAGCCTGTGAGCGTTGTCGACTATCACACCGCTGGAGAGCCCTTCCGCATCGTCACTGACGGCGGTCCGGCTGTTCCTGGCTCCACTGTGGCCGAGAGGCGGCTCACCGCGCAGTCCACTCCGGCTATCGACGCCGTACGGCAACTGCTGGTCAATGAGCCGCGGGGGCATGCCGACATGTACGGGTGCTTCGTCGTACCGCCGGATGATGCAGGCGCCCACTTCGGCGTGCTGTTCTGGCACAAGGACGGCTACTCGACCGCATGTGGACACGGGACGATCGCCTTGGGCGTCTGGGCAGTAGAGAGCGGCCTGGTCCCCGCTGCGCCAGATGGCGTCACCGAGGTAGTGATCGACGTACCGTCTGGGCGAGTGGTGGCTCGGGTGACGTCCTCCGACGTGACGTTCCAGAACGTGGCGTCGTACGTGCTGGCACGCGCAGTGCCCGTCGCCGGTGTCGTCGCAGACATCAGCTTCGGTGGCGCCTTCTATGCCTCTGTGCCCGCTTCCTCCGTCGGACTGTCCGTCGTACCGGAGCACTACGCCGACCTGATCGCGATCGGCCGCCAGATCAAGTGGGCCCTGAACGACGTCGCCGTACACCCGACTGACCCGCGGCTGAACGGCATCTACGGCACCATCCTGTACGACGACCTCGGGCCGACCGCTGACGGTCCGCACCAGCGCAACGTCGCCATCTTCGCCGACGGCCAGGTGGACCGCTCCCCGTGTGGATCCGGCACGTCCGCCCGCCTCGCCCTCCTGCACGCCGACGGCCTGCTGGGTGCCGGCCAGGTGCTGACACACGACTCCATCGTCGGTACGACGTTCCGCGGCCGCGTCCTCTCCGAGACACCAGCCGGAGTCCTGACTGAGGTGTCCGGCCTGGCGCACCGGACTGGCACCAGCACGTTCACTCTCGACCCGCACGACCCCCTCGGCACGGGGTTCACCCTGCGCTAACGTCAGACCCATGATCTTCATCACCGCGAAGTTCCGCGTGAAGCCCGAGTCCGCCGAGGACTGGCCGTCCATCGCCGCCGACTTCACCGCCGCCACCCGCGCCGAGCCCGGCTGCCTCTGGTACGACTGGTCCCGCTCTCTCGACGACCCGAACGAGTACGTCCTGGTCGAGGCCTTCGCCGACGACGACGCCGCCACGGCCCACGTCACCTCGGAGCACTTCAAGGCCGCTCAGCGCGACCTCCCGCCGTACCTGGTCGAGACTCCGCGCATCGTCAACTTCAAGGTCCCCCAGAACGACTGGTCCGAGCTCGGCGAACTCGCCGTCAAGTAGCTCATGTCGATCGCAGGTACCCAGAGCTACGCGGGCGCTGACGTCCCTGAGCTGGTCGCTGCCGCAGTGAGCCTGGCTGTTGAGCTCGGGTTCACCTCATCCTGCCGACTGGAGCAGGGGCGGCTGCTGATGGCGCTGGCCTCAGGAGCGGACAGTGTGATCGGCGAGACCGGCACGGGGTGCGGGGTGGGTCTCGCGTGGCTGGTGTGCGGCCGGCGGCCCGGCGTACGGATTGTGAGCATCGAGCGCAACGCAGAGCAGGCCGCTCGGGTGCGGCAGCTCTTCGCCGGGGTTGCCGACGTGGAGGTCGTGACTGGCGACTGGTCTGTCATCGCCGACCGGGCGCCGTTCGACCTACTGGTGCTCGACGGCGGCGGGAGCCTGACGGATGGGTCAGGTACCGACCCGTCGCTCCTGGTGCGTCCCGGCGGCACCGTGGTGAACGACGACTTCACTCCGATGACCGAGTGGCCGCCGATCCACGAAGGCGCCGTCGACGCGGAGCGACTGGCCTGGCTCACCCACCCGGATCTCCTGGCAACGGAGCTCCGGCTGGCGCCAGACTTCTGCACCCTCGTCGCTACGCGCCGGCCCGCTTCATAAGGCATGGTCCAGCTGACCGTCGCGTCGCTCAACACGCGCGGCATGCCACTACGTGGTTCGCGGCTCGGTGAGCGGTACGCCGCGATCGGTGCGGTCTTCGAAGCATCCGACGTGGACGTCGTGAACTTCCAAGAGGTGCTCACCTACTACCACCTCCGACAGCTCGTCCGCGCAATGCCGTCGTACCGGTTCGTCAGCTTCCGCAGGTCGGTAGCTGGTCCGGCGGGTGGACTGCTGACACTGTCCCGTACGGCGATCGCTCGGATCGACTACACGCACTTCCCACTGCCCGCCGCGGCTGATGTGGTCGGACTCCCCCGCCTGTCGCGACAGCAGGCGCGGCTGAAGGGTGTGCTCGTCACACACCTCGCGGGCGTCGCAGTGCTCAACACCCACCTGCTGGCCAACTTCGACGGCGACTGGTCCGAAACGAACCGCTACTACCGCCTACAACACCAGCAACTCACAACACTCGCCCACGCAGTCGCAGCCCTCGACAAGCCAGCCGTCATCACCGGCGACTTCAACCTCGCCAGCAACAGTCCCCTCTACCGCACCTTCATCCAGGACACCGGCCTGCTCAACGCCTTCGGCGACAACTGCCCGCCAACCTTCCACGCCTCGTACCTCAGATCCAACCAATCACCCCACTGCATCGACTTCCTCCTCCTCTCCGACTCATCAATCACCGTCAAGACAACGCAGCTCACCTTCACCGGGCCGCTACCCATGCCAGGCGGCCACGACTACCTCACCGACCACCTCGGTCTCCAAGCCCATCTCACGCTCTAGAGATCGGTCTGATTCGGGACCTTTATCTACAGAAGACGTGAAGGGTCGGGTGGGAGCCTAGGGTGAAGATCGGTAGCGGGTCGATCACGGAGCGTGGAGGAATTGTGCTCAGGACTGTTGTCACCCTGGCGAGTTGCACGGCGGTAGTGGTTGCCGGGGCGGCGTTGGGGGTGCCCGGGCGGGGCGTGGTGCGTGAGGCTGAGGTGCGGACCGTGCAGGTGTGGCTGAAGCCAGATGTGGCTGGGGCTGAGCGGTTTGCCTTGGCGGTGTCTACGCCGGGCAGTCCACAGTTCCATCGGTACTTGAGTCCAGATGAGTACACGGCTCGGTTCGGACCTACTGCGGCGGCGGCCAAGGCGGTTGCTGATCGGCTGACGGCCAGCGGGCTGACCGACGTACAGGTCAGTGGTGGGCGTGACTTTGTGTCGGCAACCGGACCTGTGTCGAGGCTGCAGTCGGTAGGCGGGCCGGATGTTCTTGCGGTGACCGGGTTGAACAGCGGGTCGCGTGCATTGGCTGCGGCGGCGTCAGCGAAGGCACCGGTCTGCTCGCAGTACTGGGCAGAGCACGTGCAGAGCTTCAAGCCGGCGTACAAGGGTCTGACCAAGGCACCGCTGCCGATCTGTGGTTACACCGCCAAGCAACTGCGCACCGCGTACGGCGTCTCTCCCGCCTTCAGCGGTAAGGGGCAGACCGTGGCTCTGACCGAGCTCGGGTTCGGGACCGCGATGCAGAAGACCATGCAGGAGTGGGCCAAGCGCAGCGGCCTGCCAGCCCTCAGGCCAGGTCAGTACCGGGAGCAGACCGTGGGCCGCGCATGCACCGCACCGAGTACCCGCAGCGCCAGCCGGTACGACGACGAGGCGGAGATGGACTCGCAGGCGGTCTACGCGATGGCGCCGCACGCGAACCAGTTGGTCGTCGTCGGCAACGGATGCGACGAGGTCGAGGGACTCCTGAACGCCGTCCACGGCGTACTGATCGGCAACGGCCACAAGCCGAGCGCCAGCATCGTCTCCAACTCCTGGGGACTCCCCGGTGACCCCGCCTCGACCAAGACCCTGCATGCGCTCACACTCCGGGCCGCAGCCGAGGGTGTCGGCCTGTACTTCTCATCCGGCGACTCGGCCTCTCTCGACGCGGTCGCAGAGGAGCCGTTCGCAACTGCAGTCGGCGGTACGACGCTGGGCCTCGGCAAACGGAATGAGCGAGTGTTCGAGACCGGGTGGTCGAGCAACGACGTGTCGCTCGACGACGGCAAGTGGAACGACCTCGGTGCCGGCTCAGCGGCCGGTGGCGGCACCAGCCTCGTCTATGCACAGCCCGCCTACCAGAAGGGCGTCGTACCGGCATCGATGTCACACGTCCGGGTCCACGGCAAGACCGTCGTCAACCGCGTGACGCCTGACATCTCCGCCGTCGCCGACTCGAACACCGGCATGCTGGTCGGCCACACCGACGACAACGGCCGCTACCAGACGCAGTCGACCGCAGGCACCAGCCTGTCCGCCCCACTGATCGCAGGGCTCGTTGCCGGTGCCCAGCAGGGCCGGCGAGCGCCCTTCGGCTTCATCAACCCGGTTCTCTACCGCCTGCACGGCACCCCCGCAATCCGCGATGTGCTCCCGCTCACTGCCAAGACGCCGCAGCAGAACCGCGTCGCCTACCTCCCGGCCACGCCCGGCTACAGCCCGAGCCTGGAGTTCTTCAATTACCAGGGCACCGGTACCGACCTGGTCACCGCCAAGGGCTACGACACGATGACCGGCATGGGCACCCCGAACGGTCTGTTCTTCACCCTGGCCCTGCGCCTCAGCCCCAGGTGAGAACGACGAAGGCCCGGACCTGATGGTCCGGGCCTTCGGAAAGTAGCGGGGGCAGGATTTGAACCTGCGACCTCTGGGTTATGAGCCCAGCGAGCTACCGAGCTGCTCCACCCCGCGCCGCTTCCTTACAAGTAGAAGTCTAGGCGATGGCCGGTGTGCATCCAAATCGGGCCCGGGGCGCGGTGGGTCAGGTCGAGCTTGTCGTGAGGTCGAAGAGTTGGCGGAGGGCGTCCAGGTACACGGGGCCGTCGAGGCTGGTGGAGAACTCTTTGGCGCGCACGGTCGGGCGGTGCAGGATCTTGCGGAGGATGCGGTGTACGGCGGCGTCGGTCTCGGCTCGTTGGCGTTCGGTCAGCTCCGGCAGCCGGTCGTGCAACCGGCCCAGTTCGATGTCCGCGAGTTGCCTGACCTGCGCGTGCATCGCGGCGATGACCGGTGCTGCCGCCGCCTGTTCCTGCTCGACGGTGTACGCCGCGACCGCCTCGGCGACGATGGCACGGACCTGTGGTACCTGGTCCGGGGTCTCTCGCTCGGCCAGGTGACGGCCGAGGGCGGTGAGGTCGACGAGCATCACTCCGGGCAGGTTGCCGACCGCGGAGTCCACGTCCGGCGGCATCCCCAGGTCGAGCACGAACAAGGGTCGCGCTCCGATCCGGGCCCGCGCCGCGAACACATGCTCAGCAAGCACGACCGGTACGACGGATCCGGTGGCCGTGACCAGGATGTCGGCCTCAGCGAGTTTCGCGGGCAGGTCGCCGGCCGGCAGGTGCCTGCCGTGCACCGATGCGGCCATCTCGGCGGCTCGCGATTGTCTACGGCTGGCCACTGACAACTGCCCGACGCCGGCCTCGTTCAGCAGCCGTGCCGCAAGTTTGCCGGTGGTGCCGGTCCCGAGCACGACGGCGTCGCGGCCGGCGAGCCCCCCGAGCTCGGTGTCGGCGACATCCAGGCCGGCCCGGACCAGCGAAATGCCTTCGGTACTGATCGTGGTTTGCGTGCGCGCCCGCTTGCTGGCCCGCAGCGCGGCGTCGATCATGCTGGTGATGGCGTGGCCGGTGGTTCCTGCCGCCGCGGCCACACCCGCCGCGGCCTTGAGCTGGGCGACGATCTGCTCCTCGCCCACGGCCATCGAGTCCAGCCCGCACGCTACCGAGAACAGGTGCTCGGCGGCTGCCTCGCCCACGCGCACGCGGGCAAACCCCATGACCTCCCCGACCTGGAGCCGCCCATGCTCTGCCAAGAGCTCCGCGACGACCTGAGCCACTTGCTCGGCGGGGCCGTTCGCCGCCGCATAGACCTCGACCCGGTTGCAGGTGGACAGCAGGATCACCTCGTCGACCGGCGGCTCGGCGTACAGGCGGGCCAGCACGCTGCCTCGTTGTGACGCAGGAACCGTGAGCTTTTCCAGAACGTCGGCCGGGGTGAACCGGTGGGACAAGCTCAGGCAGACAATCGTCATCGTGGTCACCGTTCGGCGGTGGGCTTTGGGTTGGGAGACTGGCAGTGGGTGACGTAGGCCCGGCACCCGGCCGGCGCCGGGGCCACGTCACGGTGCGATCTGGTAGCTCAGGACTGCCCGGCGCGGACGCCCTTCTCGACCCGCTGGCCGAGATCCGGGTCGACATTGCGCCAGTACTCGAAGGCGCGCAGCAACACCGGCTCGGTGACACCATCGAGAAGGTGGCCGACGATGTTGCCGACCAGTCGTTCGCGGGCCGCGTCGTCCATGACCTCGCGGACCAGCGTGCCGGCCTGACCCCAGTCGTCGTCCTCGGCGTGCAGCGTCTGGGCGGCGTGCACCATGTCTCCGTCCGAGTACCAGCCGGCCGGCTCGCCGTACCGTTCGGTGTCGGCCTGCGGACCGCCCTTGGAGTTGGGCGAGTACACCGGGTCGGTGGCGTTGCGGTAGCGCATGGCGCCGGCCGTGTTGTAGCTGTTCACGGCCGACTTCGGAGCATTGACCGGCAACTGGTTGTAGTTCACTCCGATCCGGGCCCGGTGAGCGTCCGGGTAGGAGAACATCCGGCCCAGCAGCATCTTGTCCGGGCTCGGCCCGATACCGGGCACCATGTTGCTGGGCTCTACGGCCAGCTGCTCGATCTCGGAGTGATAGTCGGCCGGGTTCCGGTCCAGGGTCATCGTGCCGACCTCGGTCAGCGGGTAGTCGGCGTGCGGCCAGACCTTGGTCATGTCGAACGGGTTGAACCGGTAAGCCGCGGCGTCCGCGAACGGCATCAGCTGCACCTTCAGCGTCCAGCTGGGGAACTCACTGCGCCGGATCGCCTCGAACAGATCGCGGACGTGGAAGTCGCTGTCCGTCCCCGCCAGCGCATCCGCCTCGGCCTGCGTGAGGCACTCGACGCCCTGGTCGCTGATGAAGTGGTACTTCACCCAGTGCCGCTCGCCCTGGGCGTTGACCCACATGTAGGTGTGGCTGGAGTACCCGTTCATGTGCCGCCAGCTGCGAGGAATCCCCCGGTCCCCCATCAGCCACGTCACCTGGTGGGCCGACTCCGGCGACAGGGTCCAGAAGTCCCACTGCATGTCGTGGTCGCGCAGGTTGTTGTCCGCACGGCGTTTCTGCGACCGGATGAAATGCTGGAACTTGATCGGGTCGCGCAGGAAGAACACCGGGGTGTCGTTCCCGACCATGTCGTAGTTGCCCTCGGACGTGTAGAACTTGAGCGCGAAGCCGCGCGGGTCGCGCCAGGTGTCAGGGCTGCCGTGCTCACCGGCCACCGTGGAGAACCTGGCCACCATCTCGGTCGTCGTCCCCGGCTGGAACAACGCCGCCTTGGTGTAGGCGCTGATGTCGTTGGTGACCTCGAATCGGCCGAACGCGCCGCCGCCCTTGGCGTGCGGCTGCCGCTCCGGAACCCGCTCCCGGTTGAAGTTGGCCATCTGCTCGATGACGTAGTGGTCGTGCAACAGGATCGGCCCGTCCGGGCCGACGGTGAGGGAGTGCTCACTGCTCTCGATCGGAATGCCGGCGTCCGTCGTCGTCGCCTTGGGATCCATGCTGGGCATGCGCTTTCTCCTTGCTGAGTTGGATGATGGCCGCGATCACTTGTCGGCCGGGTTGAGCGCCCGGAAGACCAGCCCGGCGGCGAGGCCGGCAATTGCCTGGACGACGAGATAGACCCACAGGGTCGACCACGCGAACAGACCGCCGGTGGCCGCACCGAGCGACACGGCCGGGTTGAACGCGGCGCCGGAGATCCCGCCGACGGCGAACGCGCCGGCCAGGACGGTGAAGCCGATCGCCAGCCCGAAGAAGGAGTTGCCCGGCTGATCCTTGCTGGTGGCAACGTTCAGTACGACGTAGCACAGGGCGAAGGTGAACAGCAGCTCCACCACCGCCGTCGCGCCGAGCTCATGACCGGACGGACGCAACCGCACCGTCCTCGCCGGGTCGACCACCGCGCGGGCGACCAGTCCGGCGATCACGCCGGCAACCAGCTGCACGATCCAGTACTGCACAGCGTCGGCCAGCCCGATCCGGCGCCGTACCAGCGCGGCCAGCGTGACGGCCGGGTTGTAGTGCCCGCCGGAGATGTGACCACCGGCGTAAACCATCACCATCAGGACTGAACCCGCGGCCAGCGGCGTGAATGCGCTGTGGCTCAGTCCACTGACTGCCACTGTGAATACGAGGAAGAACGCCCCGATCGCCTCGACCGAGTCCTTCCGCAGTGCGAGCGCCCAATGGTGGGGCAGTGTCACGGCCTCTCGCCCGTTTGTGACGACGTCAGCCATTTCGTTTCCACCTTCTCTCAGAAGTCCGATATGGCTCAACGATTCCGCTGAAGCGATCGCGAACCATCGTGGCCAGCGGCCGTCTACTGCACCCGTCAGTGGGCCCGGCCGGGTTCCTGCTGGCCGGTAGCCGGATTGGGTGCCTGCCGGGCAGACCCCGGTGGGACGTCGCGCGATGGTCGGGACAGGAAAGCGCGCGGACCGAGGAGGCAGTGATCGTGAGCAACGGACAGACGGCAGCCGGGGTAACGGTTCCGGACACGAAGGTGGCGCGTGATGCCACGGACCTGGTCCGCGACACCACGACCGACCTGATTTACCACCATTCCCGCCGGGTCTTCTGGTTCGGCAGCCTGCAGGGCCGCAACCGTGGGCTCAGCTTCGACCCCGAACTGCTGTACCTCGGCGCGATGTTCCACGACCTCGGTCTGAACGAGCGGTTCCGCACCAGTGGCCGGCGGTTCGAGGTGGACGGCGCCGACGAGGCCCGCCGGTTCCTGCAGAGCCACGGCGTGCCCGAGGACAGCATTCGCAGGGTCTGGACGGCGATCGCTCTGCACACCACGCCAGGTATCCCGCAGTTCATGGAACCCGAGATCGCCCTGGTCACCGCCGGCGTCGAGTACGACGTACTCGGCATCGGTTACCACGACGTCAGCGACGCCGACCGCGCCGCGATCGTCGCTCTGCACCCGCGCCCGGACTTCAAGCACAGCATCCTGCGGGCCTTCACCGAAGGCATCGCGCCGAAGCCGGAAACGACCTTCGGCAACGTCAAGGCCGATGTGCTCGAGCGATTCGTCCCCGGTTACGAGCGGACCAGCTTCGTGGACATCATCGAGAACTCCGACTGGACCGAGTAGGTGACGGGGCCGGCGGACGCAGGAACATCCGGTACAGCCCGGTTGGGGCCGGCGCGGCTGCGGCAACTGGTGGATGAGCAGGCCGCCCTGCGGCGGGTGGCCGTGCTCGTAGCCGGTGGTGCTCAGCCACCCGAGGTGTTCAGCGCGGTCGCCGACGAACTGGGGCACCTGATCGGCGCCGAGGCGACGTTCGTCTTCCGTCTCGATCCGTCGTCCAGCGACGGCGGCGACCTGGACAGGTACCTGGCCGTCGTTGGTTCCTATGGCCGGCTGAGTGATCAAGTACCGGTGGGATCCCGGCTCCCGCTGACCGCCGGGACGATTCATCATTCCGCGCTGCACAGCGGGCGCCCGGCCCGGATGACCGGCGACGAACTGGCGCAGAGCCCGTTCGGCGAGTGGATCAGCGGGCTGGGCGTGCGGGCCGAGGTGGCCGTGCCCATCGTGGTCGGAGGCCGCAACTGGGGCGTGACGGTGGCTACGACCTCGCAGGAGGACGTGCCGGCCGGCACCGAGTCCCGGATGGCGGACTTCATCGAGCTCGCCGCGACGGCGATCGCCAAGGCCGATGCCGACCGGGAACTGCTCGAACTCGCGAACACCCAGGCGGCGCTGCGGCGCCTCGCCACACTGGTCGCACAGGGCGAATCACCCGAGGCGGTGTTCGCGGCCGCGACCAAGGAAGTCCTGCGGCATCTCGGCAACGACACCGCCAGGATGATCCGGTTCGAGCTGGACGGAACGGCGACGCTCGTCGCCAACGAGGGCCGGACTGCTCCCGACGTACGGGTCGGGGAACGATGGACCGGTTATCCGCCGACCGGACTGACGGCGACCGTCCTGCGCACCGGCGAGGCCGCCCGGGTCGACGACTACGGTGCCATTCCAGGCGGGGAGGCCACCCTCCGCGAAGGCATCCGGTCCGCCGCCGCGGTGCCGATCCACGTCAACGGACGGCTCTGGGGAATGATCGCCGTCGGCCCCGGGCCGCTGCCACCGGACACCGAGCAGCGGATGACGGAGTTCACCGACCTGGTCGCCACCGCGATCGCGAACGCGCAGAACCGTGGCGCGCTCGAGACGAGCCTCGACGAGCTCGCCCACCTCCTGCAGGAGCAGGCAGCGTTGCGCCGCGTCGCCACGCTGGTCGCCCGGGGAATTCCCGCTGCCCGGATCTTCTCGGCGGTCGCCGACGAGGTCGGCCGGTTGCTGGGCGCGGACAACGCGGGGATAGCCCGCTTCGAGGCTGACGGGACGACGGTCGTCGCCGGCTGTGCTGCGGGAGATGCAGGCACGCTGCCGATCGGGACGCGGGTGGAGCCGGTCGAATACCTTCCCCCGGCGGTGGTGTGGCGGACCGGCCGGGCCTCCCAGCTCGATGAGGACGCGTGGGCCGGCGTACGGGACCCGGCGGCCGACGTCCTCCGCGCGTGGGGAATCCGATCGATGGTGGCGAGCCCGATCATCGTCGAAGGCCGCCTGTGGGGCGTGGTACTCGCGATGACGAAACGAGCGCCGTACCCTCCCGGCACCGCGGAACGGCTGGCCGACTTCACCGAACTGGTCGCCACCGCGGTCGGGAACGCCGACAGCCGGGCCGAGGTCGCCGCCTCGCGGACACGGATCGTCGCCGCCGCGGACGAGGCCCGGCGGCGGATCGAGCGGGACCTCCATGACGGGACTCAGCAGCGCCTGGTCTCACTGGGCCTCGAGCTACGCCGTACGCAGTCGGCAGTGCTCGCCCAGCTACCTGAGCTCGCGGCTGAGATCCGCGGTGTCGCGGACGGGCTCAACGAAGTCGTCGAGGATCTGCGCGAGATCGCCCGCGGCATCCACCCGGCGGTCTTGTCGGAGGGCGGGCTGGGACCGGCCTTGCGGACGATCGCCCGCCGCGCCGCGATCCCCGTCGAGCTCGAGATCGCCGCGATCACCCGGCTGCCGGGGCCGATCGAGGTGGCGGCGTACTACGTCGTCTCGGAGGCCCTCACGAACGCGACCAAGCACGCACAGGCATCGGTCGTCCGGATCGCCGTCGAACAGCGCGAGGACTGCCTTCGCCTGTCGATCCGCGACGACGGCAAGGGCGGCGCCGAGCCCACCCGTGGATCGGGTCTGATCGGTCTGCGCGACCGGGCCGAAGCCTTGGGCGGATCGATCGAGGTCGACAGCCCCGCGGGCCACGGAACCCAACTCCTCGTCCAGCTCCCGCTACGGCTCCACTGACCCCAGGGCCTATCGGTGATGGTGATATTGGGCCAAGTAGCCACTGGCGTGGCCCGAGAAGATCAGGGCGAGCGCGACCCCGGCCGCAAGACCCGCCAAGATACCGACGCGGCGCCCCCACAGACCTGAAACGATGCGGCTCCGCCGGGGGAAGAAATCCCTTGCCGTCAGGCGGAACGTCTCCAGAAAGTGCGCAATCACGTGAGAGGCAAGGGCGGCGAGCCAAAGGTAGAACGACGTTTGATGCGTCAGCAACGCCGTCGGATGAGCCCATGACGGCCCGACATAGGTCACCACACCGCTGATCAGCAGGACTACGGTCAGCGCCATCAGAACAGGACCAAGCACCCGAAGGAACGGGCTGGGCGGGCCGTACCGTCGATAGTCCGCGTCGCGGCGGTAGTACCGGACAATTCGCCAGCTCGTACTCGCTATCTTGAGGAACACCAAGGGAATCAGCAAGAAGCCGATGGCGGCGTGTGTCGACAGGACCTGCTTGGCGCCCAGGACGACAGTGACGACCTCGGCTGCGAACAGGGCCAGCAGCACGACTCCCGTCATCGCGGTCAGTCGAGCATTGGCCTCGACTCGATCGGAACGATCGTGAGCCTGCTCGTCAGCCAACACAGCACCGCCGGTGAACATTGCAGCCTCCACTGGTGTTGGTCACCGGTGCCACTACACCTGTGAACTCCTTCCAGCCTCGCGACCACGACGACTCCTGTCTTTACGGCCAGCGGTCGTTCTGCCTACCGGCCAGCCAGAGTCCTGAGACCGCTCTTTCGCGCACCGAAAGGCAGCATTCCGGGTAGCCGGTACACCAGAACACAAGCCTTCAGGGGTGGGGCGCTGGTGCTGGCAACACAGACTTCTCACTCATTCCGAGGAATCTTTAAGCAGTGAATCGCACGGAACGCCGCCATTCGTTCCTCGTTCGAATACGAGAGCTGCGTCCTGCGTAATTACCCATAAACCCCCCAGAGGAGCAGCATGTCCAAGCCCACATGGGTGGTCGGCGGAACCGCGGCCGTCGCCGTGCTCGGCCTGGCCGGCGTCGCCGCCGGGTGGGCGGTCAAGCAACTCAGCCAGTACGGCGCCGTACAGCGGATCACCGCCGACGACCGGGAAGAGCGACCATGACAGCGCAACCTGACAACAGCGGCACTGCGGAGCAGCGGATGCTCGGCGCCGTACCGGACGAGCCCGCGCTCGGACGTGGGCCTGCTCCGGGAAAGTACTCCCGCCACGAATACCACCATCCCGCCGCGGGATGGGGCGCCGCCGGCAGCGTCGCCCACGTGCTGAAACGCGCCGGCGAGCCGGCCGACGGCGTGCACGCGTTGTTCGTGATGAACCAGGAGGACGGCGGTTTCGACTGCCCGGGCTGCGCGTGGCCGGACGACCCGAGCGGGCTGCGTCTCGACATCTGCGAGAACGGCATGAAACACGTCACCTGGGAGCTCGCGCCCCCGAAGGCAGATCGCGAGTTCTTCGCTGCTCACACCGTCAGCGAGCTGGCCGGGTGGAACGACCATGACCTCGAGGCGGTGGGCCGGCTCGACGAGCCGATGAGCTACGACCCCGCCAGCGACACGTACCAGCCGATCTCCTGGGATGACGCCTTCGCGCTGATCGGGAGCTCCCTGCGCGGACTGAGCAGTCCACATCAGGCGTCGTTCTACACCTCCGGGCGGCTCAGCAACGAGGCGACTTTCCTGTACCAACTGTGGGTGCGCGAGTTCGGCACCAACAACCTGCCCGACTGCTCGAACATGTGCCACGAGGCCAGCGGCCGGGCGATGACGGCGGCGATCGGCAGCGGAAAGGGGACCGTCGACCTCACCGACTGGGAGGCCGCGGACGCGATCTGGCTGATGGGCGACAACGCGGCGACGAACGCGCCGCGGATGCTGACCTGGCTGGCCGAGGCGGACAAGCGTGGCGCGCAACTGGTCCACATCAACCCGCTGATCGAAGCGGCGTCGAGGCGGACGATCGTGCCGCACGAGTTCGTCGACATGGCCAGGTTCCACACCACCGCGACCGGCACGATGAACGTTCAGGTGCGGATCGGTGGCGACCTGGCCCTGCTGCGCGGCGTCGCGAAAGCGCTCTTCGAGGCGGCGGACAGGGACCCGGAGGTGCTCGACCAGGACTTCATCAGGCGTTACACCAGCGGCATCGACGAGTACCGCGAGGTCGTGCGGACCACTGCCTGGGCCGACCTCGTCCACGACGCCGGCGTGGACGAGGAGGCAATCCGTCGCCTTGCCGACTCCTACCTCGGATCGCAGCGGGTGATCATCGCGTGGTGCCTGGGCCTCACGCAGCACGAGCACGGCGTCGACACCGTGCGCGAGATCGTCAATCTGCTGCTGCTCCGCGGCAACATCGGCCGCGAAGGAGCCGGGCCCTGCCCGGTGCGCGGACACAGCAACGTTCAGGGCAACCGGACCTGTGGCATCAACCACCGTCCGGACAAGGCGTTCCTCGACCGGATCGCCGAGGTCTGCGGGTTCGAACCCCCGCGCGAGGCGGGACTGGACACCATCGAGACGATCGAGGCCATGCGCCGCGGCGACGTCAAGGTGTTCGTCGCGCTGGGGGGCAACTTCGCGCTCGCCACCCCTGACCTGCCCTACACCTTCGACGCGCTGCGCAACTGCGACCTGACCGTGCAGGTGAGCACCAAGCTGAACCGCAGTCACATCGTGCACGGCACGCGGGCGCTGATCCTGCCCTGCCTGGCCCGCAGCGACAAGGACCAGCAGGCCGGCGGCGTACAGGGCGTCACCGTCGAGGACTCGATGGCGATGGTGCACATCTCGTACGGGATGAAGGATCCGGGCTCGCCCCAGCAGCGGTCGGAGTGCGCGATCCTCGGCGGGATGGCACAGGCGACGCTGCCGGACAGCCGCACACACTGGCAGTGGTACGTCGATGACTACGACCGGATCCGCGACACGATGGCACGAGTACTGGACGGGTTCGAGGACTTCAATGCCCGGGCTCGCCACCCGCACGGCTTCCGCATCCGCCAACTGGCGCGCGAGCGCGTCTTCCTGACGGCGACCGGGCGGGCCGGGTTCTCGGCCACGCCGCTCCCCGACGACGTCGATCCCGGCGAGGGCCGGCTGATCCTGACGACGGTCCGGTCGCACGACCAGTTCAACACCACCATCTACTCCAACGACGATCGCTACCGCGGTATCAAGGGCCTGCGCACGATCGTGTTCCTGAACGACCAGGACATGGCCGACCGCGGCCTCGAGGACTTCGATCTGGTCGACATCACCAGCTTCTCCAAGGACGGGACGACGCGTGCGGTGCACGGCTACCGGGCTGTCCGCTACGACATCCCGCCGAGTTGCGCCGCCGGCTACATGCCCGAGCTCAACGTCCTCTGCGGCATCTCCGATGTCAGCACCCAGAGCGGCCAACCGCTCACGAAACACCTCGTCGTCGAAGTGACCCCGAGCCACCAGAACGCGGCAGCCGGCTGACGAACATCGTCCATCAGGCCTGACCGTCCGGCTGCATCGTGGCGAGGACGAAGGTCGAGGTCGCGCAAACGAAAAGGCAGATGATGCCCAGGGCACGGAGCAGGCCACCGTCGGCGAAGACGGTGAGCGTCGCACCGGCAAGGAGGGTGACGCAGGCAGCGGCCCCGAGCACAGTGGCTCTCGCCACGGGTGCAGCAGCGCGAAGGGGGACGACGGGCGTGCTGGTCTCCGCCGTCGGGTCGAAGCGGCCTCGAAGGAAGAGGCGGAACAACAAGATCAGAGAGGGAATCAGCACGACCGCCCCGGCCGCGACGGCGACGACGACGGCGAGCAGGGTCGAGCGACCCGCCGCAGCCTGCTCGACGGTCAACCCGGGCAGGAAGCGTGGTTGCTGAGCGAAGGCCCAGCCCGCGACGATTGCCGCGACAGCGACAGCCGCCGAGACCCGGGCCGCGCCGAGCTGGTCGCGCCAGACGAGCAGCAGGGTTCCCAGCCCCGCCGCCGCGGAAACGGCGACCATGACGACGCCACCACCACTGGTCAGTCCCGCGAACAGCGCTGGGGCGTCGAAGTGAACGACGAACAGGCCGACCAGCGCCACCGCACCCGCGAAGAGCCCAGATATCAGGGCTCGGGTGCGGAACGCACGTTCGAAGGTCTCCGAACCGAGCCGCCGGGCATCAGCTGCGAGGTAGACGGCGGCCAGGTAAGCGCCGGTGGCGACGGCCAGTACGCCGATGAGCACCGACGTCGGGTTGAGCCAACTGCTGATCTGGTCGCCCTGCGCGTTGCCTACCGGCACCCGCCCGGCGGCGATCGCGCCGGCGACCGTGCCCAGCGCGAACGGCGTGAGGATCGAGGAGAGAGCGAACAGGTACTCGATCGCCCGTCCGCCACGAGCACCGTCGAGCTGCCCGCGCAGAGCGTAGGAAGCGCCGCGGAGGATGATCCCGATCGCCGCGATGAACAACGGCACCGCCAGGGTGGACGTGATCGACCCGTACGCGACGGGGTACGCCGTCCAGCACACCACCAGCACCAGGATCAGCCAGACGTGGTTGGCCTCCCAGATCGGTCCCATGGCATGCCGCGCGTACGACCGGATCGCGTCGTCATCTCGTTCGCCGCCGGCCAGCAGCGTCCACAGCCCGGCTCCGAAGTCCGCGCCCGCCAGTACGGTGTAGGCGGCGAGACCGGCGAGGATGATCAGCATCGGGATCTCAGCCATCCAGCCCCTCCTCCAGCGGTACCCGGCTGAAGCGACGCAGCATCCACCAGACCCCGCCGGCAAGTCCCAGGTAGACCACGATCAGGGTGCCGTAGCCCACCGGGATCCCCGCCGCGCCGGTGACCGCCTGGGTCGTGCGCATCACGCCGTACACGATCCAGGGCTGGCGTCCGACCTCGGTGGTGATCCAGCCGGCGATGAGCGCGACCACGGACAACGGCCCGGCCAGTACGACGGCACGGTAGAACCAGCGCGAGCGGGGCAGGCGCTTGTGCCGGATGCGGATGTAGAGATACACGACGGCCAGCAGCGCCATCAGCGTCCCGATGCCGACCATCGTCTGGAAGGCGAACCGGACGACGTTGACCGGTGGCTGGTCCGCCGGCGGCACGGTGCCGAGACCCTGGACCGTCGCGTTCGGGTTGTGGAAGGCCAGCAGCGACAGCAAGCGCGGGATCGCGACGCCGTACACGACGTCGTGACCGTTGTACCAGCCCAGCAGGTGCTCGGGTGCGC
Source organism: Kribbella sp. NPDC058245 (assembly GCF_042882005.1). Classification (NCBI taxonomy): domain Bacteria; kingdom Bacillati; phylum Actinomycetota; class Actinomycetes; order Propionibacteriales; family Kribbellaceae; genus Kribbella; species Kribbella sp. NPDC058245. Next base: position 62,182 of record NZ_JBHVWY010000018.1, read on the forward strand.
CACTCGTGGTCTGGCCGAGCCCCTCCAGCGCCGCCAGCTTGACCGGTTGCTGCTCCGCGACGTCGCGTGCGGCCATATCACCGACGATCACCTGCAACGGTGCGGCGACCGCCGCGGCCGACAGCCCGACCGTCAGCGCGGTGCGCTGGTAGCGCCCCCACCGGCCCCGCAGGAATCCCCACGCGTACGGAACGGAGATCAGGAACCCGGCGACGATGTATCCGGCGAAGTACATGTGCACGAACTCCGGCCAGAAGTAGGAGTTCGCGAACAGCGCCGACCAGGGATGCGCGTTCACGGCCCGCCCGTCCTGCAGTTCGAACCCGCCAGGATGGTTCATCCAGGCGTTGACCGCGATCACGAACAGCGAACCCGTGATCCCCGCGATCGCCACCGGAACACCGGACAGCAGGTGCCACCTTGGCGGGAACCGGTCCCAGCCGTAGACATAGATGCCGATGAAGATCGCCTCGACGAAGAACGAGAAGCCCTCCAGGGTGAACCCCAGGCCGAACACGTTGCCGAAGGCAGCCATCCATCCCGGCCACAGCAGACCCAGCTCGAAGCTGAGAATCGTTCCGGTCACCACACCGACGGCGAACAGTCCCAGCATCACCTTCGACCAGCGCCGGGCGACCGTGCGGAACACCAGGTCCCCGGTGCGCAGGTAACGCCACTCGCAGAACAGCACCATCGCCGGGAAGGCGAGCCCGAAGCACACGAGCGGGATGTGCACCGCCAGCGACAGCGCCTGCAACTGCCGGGCCTGGAAGAGGTAGTCCTGATCCGGCGACGCGAGCACGCCCGCCATCGCGGCGATCATCGTGGGCGCTCCGTTCTAGACGGTCAGGTGAAAACCGGCGGCCAGGTTCAGCGTGACGGCGAACGTCAGGTACATCAGCCACATCCCGGTCACCAAGCGAATCAAACCGAGGACGGATTCGAAAGGCCTCGCCCCGAGTGCGATGAAGAAGTCGGTGACATAGATCCCGGCCAGACCGACGAACAGCAGTCCGACGGGCCAGTCGCCACCGTGGAAGAAAACCGTCACGCCGAGTGCGGACAGGACGGTGAACGCGATCGACATGCCGGCGTTGGGACGTGCGTCGTTGCCGCGGTAGCGGTTCCAGCCGAGTGCGAACCAGTGGATGCCGTACGCCGAGAACGCGAGCGCCGCCATGTAGAGGATCCGGTCCGAGCTGAAGACCTGGAACCAGGTCAGGCCGACGAACAGGATCAGGCCGGTCACCAGTTGGCACAGCCCGGGCAGCCAGAGCCCCCAGACTCCGAGCGAGCGGTCGACTCGTTCGTCTCGCTCGGGGAACCCGAACAGTTCCTGCGTTCCCCAGATCAGATAGCCGGTCCCCAGGCCGAAGAACCCCAGGGCCAGCGGCGGAAACTGCGAAGCCGCGAATGTGACACTCATCAGGGCGTCTCTCTCCTCGCGTGATGTTCGGGACCGCCGGCTCGTCGAGCCGCTTCCTCCACCATCCGGCGCGGCGTACCGGCCAGGAACCCGGCCAGCAGGTATGGCCGATGCCCGTTGGCGGTGAGGATTTCAGCTCAGCGCAACGGCAGCCTGGCAACGACAGTCCAGAAAGGAACCCGACCATGGCCAAGGCCTGGAGAACGCTGAGCTGGCTGCCTGCTCTGCTCGCTGCCGGACTGCTGACCGGGTGCGCCTCTCAGGCCCCCTTCCAAGACCTCCCGGCCGGCGGCGTGGACGTCACAACCGGACCACTGGTGATCGACGACATCTGGGTCGACGGGCCGCAGGGACTCGAGCCGGGAGCGGACGCGGCGCTGCGACTGACCATCACCAACAAGTCCCCCGCGACCGCTGACACTCTCGTCGCTGTGTCGAGCTCCGCAGCCCAGCACGCCGTACTTCGAAGCGGCGGGCGCACCGTCAGCCGGATCGTCCTCGGCGCGAACAGTCTGACGGATCTCGAGTGGACCAACGGAATCGAGCTGGACGGCATCCGTGAGCGGCTGACTCCCGGCCAGGCGATTCCGGTGACTCTCACCTTCGCCGAGGCGGCCCCCGTGACGGTGCAGGTGGACGTAGGCCCCCTCGCAGCCTCGGAGATCCCGACCAGCCCACCCTCAGGGACCGGGCAGCAGCGCCTGATCCGCGGCTAGTCGGCAGGGTCGGGGTCCGGATGGTCGGTACCGGTGGAAATGGGCAGGTCACAGGTGACTGCCGTCCCCTCACCTACGGGGCTGTGCACCGCGAACGTTCCGCCCAGCGCCTCGATCCGGTCCTTCAGCCCGACCAGGCCTGAGCCCCGGCGGGGGTCGGCCCCGCCGATACCGTCGTCCCGCACCTGCACGCGGAGCCTGCCATCGGACGTCTCCAGGTTCACCTGGACGACCGAGGCGCGGGCGTGCTTCGCCGCGTTGGTGAGCATCTCCGAGACGACGTAGTAGACGCCCACTTCGAGCGCCTCGGGGAGCCGGCCAGCGAGGCGTACGTCGACCTCCGCCGGGACGGCCGATCGTCGCGCGAGCGCACGCAGTGCCGGGCGAAGTCCCGCCTCGGTCAGGATCGCGGGGTGGATGCCCCGGGAGATCTCCCGCAGATCGTCGATCACGCTCATGATCTGCTCGGCCACGTCCCCGATCTCGGTGTCGACGCCGCACGGCCGTCCTGATGCCGCGGCCGAACGCAGCCTGAGTGCCAGCGCCACCAGGCGCTGCTGCGCGCCGTCGTGCAGATCGCGCTCGATCCGCCGCCGGACGTCGTCGGACGCCGCGACGATCCGGGCGCGGGACGAGATGAGCTCGGCCCGGCTCTGCGCGTTCGCGACCGCTGTCGCGACCAGGTCGGTGAACTCCGTCAGCCGGTGCTCGGTGTCGCGCGACAGTGGCCCGGTCGCCGACCCGACCGCGATCATTCCCCATACCCGGCCATGGACGTGGACCGGCATCGCGACCGCCGCGAGCAGTCCCTCGAGGACATAAGGCTCCCCGCCCTCGATCTCGCGGTAGTCGTCGATCCTGGCCGGCCTGCCGGTGCGCAGAACGGTCGAGGTCAGCCCGGTCGGCGGATAACCTTGCCAGCGCTCACCGACCCGCACATGAGGACCCGCTGTGCCCTCGTTGGCCACCACCGTCGCGGTTCCGTCGAGCTCGAACCTGATCATTCTGACCGTGTCGTAACCGAAGTGCCGCAGGACCTCCGAGGTCACGGCCGCGAACACTGCCTCGGGCGATTCCCCCCGCGCGACCAGCATGGCCAGTCGGCGCAGTGCCGCCTGGGTGTCGGCCAGGTCGCGCAGGCTCTGGTCGGCCTGGGCGTTGGCGATTGCGGTCGCGGCGAGTTCCATGAAGTGCGCGATGCGCCCCTCGGTGCCGCTGGCAAGATCCGGGCGCGAGGTGGCCGCGAGGATCACGCCCCACTGGCGCCCCGCGACCGTGATGGGCGAAGCAACCGCGGCCGGGAGGCCGAGCTTCCCGACAACCTCAGCGAACGGGCCGTTCGCAAGCCTCTCGCCGCTGATCCGGGCCGGCTGCCCGCTGCTGAGCGCCGCCGCACTGACCGACCTGGAGTCCAGCCTGCCTTGGAACCCGACCGCTACGGTGTCGCCGACCCGGCCGTAGCAGCCCACCACGGTCAGATAGAGCTCTTGATCGCCGCCCGCCCCGGGCCGGAGATCGGCGCGGGCAACGAACGTCACCTCGGCGCCGACCAGGTGCGCGAGCTCGTCCGCGACCGCCGTGAACACCTCGCCCGGCAGGGCGCCTTCGGCGACCAGGGTGGCCACCCGCCGCAAAGCGGCCTGCTCTTCGGCCTGCGGGCCCACGCGTGCCGGATCAGCCGGCTGAGGGTCGACGACCCGCTCCGAGTCCGCTCCCGGGTCCGGCACGTTCACAAGGCCGACCGTAGTCCCTTGCCGTCTCCGACGACAGCCACGGTCGAGGACGTACCTGCTAGCAGGTGGCGCGGATCCGCGCCAGCAGCAGGCCGTGACGGCCACCACCGGCCATGCCAGACGGCGTCCGGGACGCAAGCATGGTGGCACCTGGCTCGACGACGTGAGGGGGCCGCGATGAGTCTCATCGATCTGTCCCGCTGGCAGTTCGCCATCACCGTGATCTTCCACATGACCTTCCCGGCCATCACCGTGGGGCTGTCGGTCCTGCTGTGCGTGCTGTACGCCCTGCACTGGAGGTCGGGGAGGCTCGTCTACCTGCAGATGTTCCGGTTCTGGCGGCGGATCTTCGCGGTCGGGTTCGCCATCGGCGTCGTCGCCGGGATCGTGATCACCTTCCAGCTGGGGCTCGACTGGGGCGTCTACGCCGCGAAGACCGGCCCGATCATCGGCCCGATCGTCGGGATGGAGGTGGTCACCGCGTTCTTCGTGGAGGCCGGCTTCATCGGCATCCTGCTGTACGGCGACGGCCGGGTCCGGCGGGGCACCATGTTCGCCGCGACCGTGATGGTCGCGCTCGGAACGCTGCTGTCGTCGAGCTGGATCATCGCCGCCAACTCGTGGATGCAGACCCCCGCGGGCTTCACGGTGCGGAACGGGCAGTTCGTGCCGACGAACTGGATGGACGCGATCTTCAACCCGTCGTTCGGCTGGCGGTGGCCGCACATGGTCCTCGCGGTCCTGATCTCGGCCAGCTTCTTCGTCGCCGGGATCGGGGCGTACTACCTGGTCAAGGGACGAGCACTGCCGTTCGCGCGGCGCACGGTCTCCATCGCGCTGGGCGTCGCGGCCGTGCTGCTGCCGGTCCAGATCTCCGTGGGTGACCAGGTCGCCGAACACCTGTTCCCGTTGCAGCCTTCGAAAGCCGAGGCCGCCGAAGGCAACTGGAGCAGGCCGAACACGGGCTGGGTGCTCTTCGCGATCCCCGACCAGGAGGCGAGGCACAACATCGCGGAGGTCTCGATACCCTGCCTGGGCAGCGCGTTCTACGGCGACCTCAGCTGCAAGACCGCCAATCCCCCGTTGGAGCTGACACCCACGGCAGACCAGCCGGCCATGACGCCGGTCTTCTGGGGATTCCGGATCATGTTCTTCGCCGCACTGTGGATGTTCGGCTGCGTCTTCTACGCAACGATCCTGCGCCTGCGCCGCAGGCTGTGGACCTCCCGGCGGTTCCACCGGTTCCTGCTGTGGACGACGCCGGTCGGCATCATCGCACTGCTCGGCGGGTGGGTCCTCGCAGAGACCGGCCGGCAGCCGTGGCTGGTGTTCGGACTGCTGCGGACGTCTGCCGCGGTCTCGCAGCTCGCACCGGGCGAGCTCCTGTTCTCCGTCCTCGCCTTCTCGTTGCTGTACCTGGTGATGCTGGCGGGGTACGTCGTCTACATCGTGCGGGCGATGCGGATCGGACCGGAAGGCGACGACCCCGATGAGGTTGTCCGCGCCCGGTCGATCGGCGCCCGCGTACCCGTGCCCGGCACCGACCAGCAAAGGCTGAGCTGATGGCATACGTGTGGATCGTTCTGATGCTCCTGTGTCTGTTGATGTACATCTCGCTCGACGGATACGACCTCGGGATCGGCATCGCCACCCTGTACGAGCGCGACGAACGGCATCGACGGGAGATGCTCGAGCAGGTCGCCCAGGCCTGGGACGGCAACGAGACGTGGCTGGCCCTGCTCGCGGTGGGCCTGTGGGCCGGCTTTCCCGAGGCGTTCGGCACGATGCTCCCGCACGCGTACCTCCCGCTGATCGTCGTACTTCTTTCGCTGATCGTCCGTGGGGTCAGCGTGGAGCTGGTGTCCCAGTCACCGCCGGCGCGGGGATGGACGAAGGCGTTCGGCATCGCGTCGCTGATCGCCGCGCTGGCGCAAGGCATCGTCTTCGGCACCCTGACCACGCAGCTGACGGTGGTGAACGGTGCGTTCTCCGGCTCCCCCTTCGGTGCGATCAGCTGGTACTCCTTGTTGACCGCGGCAACGGTCACGTCCATCTACCTGGCCTTGGGCCATGCATTCCTGAAGTGGAAGGCAACCGGGGAGCTGCGGGTCCGGGCCGGCCGCCTCGGCACGATGTGGACCGTACTCGCGTCGGTGCTGGGCGCTGCGTCGCTGTCCGCCGCCGACGCCACGGCCACACCACTGAACCTGCACAGCCCGGCGCGCGCGATCGCCTTCGCCGGCCTCCTGGCGTTCGCGGTCGCGGGCGTGGTGATGACGCTGGCTACGCTGCGGCCCACCTCCCGGTACGACGCTCTGCCGACAGCCGGCCTGGTCGTCACCATCGTGGCGCTGGCCGTCGCCATCGTGGTGGCTCGCTACCCGGTGCTCGCCCCGCCCGCGCTCACGATCGGCAACACGGCAGCGCCGGGCGCCACGATGGTGTTCCTCGCCGTCGGGATCGGCCTCAACGTGCCGTTGATCCTGTTCTACAACTGGTTCTCCCACCACGCCTTCCGGGGCAAGCTCGACAGCGGACCGGGCGGCCGGGACCTGCCCACGCCCGGCCTGAGGAGTCACCTGTGACGCGCGGATCCCAGTTGCTGCGGACGGCGCTCCGGGTGCTCACCCGGGTGGTGCTGACCGCCCTGAGCGTCGTCGTCGCGATGTTGCTCTACCTCGTCTGCCAAGGGGTGTTCTCGGGCTACCCGAAGTACCACACCCGGCTGCTCAGCATCATCGCGATGATTCTCGTCGCCGTGACCGGCGGCGTCGTCTGGATCATCGACCAGAGGCGGATCGATGCGGACGACTGACGACAGGGCTGACGGCTCGCCAGGGGAGGCACGCAGCTGGCTCGAGGCCGTGGCCGGTCCCGGGCGGAGCCGGCTGCGACTCGCAGGGCTCTGCCAGACGCTGGGGACCGTGTTCAGCATCGTCCAATGGGCAGCGCTGGCCTGGGTCGCCCAGGATGTACTCGTGCACCGGTCGCCACCGGGCCGGCGGCAACTGGGCTTGCTGATCGCCGGCAGTCTCCTCGCGGCCGCGGCGTCCTGGAGCGCGGCCAGATTCCAGGCCGCGGGCCGGCGGCAGATCGCCCACGTGATCCGGCAGCGTCTGGTCGCCGGGCTACTGCCATCCGGTCAGTGGCGCCACGAACCCGACGCAGCAACGGCAGCGCTGGCGACCGTCGAGTCGACCGATGACATCGCCGATCATCATGCCCAAGCCATATCTGCGCGCCTGTCCGCTCCGCTGTCGATGGCGGCCATCCTGCTGGTCACCGCCGCCGTGCAATGGCCCGCCGCTGTCATCCTCCTGGTGGCCAGCCTGTTCATCCCTGCGAACCTGCGCCTGGCCGGTCTGCTTGCGCAGGAAGGCGCGGACGAGCGCGCGGCGGCCATCGACCGGCTCGCGGCCGTCGTCCTGGACAGCTTCCGCGGCCTGCGCACGCTGCGGGGCATCGGGGCGGTGGCGCGCCGGCGCGACGAGCTCGCCGACGCGGCGGCCACCCTGGACACCACCACGATGGCCGTCGTCCGGCGAGCCTTCGTCTCCGGCGCGGTGATGGAAGTCGTCATCACGTTCTCGATCGCGGCCGACGCGACCTACATCGGACTCTCCCTGCTGGGGTACGTCCGGCTCGCCGTCGCCCCCACCATGACGCTGTTCAGTGGACTTCTCGTACTTCTCCTGTGCCCGCTGTACTTCCGGCCGTTTCGCACGATGACCGCCGCCTATCACTCCAGGGAACGGGCAGCGGCGGCCGCGCCGACGATCATCCGGTTGCTCGCCGGCGCGGAAGTGCTGGACAGCGCCGTACGCCCGGTACTGCCACCCGCAGAACCGGTCACGGTCGTCCTCGACGCCGTCACCTTCCGTCCTGCCGACTCGGGCGACCCTGTCCTCGCGGGCGTGAACACGGTCCTCGACTCCGGCGGCTGGACCGCCGTGGTCGGGCCTTCGGGTGCCGGTAAGACGACCTTGCTCTCGCTGATTGCGGGCCTTCGGCAACCAACTGGCGGCTCCGTCCGATGGGTCACCGGCACCGGCGCGTGGACCCCACAGCTCGGAAGCTGTGCGTGGATCGGCCAGCAGACCGTACTTCTGCCCGGATCGATCAGGGACAACATCCGGATCGGGCGACCCGGCGCGGGGCCGTCCGAGGTCGAGAAGGCTGTTGCGGCGGCCGGGCTGACAGACGTCGTCGCCCGGCTGCCCCAGGGGCTGGGAACCCCGCTGGGAGAGGGCGGCTCAGGAGTCTCGACGGGCGAGGCGCGCCGCATCGCCATCGCTCGTGCGTTCCTCAGCGATGCCTCGCTCTGGCTTCTCGACGAGCCGACCGCCCACCTCGATCCCGAGGCCGAGGCACACGTCATCGACGCGCTGCGCCGGGCCACGCGGGGCCGAACCGTAGTGGTGGCGACGCACTCGGCGGCGCTGGCCCGTGCCGCTGACACCGTGCTCGGTCTCGCGGACGGAGCCATCATCGCCATCAAGGTGGCGACGGCGGCATGAAGCAACGCGCCGGGTCCAGGCCCAACACCATGGTCGCCGTCGCCGGCCTCGCTCTCGCCGTTCTCGCCGAGAGTTGTTCGGTGGGGCTCGTCGGACTGTCCGGATGGTTCATCGCAAGCTCGGCCGTGGCGGGAGCCACCGCGTACAGCGTCTTCTCCTACCTGGCTCCCAGCGGCGGCGTGCGAGCCTTCGCCCTGGGCAGGATCGCGACGACCTACGCCAGCCGAGTGGTCCTGCACTCCGCGGCACTCGGACGGATCACCGCTGCCCGACTCAGGTTCTACGACCGGGCCGCCGCCGATCGAGGTACGCACGGGGTGTGGTCCGGGCAGAGCCTGGACAGGGTCATGGCCGACGCCGACACCGTGGGCATGACGCTGATCCAGGCCACGGCGCCGATGATCGTTGCCGCCGCGATGGTTGCCGGTGGGTGCCTGACGATCACGCTCGCGGGCTATCCGGTCGTCGCGCTGGTACTGGCCGCCGGGGCTGCTGCCTGTGCCGCACTGGCGATCTTCAGACCGCGTCGGACGGACGACGCAGGCAGTCTGCGCAACCTTCTGCGGACCGAGCTTGTCACTGCGGTCGGAGCCTGGACGGAGATGGCGTCGCTGGGCGCTGCGGACCGACTGGCAGACCGGACAGCGCATCGGCTTGCCGCCCTAGAGCACGATCGGTTCCACCGGGACATGGCGGCCGCGCGGACCCAGGCAGCCAGCCGGGCGGCGGCCGCGGCCACGGTGCTGCTCAGCATCGCACTGGCCGCAAGAGGTGGCGCGACGGTCTCGGCCCTCGTCTTTCTCGCCCTGCTCACGGCCGGCGTGCTGGCGAACGCCGATCATCTCGTCGCCGCCATCGAAGCGCGGGCCGGCTCACGCCGAGCAGCCGCGCGCCTGGAAGACGTCGGCGACGAGAACAGGCGGGGCCGGCCGCCGATCGCACAGGCGAGCTACGACCCCCGCGGCCTGACCGTGTCCGGGTACTGGTTGCCCAGCACGCCGACGCGGGACCGGCGTCAGCTCGACTTCGCGGTCGCCGCCGGTCACACGATGGTCGTGACCGGCGCGTCGGGAAGCGGCAAGACCACTCTGCTGAACGCGATCGCAACTGCCGCCGGGCGTGGAGTGGTGACCTCCGTACTGGCGGATGACTACCTGTTCACCGGCACCCTGGCCGGCAACATCCGTCTCGCCGACCCGACGGTGGATGCGAACGAGCTCACGGCCCTGCTCGCCGACCTGGAACTGGACCTGTCCGGCCTTGCTCCGGAGACCGAGATCGGGGTCGGGGGACGCAGCCTCTCCGGCGGGGAGCAGCGACGCGTCCATATCGCCCGGGCCTTGGCCACGCGGCCCGACGTGCTGCTCATCGACGAACCGACCACCGGCCTCGACTCGGTCACAGGCAACCACGTCCTCGCGGCCCTGCGCCGTCGGCTGCCTGCCGCCGTACTCGTGCTGGCCATGCACGAACCGCCGGCAACCCCGGACGTTCTCGGCACCGGCTGGTCCGCCCTGTCGTTGGACTAGGCGGGATCAGTACTCAGGTGGTGTTCCCGTCACGATTCAGGGGAAGCGATACGTGGATCGCCGTACCCTGTCCGACCGGACTGACCACGAGGATCGAACCGCCGAGGGACTCGACCCGGTCGTGCAGCCCGACCAGGCCGGATCCGCCGCGCGCTTCGGCGCCGCCTGCGCCGTCATCCCGGACGGTCAGCCGCAGACTGTCGTCCCGCTCCTCCAGGGAGACCACCGCACGCGATGCGCGGGCGTGCTTGGCCGCGTTGGTGAGTGCTTCGGACACCACGTAGTACGTCGCTACCTCCAGCGCCGTCGCGTACCGGGACCGTGTCGCGACCGTCAGGTCGACGGGGACGGCCGAGCGGCGGGTCAGGGTCTGCAGTGCTGGGCCGAGGCCGCCCTCGACCAGGACCGAGGGATGGATGCCCCGGGCCAGTTCGCGCAGGTCGTCCACCACCTCGGTGAGCTCCTCGGCGGCGTTCCCGATGTCCGCCCGCAGCATCGGCAGGTGGGCCGGAACCCCGGCCTGGGCGAGCCGCAGTACGAGCGCGAGCGACACGAGCCGTTGCTGCGCCCCGTCGTGCAGGTCCCGCTCCAGCCGGCGCCGCATCTCGTCCCCGGCGGCGACCACCCGAGCCCGGGAGGCCTTGAGCTGTGCCCGGCTCTCCGCGTTCGCGATGGCGGTGGCGACCAGCTCGGTGAAGCCGGCGATCTGGGCTTCCGTGGACGCCGCGAACGGCTGATCGCTCCTCGTCGAGGCCGCGATCACGCCCCACACTTTTCCGGCGACCAGGATCGGGCCACCGACGGACGAGCGGATGCCCAGCCCCCGTGCCTCCTCGGCGATCGCTCCGGTGGCCCCCACGAAACTGTCGAGCCGGACCGGACGGCCGGTCTTCAGCACCTCGCCGGCAACACTCAGCCCGTCCAGTTCGATCCGGGTGCCGACCACGAGCCGGCCCGGCACCCTGCTCCAGGCCCCGACACCGGTCACGGTCCCGTCCTCCTCGTAGCGCTCCAGCCGGGCGAGATCGGCCCCGCACAGCAGCCCGACCTCCCGGGAGACGGCCTCGAAGACGGCTGCCGGCGCATCCGACTCCGCCACGAGGGTCGCGACCCGCCGCAACGCCGACTGCTCCTCGGTGAGGCGTTCCGACTCCAGTGCTGCCCGCCGCGACCGGGCCGCCAGCTCCGCCACCAGGAACGAGGTCACCAGGAACACCCCCAGTGCCACCAGGTTCCGGGAGTCGGCCGTCACGGCCGACCTCTGCTGCGGCACCAGGAAGGTGAACGCCGCGACGCTGACCACCGAGGTGACCGCCGCCAGCCGGGCGCCCCACATCACGGCGACCGGCAGTACGGCGAGCAGGTACAGGACGAGCAGGCTCAGCACCGGCACGTACGGCCTGAGCAATGCGACGACGCCGGTCACGACCGCGACCAGGACCACGCACGCCACCAGACCGCGCAGCCAGGAGGTGCTGCGCGGATCCAGCCGGCTGCGTTCCATCAGATCGCTTCCTCGCCGTTCGCTCGCCGCAGGCTCCTGCGACGGACCCGCCGAACGTACCCGATTGTGCCACCCGCCAGCAGGGATGCGGGCTTCCTCCTGGCAGGCACGCGATACTGCCGCTGGTCGCGATGCCGGCAGCGACCGCTCCGCGAATGCTGATAGCTGTGGACAACGGGTTGAAAATCGGCGCCGACACCGTGGACTACGTCCTGATCCTCGGTTACTTCGTCGTCGTGGTGCTGATCGGCTGGGCGGCTCGCCGCCGGGTCCTCGACAGCCTCGACTTCTTCCTCTCGGGCCGGTCACTGCCCGCCTGGATCACCGGACTGGCCTTCATCTCGGCCAATCTCGGCGCGGTCGAGATCATCGGCATGTCCGCCAACGGCGCGGAGTACGGCATGCCGACGATGCACTACTACTGGATCGGCGCCGTACCGGCCATGCTCTTCCTCGGCGTGGTGATGATGCCCTTCTACTACGGGTCGAAGGTGCGCAGCGTCCCCGAGTTCATGCTCCGGCGCTTCGGCCCCGGCGCCCACCTGGTCAACGCGATCAGCTTCGCCCTCGCCCAGATCCTCATCGCCGGCATCAACCTGTACCTGCTGGCCACCGTGGTGAACGCCCTGCTCGGCTGGCCGCTGTGGGTCGCGTTGATCGTCGCGGCCGCGATCGTGCTCAGTTACATCACGCTCGGCGGCCTGCGGGCGGCGATCTACAACGAGGTCCTGCAGTTCTTCGTCATCGTGGCGGCCCTGCTGCCGCTCACGCTGATCGGCCTGCACCGGGTCGGCGGGGTCAACGGGCTGATCGGCAAGGTCAAGGTCGCCGTCGGCGGTGGCGCCGCGCAGTTGAGCTCGTGGCCGGGCAACCAGTTGTCCGGGTTCAGCAACTCGGTCCTGTCGGTGATCGGCATCGTCTTCGGGCTGGGGTTCGTGCTGTCGTTCGGCTACTGGACGACGAACTTCGTCGAGGTCCAGCGGGCGATGGCGACCCGCTCGATGTCGGCGGCGCGCAGTACGCCGGTGCTCGCGTCGTTCCCGAAGATGTTCATGCCGTTCATCGTGGTGATCCCCGGCATGATCGCGGGGGTCCTGGTACCGCAGATCGCGCAGCTCAAGGCGGGTGGCGCCGCCGGCGGAGTCAGCTACAACGACTCGATCATGCTGCTGATGGGCCAGATCCTGCCCAACGGCCTGCTCGGTGTCGCGCTGGCCGGCCTGCTCGCCGCCTTCATGGCCGGGATGGCGGCCAACGTGTCCGCCTTCAACACCGTCTTCAGCTACGACCTGTGGCAGCGGTACGTCCGCAAGGACCGGCCCGACGGGTACTACCTGAAGGTCGGCCGGTGGGCCACCGTCGGCGCCACCGTCCTGGCCATCGGCACCGCGGCCATCGCGTCCGGCTACGGCAACCTGATGAACTACCTGCAGACCTTGTTCGGCTTCTTCAACGCCCCGCTGTTCGCGACCTTCATCATCGGCATGTTCTGGAAGCGGATGACCGCCACCGCGGGCTGGGTGGGCCTGGTCTCCGGGACGGTCGGCGCCGTGGCGATCTGGGTGGTCAACCTGGTCGGCATCATCAACCTGCCCGGCCAGGGCGCGGCCTTCGTCGCCGCCGGGGTGGCGTTCGTCGTGGACGTGGTGGTCAGCGTCCTGGTCAGTCTGGCGACTGCCCCCAAGCCCGCGGTCGAGCTCGCCGGGCTCGTGTACTCGCAGACCCCCAAGGAGCAGCGCACCGATCCGCTCGCCGGGCGGCTGGCCTGGTACCGCTCCCCGGCCAGGCTCGCCGGCCTGTCCCTGGTCCTCGTGATCGCACTCAACGTGGTCTTCCGCTGAGCACCATGATCCTCCACCGAAGGAGTTCGACATGAGCAACGAACAGGCCGCCCCGTCAACGCACGACGACGATGCCGCCGTACCACCCAAGGCCAGGGTCTTCGACATCCGCACCGTCGTCGGCGCGCTGATCGGGTTCTACGGCCTCGTACTCGTCGTCGTCGGCCTCGTCTCGGACTCGGCGCGCGAGCTCGCCAAGACCGGCGGCGTGCATGCCAACGTGTGGGCCGGCGTCGTCATGGCCGTCTTCGCGACCGTCCTGCTGGTGTGGTCACGCCTGCGGCCGGTGACCGGCGCATGACCGCGGACATGACAGGGCCACTGTGGCTGCGGATCTGGCAGTCCTCTCGGCAGGGATCCATGATGCCGACTGTTCTAGCGATGCACCGGTCCGTCGAGCTGCACGTCGCCCGCACAACAGGCGTCGCGTTGACCATCCAGCAACTCCGCCGGGCAGGCGTCTACACAGTTCGGTACGACGAAGCCAGCGACCGGCTGCTGCACGAGGTGTTCGCGCCGTACGGCATCCCCTGTCGGCCCGTGGCTGGATGAGCGGCATGGAGGCGATGTCGGCGTCCGAGGCGTCCGTCCATCCGATGCGCTGGCGGACGTTGGCGGTCACCCAGTTCGCGGCGTTCATGGCGCTGCTCGACGTCAGCATCGTCAATGTGGCGCTGCCGTCCATCGAACGAGGGCTCAGTGTGTCGGCTGGAACCACGCAGTGGGTGGTGTCCGGGTACGCGCTCAGCTTCGGACTGGCGCTCGTACCGGCCGGCCGGCTCGGCGACGTGCTGGGCCGGCGCCGAATGTTCCTGATCGCCCTGACCGCGTTCGTGCTGACCAGCGCTCTCACCGGTGCGGCACCGACCATCGGACTGCTGATCGCGGCGCGGCTGCTGCAAGGCGTCGCCGGCGGCATGCTGCTGCCGCAGAACTCCGGATTGATCCAGGAGCTCTTCCAGGGAGCCGAGCGGGGCAAGGCGTTCGGCGTCCTCGGTGCCACGGTTGGCCTGGCCACCGCGGCCGGTCCGGTGGCCGGCGGGCTGATCATCACCCTGATCGCCGGTCCCGATGCCTGGCGCGGGGTGTTCTACGTCAACGTGCCTATCGGAGTGGTCGCGCTCCTCCTGGCCACGCGATGGATTCCAGCACGGTCGACAGGCAGCCGGCCCAAGCTCCAGCTGGACCTCATCGGATCACTGCTGCTCGGCGCCGGCGTTCTCTGCCTGCTCCTCCCGGCGGTGGATGCCGAGAGCAACGGTCTGAGCCACGACTGGTGGCTGATCGTCGTAGCCGTACTGCTGCTCGCCGCCTTCGCCCAGTGGGAACTCCGGACCGTACGCCGGGGGCGGGAGCCGGTGCTCAACCCAAGGCTGGCCCGCACCCCGGGCTTCGCGACCGGCTCTCTGATCAGCCTGGTCTACTTCATCGGCTTCACCGGCATCTGGCTCGTCCTCGCACTGTTCTTCCAGGACGGCTCCGGCTACTCACCGCTGCGCTCCGGCCTGACGGTGACGCCGTTCGCGCTGGGTGTCGCGGCTTCCGCGGCCATCGCCGGGCGTCTGGTGTCGAGATTCGGCCGTCTGCTGACCGTGCTCGGCCTGACAGCGACGATTGCCGGTCTGGTGATCACCGCGCTCCTGCTGCGACACGTCGCAGGAGACGCCGCGCAGTGGGCGGTGGCCGGCCCGCTGCTGGTCGCCGGACTCGGTGGGGGCATGGTCACCTCCCCCAACGTCACGCTGTCACTGCAGCACGTCCCGGTGCGGATGGCCGGTGCGGCAGGTGGCGCTCTGCAGACCGCCCAGCGGATCGGCTCGGCGATCGGTACCGCCGTCCTGGCGACGATCTTCTACCAGGTCCTCACGAGATCCGGCCATGCCTACCAGAAGGCGGTGTCGGACGCCCTGCTGAGCGCCGCCGCTCTCATGCTCCTGGCCCTGTTGATAGCTGTCGCCGACTTCCGTCGGCACCGCCGTGCGGCACCCGCCGTCGGCAAGGAGGGATGAAAAATGCATGTCTCGCGGGTGTTCTCCAACCTGACCCCGAACTGGTACGCGTCGATCATGGGGACCGGAATCGTCGCGGTCGCAGCTGTGTCATTGCCGTGGCAGCCGCCCGGCCTGCACACGGGCGCGCTGGCCATCTGGGCTCTTTCCGCCGTCCTCCTGGTCGCCCTCACGGTTGCGTTCGGCATCTCGTGGGCGCGGGACCCCGGCGCCGCGCGACGCCATCTCCTGAACCCGGTAATGGCGCATTTCTACGGCGCTCCGCCGATGGCCGTACTGACGGTCGGAGCCGGAACGATCCTGCTCGGCCGCGACGTCCTGGGATTGCGGACTGCCGTCGACATCGACTGGATCTTGTGGTCGATCGGCACCGTGACCGGACTGGCCGCGGCGGCGGTCGTTCCGTACGTCATGTTCACTCGCCACCGTGTGAAGGTCGACAGCGCGTTCGGCGGCTGGCTGATGTCGATCGTGCCGCCGATGGTGTCCGCCTCCACTGGCGCGTTGCTCGTACCGTACGCGCCCGCCGGCCAGGCCCGGCTCGCGTTGCTGCTGGCCTGCTACGCGATGTTCGGACTGTCGCTGCTCGCCTCGATCGTCACGATCACCCTCATCTGGTACCGCCTCGCCGTCTACAAGACGGGCGACGCGGCGATGGTGCCGACCCTCTGGATCGTGCTGGGGCCGCTGGGCCAGTCGATCGCCGCCGCCAACCTGCTCGGCGGTGTCGCCCACGAAGCCCTGCCGGCCCCGTATTCGACCGCCCTGCAGGCTTTCGGCGTCGTGTACGGCGTACCCGTCTGGGGCTTCGCCCTGCTGTGGGGGGCGATCGCCGGGGCCATCACCGTTCGTACCGCCCGCCATCGCCTGCCGTTCTCCCTGACATGGTGGTCCTTCACCTTCCCCGTCGGCACCTGCGTCCTGGGTACGTCCGAGCTCGCCCTGCACACCGCATCGGACCTGTTCGACGTGGCAGCCGTGGTCTTCTACGTCGGCCTCGTCGCCGCCTGGATCACCGTCGCGCTCCGCACCGCGCGCGGCAGCGTCCGCGGAACCCTCTTCGCAGTACCGGCCGCATCAGCCGTCGGACAGCCCTGACGCTACGATCGGGCCGGCGGGGTGCGTGCGGTGATCGTAGGGATGACGGCCGAGTAGTCCAGATCGCCGGCGCCGGCTTCGGCGGCCTGCTGGAGCCAGTCACGTGAGGCCTCGGCCAGGTCCAGCCGCCGGCCGGACCGACCGGCGATCTGCACGACCAGGTTCAGGTCCTTGAGGGCCAGACTGAGCTTGAAGTTGGCAGGATAGTTGCCGGACTCAACATTCGCGCGCTTGGCCTCGACAGTGCTCGCGATCGGAGTGTCGCCCAGCACGTCCAGTACCACGGAACGCTCGAGTCCGAAGTCGTCGCCGAGGGCAAGGGCCTCACCGAAGGCGGCGATGGCCGCGCCGAGCGTCGAGTTCACCACCACCTTGGTGGCTGCGCCGGCTCCCAGCTCGCCGACGTGGTGCAGTGTGCCCAGTGGCGCGAGGATCGGCTGCACACGCGCGAAGCCGTCCTCGTCGGCGCCGACGTAGACGGCCAGCCGACCCGTTGACGCCTGAGGAACACTGCCACGTACCGGGGCGTCGACCACGACGACGCCATCCGGCAGGCGGGAGGCGATCGAGCGCACTGCGTCCGGACCCACCGTCGACATGTCGATGAGCAACTGGCCCGGTGCCAGTGCGGCGGCCACCCCGTTCTCGCCGAACACCACCTGCTCGAGCGCTGCCGCGTTGGTCACCATGGTGATGGCGGCATCGACACTCGCGACGGCCTCCATCGGCGTCGCCGCGGCGGTAGCGCCCCGGTCGGTCAGCGGTTCGGTCTTCCCAGCGGTCCTGTTCCACACGGTCACGTGATGACCGGCCTCGAGCAACCGAGTGGCCATGGGTGTCCCCATCAGGCCGAGACCGATGAATGCCAGCTTCGCCATTGCGTACTCCTCTCAGATGCCTTCCGGGTGCGGACCCCACACCGGAAGGGCGTCTTTCATGATGGTGTCGATCTCCTGCAGGTCCGTCTCGGAGAGCTCGAGCTCGGCCGCCGCGGCGGTCTCGTCGAGCTGGGCCGGCCGGCGTGCGCCGACGATGGTGACCTGGACTGCCGGGTTGGCGAGGGTCCAGGCGACCGCCAACTGAGGCAGGGTGACGTCCCGCGCCCGCGCCAGGTCCTTCAGCCGCTCCACCACGGTGAGGTTCCAGCCGAAGGTGTCGCCGGTGAAGTCGGGGCTCTTGCTGCGCCAGTCGTCGGGGCCGAACGTCGTGGAGGCGCTCATCCGGCCCGACAGCAGACCGTGGGCCAGCGGTCCGTAGACCAGCACACCCAGGTCACGCGCGGAGGTGTAGCGCAGCACGGCCGACTCGA
Organism: Kribbella sp. NPDC058245; assembly: GCF_042882005.1. Lineage (NCBI taxonomy): Bacteria > Bacillati > Actinomycetota > Actinomycetes > Propionibacteriales > Kribbellaceae > Kribbella > Kribbella sp. NPDC058245. The sequence goes on from NZ_JBHVWY010000018.1 coordinate 79,864, forward strand.
TGTCGCGGCGGAACAGGTGGTACGGCGGTTGCAGCGTCTCTACTCGCCCGAAGTGGCTCAGCGCCTGCAGCTGCCCGACGTCGTAGTTGGACACGCCGACGTGCCGGATCTTGCCTTCGGCAACGAGTTCTTCGAGCGCGGCCGCGGTCTCCTGCGGCGGGGTGTGCAGGTCGGGCCAGTGGACCTGGTAGAGGTCGATGTAGTCGGTTCCGAGGCTGCGCAAGCTGGACTCCACACCCTCACGGAGCCATCGCCGGCTGTTGTCACGCACCACCCGGTCGCCGTCCGGGCGTAACCCGCCCTTGGTGGCGATGACCACCTCGTCACGACGGGTCCGCTCCCGCAACGCCTCGGCGAGGAGCCGCTCGGACACGCCGAACCCGTAACCTTGCGCGGTATCGAAGAAGTTGATGCCGAGTTCCACGGCGCGATGGATCGCGTCCTTGCTGTCCTGGAGATCGGCGGCGCCCCAGTCGCCACCGAACGCCCAGGTCCCGAACGCGATCGTGGAGACCCGAAGTTCGGTCTGTCCCAGTCGAACCTGTCGCATGCTGCTTTCCTTTCTGTCCGATGTTGCTTCCTGCCACCGGCAGGGGATTCACCGTGCGGGGGTGACCACGGCGTAGATGTGGTGGAATCCGAGCACGTCGATCTTTCCGTCGAGGAAGTCCTGCGCGTTGACGCGATCCACCGCCGCGTAGCCGGGTTCGTACAGGAGCAGGTCCGTACCCTCTCGGCCGATCAGCAGGACGTAGTGCCGCGGGATCCAGCCCCCGATCAGTACCGGCACCGGCTGACCGGCGGTGGCGGCCCTGACCGCGTCCCCGAGCGCCGACGAGCCGCCGGTCCCGATGACGAGTCGCGACTCGTACCGGGTTCCCAGCGCGTCGGCGTGCCGGTTCAGCTCGGTGGTCAGGCCGGCCGGTGTCGAGCCGAGCCGTTGCGGCCAGAAGCGGTTGGTCGCGGCGTGGATGCGATGATCCTCGGCCGTCAGCCGTGCCTGGAACTGTTCCGCGCTCGCAGCAGCCCGATCGGCGCTGTCGCCGGTGGTGAGGTACAGGGCGTACAGCGGATCAGTCATTGCTCGGGCCATCAGCACTGTCATGGACCCGCAGCTCGTGTTGTCGGCCTGCTCCACCGGAGAGAACCGGTACGTGACCCAGTGCGAGCCGTCGGGGTCGATCAGATCGAGATGTCTGCGCAGCCACTGGGATTTCTTGCCGTGGATGAGCCGCGCGAACGTGACGAGCTCGGCGGCGCTGTGTCCAGCCGCCAACGCCTGAAGGAGATACGGCCGCTCCGCCGGACCGGCCGCGGCCAGCGTCGCCTGCACCCGGGCCCGCTCGGCCGGCGTCGCGGCGTCCAGCGTCTTCGCCACCCGGGCCGCCTTCGTCGCCGGCTGCGGCGGATGGCGGTCGGGCTGCGCCTGCGGACTGATCCCGTACCCCGTCACGGACAGCAGGAGGGTCGATATCACCGCGGGCCTGCGCGCCATCGCGGTCCAGCGCCGAAGCGTCCGACCAGGCCAGAACGCCTTGACCCTCGACCTCGATCCGATGACCACGATCATTCCCTTCCGGCCAGCGCGGGCGCACTTCCTCCGTCCCTTCAACGGTGTCGCGGGAACGTCCGGAAATCGTCACGGCGAGCGGCCATTCGCCGTACCGGCTGGCGGTAAGCCGCTGTGCTCAACGGACCTGGCGACGCTTCCTGCGGATCCGGAGGACGACGACGGCCACGGCAACTGCGATCAGTAGCAGCGGCACATAGGTCAGAGCGTTGGCCACCGTTGCCAACGACGCGGCGAAGGCGTAGCCGAGCAGCACGCAGCCCGCGCCCCAGATCAGCGCGCCAGCGGCATTCCACGGCAGGAAGGTGCGCAGGTACGGCATCGCGGCCATCCCTGCCATCCCCGGCATCAGGGCACGCAGGACGGCAGTGAATCGGCCGAGGAGCACCGCGCGTCCGCCGTACCGCTGAAGGAAGTCATCGCCACGCCGCCATCGGTCGGCACCGACCCGGCGGCCCAGGCGGGACGAGCGCAGTCCGGGTCCGAGCCGGCGGCCGACCTCGTAGCCGATGCTGTCGCCGACGGCGGCCGAGAACACGGCGACCGCGACCATCGGCCACAAGGCGATCCAGCCCTGGTGGGCGGCGAATCCCGCCACCAGCAAGGCCGTCTCGCCCGGGAACACCAGCCCGGCCATGACGGCGGCCTCGGCACAGGCGAGACCGCCCGCGATGACGTAGAACCACGCCCCGAGGTGTCCGCCGAGCTGCTGCAGGAATCCGAGCACCGTCAACCGGCCCGCTGCCGGCCCCTGCTGATCGAGTGGTCCACGCCCTCCACGGTGCCAGTCCGCCCCGCGTTCCTCTTTACCGCCAGCGCTGCCACCGGGTACCCGGTAGCAGGAATCCCGGGCCCGGCGACACCTTGGTGCAGCTAGCCGGATTGTCCGAAGAGCGGACGGTTGACATGCTGAACCCATGGAGTTGCGCTGCTTGATCGTTGATGACAGCCCTCACTTCCTGTCGGCTGCTCGCGGTCTGCTGGAGCGTGAGGGCATGGTGGTCGTGGCCGTCGCCACGAACGGGGACGACGCTGTCCGGCTCGCCCGCGAACTCGGACCGGACGTCACTCTCGTCGACATCGACCTCGGCGGCGAGAGCGGCTTCGACGTGGTCCGGCGGCTGACCCGCGAGACCGGCCTGGAGCCGGCCACGGTGATCCTGGTCTCCACCCACGCCGAGGAGGACTATGCCGAGCTGGTCTCGGCGAGCCCGGTCGCCGGTTTCCTGCCCAAGACCAGGCTGTCCGCCGGCGCCATCCGTGGCGTCCTGGGGCGCTCGGCCTGACCTCAGCGGGACTCGAGCCTGACCTCAGCGGGACTCGAGCCTGACCCTCAGCGGGACTCGAGCCTGACCCTCAGCGGGACTCGAGGAAGGCGACCACGGCGAGCACCCGCCGGTGGTCGTCGTCGGTCTCCGGCAGGCTCAGCTTGGCCAGGATGTGCCGGACGTGCTTCTCCACGGTGCCCTCGGTCACCCACAACCGCCGGGCGATACCAGCGTTCGACCGTCCCTCGGCCATCAGCGCCAGGACTTCCTGCTCACGGCTGCTCAGTCCGGCGAGCGGGTCGTTGCGCCGCCGCGCGCTCACGAGTTCCTGCACCAGAGCGGGGTCCATCACCGAGCCGCCGCGGACGATCCGCTCGAGTGTCTCGATGAACTCGTCGACGTCCGTCACCCGGCTTTTCAGCAGGTAGCCGATCCGTTGACCGGTCGCCAGCAGTTCCATCGCGTGCTCGACCTCGGCATGGGCCGACAGCACCAGAATGCCGATCTCCGGAAACTCCGAGCGGATCTCCCGGGCGGCGTCCAGACCCTCGGTGGTGTTCGTCGGCGGCATCCGGATGTCGGCCACGACGAGATCGGGCTTCAACTCGCGCACCAGCGGCAGGATCCACACGCTGTCGCCGGTCTGGCCGACCACTTCGAACCCGGACCGCTGCAACAGACTGGCCAGGCCCGCACGGAGAAGGACATCGTCCTCGGCCAGCAGAACGCGCGCCGCGGGCGCAACCTCGTCGCTGTGCTGATTCTGGTGGGACGGCCCTTGCGTCATGGCAAGCAGTATCCCGCATGCCGGACCGCCGGGTCTTCCGGCCAGCAGGAATCCCTGCTGGGGGCTGACCGGACGACCGCCCGCCGAACCGGCATCAGCGAACCGCGGTCCACGGCTCTCGGGACCGGGCGAGCCGCCGGGCGCTGAGGCAGACGACCACGAGCAACACAGTGGCGATCAGAAGCACCATTGCGGCCCGGCCACCGTGCAGGAGAAGCGCCCCGACGAGGCCGCCGAGGAACATGGCTGCCGCCGACAGCAGCCGCCGGCCGGCCCGGGAGCCGGGACCGCCCGCAAGCCGGCTGTCAGCGGCCGTACCGGTGATGGTGAGCGTCAGCACGGTCGTCGTCAGGTCCGGGACGGCCAACGACCTGGCTGCGGCGTTCTGTATCCCCAGACCGAGGCCGAGCAGGATGAGCAGCGGATAGCGGGTGCCGTCCTGTCCGGGCGCAGCCGACACCTCAGCCAGGACGTACGCCGCGCCGACGAGGAGGACCTCCACCACCAGCGCGCGGTACAGAATGCCCGCTCGGTGCGCCTCGCCGAGGCGAATCAGCCGGCCGCCGAGCAGGGCTCCGCAAGCAAAGGCTCCCAACGCGACGACCGTCGCGACGAGTGAGAATCCGCCGACGCCGGCGATCGCGAAGCCGCCGAACACGACGTTGCCGGTCATGTTCGCGACGAAGACGTGGCCGAGCGCCAGGTAGCTGAACGCATCGACCAATCCGGTGACGACGGTGAGCACGAGCATCAGTGGCTGCAGCGGACCATGCGGGTCGTCGGGCTCCGGTACGGCGGTATGCCACGCCTCTCGCAGAGTGCGGATCATCAAGATCTCCTGATCAATCGGCGCCGAGGGCGCTGCGAGCGGCCTCGACGGTGAGCCGCCGGTCAGGCAACTTGGCGAGCAGCCCTTCGATCACCGGACGCAGCGCGCCGGCGTGCACGAACGGTCCCGGCGCGTCCTCCAGTACAGCGGCCGGCGTGGCGACGACCGAGACCCGGCTGAACGGGGGCCTGCCCTCGACCGCGGCGAACAGGGCGGCCCGGATCACTTGCTTGACCGCGACCGGCCGATCCAGCACCTCGTCCTGGGCCAGCCAGACGATCCCCATGCTGCCACGTCCGAGCTGGGATCGAAGCCGGTACCGGCCCGCGACCAGCCGTCCGGCCGGTTCGGCCGGCGGACGCTCGAACAGGAGCGCCTTGACGGTAGCGACCGTGTCATCCCATCGCGTTGCGGTGATGCCGGATGCAGCCTCCATACCCTCAACGATGATCCGGACCGGACAACCTGTCGTCCGGGCGGGCGTCCACACCGGCTACCGGCTAGCGGGAATCTCCACCGTCCTCGCCGGCCAGGAATTGGCTGGGATCGCCGGCGGCGCTGGCGTTGTCTCCCAGCCAGGCGTTGAGTCCGCGGGGATGGCGTCGTTCGAGTTCGTCCAAATAGTGCTGCCTGGCTTCGACGATGCGCAGCCGGGCCTGCGGCGTGGTCGCAACGCGGAGCGCCTCGTAACTCTCCTGCCACCGCCTGCACAGCTCGGCCGTCGTGAGCAAGCCGTTGTAACGCCTGCCCGGCACGTGCCCCAGTCGGCGACCGAACCACCGCAGCGCGGGTGGCGACGTGACACCGAGCAACACCGCCCAGAACGGACCAGCCGGCCCGAGGAGGACGGCATAGCCCGCGCACGCGATGATCACCCCGATCACCGCGCCGGCGACGGCAATGCCTCGCCAGGCCTTGGCGGCCGCTGTGGCCTCCTCCTCCTTCGACCGGGCCGTGGCAGCCACGATCGATCCGATCAGACCGGCGAGGAAGAGCAACGGGAACATCAGGTCCCGCGGCACCAGCAACACTCCCGCCGCGAGGCCCACTACGCCGGACACGCCCGACACACCACTCCACAGCAGCCGGTACGCCGTCAGCGGGCGGCCGCGATGCCTCGAGTCCATTCCACACCTCTCAGAGCTCTCGTCGTCCGACCCGCGATGGAGCGGCAGACCCGGCGCCGAGGGGAGGGGGTGCCCTCAAGACGCCGGGTCCGCCGGTCTGGTGGAGCTGCTCCGCGACCTTCAGCGGCAGTTGCGCCGCCTTCAGGCGATAGCCCAGCCCGCGGGCGGTGACCAGGTGCTGCGGAGTCGCGGGGTCGCGCTCGACCTTCAGGCGGAGCCGGCGGACGTGCACGTCGACGATCCGGCTGTCACCGAAGTAGCCATAGCCCCAGACCTTGGACAGCAGGTGCTCCCGGCTGCAGATCGCCCCCTCCGCACCGGCCAGCTCGGCCAGCAGCTTGAACTCGGTCCTGGTCAGCGGCAACGGCACGCCGTCCCGGGTCGCCTCCAGGGAGTCGACATCGATTCGCAGATCGCCGACGGTGAACTGGCGCGACGGCGGCGGGGATGCGGACCCGATCCGGCGCATCACCGCCCGGATCCGGGCGGACAACTCCTTGGCGACAAGGGGTTTCCTGACGTAGTCGTCGGCTCCGGACTCCAGGCCGGCGACGACGTCGTGGCTGTCGGTCCGGGCCGTCACCATGATCACCGCGACGTCGGTGTCGCGGCGGATCTCACGGCAGACGTCGAACCCGTGCCGGTCCGGCAGGATCAGTTCGAGCAGGACGACGTCCGGCGGTTCGAGGCGCAACGCCCTGAGCGCATCCGCCCCGTTGGCGGCTTCCAGAACCCGGTATCCCTCGTCCTCGAGGGCGTGTCGCAGCCGCCTCCGGACCAGCGGATCGCTGTCGACCAGCAGCAACCGCTGAGCTGTCATCGAGCTGTGCCGCCGGTCGGGCGCGGTGTTGTCGATCATCATCGGACGTCCCGTCCCATCACACGGCCGGTGCACAGGTGGGCGGTCGCAGCCGCTCCTTCAGAGCCTTCCGGCCGCGATGCAGCCGCGACATCACAGTCCCGAGGGGAATCCCGACCATCCCGGCGATCTCCCGGTAGCTGAACCCCTCGACATCGAAGAGGAGGACCACCTGGCGGTATGCCTCGGGCAGCGCCGCGAGCGCCTCCAGAAGCCGTGCGCTGGGGATCGCGCCGATCACGTCGGCCTCGGCGGACGCCGCGAAGTTGCGCTGGGCACAGAAGGTGTTGTGGTACCACTCCTCGGGAACGGTTCGCGGTTCGCGCAGCCCCTTGCGGTAGGTGCTGATGAACGTGTTGCGGAGGATCCGGAACAGCCATCCGGTCAGATTGGTTCCGGGCTCGAATCCCGAGAATCCCCGGTAGGCACGCAGGTACGTCTCCTGCAGCAGGTCCTCCGCGTCGGCGGGATTTCCCGTCAGCCGCACAGCGGAGGCGTACAAGCGAGCACGGAGTGGGACCGCTTCGGCCTCGAAGCGGTCGTTCAGCTCGTGGGGGCTTGCAGTTGATCGCACCCCTGGAGCATCGCGCGGCGGTGGTGGCGCCGTCTTCACGGTGAGCCCCCAGCGACAGGCCCGCTGACAGCAATTCCGGCCTGCCCGCTAGCTGGAATCCCCAGCCCCTGATCCGTCGCCGAGGAGCCGGCGGACGGCTGCGGCCGACAGGCGCGACTTGGGCAGGAATCCCGCGACCGGGGCGGCCGCGATCAGCTCGCGGAGATCAACCTCGGCATGGGTGGAGATCATCACCAGCCGCGATCGATCCAGGCCGGTCTCCTGCGCGAGCCGGCGGGCGACATCGAAGCCACTCTCATCGCCGAGCTCGACATCGATGAGTACTGCGTCCGGCCGGCTGTCCCGCACGCGCAGTACGGCCTCGTCGGCCGTCGAGGCGGTGCCGACCACCAGGAAACCCTGTTGCTCCAGCAGCGCCCGGGCGGCGGTCAGAAAGTGAGGGCTGTCGTCAACGAGGAAGCAACGCAAGACCATGACACGAGCATGCCGCCGCTCGGCCCCCAGCGCATTCCGGCTAGCCGGACAGTTCGCATCAGCAGTCCGCGCACCGGGTCACGAGACCACAACACATCGTCACCGCTCCGCAGGAGTGGACTGCCTTCGAGGCCGCGGGAGAGGCACGAAATGACGAAGGCCCTCCGACCAGCGTGTCGCCTGGTCAGAGGGCCTTCCGTGGTAGCGGGGATAGGATTTGAACCTATGACCTCTGGGTTATGAGCCCAGCGAGCTACCGAGCTGCTCCACCCCGCGCCGCTTCCTTACGAGTTGAAGTCTAGAGGATCGCCGGTGCGCAACCAAATCAGTTATCGGTAGGCCCGAAATCCCGTGTCGCAAGGGCGGCGGCGCGGCGTACCGTCCGGGTATGTCCCGACTCGACATCCGACCGTTCGAAGCAACGGATCTGCCGGCTGCGGCCGCGCTGCTGGCCGAGCGGCATCGCAACCATCGCACGCGGCATCCGCTGCTGCCGGCCGGCTACGAGGACCCGCAGCGTGCGCTGGCCGAGGTGACGGCGCTCTGGGAGTCCGAAGACGCCTCGGGCGCCGTACTGCGCGACGGTGGCGAGGTGACCGGCTACTTGCTCGGGGCACCCAAGAAGTCGCCGGTGTGGGGACCCAACATCTGGGTGGAGGCCGCCGGGCACGCAGTGCGAACGGCAGAACACATCAGAGACCTGTACGGCGCGGCCGCGGCCAAGTGGGTCGACGACGGACGGACCGCGCACTACACCCTCGTCCCGGACGACGCCGAACTGCTCGACGCGTGGTTCCGGCTGGCATTCGGTTCGCAGCAGGCACACGCGATCCGCCCCGTTCCCGAAACGCCGATCCCGCCGCGTCCTGGACTGACGGTACGGCGTGCTGTTCGCGACGACATCCCCGTGCTCGCGCAACTGGAGCTCGCGCTGCCGCAGCACCAGGGCCTCTCGCCGGTGTTCTCCGCCGGCACGCTGCCGACGTTGCAGGAGGCCCTGGACGAGTGGGAAGAGGATTTCGACGATCCTGACTACGCGACGTTTGTGGCCGAGAGCAACGGTTCGGTGATCGGGGCGTCGATCGGTTCGTCGATCGAGAAGGGCAGCACGCACAGCGGGTTGTCGCAGCCGGACAACGGCGGGTTCCTGGGGTTCGCCGCAGTGTTGCCCGAGGCGCGCGGCCTCGGTGCCGGGCGAGCGCTCGGTGAAGCGGTACTCAATTGGTCTGCCGAGGTCGGCTACACCTCGGTCGTCACCGATTGGCGAGTGACGAACCTGTTGTCGTCACGGGCCTGGCCGGCGCTCGGATTCCAGCAGACCTTCCACCGCTTGCATCGGCTGATCGGGCACTGAGTTGTCCACAGATCGGAAATCGCCCGTCCGGAACGGGTAGCGATCACTGCATCTTCTTGGGCAGAGGCGCCGTGCGGAAGAGTGCGGTGCCGAGGTGACCAGGAGGCAACCATGATGCGTTCATCCCTTCGTTCCCGAGCCGTGCCACGTCTGAGCCGTATCGTGCTTCGGAGCGCGGTGGTCCTCGCAGCCTTGGGTGTCTGGACGACCGCCACCGCGGCGGCCGTCGGATCCTCGGCGCCGCACGCCGCGGTCTCCCCGTCGATCGAGCAAAGGGCACGCACCGTGGACGGCTTCGTGATCGAGCATCTCCCCGGCGGCATCGGGACACCGAGCGACTTCGAGTACGAGTGGGAGGACGTGATCTTCCACAGCCGGGTCTGGGAGACCGGGCCGGATCCGGAGGGCGCGTTCAAGGTCGACCTGACCGTCAAGACGCTGCGCGGCGCGAAGCTCACCGATCTCGAGGCGCTGAAGACCTTCCTCGTCGAGTACGAGGAGAAGGACCCGGCCGGCTGGGAGCTGCGCCCGGTCAAGATCGGCCCGTACGACGGTCTGGCCGCCGCGGACGAGGTGTTCTACTTCGTCTCCCCCGGGGTGGCCGCGGAGGTCTCTCTCGACCGCACCCGGTTCGCCGAGAGCGACCTGCTCGACACCGCCACGGGCTTCCATCCGGAGGCCTGATCCGATGCCGTAGGCAACGAAAAGGGCGGTGACCCCGACAGTTGCCGGTGTCACCGCCCCTCGCGGAGCTACTTCGTGCGCAGAGGTCAGCCGGTCGGCGAAGTCGGCGGACTGGTCGGTGTGGTTGACGGCGTTGGGCTCGGGGTCGTCGTCGGTGCAGCTCCGGCCGACGCGGCCCGGTCGATCGCGGCCTTCATCCTCTCGACCTCCTTCTGGTACGTGGCCAGATCACCGTTGCGCAGGGCCGCCTGGGCTGCGGTGTAGGCGGCCTGGGCTTCGGCCAGGGCTTGCTTGATCGTCTGGTTCGCGGGCTGCTGGTTCGGGGGCGGATTGGTCCCGCCCGGGTCCTCGCCCGTATCGACGCTGGTGTTGAAGACCTTGGTCAGCGCCTCTTGCAGTGTCGATCCGAAGGCGACCCGATCGCCGAAGGAGACGAGCACGTAGCGCAGCACCGGATAGCTACCCGGCCCGCTGGTCCGCACCGAGTAGACAGGCTGCACGTAGAGCAGACCACCGCCCAGAGGCAGCGTGAGCAGGTTTCCGAACTGTGCTCGCGCACCACTGTTCGGCTGGTTGAGCGGGAGCAGCGCCGTTCTGATCCCCTCGTCGGTCTGGAACTTGTTGAAGACCTGTCCTGGACCGGGGATCTGCACGTTGCCGGGCAATCGGAGGATCCGGAACTTGCCGTAGTCCTTCGACGAGGCGTCGGCATCGACCGCCATGAACGCGGTCAGGTTCTCCCGCTCCGCGTTCGGCACGTAGACCGACGTCAGTGAGAACTTCGGTTCCGGCTGGTCGGGCATCCGCAGCGAAAGATAGAAGGGAGGCTGGTTTTGCGGAACCGTATCGGTGCTCGACGGGACCGCCGTCGGGTCGGCCGGGACGCGCCACAGGTCGCTGTTCTGGTACCAGGTGGTGGAGTCCGTCACGTGGTACTTGGCCAGCAGGTCGCGCTGGACCTTGAACATGTCCTCGGGGTAGCGCAGGTGCGCCATCAGGTCCGGCGAGATGTCCGAGCGCGGCTTGACGGTGTTCGGGAAGGCCTTCATCCAGGTCTTCAGCACCGGGTCGCCCTCGTCCCAGGCATACAGCTCGACCGAGCCGTCGTAGGCGTTCACGACCGCCTTGACCGAGTTGCGGATGTAGTTGATCTCCTCGCTCGGCTGCTGCGCGATCGTGCCCCGGCCGGTGGTGGTGTCCCGGGTGCTGTCGTCCAGGGCGACCTTCTGCGCGTACGGGTAGTTCGCGGAGGTGGTGTAGCCGTCGACGATCCAGACCACCTGGCCGTCGACGATCGCCGGGTACGGGTCACCGTCCGGCGTCAGCCACGGCGCGGCCTTCTCGACCCGCTCCCGCGGGGTGCGGTCGTAGAGGATCTTCGAGTCCGGGTTGACCCGGCTGGACAGCAGCAGGTTCGCGTCGCGGAACTTGGTGGCGTAGAGCAACCGGTTACCGAAGCTGCCGATGCCGACGCCGCCCTTGCCGTCGTAGGTGTTCAGGGTCGGATCGCCGCCGACCTTGCCCTCGGGCGTGTCCAGCTCGACCGCCTGGCCGCCCTTCGGGCCGCCGACGATCGAGTAGGTCGGCGACTTCTCACCGAAGTAGATCCGCGGCTCGTAGTCGCCGAGCTGGCCGACCGGCGGCAGGTCCTTCTCCGAGAAGACCGGCGTACCGTCGGCGGCGCGCTGGTTGCCGTTGGCGGCCACGACGCCGTAGCCGTGGGTGTAGACGGTGTGGTCGTTGTTCCAGTTGCGCTGGCCGGCCGGCAGCCGGTCGACCTCGACCTCGCGGACCGCGATCACGGTGTCGGCGGTCTTGCCGCCGATCTTGTAGCGGTCGACGTCCAGATCGGTCGGGAACGAGTAGAAACCACGGACCTGCTGCAGTTGCTCGAAGGTCGGGCCGACGACGCTGGGGTCGATCAGCCGGATACCTGGGAGCACCTCGGCGTCCTGGGTGAGCTCCGACGGGGTCGCTGTCGTCTTCGCCTGGTAGTTGACCACCTCGGCACCTTCGAGGCCGTAGGCCTGCCGGGTCGCCTTGATGTTCTTGTCGATGTACGACGCTTCCTTCACCGGCTCGCTCGGACGGACCCGCACCTGTTGCAGGGCGGCCGGCCAGAGTGCACCGAGCAGGATCGCGGACAGGATCAGCACCACCGTGCCGACACCGGGCAGCAGCCACGTCCGCCGGACCACGTTCGCGAAGAACAGGCCGGCGCACAGCACCGCGATGACGGCGAGGATCTCCTTGCTGGGCAGGATCGCGTGGTCACCGGTGTAGGAGATACCGGTGAACAGCCTGCTGTTCGAGGTGGTCAGGCCGAAGCGGTCGAGCCAGTAGCTGAAGGCCTTCAGCAGGACGAGCAGCCCCAGCAGCACCGAGAACTGCACCTGCGCCGAGCCCGAGGCCTTCTGCCCCTTCGCGGACGGGCGGAAGCCGCCGTACAGGTAGTGGGTGATGATCGCGGCGACCAGCGAGAGCAGGACGATCGAGTAGCCGAAGCCGAGCAGGACGCGCAGCCACGGGTAGTCGAAGACGAAGAACGCGATGTCCTTGTTGAAGTGCTGGTCGGTGACACCGAACGGGGTCCGGTTCCGCCAGGCCAGGAAGACCTTCCACTCACCCGAGGCGGCCGAGCCACCGAAGACCAGCATCAGCGCCGCGACCACTCCGATCGCGATCTTGCCGCGCTGCTGGAGCAGGTCGCCGTAGCGCTCGAAGCCGGGGCTCGGCGACGGCGCGAGGGCCACTCGCGGCCGGGTCCGGAAGGCGACCACGACATTCGCGACGACGGCGATGGCCATCACCAGACCGACCACGACGAACAGCAGCACCCGGGTGCCCAGGACGGTGCTGAACACCGATCCGAGGTCGATCGAGCGGTACCAGAGACGCTGGGTCCAGACGTCGGTGAAGACGCTGAACAGGATCAGCAGCACGATCAGGGTCGCGATCGTCGGGAGCAACGCCCGGGGACGGCGCCCCGGTGTTCGCGCCCGGCGCGGCTCGTCCGGCATGTCGTAGACGCCGTCGCTCATGGTCGGTTCTCCTCGTCGTCACTGCTGCCGTCGACCCCAGGACCCGCGCCCGGCCAGCCGCCGGTGGAGGGTTCGAATGTCAATGACAGTACTTCGCACAGCGTGGGGACCAAGTCGGTGCCGGTGAGTACGGCGCTGTCCTCGTCGTGGGAGCGCAGCCGGACCGCGCCGAACCGGTCTCCCTCGCGCAGAACGGCCGCGACCATCCGGACCTCGTGGCGGCGTGGATCACTGCCTGCCATCCGGGCGACCTCGGCATCGGCGTCGGCGCTCGACAGGCCGGCCTCGGCCGCGGCCGGGAGGACGATCCGCTCGATGGCGAGGGCGCAACCGCTCACGCCGTCGGGCCATTCGATCCGGGCCAGGGCGTCGGCCAGGTGCTCGTCCTCGAGCACGCCGGGCAACTCGCCCTGGGCCACCGGGGTGAGCGGCTGGGACACGTCATCTGCCCCGAGCTCGGCGGCCAACTGGGGCTCGGCCCGCAACAGCTCGTCAGTGGGAACCAGCGCGAACAACTGCGCGGGCTGGTCCCAGCCCGCGCTGCTCACGTGCTTCTCGATCTCGATCACCGCTCGGCTGAGCGCGTCAGGGGGCAGGATGCCTACGGATTCCATGCCGCTAGTGGCCCGGGTCTGAAGTTGCTTGGCAGTAGGCGGTGTTCAGGTGCGTGCATCGTGGTGACGGAGAAGCTGCCTCGATGCTCTTTATCGTGGCTGTTTCCCCGGTGCCGCGAGGTGCGTGCCTGGGCGCCGCATACGTCAAGGAACTTCGGACTCGGGTCACTCGATCTCTCCTTCGGCCGGCAGATTCTTCTCGATGACTCACGGCGTGCATGCGGGGGCGTTGCCCTTCCCGCTGCTGACCGCCTTCAGGGCGGCGATCGCGTCGTCCAGGGTGCTGATCTTCACCAGCTGGATGCCCTTCACGCCGGCATGCAGTGCGGCCGCACAGTTCGGGGCCGGTACCAGGAACACCGTGGCACCGTCGTTCTTGGCACCGGCGATCTTCTGCTGGATGCCGCCGATCGCGCCGACCTGACCGAGGGCGTCGATCGTGCCGGTACCGGCGACGTGCTTGCCGTCCAGCAGCGCGCCGGGCGTGAGCTTGTCGTAGATGGCCAGGGCGAAGGCCGTTCCCGCGCTGGGGCCGCCGATGTCCTGGCCGAGATTGACCGTCACCTTGACCTGGGAGTCGACGCCGATGCTGATGCCGACCATCGGCCGGGTCTCTTCACCCGGGGTGGCCGCGGTCCTCAGCTGGACCGTCTGCTCCTTCTTGTCCCGGCGGATCAGGAAGGTGACCGTCTCGCCGACCTTGTGCTTGCGGACCGCGTCGCCGACCTGCGGGATCTGGGTCATCGGCTGGCCGTCGACCTGCAGGACGACGTCACCCGGCTTCAGCTTGCCGTCGGCCGGGGAGCCCTTGGAGACCGTCGAGACCTTCGTGTGGAAGGGCACCTTCGCCGCCTGCAGCGCGGCCGCGACCGCGCTGTCCTGCGAGCCGGTCATCTCCGCGGTGTTCTGCTCCTCGACCTCGTCGGCGCTCTGGTCCGGCGGGTAGATGATGTCGCGCGGGAACAGGTCGTGGTGCGGGTCGAGCCAGTTGCGCATCGCCTGCGGCAGCGTGAGCTCGCGGTCCGGCGAGGTGACCGAGACCGTGGTCAGGTCGAGCTGGCCGGAGGTCGGGAACGTCTCGTACCCGGTGATCTCGATGACGGGCTTGTTCTTCGCCGTCCCCAGCGTGTCCTTGACCGGACCCGGGCTGAAGGACACGAACGGCACCGGGAACGCGGTGAGCAGTCCGAGCGAGATGACGAGCACGACGATCGAGGTGACCAACGTTGCGGTACGACGTGTCACGAACCCTGCCCTGCGGTCTTGGTGGAATCCAACGTCTCGGCCGAACCGAGCTTCTTGCCGACGTGCCCCTCTGCCGACCCCAACGTCCGGGTCGGGCGAACCGTCCCCGTCGTGTCCGAAGCGTTGCCGACCGGCCGGCCCCGGGTTAGCCGGGCCTTCAGCGGGCGGCGGTTCGGGGTGGCCTGCGGGCCGGGCGCGGCCAGGGCGTCGCTGAAGCGGCGGAAGTCCTCGACCGAGGCGAAGGCGCCGCCGGACCGGCGCGGACCACGGCTGCGCCCGCGCCACGCGGCCCAGCCCATGGCCAGGACGGTGGCGGCCAGCGGGAACACCAGCCACGCCAAAACCTTCATCCGGCCACCTTCATGCGCCCAGCGTACGGGTCAGTGTGCGCCGACCCACTCGCTGGCACCGTCGGTGAAGTGCTGGTGTTTCCAAATCGGGACCTCGGCCTTGAGCTCGTCGATCAGCTGCCGGCAGGCGGCGAACGCGACGTCCCGGTGCGCGGCGGCGACCGCCACGACGACGGCGGCGTCCCCGATCCTCAGGTCACCGATCCGATGAACGGCGGCCAGAGCTGTCACGGCCGGGTCCGCACAGATCCGCTCGGCCACCAGCCGCAACTGCTTCAACGCGTCCGGATGGGCCTCGTAGCTCAGCCGGTCGACGGGCTTGGACTGGTCGTGGTTGCGTACGGTCCCGATGAACAGAGCAGTACCGCCTGCTGTGGGGTCGGACACAGCGGCCAGCACCTCGTCGCTGGACAGCGCCTCCGCGCGGATGTCCAGAAGCCTGATCGGGTCGCTCATGTCCCCCATTCTCCCCTGACATACCACCCTGGTTCACCACACCCCCGTTCGCCGGAGGCGGAACCGGCCGGTGGAACCAGTACGTTGGAGTTGTACGCCGTACCCGCACAGGAAGGCCACTCCGATGAGCGACGAACCGGACAACCCGTTCAAGGGAACTCCGTTCGAGGCCATGTTCCAGCAGTTCTCCGGTGCGGCCGGCGCGGGTGGCACGCCGGACCTGAACGCGATCTTCGCGCAGGTCCAGCAGCTGCTGAGCGGCTCGACCGACGGCAGGCCGGTGAACTGGGACCTGGCCAAGGACATCGCGCGCAAGACAGTGTCGGCCGCCGGGGACCGGTCGATCACCGCGACCGACTCCGACCGGGTCGCCGATGCGGTCCGGCTGGCCGAGCACTGGCTGGACGAAGCCACCACGCTCCCCGAGGTCTCCACCACGTCCGCGGCCTGGAGCCGCGCCGAGTGGGTCGAGAACACGCTGTCCGTGTGGCAGACAGTCGTCGACCCGGTCGCCGAGCATGTCGCCGGTGCGATGGGTGGCGCGCTGCCCGCCGAGGCCCAGCAGCTCGCAGGCCCGATGCAGGGGATGCTGCGTCAGCTCGGCGGTTCGATCTTCGGTGCTCAGGTCGGTCAGGCGCTCGGTGAGCTCGCCGGCGAGGTGGTGAGCTCATCGGACATCGGGCTGCCGCTGGGGCCGACGGGGCAGGCCGTTCTGCTGCCCGACAACATCGTGAAGTTCGCCGAGGGCCTGGAGCTGGCGGACGAGGACGTCCGGCTGTATCTCGCGCTGCGTGAGGTTGCGCACCAGCGGCTGTTCGCGGGTGTGCCGTGGTTGCGGCAGCACCTGTTCGCCGCGGTCGCCGACTACGCGGCCGGTATCGAGGTCGACCGGGGCAAGATCGAGCGTGCGATGGCCGACATCGACCCGCAGAACCCGGAGGCCATGCAGGAGGCGCTGGCCGGTGGGCTGTTCGAGCCCGAGGACTCCGAGCAGCAGAAGGCGGCGCTCGCCCGGCTGGAGACGGCGCTCGCGCTCGTCGAAGGCTGGGTCGACGACGTCGTCCGCCAGGCAACCAAGGATCGGATGCCGGCCGCCATCCAGCTCGCCGAGACGGTACGGCGTCGTCGTGCGGCCGGTGGTCCGGCCGAGCAGACGTTCGCCACGCTGGTCGGTCTGCAACTGCGTCCCCGCCGGCTTCGTGACGCCGCGAACCTCTGGGCCGCCGTCCGGGACGCTCGCGGCGTCGACGGTCGCGACAACCTGTGGTCGCACCCGGACCTGCTGCCCAGCACCTCCGACCTCGACGATCCGATCGGTTTCGCCCAGCACGCCGGCGAACTGTCCGACATCGACATCACCGACTTCCTCGACAACCCGACGGACGACGGACCCAAGGACGACGGCCCGGCGACCGAGAACCCCGACAACAAGTAGGCGGCCCCGCCTGCGGGGACCCGGCATCAGAGTTGGGATGCTGGGCGGGTGCTTCATGACGATGCGGTTGAGGTTCTGACTCGGTGGGATGCGCCTGCAGGTGAACAGCAAGACCTGCGGGCGCATTACCTACGCCATCTCGCCGAACATCCGGACGGGATGTGGCGGGAGTGCCGGCCTGAGCACCTGACCGCTAGCGCGTTGGTGGTGGACGGAGCCGGTGAGCGGGTCCTGTTGACGCTGCACCGGACGATCGGGCTCTGGCTCCAGCTAGGTGGGCACTGCGAGCACGGCGACCAGACCCTCGCCGGGGCCGCACTGCGTGAGGCAACGGAAGAATCCGGGTTGACCGGGCTCACGATCGACCCGATGCCGGTACGGCTCTCGCGGCACCAGATCCTGGCGGGCGGATGCGCCGGGACCTACCACCTGGACGTTCAGTTCCGGGTCACGGCAGCCGCTGGTACGGCGTACGTGGTGAGCGAGGAATCCTACGATCTCGCGTGGTTCGGGGTGGACGAACTACCGGCGGGTCTGGACGACTCGGTGCTGCAACTGGTCGCTAGTGGCGTCCGCTGAGGTTTTCGGTGAGCAGGTTGATGGTGAAGTCGAAGCGGTCGTGGCCGGTGCCTGAGGTCAGCTCGGTCGCGTAGCGCTGGGTGTTGGGGTAGCGATCGGCTGGCAGAGCGCTGAACCTGCTGATGACCTCCTCACGACTGAGCACCCAGTCGTCGCCCTCCTGCTGCTGCCGCTGCAGCACGACCGCGCGCTCCAACGCGTACGCGTTGACGTAGAGGGTGAGCGCATCGCGCGCCCAGGCAGCCGTCTGGGCGTCGAGTCCGCCGGCGAGCAGGATCGACAAGATCCCTTCACCGACCCGCAGCGTCTCGAGATGGGTCGAGACCACCGCCATCGCGGCACGCGACAAGCCGGGGTACTTCAAGTACTCGTCGCGGAGCTGCGCGTACACCTCGAGGAGCTGCTGCCGCCAGGTCTCCGGATCAGGCTCGGGCAGCACGATCCCGGCGTACAGGCGGGCGATGAGCAGGTCGTCGAGGTCGTCCTTGTTCACGATGTGCGCATAGAGGGAGGACGGGCCGGTCCCGAGGACGGCGGAGACCCGGCGGATCGTCAGCGCGTCGTACCCCTCGGTGGCGATGACCTGCAGCGCGGCGTCGGTGATCCGCTCCGCGGTGATGGGCTCCTTCCGCGGCCTGGCGGGCGCGGAATCCGCGAGCGGCTGCGCGTGACGGGCAGCGCGGCGTTGTCTGGGGTCGGCAGGCATGGTCATGACTATAGCTTGACACGAACTTAGTTCGAAGAGTAGAACATTGTTCGTGACTACCGAACAAAGTTCGTCAGAGCGCGCCACAGCTGATCTCCAGGCCGTCGCGCCGCTCCCCCTTCGCCAGGCGTGGCTCGTCCTCGTGGTCGTGGTCATCGCCGAACTCATGGACCTCATCGACACCAGCGTCGCCAACCTCGCCGGTCCGTCGATCCGCGCCGACCTCGGCGGTGGCCCGATGACCCTGCAGTGGGTCCTGTCGGCCTACACCGCCGCCTTCGCGCTCGGCCTGATCACCTCCGGCCGGCTCGGTGACCTAATCGGCCGCCGCCGGCTGTTCCTGCTCGGCATGATCGGCTTCACGCTCGCGTCACTGGCCTGCGGCCTCGCGCCCAGCCCGGCGTTCCTGATCGTCGCCCGCGTGTTCCAGGGCCTGTTCGGATCGGTGATGATTCCCCAGGGCATCGCCCTGATCAAGATCGTCTTCCCGCCCCAGCACCTGCGCAAGGCGCTGATGCCGATGGGCCCGATCATGGGCCTGGCCACCGTCGCCGGTCCGATCCTCGCCGGCTGGCTGCTGCACCTCGACCTGTTCGGCAGCCAGTGGCGCTCGATCTTCCTGATCAACATCCCGTTCGGCCTGCTGTCGCTCGCAATCGGCTGGCGCGTCCTGCCGCGCCACAGCGGCGAGGACCGCAACACCCGCCTCGACCTCGTAGGCGTCGGTCTACTCACCGTCGCATCAGCGCTGCTGATCGTGCCGCTCATCCAAGGTCGCGACCTCGGCTGGCCCGCTTGGACCTACGCGATGCTCGCCGGTGCCGTCGTCGCCTTCGCACTGTTCGTCGGCTCCGAGCGTCGCAGCCGCCACCCGGTCATCACGCCCTCGCTGTTCGGCAAGCGCAGCTTCGTCGTCGGCCTGCTGATCACCGGCGGTTTCTACGCTTCACTCAGCGCCTTCGTGCTGATCGTCAACCTGCTACTGCAGTCCGGCATGAACTGGACACCGCTGCAGACCGGCTTCGCCCTGATTCCCTGGGCCGCCGGTACGGCGATCGCCACACTGGTCTCCGGCGCAGTGCTCGCCGAGAAACTCGGCCGCGCCAACCTGCAGCTCGGACTCGCCATCGCCATCGTCGGCCTGCTCGGCCTCTGGTGGACCACCGCGCACTTCGGTGACTCGATCACGATCTGGAAGCTGACCCCGGCTCTGTTCCTGACCGGCGTCGGTGCAGGTCTGCTGTTCATCCCGCTGTTCGACTTCATCCTCGGCGATGCCACGCCGGCTGAGGTTGGTTCCGGTGCCGGTGTGCTCAACGCCGCCCAGCAGTTCGCCGGTGCCATCGGTGTCGCCGCTCTCGGCACCGTGTTCTTCAGCCGAGTCGGCCAGCCGTCGACGCACTCCTACTTCGCCGCCGCCCAGCTGGTGATGGCCATCTGCGCCGCGCTCTACCTGATGGCGCTCGTGCTCGTCTGGCTGCTGCCGAAGAAGTCCCAACAAGCCGGCCACTGAGCCGTGGACGGCGAAAGTCCTTACCTGCAAGGGATTTACGAGCGGCGCCGGGGTGAACACCTACCTGATGTGTTCACCCCGGCGTTACGTCTGTGGTGCCTCACTACTGCCCCACAATCCCCGTGCTCCCCCCGCTTTCCCCGTGCATCCCCCCGCTTCACTGCACCCCCCACTGCGGTACTGCGTTTCCCCCGCTGGTATTGCGATCCCCGTGCATTCCCCGTAGTACTGCGATCCCCGTGCGTACTGCCTTACCCCGCTGGTACTGCGCTTCCCCGTGCACTGCGATCCCCCGTGGATCCCCCCGCTGGTTCCCCGTGCTTCGGTGCATCCGCGGCCGACTCAGGGGTGGCCCCGGACGCGGCCCACTCCCCCAAGCGAGCCTGTCGCGACGGGTCTGCACCGTTTGCCGATCTCCGCCCCTGAACGGCACCGACGGCTGGTGCGGCCTCCCCCAGAAGCCCCCGCTGCATGGTGAACGAGCCACCACGGCGAAGGTGACGGGTCACTGACGACGAAGTAGAGATCTTGTCGCATCCCAGCCCTCGAGGCCGGGATCCAGTTGCGCTAGGTCAGCGGACGATCGCAGACGGTGCCATCCGGGGCCGACCGCGACCGCGTGCCGACGAGGCTTCACGGCCTCGAGTTCGGCGAGCGTGGTGTCGAAGGTCGGCGCAGCGTCCTGGACCCACGAGGCGATCGGGAGATTCACACCGATCGCGGCCAGGGAACCGTCGGTCGCCGGGGTGACGGCGATGTCGGCCGAGCCGAGGGCGCGGAACAGCTTGCCGATCAGCAGCCCCGGAAGATCCGGTACGTCGTAGCTCACTGCCACGACCGCGGCGGCCGGCCCGGCCAGCTCGATCGCACTCAGAACGGGGCTGGCACCTGAGACGGCATAGACCGGCGTACCGGGCCAGGTGAGGTCGCGGATCGTAGCCAGCGACGAGTCGTCCGCACCTACTACTGCCACAGCTACGTCCACCTGGGCCAAGTCGGCGAGGAGTTCGTAGGTGTCTTCGGCCAGCGCATGGTGCCAGGCGGTGGGCGTGCGGCCGGGCGGGGCCCAACTGGGAGCCGCCGGGACCACCATGACCACCACGCGTCGATCTGCGGAGGTGGCCATGGTGGTAGAGCGTAGCGTCAGACTTTGGGAGCCAGGAGTCCGCGCTGCAGCGCAGTCATGATGGCCTGGGCCCGGTTGGAGACTTCGAGCTTCTCGTAGAGGCGTGCCACGTAGGTCTTCGCCGTGGAGATGCTGACCGAGAGAGCGACCGCGATGTCGCGCACCGAGAGGCCCTGCCCGAGCAGGTCGAGGACCTGTGCCTCGCGCGGGCTCAGTAGAGCCTGCGTGGTCGAGTGGTCCCGACGGGCCATCGCAAGGCCCAGCCCGGTCGCGGTGAACGAGGTAGGCGCGACAGCAGCGTGCCTGATCGCAGCGACGATCTCGTCGGTCGGAGCGCTCTTCGCCACGAACGCGGAGACGCCGGACTCCAATGCGGAGAACAGGACGTCGTCCTGACCTTCCGGAGCGAGCAGGACGATGCCGAGCTCGGGATAGCGGTGGCGGAGGTCGCGGGCGAGGCGCAGCCCCGCCAGGTCGGGTGGCGAGACGTCGAGGACGACGACGTTCGGGCGCTCGGACAGGACCATCCCGAACACCTCTGCCCGTCGGCCGCTGTCACCGACGACGTCCAGGTCGGGTTCGGTGCCCACCAGGCCGATCAGGCCGTAGCGGACCAGTGTGTGACCGTCGATGACGACGACCTTGACCAACTCGTTCATGGATCCCCCCGCGGACCAAACTACGCAGCGTGATGCCTTCGCGATAGAGGCCGGAGCCCGCGGTGTTACTCGACACGACACCATCAGCCGGCGCGCCACCAGCCGAGGACGGTCACCGCACGCCGGCCTGCGTCGGGATGCGCAGGGTCTGCGTCGACCAAACCGATCCGCGCCTGCAGCGACGGCCTGCCGCTGGCGGGGCAGAGCAGTGCGCCCGGACAGATGTACGCCGTCAGCTGTACCCCGAACGTGAACCCGGGCGAGTCGTCCGGTCGACTGATCACCACGCCGGACAGCTTTCCCGTCGCCGTGATCCGCAGTGCTCGCACTACAACCCCGCCAGACACGACAGGCGGCGTACCGGGTGCGACTGTCAGATCGAGTACGCCCAAAGGCGCATCCACCGTTCCTTGGACGAAGACTGGTCCAGAGACCAGCGCACAAGCGCTTGTATTACTGGGATACGGCCCCGCAGTCACGCACCCGTCCGCAGCGCGCAGTGCCGGTGCGGTGTAGCGGAGTTCCAGCCGTACGGCGTCGATGTCTTCGGTGTCGTCCTTCGCAGCGAGCCGTGCAGTCAGTGCGATGCTCAGACCGTCGAAGGACCCGTCGTACACGGCCTGCGCCAAGGCATCCGAGTCGAGCGGCACGGTCTCAGTCCGGTACGCCGTTCCGCCCGGTCCGCCGGCGACCGACGCAGCGACCGGCGTACCGGCTCCCACATCGACCGACAGATCCAGCCGGTCCGCCGTACCGGGGTCGCTGTGCCGATGGGTGATCTTCAGCGCCGCCGACTCCAGCACTGATCCGGACGGGATCGCACTGCCCGGCTTGTAGCCACTGAGCGTAAGCGGCGCACTGTCATTGACCGCCGTGCTCTTCCAGCTAGCAGCGACCCCGTCTACAGCAGACAACCGTGCAGGAGTCGCGGTGAGGCCGAACTTGCTCAGCAGCGACACCGACGTCGGCCGACCGTCCAGAGCGGTGACACTCTCCGCACCGCTAGTCAGACCCTGTACGGCGATCGGTGGCTCGGTCGCGGAGTAGGTCCCACACAGCTCAGCCCTACCGCCCTTGACGACCAGCCGACTGTCGCCGCCGAACACGAACCGGACACCGTCAGCCGCACCGTCCAGTGGACTCGCACAGGCGTCGGGGAACGTCCCGGTCCGCGTGCCGCCGACGAGAGTGCCGCTGTCGATCGTCCACGCATGTGAGCCGGTCGCCAGGAGTGGGTTCTCGGAGTTGTGGAAGTCGAA
The DNA here is from genome assembly GCF_042882005.1 of Kribbella sp. NPDC058245. Classification (NCBI taxonomy): domain Bacteria; kingdom Bacillati; phylum Actinomycetota; class Actinomycetes; order Propionibacteriales; family Kribbellaceae; genus Kribbella; species Kribbella sp. NPDC058245. The sequence goes on from NZ_JBHVWY010000018.1 coordinate 102,373, forward strand.
GTAATAGGTCCCGGGCTTGAACCACCAGGTGCTGCCCCGGCAAGGACTGTCACTCTTCATGAGTGCAGTCAGCCCGGCAGCATCGTCGTAGTAGCCGGGAAGGAAAGTGACGACCGCATTGGGCGTCGTGCAGCTCGGCAGTGCGCGATGACCAGGCACCGACGAGATGGCCGGGTACTCCGGGTCGCTACCGGACGTGGACAGCAAGCCACTCGTCTCGAGCTGACCGGCCAGCACGGAGACCGGAGAGTTCGCCACGACGGTGCCGTGGATCTGCAGCGTCGAGTCCGCTGGCTGGTCAACCACCAAGCCGCTCTCTCCGGGGATGCGCCCCAAGGCGAGTACCGCGTTCGTCGGGCGGTTGCAGCAGTTGACGACGACCTGTTTCGGGTCCGGCCGACACGTCACCGCAGCAGAGTCCAGTCCGTTGAACAGCACCAGCGACAACGTGTCGGACAGCCCGAAGCACTTCTGCCCTGACTCGCCGTTGTAGGAGCTGTTGCGCAGGTTGTTGATCGCAGCCTCCATAGCGCCGTCCGAGGCGTACGACGCGACGGTCTGATCACGGAGACTCTTCGACACCCGCTCGGCGGTGTCTGCCCGAGACAGCAGTGCAGACAGCGCGGTAGCGATCACCGTGATCACCACGAGGACCAGCAGCAACGAGGACCCACGCTCGTCACGCGACCTCACGACTGCCTCCGCAGCCCACTCAGCACGACCGGGTAGTCACCAGCAGCCGGCTTCGTCAGCACGAAGCGCAGCGTGACACCGAGCGGCACGTCGGTCGACGTACACGCGGTCGAGCAGCTCACCGTGAGGCTGCCCGGTTTGATGTTCGCTGCTACTCGAACATCAGACGCGGGCGCCGTACTGGGGGCGAGACAACTCGCCCGATGCAGTTCGCCCTCCTGAAGGTAGTACGCAACCACCGCAGTACGTCGAACTGCCGGCGTGACCGACGTGTCCCAGTGATCTGACAGCAGGCGGATCGCCGCATCAGGCAGCGGACCGCAGGTGACTCCACCCGCGGACGCTCCAGCATCAAGCTGCACCGACTGTTTGAACGGCTGCGCGCCGTCCGCCCCCACGGTGCCGTAGTCGCGCAGCCCCATCGCTGCAACGTCACGGGCGAAGTACGTCGCTCCCAACTGCTCATCCTGGGCCATGTCCATCCGGTCCGACGTCGCACTGATCTGCCGCAACGCTGTGGTCACCAGATCGGCGAGAGCCAGCGTCACGACCCCCATCAGCGTCATGGTGATCACCAGCTCGACCAGAGTGAAGCCCCGCTCGGTCCGTCTCACGCGCACGGCGGATCCTCAACCCGGCAAGGCTTCCGCAGTACGACGTCCAGCGTCTGTGCCGCACGTCCGTCCGTACTCGCAACAGCCACCCGCACTCGCTGCAGCCCACGGTCCGGCAGACACAGCGGCAGCCACAACGCACCGGTCCAGTACTGCACCGACCCGCTGACCACCTTCGCTGTGAACCCCTCCGGCACAGCAAACCCCGGTACGGCGTACGTGGTGGCGCACGCCATGTAGTGGCCGTTGGCAACGTAGTTCTGCAGCGCCTCGGCGTAGTTGCGCACCGTCGCCACCGCAGTCGCCTCTTTGCGCTGGGTATCCGACATGAGCACCGTGGTGGTCAGTCCGGCCATCACGGCCACAATGGCCACCCCCATCAGTGCGATGGCGACGACCAGCTCCAGGAGGCTCTCACCCCGCTCACGCATCAGCCCTGCACCTGCCGGAAGATCCCGTACATCGCCGATACCAGTGCGATCGCCACGAAGCCGACCACACCACCCATCACCAGGATGACCGCCGGCTCGAACAGGCCGATCAGCTTCTTCAGCTTGTAGTCGAGCTCACCCTCGTAGTACTGCGCGGTGACCTCGAGCTGGGCGTCGAGGGTGCCGGTGTCCTCGCCCACGCGGAGCATCTGCGCGGCTGTGGTCGGGAAGAGTCCGGTGGCGGCCAGCGGCCGAGCCAGACCCTCGCCCTGCAGCATCGACTCCATCACGCGCCCCAGCGAGCGCCGATAGACCCGGTTGGGCAGTGAGCCGGTCGCAACCCGCAGCGCTTGCGGCAGCTGGACACCCGCGCCGACCATGGACGACAGAATCCGGCAGAACCGCTCCACCAACGCGTACTGGACCGTCGGCCCGATCACCGGCAGCGCCAGCACGATCCGATCGCGCAGGTAGCGGCCGGCCGTCGTACTGGTTGCGTAGACGAGCGCAAGGATCAGGATGCCGGCGCCGATCATCAGCGCCCACCACCAGCTGCTCAGGAAGTTGGTGATGCCGAGCAGGATGCGGGTGGGCAGCGGCAAGGTCGCACCGAGGCTGTCGAAGAACACCCGGAACCGTGGCAGCACAAAGCCGGCCAGGACAATCAGAGTGACCACGGACATCGCTGCGACGACCGCTGGGTAGATGGTGGCCTGCTTGATCCGGCGACGCGCTTCGAGGTCCCGTTCCAGGTATCGCGCGAGCTGAGCGAGCACGGTGTCCAGCCGGCCGCTCAGCTCGGCGGACCGGAGGATGCCGCGATAGAACTCGGGAAAGATCCGCGGGTGCCGGTCGAAGCAGTCCGACAGCCGTTCGCCATCCCGCAGGCCGTCCTCGACCTCCAGCATCATCCGGCGCACGGTGGAGTTCTCTGCTTCGCGGGCCAGGCTGTGCACCGACTCAGTGAGCGGTAGTCCCGCAGCGACGAAGGCGCCGAGCTGCCGGGTCAGGTGCATCACCTCTTCCCGTTTCACTCGCCGGGCGGTGATCTCCAGCTTCAGCAGGCTTGGCTTCTCGGTCAGCCGGACGTTGCGGAGCTCCCGCTCGTACAGGGCCAGCTCCGCGTCCTCACGGCTCTCGGCACGCGTCGTACCGCGTTTGGTGCTCCCGTCAGCCTCAACTGCGACGTATGCGTACCTGGTCATCGCATCCCTACTGTGTAGATCGACCGGAGCACCTCGGCGACAGTGGTGATCCCTGCCTGCGCCAGCCGGGCGCCCTCCTCCTGCAGCGAGCGCATGCCCTCGTAGCTGGCGACCTTGCGCACCTCCGCGAGTGGTGCGCGATCCACCACGAGCTCTCGGATCGGATCGGTCACCGCCAGCAGCTCGTACACCCCAGTCCGCTCGTGGTAGCCGGTCTGCACGCAGAAGGTGCAGCCGGTACCGCGGACCAGCCCACGAGCCGGCACTTCGGCTCCCGCGCTCTGTAGAAACGCCACCTCAGCAGCTGGTGGTTCGTAGTACGAGCGACAGCTCTCGCAGACCTTGCGGATCAGCCGCTGCGCAATCACTGCACTCACCGACGAGGCCACGAGGAAGTTCTCGATCCCCATGTCCAGCAGGCGATGCAGCGCGGTGGCAGTGTCAGTGGCGTGCACCGACGACAGCACCAGGTGCCCGGTCAAAGCAGCCTGTACGGCGATGCGCGCGGTCTCGGAGTCGCGGATCTCGCCCACCAGGATCACGTCGGGGTCCTGGCGCAGGATCGCGCGCAGACCGGTCGCGAAGGTGATCCCGCCGGCCTCGTTGATCTGGATCTGGTTGATCGAGGCGTAGCTGTACTCGACCGGGTCCTCGATCGTCATCACGTTCCGCTCCGGACTGTCGATCTCCCCGAGCGAGCCGTACAGCGTGGTGGTCTTGCCACTCCCGGTCGGTCCCGCGCAGATCACCATCCCGTACGGCGTGCGCAGTAGCGCCGAGTACCGCTCGGCCAGCTCCGGTGACATCCCGAGCTCTTCGAGTTGGAGCAGTGCACGGCTCTTGTCGAGCAGCCGCAGCACCACCTTCTCGCCGCCGACCACGGCTGCGGTGGAGACTCTGATGTCGACGTCGCGTTCGGCCACCTTCATCCGGATCTGGCCGTCCTGAGCCCGCCGGCGCTCGATGATGTCCAGATCGGCCAGCACCTTGATCCGGCTGACCACAGCCGGCCCGATCGCGCCAGGCAGCTCGACCAGATCGCGTAATGCGCCATCAACCCGCAGCCGCACGCGGACGACGTCGTCGTGGGGCTCGATGTGGATGTCGGACGCCCGCTCCCGCAGACCCTCCTTGATGATCCGCTGGACGACCTCCACCACGGGCACGTCCTCGGTGTGGTCCTGTCCGCTGTGCTTCATGAGACCGCCTTGGCACGTGGGCGGAGCTCGATCTCTTTCGGGTACGAACTGCGCGCGTACGCGTCCTCGACCGAGATGTCACCGCTCTGCACCAGAGCAGACAGGGACTGCTCCAAGGTGATCATCCCCTCGCGCCGGCCGGTGACGAGGGCGTTGCGCAGCTGGTGCGTCTTGCCTTCCTTGATCAGGTTGCGGATACCGGCGTTGGCGACCATGACTTCGAACGCCGCGACCAGTCCGCCACCGGTCCGCGGTATCAGCCGCTGGTGAACCACTCCGCTCAGTGCTGCGGCCAGTTGCACCCGCACCTGGGACTGCTGCTCCGGCGGGAAGACGTCGATGATTCGCGCGAGTGACTGCGCGGTGTCGTTGGTGTGCAGGGTCGCGAAGACCAGATGGCCGGTCTCGGCGATGGTGAGAGCGAATCTGATCGACTCCAGGTCCCGCATCTCACCCACCAGCAGTACATCGGGGTCCTCCCGCAGGGCAGCGCGTAGTGCGTCTGGGAACGAGGCTGTGTCGCTACCGACCTCCCGCTGGTTCACAGCGGACTTCCGGTGCTCGTGGACGTACTCGATCGGGTCTTCGATGGTGATGATGTGGCAGGCCCGCTCGGTGTTGATCTGATGGATGATCGAGGCCAGCGTGGTCGACTTGCCCGAGCCGGTCGGCCCGGTGACCAGCACCAGCCCCTGGAACGCGCGGACGAAGGTGCCGAGGACAGGCGGCAGCCCTAGCTCCGACATGGTCGGGATGCTGCGCGGAATCACCCGCAGTGCGACAGCGGTGTCACCGCGCTGGGTGAACGCGTTCGCGCGGATCCGGGCGTTGTCCCGCCAGGAGAACGAGAAGTCGTGCTCGTACGTCGTCTGCCAGACGTTCGAGCGGTGTGGATTGAGGATCTCCGCCAGCATGGCGTCGGTGTCGCGCCGGGTCAGCGGTGTTCGGTCGGCCACCGGCCGCAGCACGCCGTGAACGCGTAGCTGCGGCGCCATGCCGACAGTGAGGAGCAGATCGGTACCACCGGCGTTCCAAAGCTCTTCCAGCAACAGATCGACCCGGCTACCGGGCACGGGGATGCGCATGAGGTCCCTTCGGCATGAACGGCAGGACTGCCCGGAGTGGACCGGCCCCCTCAGAGCCGGTCCGCCCCCTGGGAGGGGACTCAGGTGCAGGCGCCGGTAGCCGTGACGCTGCCGTTGACGCCCAGACCGATCGTGTAACCGGTTCCGGCCGGTTTGCTGCGCAGCAACTGGTTGACGCCGGAGGTGAGCTCGAGCCAGCCGGGATCGCCGGCCGGCGGATAGGCGCCGTTCTTCGCGAAGTACGCCTCGACGGCCACCTCGACGCTCTTCTTGTCGGTCTTGCACGCGGCGGCGTTACCGCGGTCCTGGATGCCGGAGACGGCGAAGACGACGATCCCGGACAGGACTCCCAGGATCACGATCACGACGAGCAGTTCGATCAGGGTGAACCCGGATTCGCTCTTGGTCCGGGTTGGGCGGTGAATGCGTGCGACGACTGCCCGAAGGCGGTGGTTCATGGTGCTTCCTTCACGGATGCTCCGCAGGCGACGGAGACGGGGTCTATCAGGCGCGACAGCGCGCGGACCCGACTCAGCTCGACCCCTGTAAATCCAGCTGAGCCCGGCTCACATCCCCCCGGATGAGCACCCGCTGCCGGTCACAGCCTGATCGCTCAGGGACCTGCGTCACAGCGGGTGAACGCCCGACGCTACCGACCACCCGGCCGACACCTGTCAGCCAAACGGCCGACAGTCATCCCTTGATCGTCTGGTGGAGCCGGAGTGCGACTTGCAGGTTCAGACTGCGCTCCGGCGACTGCCATTCGGTGCCGAGTAGCGCAGTGACTCGGTCCAGTCGCTGCTGCACGGTGTTGGGATGGATGTGCAACTCAGCAGCAGCTCTGGTCGGACTCTGCCCAGCTGCGAAGTACGCGTGCAGTGTTCCGACCAGGTCGGTCCCCCGCTGTGCGTCGTACTCGATCACTGCACCGAGGACGTGCTGAACATGAGCCTGTACGTCGACCTCCGGCGCACCGACCAGACCGGCGACACCCAAGTCATCGGGCGTCGCCGCCTCGTTGCACCGACCGAGCCGCACCATGGTCGTCGCCAACCGTGTCGCCTGCCGGTGTGCGGCCACCACATCGCTCCAAGCCGTGGGACCCACGACTGCAATGGTCACACCCTTTGCGACCTCAGACAGGTCGCGGGCTGCCGTCACTGCGTCGGTCCGCGCGAGGAGGAGCACCAGGTCCCCGCCGTACGGGCCGGACAGCACCAGCTTGTCTGCAAGCGGCGCAGACAACCGAGCCCGTACGGCGCTGTGGTCGCCGCGGCAGACCGCCACCACGAAGTGGTCGTGGACTGGCGCCAGTAGGCGGAGCCGCTCGGTCAGAGCACGCACATCACCGTTTCCGCTGAGCGCATCAGTCAGGAGGTCGGCCTGTGCACGCTGCGACTGCTCTGCGGCCTGGCGGCGGAACAGGAGGACGAGTGCGGTGACCACAGCCGCGCGTTCGACGATGCGCTGGTCTGCACCGGACAGGTCGTCGACACCGCCAATGACCAACGCACCAAGCCGTTCACCCTTGGCCGTGGCGGCTACGACCCAACACTCGTCAGCTCGGGTCAGTCGGCCGGACGACGACTCCTGCCACGGCACCGTCGTACCGGAGGCGCAGCCGGCCACTGCGAGTTCGTTGCCGACAGCATCGACCAGGACGACCCAGACGCCGAGCAACTCGGCCAGTGCGGCAGCAACCGCATCTACATCGCCACCCGACAGCACGAGGTCGGCGAATCGATCATGCGCCGCCGCAGCGTGCTCAACACCCGCATGAGCCTCAGACAGCTGGTCGAGAGCCACCGCAGTCTCGGCCGCCGCGCGCACCTGCACGATTGTGACGGCCGCCAGCGCAGCGAGCGAGCCGAGCAGCAACACCTCTTCCCGGCTGAACGGACGAGCAGTCCGGTTCGAGGCGAACAGCACGCCGACAAAGGCGTCGTCCACGAGCAGGGGTGTACCGCAGATGGCGATCAGGCCCTCGTCGCCAACAGCGTGGTCGATCGGACCGGTGTGCTTGAAGCGCTGATCGGACGGATAGTCGGTAGTCCAGTACGGCCGACGGGTGGATGCGACCAGTCCGCCCAGACCAGCTCCCGTTGGCACTCGCAACTGCTGGAAGGCAGCGGACAGCGATCCGTCGGTTGCCCGCATGTAGGTGTCGCCACGCGCCTCGTCGTACAGAGTCAGGTAGGAGACGTCCGCGCCGACCAGCGTGCGCGCCCGATGCACGATGGTGTCCAGTACGCCGCTCGGGTCGCTGGCTGAGGCCAGTTCGCGAGCTACCTCGACCAGTGCGGTCAGCTCGGCCTCACGCTTCTTGCTGGCGTCGATACCGGCCCGGATGCGCAGAGCGAGGTCCCGGGCGACCGCATCCTCACCTGCCACCCGGGCCAACTCGCTACCGGACGCGTCCTCGGCCAGTAGCCGCAGAAGGTCCCTCATCCTCGCGATGATGCCACCTACAGCGTTGTCAGGTCTCGCTTGCTGGTTTCGGAGTACAGGGTGACTGCGAGAATCGAGATCACCGCGCAGACGGCGACGTACACGGAGATCGCGTAGCCGGAGTCATACGCCTTCAGTAGCGCGACTGCGATGAACGGTGCGAGGCCACCGGCGATGATCGAGGCCAACTGGTAGCCGACGGACACACCTGAGTAGCGCACGCGCGTTCCGAACAGCTCGGTGAAGAACGACGCCTGCGGTCCGTACATGGCACCGTGCAGCACCAGTCCGACAGTCACTGCGAGTGTGGCGAGCCCGAAGTTCTTTGTGTCGACCAGTGCGATGAAGACGAAGCCCCAGACCCCCACTCCGATCGCACCGATCAGGTAGACCGGCTTGCGACCGATGCGGTCCGACAGCGCACCCCAGAGTGGGATGGCGCAGAAGTGGATGGCTGCGGCGATCAGAACGGCGTTCAGCGCAAAGGACTTCCCCAGGCCGAGGTGTTCCTTGGCATAGGTCGCGATGACGATCGTGAAGATGTAGTAGCTGACGTTCTCCGCCATCCGCGCACCCATCGCAGTCAGCACCTCACGCGGGTAGCGCGTCAGCACCTCGACCAGCGGCATCCGGTCCGCCGGCTCCTGCCGAGCACGCGCCGCCTCGAACACCGGCGACTCCTCGATCTTCAGCCGCACCCACAGCCCCACCAGGACGAGCACTGCGGACAGCAGGAACGGAATCCGCCAGCCCCACGCGTTGAACGCGGACTCCGACTGAAAAGCCGCCAGCCCAGCCAGTACGCCGTTGGCGATCAGCTGACCCGCCGGAGCACCAGCCTGCGGCCAGGACGCCCAGAAACCACGCCGTGCCGGATCACCATGCTCCGACACGATCAGTACGGCGCCTCCCCACTCACCGCCGAGCGCGAAGCCCTGGATGAGCCGCAGCACGGTCAGCAGGATCGGAGCGAGCGCACCGACCTGCGCGTACGTCGGCAGCAGGCCGATGGCGAAGGTGGCGACCCCCATCATCAGCAGGGACAGCACCAGCAGGTTCTTGCGGCCCAGCCGGTCGCCGAAGTGCCCGAACACCACACCGCCGATCGGACGGGCGAAGAACCCGACCGCAAAGGTGGCGAAGCTCAGCAGCGTCCCCGTGAGCTGTTCACCCTTCGGGAAGAACAGATCGCCGAAGACGACCGACGCTGCGACGCCGTACAGGAAGAAGTCGTACCACTCGACCGTCGTACCGACGAGGCTGGCACCGACGATGCGAACGATGGAGCCACGCGTGCGGACCGGTTGTGTTGCTGTCATGGGGCCCTCCTAGAGCTAGTGGGCGGTCCAGCCGCCGTCGAGTACGAATGAGCTCCCCGTGATGGAGGCAGAGGCCGGACCGCACAGCAGTGCGACCAGCTCCGCCACCTCAGCCGGCTCGATCAGTCGTTTCACCGCGACTGGTTCGAGCATGACGTTGTTCAGCACCTCGGGCTCGGTGAGACCGTGTGCCTTGGCTTGGTCCGCCAGCTGAGCTGTGACGAGCGGCGTCCGGACGTAGGCCGGGTTGACGCAGTTGCTGGTCACACCGTGCGCCGCACCTTCCAGTGCGACGACTTTGCTGAGTCCTTCGAGACCGTGCTTGGCTGCGACGTACGCCGCCTTGAACGGGCTGGCCCGCAGTCCGTGGACCGAGCTGATGTTGACCACGCGTCCCCAGCCCACGCCGTACATGTGTGGAAGCGTCTGGCGGATCAGCCGGAACGGTGCCTCCAGCATCAGCCGCAGCAGGTAGCTGAAGCGCTCCGGTGGAAACTCCTCGACCGGAGCGACGTGCTGGACCCCAGCGTTGTTCACCAGGATGTCCACGTCGGTGGGCAACCCAGCAAGCCCGTCCAGGTCAGACAGGTCCGCCACGACCGGCTGCACCCGCGAGGACCCGCGGACGGGGACCCGGTCGACGGCTACGACATGGAGGCCGTCCGCGACGAGCCGTTCGACACAGGCAGCACCGATACCGGAAGCGGCTCCGGTAACAAGGGCGCGACGGGTCTCCATGGCCGATGACTGTAGGAATCCACGACCCTCAGCACTATGGGATCGGAGCACACACCCCGACGGCAGATCGTGGGGGCTGACGCCACCTACAGGCCCACGCGAGCAGCGAAAGCGACCAGCTCGTCGCGCTGCTGCGACGGGTCGGTCGCCGAACTGCTCACGACCAGGCGGGTCACGCCCTGCGCCGCGTACGCCTCGACCCTCTCGGCGGACACGTCGATGGACGCCCAGCGGGTGTACTCCAGAGCGTCGGGATCGCGACCGGCCTGTACGGCGCTCTCCCGGGCGAGCCCGAACTGGACTCGCCGCTCTTCGTCGCCGAGCGCTCCACCCGGGAAGTACCCGTCCCCACGTCGCCCGGCCCGACGAGCCGCCGCCTGACTCGATCCACCGACATGGATCGGCAGGTGCACAACGTCGAGCGGCTTCGGATAACTGCAGACGCTCTGGAAGCGGTAGAACTCACCATCGAAGCTGACGCCGTCCGCACCGCCCTCCCACAGCAGGCGAAGGACGTCCATCGCCTCGTCGGTACGGCGTCCTCGGGTGCCGAAGTCGACCCCCACGGCCTGGGCTTCCGCCGGCAGGCTGCCGACGCCGATCGTCAGCAGGCGCATCCGGCCCTTCGAGAGGTGGTCGATCGTCGCCAACCGCTTCGCCAGTCCGACCGGGTGGTGATACGGCAGGAGCAGCACCCCGGTTCCGAGCAGGATCCGCTCGGTGGCCGCGGCCACGAAGGTGAGGCAGTCCAACGGGTCGGGGTACGGCAGGGTCGACGGGAGCGTCATCCCGCCGAGCTGTGCGCCGGGCGACAGCGCCACGTGTTCCGGCACATAGATCGCCTCGAAGCCCGTGTCCTCGGCAAGCCTCGCGAATCCCACCAGGCGGTCCGGGTCCGCCCCGAAGAACGGCAAGCTGTAGCTGATCGCGAACTTCATGGCGCCACCCTAGAACCTTGCCCCTGGGGTCAACGCAACCCCGAGTTCGGCTATCAAGGTCACCTCCGGTGATAGGTGGATCTATCGTGGAGACATGGTCGATATCGAACAGCCGAAGAAGAAGGCGGCCGGCGTCCCCGCGGTGCTGTCGTCGTTCAAGTTCGGCTTCCGTGAGATGGGCCCGGCCCGGACCGGCAAGGTGTTCCTGAAGATGAACCAGGACGGCGGCTTCGACTGCCCGTCCTGCGCCTGGCCCGATCCCGACCACAAACGCAAGCACGCGGCCGAGTTCTGCGAGAACGGCGCGAAAGCGGTGGCCTGGGAGGCGACCCGCAAACGGGTACCGCGCGCGTTCTTCGCGGAGAACTCGCTCGAGCAGATCCACGAGATCTCCGAGTTCGACCTCGGCAAGCTCGGCCGGATCACCGAGCCGATGCTGCTCCGGGCCGGTGCCACGCACTACGAGCCGGTCGGCTGGGACGAGGCCTTCCAGGTCGTCTCCCGGCACCTGAAGGCGCTGCCCGATCCCGACGACGCCGTCTTCTACACCTCCGGCCGGACCAGCAACGAGGCCGCGTTCCTCTACCAGCTGTTCGTCCGCGCCTACGGCACCAACAACCTGCCCGACTGCTCGAACATGTGCCACGAATCCTCCGGTACGGCGCTCAACCGGGTGATCGGCAGCGGCAAGGGCGCGGTCACCCTGGAGATGCTCGAAGAGTCCGAGCTGATCGTGATCGTCGGCCAGAACCCGGGCACCAACGCGCCGCGGATGCTCAGCCACCTCGAGATCGCCAAGCGCAACGGCGGCGACATCGTCTCGGTGAACCCGCTGCCCGAGCCCGGCCTGATGAACTTCAAGAACCCGCAGAAGGTCAGCGGCTGGGTCGGCAAGGGGACGGCGCTGGCCGACCAGCACCTGCAGATCCGGATCGGTGGCGACCAGGCGCTGTTCCTGGCCATCGGCCACCTCTTGCTCCAGGCCGAGGCGGACCACCCCGGCACCGTGCTGGACAAGGACTTCGTCGATTCCCACACCAGCGGCTTCGAGCTCTACGCCAAGCACAACGCCGAGCTGGACTGGGACGCGGTCGAGCTGGCCACCGGGCTGCGGCGGGCGGAGATCGAGGAGCTGACCCAGCGGTTCGTCAAGTCCAAGGCGACCGTGATCTGCTGGGCGATGGGCCTGACCCAGCACCGCGAGGCGGTCGCGACGATCAGCGAGATCGTCAACGTGCTGCTCCTGCAGGGCAACATCGGCAAGCCGGGCGCCGGCCCCTGCCCGGTCCGCGGGCACTCCAATGTCCAGGGCGACCGCAGCATGGGCATCTGGGAGCAGATGCCGGACACGTTCCTGGACAAGCTGGATGCCGAGTTCGCGTTCACCTCACCGCGCGAGCACGGCATCGACGCGGCCGACACGGTCAAGCGGCTGCGCGACGGCTCGGTCCGGGTCTTCTTCGCGATGGGCGGCAACTTCGCCTCCGCGACTCCGGACACCGAGGTCGTGCACCGCGGACTGCGCGAGTGCGACCTGACCGTGCACGTCTCCACCAAGCTCAACCGCTCGCACACGGTCACTGGTCGCGAGGCGCTCATCCTGCCGACGCTCGGCCGGACCGACCACGACCGGACGCCGAAGGGTCCGCAGTCGGTGACTGTCGAGGACTCGCAGGGCGCGGTCCACTTGTCCACCGGCAACCTGACACCGCCCGCGCCGGAACTGAAGTCCGAGATCGGGATCGTCGCCGGGCTGGCACAACACGTCGTACCGGATGTCGGGCAGATTCCGTGGGCGGACTTCGCCGACGACTACAGCCTGATTCGGCAGCGGATCGGGCGGGTCGCGGACGGGTATGAGGACTTCGAGGAGCGGCTCCGGGCCAACGAAGGCGGCTTCCTGCTCGCGCATGCGGCGCGGGACAAGCGGGAGTTCAAGACCTCGGACACGAAAGCGCAGTTCACTGCGAGCGACCTGAGTTGGTTGCCGACGGCACCGGGCAAGCTGCTGCTGCAGACGCTGCGCAGCCACGACCAGTTCAACACCACGATCTACGGACTGGAGGACCGCTACCGCGGCATCCACGGCACCCGCGAGGTCGTGTTTGTGAACCCGGCGGACCTGGCCGAGCTGGGGCTGACCGACGGCGCGTACGTCGACATCGTGAGCGAGTTCCAAGGTGTCGAACGGCGCGCGTCCGGCTTCCGCCTGGTTTCGTACCCGACCGCCCGCGGCTGCGTCGCGGCGTACTACCCGGAGACGAACGTGCTGATGTCGGCCGACGACTTGGCCAAGGGCAGCAACACTCCCGTGGCCAAGGGCCTGACCGTCAGGCTCGAGCCAGCCGCATCCTGAGCAACGGTTGCGCGGCGGCCAGCCCGACGGCCGCGGCGGCGTTGATCAGCCAGAGCCCTTCGGGCCCGAGCGTCGCGAGCAGGTGGGTCACGATCAGCGGCGCGACGGTCGTGGCCACACCCCAGCTCAGCCCGAAGACAGCCAGGTAGCGAGCACGGCCGCCGTCGGGCGCCAGACCGGCAGCCTGCGTCAGATAGCGCGTCAGCAGAAATGTCTCGCCGACACTCCAGAACATCGAGGCGAGCAGGAAGATCGGCAGGCTGTTGGCGAAGGCGCAGACCACCAGACCGCCCGCGAGCAACAGGTAGCCGATGCTGAGCGCGCGGAAGTCGTCGAGCTCCACGCGCAGCAGTCGTTGGGCGGCAATCAAGGTCGCCGCGGAGACCGCGAGGATGATGCCAGTACCCGACGCGGACAGGTGCTGCTCCAGCAGAGTGAGCGGTACGCCGACGAGCAGCTCCATGTAGATCGTGGCGAACACCGTGCCACTCACGAGCAGCAACAGCAGCTTGCGGTCACGCCACACCGCAACCCGACCCACCTGCGCCCGATCCCGCCGTACATCGGCTGGCAGTGCAAGCATGACAAGCACAGCGCAGGTCAGACAGCTGACCGCGTCGGCGACGAACAGCCAGCGCAGGTCCCAGTGGCTGACGGCCGCGGCCAGCAACCCAGCCAGTACGCCGGCCACGGCCATCGCCGCGCCATAGAGCCCGTACGCCGCCGGCCGATCGGCAGGCTCGGTCGCATCGGCAATGGTGGCCTGACTCGGCGGCTCGTAGATCTCAAACGCCAGCCCCAGTACGACGGCCGCCACCGTCGCGGAGGTGAGGCTCGGACTCGCGGCGATCCAGAGCTGGGCGACCGCGCATCCGGTCAGACCGAGGACGATCGTCCGGCGGCGGCCGATCCGGTCGGCGAGGAATCCGCCGAGCAGGCGGGACGGGATCGTGGCGAGTCCGAAGAGCGCGACCACGAGGCCGGTCCGGCTCAGCGACGCGCCGAACTCCACGGTCAGCACGATCGCCAGGAACGACAGCGAGAACGCGCCGATCCGGTTCACGGCCCGGGCGGCCACCAGCACCCAGACCGTGGTGGGTAGGCCGCGCCACGGCGCGATCAGGGTCGTCACTGCGCTCATTCTCGACTCCATGACTGTCTAAGTGGCTATGATCGGTCACGCAGGTCTGAGCCTACGAAGGAGTGACGTGACTGGTCAAGTGTCTTTTGATAGTCATGCCCGGAGTGTGCTGGCGGCGTCGGTCGAGTACGTGAACCGGCTGACGCCCGGCTTCTCCGGAGGTTCGCCGTACGCCGGTCCTGTCGACGAGGCGCAGGCGGTGGCGGATTCGCTGGTGGCGATCGGCTACCCGCAACCACACGTGCGGCCAGAGGATGCGCAGCGGTTGGCCGAGTTGGCGCGGCGGATGCGGATCGTCTTCGAGGCGGCGCACAACGGCGACCTCGATCGAGCCGCGGACGAGATCAATGCCCTGCTGGTCGACACGAATGCCCGACCGAAGCTCGACAAGCGCGAGAAGGGTTGGGGCCTGCACTTCCACGGTCCCGACGACACCCTCGTCAACGGCTGGGCGGCCGGGTGCGCGGCCGGGCTCGCACTCGCGGTCGGCAGCGACCTGGCTGGCCGGCTCGGCGTCTGCGCGGCGCCCCAATGCGACCGCGTCTTCGTCGACACCTCGAAGAACGGCCAGCGCCGCTTCTGCTCACCCCAGTGCCAGAGCCGCGTCAAAGCCGCAGCCCATCGAGCCCGCCACGCGACTTAGGGTTGGGAGTTATGTCGACCACACTGCGCACCTACGTTCCCGAGGACGCCGTACCGACCTGGCAGGTCTACTACGCCGCGGTCCGGCGGACGGCCATTCGCGACTACACCGAGGAGCAGGTGCAAGCCTGGGCGCCGGACGCGGCGGACGTCGACGCTGACGCCTGGGCAGCTCGCCGGGCGGCCGCACACACCTACGTGGTCTGCGTGGACGACATCGTGGTGGGGTTCAGCGACTTCACCGACGACGGCTTGCTGGACATGCTGTTCGTGCACCCGGACCACTCAGGCCGCGGCATCGCCCGCATGCTGGTCGAGAAGGTGCAATCCGAAGCCGGCAAGCGCGGACTGACCCAACTGATCACCCACGCGAGCCGCACAGCCCGCCCTGCCTTCGAGTCCTTCGGCTTCGTCGTCGACCGCGAGAACCCGACGAACCAGACCCGCAGCGGCGTGATCATCCCCAACTACGACATGCACTACGACCTGCCCTGACGCGCCGTACTGGCGCTGGGCATCCTGTTGATCCCGTCGACTCCCGGACGGCGTCCCGGATCCCCGGTAAGCACCGGCCGCTCGAAATCGGTGTTGTCGACCACCAGATCCGCGAGTGACTGCGGGTCCACCTGGTCGACGTACAGGCGTTCTCCGGGGATGTACCTGGTGCGGTAGCGCTCTTCCGCAGCGGCGGCGGAGTCCATCCACGCCTGGTCCCGCTCAGTCCCCCGGCGCAGCACGACATCGAAGTCGACGTGCACGTAGATGCGGAAGTCCCAGTGGTCGACGAGCTCCGGCCGCAGCGAGAAGCACCCGTCGGCCACGAGCACCGCATCGATGGCTGCCGTCTCAACGGGCACATCGAGCGCCGTCTGCGCATTCGACGTCCGCATCCCCGAGACGTAGCGGCGATCACCACCTGGCCCGAGCGGCAGCAGCAGCTTCGAGACGATCGCGTCGAGGTCCGACATCTCGTAGTAGTAGCTCTCCGGCGACTCGATCGGGTACCTCGTCCGGAGCGCGGGCGCCGTCTTGAAGTAGTCGAGCCCGACCCGGATCACCTCCCGATCGGACCGCTCCCCCAGTACGACGGCCAACTCGTCGGCGAGCGTGGTCTTGCCCGCCGCGGACGGACCGTCGATCACCACCCGCACCGGATGCGCCCGTTCAACAGCCAGCACGAGCCCCGCAAGCTCGCCAACAACCCCAAGAGACGCCACCCCACCAGTCTGCCGGTCTCACCCCTCACGTCCGAAAGATCGCCGTACACAGTCGGCGAGTTCTCGGACGCTAGCTTCACGGCGACACCGCCCCTCCGCGCAAGCCGGTACGACGTTGAGCACGGCTCAGCCACCTTTCCGGCGCGAAAGTGGTCGACGGGTGCTCAAGGTGAACGGGCCGCTCGACCTTGAGCACGGTTCAACCATTCCGCCGACCGCCGCGTGGTTGAGCGGTGCTCAAGGTGGGTGGGCCGCTCGACCTTGAGCACGGTTCAACCCTTTCGCCGGCCCTCGCGTGGTTGAGCGGTGCTCAAGGTGAACGGGCCGCTCGACCTTGAGCACGGTTCAACCGTTTCGTCGGCCGTCGCATGGTTGAGCGGTGCTCAAGGTGAACGGGCCATCCGACCTTGAGCACGATTCAGTCACTTGCTGGGCCCGAAAGCGGTTGGTGGGTGCTCAAGGTGGACGGGGCGTTCGACCTTGAGCACGGTTCAACCGTTTCGCCGGCCGTCGCGTGGTTGAGCGGTGCTCAAGGTGACTCGCGGGCTGCGACTGCTGCGGCAAAGTCAGGGGATATCGGCTCAAGTTGACGGTTCTCCCCTGAAATTTTGAGGGGAGAAGGGTCCGTTTCAACGGATATCCCCTGAAATGGCGAGGGCCGGCACACGACCCGAGCCGCAGCCGACGACCGCTGCCGACGCTCCGGCCGGATCCGGTACGGCGGCGTCGGCGGACCCCTCGAACCCGCAACGTCCGAAGGACCGGAGGGCCCGCCTCCGGACGTTCGGACGTTAGCGCCACACCCCATGACGTCCGAAGGAACGGAGGGCCCGTCTCCGGGCGTTCGGACATTCGCGCCACAGCCCCCGCAACGTCCGAAGGACCGGAGGGCCCGTCTCCGGGCGTTCGGACGTTAGCGCCACAGCCCCATGACGTCCGAAGGAGCGGAGGGCCCGTCTCCGGGCGTTCGGACGTTAGCGCCGCATCCCCCGCAACGTCCGAAGGAACGGAGGGCCCGTCTCCGGGTGTTCGGGCGTTAGGGGGCGCGGCGGGTGGCGAGGGCCGGCGGTAGGGGATGGCTGGGGCCGTGTGTGGTCGAGTGACTACTTAGGGTTACTGGGTGGTGCCGGGGTGCGGGGTGGTCAGAAGTCTTCTAGGTCCAGGGAGGAGGCGGCGGAGACGCCTTCCAGGTAGCCCTCGGCGCGCTCGGCTTTGGGGTAGCGGTGGACCAGTTTCCAGAAGGCCGCGTCGTGGGAGGGCTCGACCAGGTGGGCCAGCTCGTGGACCAGGACGTAGTCGACGACCCAGGCCGGCATCGACTGCAAACGGGTCGACAACCGGATGGATCGGTCCGCCGGAGTGCAGGATCCCCACCGTCTGTTTTGGTTCGAAACCCACCTCACAGATGCAGGTTCGGGCACTTCGGGGAGGTGGCGACACGCGAGTTCGTGTGCTCTGGCCAACAATTTTTCGTCCGACACGCGGGACCGGCTGCGCTGCTTGTCGAGCCGCGCGAGCATGGTCTCCACCCAGCGCGCCTCCTCGGTGGCCGAGAGCCGGTCCGGCATCAGCACGATCACCCGCTCACCGTCACGGTAGGCGCTGACGGTCCGCTTGCGCCGCTTGCTGCGCCGGATGTCGACGTACGGCGGGATCGGGCCCGGGGTCGAGCGCGGTGCGGAGTCGGCCATGGGTCAAAAACTACCTCCCGAATCCGACAACTTTCTTACGTCCACATCCTGTGCACAGACGTTTTCGCAGGTCAGACGCCACTTAGGGACCAACCGGATTCCGGTTGTTCACACCTTGTTCCCCCACCCGTCCACAGTGCCGCGCGGCGCGTCCCACAGCTTGCTCACAGAGTTATCCACAGGGGTGGACAACGCGGGCTTGTGATCGGGGCGGCCGTCTCCTAGCGTCTTGCCCAACAGGCTCCCGGACCTTCTCCGGAGCCGCCCGGAGGGGAAGCCGAGCGGTTTCGGAGAAGGCCTCCCGGGAGCCTGTTCCGTGCTGGCGAAAGTTTCGGAATGAGCTTTCCCAGGCGGCCTCGGGCGGGGCTCAGGCGGCGGAGTGGGCTTGAGCACGGCTCAGAAGGCCGTAGGGTGAATCCCGATTGGGCCGAACGGCCTACGGCAGGAAGGTCTGCCGTTAGCATCCACGACCGGCTCGGTGACAACCCCGGGCTGATTTCAGAACCAAGGAGAGGGCCCTCATGGCAGAGACCTGGAGCGGCGAGTTCTACTGCGTCAAGTGCAAGGCCAAGCGCACCGCCGACGGCGAGGTCAAGGTCAACGACAAGGGCACGCGCATGGCGAAGGCCAAGTGCCCCGAGTGCGGTACGAACCTGAACCGGATCCTCGGCAAGGCCTGACGTACCACCTGCGGGGGGGGGGGGGGACGGAAAAAGGCCGTCCCCCCCCCCACACCCCTCTGTTGAGCACCCCCCCCCCCCCTCCCAGCACCCCCCCCCCCCCCCGCTTTGTTGGCCCGGAAAAACGGGGGCGGTTTTTGCCTTCCCCCCCA
>NZ_JBHVWY010000018.1:120931-129904 GCF_042882005.1 Kribbella sp. NPDC058245
GCGGAGAGACGCAGATCCCCCAGGTCAGGTCAACAAACAGTCACGCCCCTCACACGCTCCCACCCCCCCGCTGGGGGGGCTACCCCCCCCCCACCCCCTCCCCCCCCCCCCCCCGACGCCGTTCGATGACGACCCGCAACACCCCTGAACGGCACCCCGGCACCGCCCGGCTTGGGCGACCGGACAGAATGGGAGTGTGTCGGACCTCCCCCGTAAAGCGCTGAGCCGGACTGCGAAACTCGCCAGCCTGCCCCTGGGCGCTGCGGGCCGGGCCACGGTCGGGCTGGGCAAGCGGATCGGCGGTGCGCCGGCCGAGGCCGTGCTCGCCGAGTTCCAGCGCCGGACCGCCGAGCAGCTGTTCTCCGTCCTGGGTGAGCTCAAGGGCGGCGCGATGAAGTTCGGGCAGATGCTGAGCCTGATGGAAGCCGCGATGCCGGAGGAGCTGGCAGCGCCGTACCGGGCCACGCTGACCAAGCTGCAGGACTCCGCACCACCGATGCCGATGTCGACCGTGGACACGATCCTGTCCCGGGAGCTCGGCAAGCGCTGGCGGGACCGGTTCACCGAGTTCAACGACAAGCCGGCCGCCGCGGCGTCGATCGGCCAGGTGCACCGAGGCACGCTGAAGGACGGCCGCGAGGTCGCGGTCAAGCTGCAGTACCCGGGTGCCGCCGAGGCGCTGCGCGCCGACCTGAAGCAGCTCGGCCGGTTCGCCCGCACGTTCGGCACGATCGTGCCCGGCCTGGACATGAAGCCACTGGTCGCGGAGCTGCAGGAGCGGATCGGCGAGGAGCTCGACTACGACCGCGAGTCCCAGGCCCAGCAGCAGTACGCCAACGCGTTCACCGACCACCCGGAGTTCGTCGTACCGCGGGTCATCAAGCATTCCCCGACCGTCATCGTGTCGGAGTGGATCGAGGGCCGGCCGCTGTCGTCGTTCATCGCCGACGGCACCAAGGAGGAGCGCGACGAGATCGGGCTCAAGTACGCCCGCTTCCTGTTCAGCGGTCCCAAGTACGCCGGTCTGCTGCACTCGGACCCGCATCCCGGCAACTTCCGGGTGCTGGCCGACGGACGGCTCGGCGTCGTCGACTTCGGCCTGTGCGCCCGGCTGCCCGAGGGCCTACCGCCGGCGATCGGGCGGCTGCTGCGGCTCTCGCTCACCGGCGACGGTCCGGCGATCCACGACGGGCTGGTGGACGAAGGGTTCATCAAGCCGCGGATGGAGATCGATCCCGAGCAGCTGATGGACTACCTGGCGCCGTTCGCGGAGCCCGCCCGCGAGGACACGTTCCAGTTCAACCGGGAGTGGATGCGCGCGCAGGCGAACCGGACCAGCGACTTCCGCTCCCCGAACGCCACGCTGGCCTTCAAACTCAACCTGCCGCCGTCCTACCTGCTGATCCATCGGGTCTGGATCGGCGGCATGGCGGTGCTGTCCCAGCTGGAGGCGGAGGCACCGTTCCGTTCGGTGCTCGAGGAGCTGCTGCCCGGCTTCAGCGAGGCCGAAGCTCACCAGTAGACGGGGTCGAGCTTCCCCTCGATGCTGCGCACGTTCTCGCGCGCGCAGGCGTCGCAGTAGTGGAGCTTGCGGCCGTTCTCGACCGACGTGGCCCAGGTCAGCGGCACGTCCTCGGACTCGGCCTGCCGACCACACAACGCACAGATAGCACTCACCATGGCAGTAGTGTGCACCCCGTGCGCTGGCGGATCCACGAAGAACAAGAAGTCTGGTCGAATCCTTGGCTGAGCGTCCGCCGCCTGGACGTGGAGCAGCCCGACGGACGCCGGGTCGGCTACCACGCCGTCCGTCTGGCCGACGTCGCCGCCGCTGTCGTGACCGACGCCGAGAACCGGGTGCTGATGATGTGGCGGCACCGCTTCCTCACCGACACCTGGGCCTGGGAACTCCCGATGGGCATCGTGGAGGCCGGTGAGGCACCGATCGACGCCGCGGCTCGCGAGGTCGAGGAAGAGACCGGCTGGCGGCCCGGGCCGCTCGCCCACCTGATCCGCTCCCAACCGGGCGCCGGAATCATGGACGCCGTCCACCACGTCTTCCGGGCCACGACCGCGACCCGGATCGGCGAACCGACCGAGCGCAACGAGTCGGACCGGATCGAGTGGATCCCGCTGACCGCCGTACCGGCAATGATTGCGAGCGGCGAGATCGTCAGCGGGATCACGCTGGTCGGTCTGCAGCAGGCCCTGCTCCAGCTCAGGTGAGCTCGCGCGCCTCGGCGAGCAGGCCGCGGCGGTAGGCGAGCTCCGCACGCGCGAACCGGTCCGGCCCGGCGTCGTACACAGCCTTGCCAAGCTCGGATGTAAGAGCCTCCCTCGGTACGGCGTCCGCTCCGTCCGGGATGAACTTCAGCACCTCATCCAGAGCCGCAATCGCTGTGTCCACAGCGGATCTGGCCTGCGCGCCGGCCCCTTCAGCGGCCGCCTCGGTGACCCGGTCGCTGTACCAGAGGAACTCGCCCGCATCGATGATCGTCGACGGCTCCGAACCCCCGTACGCCGGACCTGTCGTCGGCTCGGCGGGGAGCGCGAACTCGAACCGGCGCGCGCGACCGCACTCGGGACAGTCGCCCTCGTAGATCGCCACCTGCTGGCCGTCCTGCTCGGCGAGGCTCATGGTCAGCTCACCGCCGGCGCCGCACTCGCACGGGTGGAGCTCGACATACAGCCCGGCTTCTTGGATTGAACGCGCCATGAACACCTGCCGAGCTTACTATTCGGCAGTGAGTGATCCGGTGGTCCGCGGAGCCGAGGCCGAGCGTGTCCGAGCCCGCGCGGCCGAGCTGTGGCCAAGCATGCTGGCCGCGCTGCAGGCAACCAGTGCGCTCGCCGACTTGGGCCGTGACGAGGTTCGCAACCACACCTTCAACTGCCGCGATCAGTACGGCCGGACTCTCAGCGTCCGACTGGACTCAGCCGGGCTGCCGACCGGCCGGACCGTGCGGGTCTTCGCCAACACCACCTCCGACAACCACGTCATCCAGCTGTCCGACCAGCTGACTCCGGAGCAGGTCGGTCCGCAGTTGGCCTGGGCGACCGCTGAGCTGATGGCGGCGCGCAGCCGCGCGGACGCCGGAGTGGCTCCGGTACGGCGGGATCTCCTCGACAGTGCCGTGGTCGGGGTCGAGGGCGACCCGGCTCAGGCCCAGCTGTCCGAACAGGATCACGCGGGTCTCGGCCGACTCGACTGGCTCGCTCAGCAGGCCTACGGCCCGGAAGCGACCGAGGCGACCATCGCGAGTCTCGCGGCGGAGATCGACGAGCTGGGACTGCGAGCGTCAGGCACGGAGGACGACGTACAGCGGCGTGCGCGAGTCTTCCGGACTCTGGTCGCAGCGCCGCGGCTCTCCCCGGAAGGCCGCCGGGCGATCCGTGAACTCGCCCCACCGATCGAGCGCCTCACGCCGGACGAGAGCCGGCCGCTTCGGGAGCAGGGTGTGGACTCGATTCGGCTCGAGCCGACGCAGCTCCTGGAGCAGGCTGAGCGGGCGGCTGACGCTCGGGATGCGCAGAGTGCGCAGACGCTGAGCGCACTCCGCGAGCAGGCGGCCGCGTTACCGCCGGGGCAGCATCCCAAGGTCCGGCTGCTGATCGGGGGCGGGGCCGCGCTGGCTGGGCGGGATCCGGACGCATTGCTCGTCGACGGTCGCGGGCGGTGGCATGTCGATCCGATTCCGGGGATCGTGCAGTCCGCGGACCAGGTTCGGCAGCTGCGCGACAGTGGACTCGGCGATCCGCACACCGTCGCCGGCCCCCGGGACCGCGTGCCGCTGGCCGCCATCCAGCTCTGGGAGGATCAGGCCGCCGTACGCGGGCCTTTGATCGACGGCCACGCCCGGCTCTCGGTCGGCCCCGACGGCCAGTTGGTCGCCGATATCGAACCCCTCGACGGGACCGCGCCGCTCCGGGTCGAGGTCGAAGGCACACCGGTGGTGGCGACCGGCGTACCGCCTGAGATCGTCCCTGGCGCCTCGCGCTGGGTCCCGACGATCCCGGAAGCCCTGAGCGCAGTTGACGAATGCCTCGCCGACGCATCCAGCCCCGAAGCCGCAGCAGCTCGGCAGGCAATCGGCGAGCTGCGCGACCAACCAGGCACAGCCGGTACGGCGCTGGGCGTGCTGCGCGCGGTTCCGGAGCTGACCGAAATCCGGGCTGCAGCTCGGGCGGCAGGCATGGTCGGCGTACCAGTGGAAGAGGCGATCACCACGCTCGAGGCGACCCGGGCCTGGGATGAGGCGCGGCAGCAGGCGCCCGGCCGGGTGCTGATCGGGGACGAGATCGGCGACGGTGACTACGACCCGCAGGCCGGTCGTCGCTGGCTGATCGCCGGGATCGGCGGCGGCGCGATCGCGAACGCCGAGATCATCCTGGCCGGGAACCCGGACGCCGAGGTGGTGATGGTCGGCACCGAGGCACCCTGGGTGCTCCAGAACGATGCGCAGTACACGGCGCTCCGGCAGTTGCACGACCGCGACGCCTCCCCCACCGCGTCCGGGCGACTCCAGACCATCCCGGGCAAGCGGCTCGGTGCGGTACAGACGGCCCAGACCGAGGACGGCCGCACGGTGGTCCGGCTGCAGGACGACCGGGGGAACCCGATCGCCGGGCGAGACGGCGAGCCGCTCGAAGGCGACGTGTACGTCGGTTGCCTCGGCCGCGTGGCGCGTACTCCGCGGGTGATGGACGACCTCGGGCGCTGGGCGGACGACGTACAGGGCTCTTTGGAGTTCAGTGCTGATCGGCAGTATCTGGGCTACAAGGTGACGTATCGCAAGGGTGCCGAGGCCGTCGAGGTGGACGTCACCGGTGCCGCGTCGCGGATGCTGCCGGCCGACCTGTTCGACGCTCAGAAAGCGGCGCTGGTCGGGGAACTGGGCCTGATCGAGACGCCGCCGGAGAGCGGGAACGTCGCCGCCGGCTTCATGGCGACCGCTCTGCAGGCCACCCACCGGGCCCGCAGCATGGAGCGCCGGACCGCGCACGGCCGCGAGTAGAGACGCCGAAGGGCGGCACCCCTTGGAGGTGCCGCCCTTCGATCATTCAGCTGGTCAGGCTGTGCCTGCCGAGCCGGTCCTCCCTACGGACCGGCCGGGCCGGCTTCTGGTGTTGGTGTTTCAGACGAGGCGGGCGAGTGCGAGGCGCGCGCGTGCGCTGGCCCTCTCAGCTCGCCGGCCGGCCCGCTCGGCCTGCTTCTGCGCCCGCTCGATGGTCTGAGCGAGGCGGAAGCGCCGGTTCTGCTCTGCGTTCTCCAAGTGAGTCCGACAATGAGCACGGGCGAGATCTTCGTGAAGTAAATGCATTTCAAGGCTCCTGTGTTCAAGCTGGTTCTTCATGGTCTGGTTGTCTCGATTCGGATCTGGGTCGTCAGGCGGCGGTCGTGGTGTCGCTCTTGCGGGGGCGTCCACGGGGACGCTTGCGGGCAACAACCACGCCCTGGACGAACAGCTGTCCACCCCACACACCCCACGGCTCCGAGCGCTCGAGCGCTCCGGCCAGGCACTCGGCCTGGAGCGGGCAGGTGGAGCAAAGAGACTTGGCGTACTCGACATCCGCCGGCGATTCGGCGAAGAAGAGTTCAGGTGCGTAGGACCGACAGGGCAGGTCCTGCGACGAGGCCACCTCGTTGAAGATGTCGAGGAAGCTCACGCTCATTCCGGTCACCTCCCAGTGACTTTCGGTGCTGCTGGTCTTTTGTCGTCGGAGACGGTCAGCGGTTGCTGGCCGCCAAACTTGGTTCTTCAATGACGCTCCTGGACAAACAAAAGGGCCGCGGGACCCTTTGTGGGTTCCGCGGCCTGGAGGTGCCGGGTCTGACTGTCTGTCAGACCGGTGGACTCCATGCTCGAGAACCCGAATTGCCGTACTTCACATCGCCGACAGCTCCGCCCGTGAACTGGACGTCACTGACAGCCATGACCACAACGGACGTGCCGTGAAGGCGCGGCGAGGCACCCGGGATCAGGGCGCACGGCAGCGCAGCTGCGATGCAGTTCGGCTTCTTGATGATGTTGACCATTTCTCCAGGCACCTCCTCTCGTTGTGGCGAAGCAAGCGTTGGCTCGATCGCTATGGTTGTTTGAAGTTTTCGGCCAGCCTTCAGCCGCAGAAAGAACAGTACGCTGAGGTCCGCGAACCCCGCAAACTATTTATTGGCAGGTTCGGGAACTTGGCCGGAAGTTGCCGCCGTGGTGGCCGGAACCAGTTGCCTGAGTCACCTATCTACCGTCGTACACACTCAACCATGCGCCCCGGCGGACCAGCGTGGCAACACCATTTCCGCAAGTTGCACGAACAGGCAATGACCCCGGCCAGCCAGCCCCAGTACGGCGTCCCGCCTAGCCAGGACGCCGTTCTGGCCTAGGTGCGGGTGCAGAGCACGAGGATCTGCTCGCCGTACTTGGTGAGTTTGGTGTGGCCGATCCCCGGGATCTTGCGGAGAGCCAGCTCATCAGACGGCCGCGTCTCGGCGATCGCGGTCAACGTGGCGTCGGTGAGGATGACGAACGCCGGCATCTTCTCCGACTCGGCCTGCTCAGTACGCCAGGCGAGCAGAGCGTCGTACAGGTCCTGGTCGATGTTGGACGGGCACGTCTCGCAGCGGCCGAGCTTGCGCGCGCCCGGGTCGATCAGGCCGCGGCCGCAGACCCGGCACTTCGGGATCGGGCGGCCGGCTCTTGCCGCACGCTCGGCCCGCTCAGCACGGTCGGTCGTCGGCTCCCAGGCCGGCTGCCGTGAGGTCCGCACACCGATCGGATCGAGGAACCGCGTCGGACCACGGGTCCCCCGGCCGCCAGGCGAGCGTGAGGTCGACCAGCTGATGAACAGCTGCTGCTTGGCTCGGGTGACGCCGACGTAGAACAGGCGGCGCTCCTCCTCCACCTGCCCCGGCGTCTGGGCGTAGGTGATCGGCAGCGTCCCCTCGTGGGCGCCGACGATGAAGACGCACTCCCACTCCAGTCCCTTGGCCGCGTGCAGTGTCGCCAGCGTGACGCCCTCGGCGACCGGAGCATGCTGGATCGCGGCCCGCCGGTCCAGCTCGGCCATCAGGTCGCTCAGCCCGGCCTCCGGGTTCGCCGTGGCGAAGTCGGACGCCATCGTGACCAGCGCGCTCAACGACTCCCAGCGGTCCCGGACCGCGCCCACACCACTCGGCGCCTCCGGGGTCCAACCAGCTCCACCCAGTACGCCGGTCACCGTCTCGAGCAGGTCGTCCGAGAGGTCACCGGCCTTGGCCTGGCCGCGCAGCAACACTGCGGCCTTCCGGATCTCGGGGCGCTCGAAGAACCGCTCGGCGCCCTTCAGCACGGTCGGGATCTTCCGCTCCGCCAGCGCCTGCTCGAAGTTCTCCGACTGCGCATTGGTCCGGAAGAGTACGGCGATGTCACGCAACTGCACGCCCTCGTCCTTCAGCCGCGTCACCGCCCGGGCCACCGCATCCGCCTCGGCGACCTCGTCGGAGTACTCGCGGTAGACCGGCGCCGGACCAGGGTCGCGCTGGGACCGCAGCGTCACGCGGCCGGGCAGCCCGGCCGGACCGGCGGCATCGAGGATCTTGTTCGCCACGTCGACGATCTGCGGCGTGGACCGGTAGTCGCGGACCAGCTTGATCACTGTCGAGTTCGGATGCCGGGAGGCGAAGCGGACCAGATTCTCCGGCTCGGCGCCGGCCCAGGAGTAGATGGTCTGGGCCGGGTCGCCGACCACGCAGACGTCCTCCCGGCCGCCGAGCCACAGGTCGAGCAGGCTCTGCTGCAGCGGGCTGACGTCCTGGTACTCGTCGACCACGAAGGTCCGGTACTGCCGGCGGATCTCGGCCGCGACCCGCTCGTCCTCGGCGAGCAGCGCCACCGCGCAGAGCAGCACGTCCTCCAGGTCGATCCGCCCGCGCTCGAGCTTGACGTCCTCGTACGACGCGAAGATCTTGCCGATCGTGGCCGGGTCGAAGGCCGCCAGCGCCCGGCCCGACTTCGGCGCGAGCCGCGCGTAGTCGTCCGGCCGCACGTTGCTGACCTTGGCCCACTCGACCTCACCGGCCAGGTCGCGCAGCGCCGGGGTGTCGACCCGGATCCGGCAGCGCGATGCCGCCTCGGTGAGCAGCGGGAACTTCCGGTCCGCGATCGGGGGCAGCTCACCGCCGTACACCTTGGGCCAGAACCAGCGCGCCTGCCGCAGTGCCGCGGAGTGGAACGTGCGCGCCTGCACACCCTCGACGCCGAGCTGCGCGAGCCGGCCGCGCATCTCCCCGGCCGCCCGCTGGGTGAAGGTCACCGCGAGCACCCGGACCGGGTCGAACGTCCCGGTCCGCACCCCGTACGCGATCCGGTGGGTGATCGCGCGCGTCTTCCCGGTCCCGGCCCCGGCCATCACCACGACCGACCCGTGGAGGGCGGTCGCGACCGCTCGCTGCTCGGGGTCGAGCGCCGCCAAGAGATCATCGGGGGCGCCGGAGCGTGTGAGGTCACTCACGGACTGGGTCATATCGGGAACAGCACCGCCTACGGCGTGGTTGGGACTCGTCGAAGGCAACCCTAGACGGGTTCCCGGACAGATTTTGCGCCCACTGGTTAAGGAGACCGTAGATGGCGGCCGTGACGATGTACTCGACCCCGTGGTGTGGCTACTGCCACCGCCTGAAGGGCCAGCTGAAGCGAGCTGGGATCGAGTTCACCGAGGTCGACATCGAGCAGGTCCCGGAGGCGGCGAAGCTGGTCGAGAAGATCAACAAGGGGAACCAGACGGTTCCGACGGTGGTCTTCGCCGACGGCACCGCGCTGACGAACCCGTCGGTGGCCCAGGTCGCGGAGAAGCTGATCGTCTAGCACCTGAACGTCCGAGCGCGGGGGGGGGGGGGGTGTGGGGGGGGGGAGGGTGTTTTTTTTTTTTTTTCCGGGGGGGGGGGTGTCGGGACGAACAGTGCACATCGGCTATTGTTCCCTTTCGTTGGTGGTGCAG
>NZ_JBHVWY010000018.1:129914-223522 GCF_042882005.1 Kribbella sp. NPDC058245
TAACGACACCGCCCGAACGACCTTGTTGGTGGCCCGGGTCGGGGGGAAGCTGCTCTTCGACCACTGAACCGTCGGGGCGCGGCTCCTTCCTTTGGGGACAGCCCCCGCGTTCTGTTTCCGGTCCCGGCGGGGCGGAAGTTTCCCGAACCATGGACTTACGGTCATGGCCGTTTTACCTTCGAGGGAACTACGCCGCAGGGAGAACCGCCATGATTCCGCGTCGTCCTTTTCGCGCTGCCCTGTTCCTAGCGGTCCTGGCCGTCATCAGTGGTTTGTTCACCACGGCCCACGCCGCTCCACCCGCCGGGAGACCGGACCCGTTCCCGTCCGAGGTCGGACCGGAGCGCCCTGATACCGGACGGCGCACGATCGCGCCGGACCCGGTCACCAACCTCGGCGCACCGATCAGCTCGCTCACCGTCATGGAAGGCACCGTCGGGCGTACGCCGGACGGCCGCGACGTCGTGTACGCCGTACCAGCCGGTGAGAACGCCAACCTGAACGTCGTCGACGTGCACAGCCGGCAGCTCCTCAACACCGTGCCGCTGCCTGGTGCGGCCGGTGCCTGGGGGATCGTCATCGCCAGTGACGGCAGGCTGTACGTCGGTACCTATCCGAACGCGCACCTCTATCGCTTCGACCCCGTGACGGCCGTGGTGACCGACCTCGGCCAGCCCATCGCGGCCGAGTCGTTCATCTACGGCCTCACCGCCGACCAGAACGGCAACGTGTACGGCGGGACCTATCCGAACGCCCACGCCTTCAAGTACGACGCGGGCACCAGCCAGGTCACCGACTACGGCTCACTCGATCCGGTGGAGCAGTACGCGCGGTCGACCGTCTACGACCCTGACCACAACGCACTGTTCGTCGGCATCTCCACACCGGTCGGGAAGATCCTCCGCATCGACCTGGCCACCGGTACGACGCAGAACGTGACTCCGCCCAGCCTGGTCGCCACAGACATCATTGACCTCGACTACGCGGGCGGACGGGTGTTCGCCAACGCCAGCGGCAAGCTGGCGGTCATCGACGCGGTCACCTTCGAGCAGGTCAAGTTCACCGACACCGCGACCGGGACGCTGGTCCTGACCTATCCACTCGCGGCCCGGGGCGTCTCCAACGCCGGTCCAGGTGGCGTCTACTTCACTACCGCGACCACGCTCAACCTGATGCGCTACGACCTCGATGCCAACACCGTCGGCACAGTGACCACGCCGCCGACCCGCATGACGCGTGGTGCAGCCATCGGCTACGGCTGGGTGACCGAGAACGGCCAGCAGATCCTCTACGGCCTCGCCGGCAACTACTCCGGCGGAACGTTCCGCTACGACCCAGTGGCTCGCACGCTGGCGCAGTGGAGCTCACCGTTCCAGTACGTGCCAGTGGCGCTCCAGCACACGATCGCTGACCCCGCCACCGGCAGGGTCTACGTCAACGCGTACCTGAACGGCTCCACGTCGTACTACGACCCCGCTACCGGCAAGTCCACAGTCACTGCCCGCCAGGGCCAGGTCGAGGGCTGGAACTGGGGCACCGGCAGCAAGATGTGGGTCGGCATCTACCCGTACGGGCGGCTGCAGCTCTGGGACACGGCTCTGCCCGAGAGCACGACCAATCCGAAGATCATCTTCAGCCTGGTCGACAGTGATCATCAGAACCGCCCGTTCGACGTCGTACCGTCCGGCGACAAGGTGTACGTCGGCACCACGCCCGGGTACGGCGAGTACGGTGGCGCGATCACCGTGTACGACGTACCGAGCAACACGTTCAAGGTCTACCGGAACCTGGTGACCGACCAGTCGATTGCCACCCTGCTCCCTATCGGCGACAGCCTGTGGGCCGGATCGGCCATCGAAGGCGGTCAGGGCACCGAGCCCAAGGCCACTGAGGCTCACCTGGTGCAGGTCGACCCGACCACGGGCACCGTGACGGCGGACGTCGTACCGGTGCCGGGGGCGGCCAGCATCAACGAGCTGACCATCGGACCGGACGGCAACATCTGGGGTCTGGCCGACGGCAACGTGTTCGTGGCGAACAAGATGACCGGCGCGATCCTGCGCACGTACACGGTCTTCTCCGGACGGATCACCGGACACGACGGAGCGCTCTCCTGGCGCGACGGCTACCTGTACGGCGTCTCCGGCGGCCGCCTGTTCGTCCTGGACGGTCTGAGCGGGACGTCGACCATCCTCCGCGACCACGGCCTCAACCGGCTCACCCAAGGACCGGACGGCACGTACTACTCATTGCTGCGACTGGACGGCTGGACGATTCCGACCAACCTGGCGTCGTACAAGCCACCGGTCGACCCGTGCCCCAAGTCGGACCTGCGGACCAACGTGTGGACCGGCAACATCAACAGCCACGTGCTGAACCGCCACCTGGAGTACGGCTGCACGCTGGCCGACAAGCTGCCCGATGCGAAGGCACAGTGGCCCAGCCACGGGGCCTACGTGGTCGCAGTGGACCGCGCACTCCGGCCACTCGAGGCTTCCGGTCAGGTGGAGTACTGGGAAGGCATCCTGATCAGGTTCGCTGCTGCCATCTCCAACGTGGGGCGGTGATCACCAGCTCCCGGTGAGCTCCTCGCCGTACCAGCCCTCGATCAGGCGGCGGGAGATCGAGATGTTGCCCGGGAGGGCCATCGTGCCGGCTTCGACCAGCGCACGGAGGTCCTCCCGGGTGAACCACCGGGCCTCGGCGATCTCGTCGCCGTCCACGTCGATGTCGGTCCCGGTCGCCTTCGCGTAGAAGCCGAGCATGAGGCTGGACGGCAGCGGCCACGGCTGGCTACCGGCGTACTGGATGTCCTCCCCGATGACCACGCCGGACTCCTCGAACACCTCACGCCGTACGGCGGCCTCCAGCGACTCGCCTGGCTCGACGAACCCGGCCAGCGTGGAGTACCGCCCCTCGGGCCAGGCCTCGTTCCGGCCGAGCAGGGCGCGGTCCTCGTCGTCGGTGACCAGCACGATGATCGCCGGGTCGCTGCGCGGGAAATGGTGCAGGCCGCAGTTCGGGCACTCCCGGACGTGTCCGGCCTCGATGACCACGGTGTGCTCACCGCAGTTCGCGCAGTGCGTGTGCACGGCGTGCCAGTTGGCCAGTCCGATGACGTGGACCGCCATACCGGCCTCACGGTCGCCGAGCACCCCGCCGATCTCCCGCAGGCCGGCAAACGACTCGTCTGCCTCACCAGGAGTCAGTACGGCGAACACTGCGCCACCGTCGATGCCCAGGAAGACCCGGACTCCCTCCGGAGCCTTGGACGGCGCGATCAGGTCCAGTGCGGTCCGGTCGGCGGTCACTCTGAGCTTGTCGCCGGCCACCACGAGCACCTGCGTGTCCGGAGCGGCCCACGCCTTCTCCAACCAGTCCTCGTCGCGCCTGCGATCGGCAGCGCGGTCCAGAACGGAGCGGGACAGAGTCAACGAACCAGGAGCGATCGAGTAGGCCACGTAACTCAACATATCCCGGTCGCGTGAGAGCATCCCCGCATGAGTATTCACATCGCCGCCGAGAAGGGGCAGATCGCACCGCGGGTCCTGTTCCCCGGTGATCCGCTGCGGGCCAAGTGGATCGCGGAGACCTACCTGTCCGACGTGATCTGCTACACCGAGGTCCGGAACATGTTCGGGTTCACCGGCACCTACAAGGGTGAGCGGATCTCCGTCCAGGGCTCCGGGATGGGTCAGCCGTCCGCCTCCATCTACGCGAACGAGCTGTTCGCGGAGTACGACGTCCAGACCCTGATCCGGGTCGGGACGTGCGGTGCGCTGAAGGAGGAGGTCCGGGTCCGCGACGTGATCGTGGCGATGTCCGCGAGCACCGACTCGCAGATGAACCGCCTGCGCTTCCACGGCATCGACTACGCGCCGACGGCCGACTACCAGCTGCTGCGCGCCGCTGTGGACGCCGCCGAGGCAGCCGGGCTGAACGTGCACGTCGGCCAGGTGTTCTCCGGTGACCTGTTCTACAACGACCGTCCGGACCTGGTCTCGCGGACCGCGGAGTACGGCGTACTGGGGATCGAGATGGAGGCCTCGGCGCTCTACACGCTGGCCGCCAAGTTCGGCCGCCGGGCGCTCGGCATCATGACGGTGTCCGACCACCTGATCACCAAGGAGGAGACGACTGCCGAGGAGCGGCAGACCACGTTCTCCGAGATGATCACGATCGCCCTCGATGCTGCGATCGGGGTGCCGGTCTGAGCCGCGTCAGGAGCGCCGCTACCGCGATGGCTGCGCTTCTGCTGCTGACCGCCTGCTCCTCCAACAGCGCGACCCCAGAGGGTTCGCCGTCCGCACCGAAGCTGGAGCCGGCCTCGTCGGTGCCCACCTCCGGAACCACGTCAGGACCCGTCGCGACTACTCCGGTCAAAGCGGACGCAGTGGTGGCTGGACTGACCAGTGCGGGCTTCAAGTGCGGCACTGACGAGGCCTACGCCCTCTGTACGTCGGGCGCCGCGTCGGTGTCGATCCTCAACGGTGACCACCCGCGCCCACCCGTGGTGTCGGTGAACGCCAGCGGACCGGTCGACACCGCGTCCGCCGAGATCGCCAAGGTGCTGCCGAAGGTGCTCGAGGTCGCCCACATCGGCCAGCCCCAGGAGATCGCCACCTGGTACGGCGACCAGAAGGGCAAGCCGACCGCCACCATGACCTCGGGCGACTGGCTGATCAACTACGCGGCCGAGACGGAAACCGAAGAGCCCGGTGTGCACCTGACCGTCACCGACAAGCTGTGCAAGTCCAGCTGTCAGGCGGAGTAGTCACGCCACAGTGATGAGCTTTGGCAGGACGCGCTGGACGCGTCCTGCCAGGCGCTCAGCCACTCCGGCCGGGTCGTCGGCATAACCGACCACGGCCTGCTCGAACAGCCCGTCGACCAGCGCGTACGCCGTAGGCGCGTCCACTGCGGGTTCACCACCGACCAGTTCGGCGTACCGGCTCAGGATGCGCCAGATCATCGCTTCCAGCAGCTGGTCGATCGCCACGACGTCCGCGCGCAGCTGCTCCTCGAACATGCTCTGGGCGCGCAGGTCGTACCAGAGGCGGTGCATCGGGGTCTCTTCGACCAGCGTCTGGGTCATCTTGGCCAGGAAGCCCACACCGAGCTCGTCGGCGGTCGTAGCGGTCTCCACGACCTCGTCGTACCGCTGGGCGCACTTGGTCTTGTAGTAGCGCACGCAGTAGCTGATCAGGTCGATCTTGTCGCGGAAGTAGTAGTGCACGACGCCGTGCGTGAACTCGGAGTTGTTCGCGATCTCGCGCAGGCTGGTGCGGGCGTAGCCCAGCTCACCGAGCGTCTTCAGCGCCGACTCGGCCAGGGCGATCCGGCGGCGCTCGACCTTGTCGATCCCGGAGATCCGCGCGGGTCGCTCCGGGGACGTGAGGTCTGCTGCCGAGCTCATCGCCACTCCTGTCGTGGGGTTGATGCGTCAGCCTACCCGCCGCAAGCCAGGCGCGTCCTGCGGCGGGTCGACTTCTTGACAAGTGTCCAGCAAAGTCTTGACGCCTGTCAAAGGACGGTCCAGAGTGGTGCCGGAATCACCCTCCGCAGCCACTCGAGCAAAGGAGCTCCCCGATGGGCGGACTCGATCTCTCCGGGCGTAAGGCCCTTGTCACCGGCGGGGCCCAGGGACTGGGCGAAGGGATGGCCAAGGCCCTCGCCGCAGCGGGCGCCAAGGTCGTCGTCGCCGACCTGCAGAAGGACGCCGGCGCCGCGGTCGCCGACGCACTCGACAGCGAGTACGGCGCCGGCAACGGCTTCGTCGCCCATGACGTCACCGACGAGGGCAGCTGGGAGAACGCGGTCGTCGCGGCCACCGACGTCCTCGGCGGTCTGGACATCCTGGTGAACAACGCCGGGATCGAGATCACCAGCCTGCTCACCGAGGTCACCGCGGACCAGATCCGCAAGATGCTCGACGTGAACATCCTCGGCACCGCACTGGGCATCAAGTACGGCCTGCGCACGATGCGTCCGGACGGCCTGGCCGGCCAGGGCGGCGCGATCATCAACATCTCATCGGTCGCCGCCACTATCGCCTTCCCCGGGATCGCGATCTACTCGGCCACCAAGTCCGCGGTCGACCGACTCACCCGCGTCGCCGCGATGGAGTCCGGCAAGCTCGGGTACGGCGTTCGCGTGAACTGCATCTACCCCGGTCTGGTGCCGACTGCGATGGGCGCCGGGCTGGCGAACGACGTCGCCGAGCTCGGTCTGTTCGGGTCACCGGAAGAGGCAGTGGGCGCAGTCATCGGACTCACCCCGGCCGGACGGCTCGGTGAGGTCGCCGACATGGCCGACGCGGTCGTCTTCCTGGCGTCGAACGAGGCCCGCTTCATCACCGGCATCGGTCTGCCGGTCGACGGTGGAATGGGGATGTGACCCATGGCTGAATTGAATGCGACGCCTCCGGCGCCGCGGTCATTGGGTTTTAACTCCAGCCCTTCCCTCGTCACTCCAGTCGCTTCGCTCCCTACGCTCCTCAGTCCAGGTCAGGAGACCCAATGACAGGCAAGCCTGTCGTCGTGTACGGCGCCTCCGGGTACACGGGCCGTCTGGTCTGTGAGTACCTCCGCCAGTACCACGTCCCGTTCGTGGCCGCCGGCCGCAGCGAGGACAAGCTCAAGTCCTCCATGGCCTCGAATGTGGCCGGCATCGAGACGGCCGACTACGAGATCGCCACTGTCGACCATGACGTGTCAGCACTCACCGATCTGTTCAAAGGCGCGTCGGTGGTGCTCAACACCGTCGGACCGTTCAGTGAGCTCGGTCCTGCGGCCGTAGAGGCTGCCCTGGCAGCAGGTGCGCACTACACCGACACCACTGGTGAGCAGGACTGGCTGATCACCTGCGACGAGAAGTACGGCGAGCAGTTCGCCGATGCCGGTCTGCTGCTGGCCCCTGGTATCGCTCAGATGTACACGACGGGTGAGATCGCCGCACAGCTCTGCTTAGAGCAGCCAGGGCTCGACACCTTGGACATCGCGGTGTTCTGGGGCGGCAGCCCGACCATCGCCTCGACCCGCACGATTCTGGTGAACGCTGCGACGTCAAAGGCACATTTCCTCGAGCAGAACCAGTACGTCGAGTTCCCCGAGCAGGGGCTCGTTTCCCTCGTCGTACCGGGGCAGCACGAGCTGGCGCTGTCCCTGCCGTGGGGTGGCACCTCACACCCGGTCTGGTTCAAGCGTGATCCTCGGGTCGCCAATGTGAAGGCGCAGGGGGGTGTCTTCAACGCTGCGCTGATGAACGGCGTACCGCAGATCGTGGCGGCCGCACTGGACGCCACGAAGGACATGGCTCCCGACGACCGCAACGAAGCCCTCACTGCGACCGCACGCCAGGTCATGGACCAGATGCCGCCGCGGGAGAACCCACGCGTCAACAAGTCCCTCGACTCGGTGCACGCCTCCGGTCCACTCGGCCGGGCGCACTGTGTCATCCACGGCAACAGCAACTACCAGCAGACCGGACTCCTGCAGGCGTATGCGGCGTACTCACTGCTGCAGACGCCGCCGAAGCGCGTCGGGTTCGCCAGTGGTTGCCAGGCCTTCGGTCACCGGGAGCTGCTCGGCGTACTGCGTAGCTTCGGGCTGGTCGCCGAGCCGCAGCTGACTGTGGTGCATTAGGAGCTCGCTATGCGGCTGGTCGACTACCTGGACAAAGGCGCGTCACTCGGACCGGACAGGCCCTGCCTGACCACCGACGGCGAGACACTCACGTACGCCGAGGTCCAGGAGCTGTCGTACCGGATCGCCAGCGGATTGGCGGCCCGCGGCGTCCGGCCGGGCGGAAAGGTGGCGATCCTTTCCGCCAACGACCCGATCGCGTTCAGCTGCGTGTTCGGGATCAGCCGGGCCGGTGCGGTCTGGTGCCCGATCAATCCGCGCAACGAGGCGGCCGAGAACCGGGAGCTGCTCGACCGGTTCGACTGTGAAGTACTGATCTACCAGCCGGCGTTCGCGCCGCTGGTGGACCGGATCCGGGATGCGCTACCGAAGGTCCACACCTTCGTGTGCCTGGATTCCGGTCAAACCTCCGGCACCGACCCCCACGGTGACCGGACTGTCGGCTGGGACACGTTCTGCGGGGGCGCGTCCCAGCCGGCCCCTGATTTGCACGAGCCCGACGGGCTGGCGCTCATCGTCGGTACTGGCGGCACCACTGGCCAGCCCAAGGGCGTCATGCTCAGCAACACCAACCTGGAGACCATGACGGCGCTCACGCTGATGGGCTACCCCATCGGCGTCCGGCCGGTCTATCTGGCGCTCGCGCCGCTCACTCACGCCGCAGGTGTGCTCTGCTTCCCCATGCTGGCGTCCGGCGGCGAGATCGTCATCATGCGCGCACCGGACGTGCATGCCTTTCTCAAGCTCATCCCGCAGCACGGTGTGACTCACACGTTCCTGCCGCCGACACTGATCTACATGGTGCTCGCAGCGGAGGAGCTCGACCACACAGACCTCTCGTCCCTGCGCTGCTTCTGGTACGGCGCTGCGCCGATGTCGGTCGCCCGGCTCGAAGAGGCGTTGCGGCGGATCGGTCCGGTGATGGCGCAGCTGTTCGGTCAGACCGAGGCGCCGATGATGATCTCGATCCTGCCGCCGGCCGACCACTTCGATGCCTCCGGCAACATTGCGCACGACCGGCTCGCCTCCGCCGGGCGGCCGTCCGCACTTGTCACCGCGGCGATCATGGGGCCGGCCGGAGAGTTGCTTCCGCCCGGTGAGCGCGGCGAGATCGTCGTCCGGGGTTCGTTGGTGATGCGCGGGTACTACCGGGACGCCGAGGCGACGGCGACAGCATCGGCGTACGGGTGGCATCACACCGGCGACATCGGCTATCTCGACGAGGACAACTACCTGTACATCGTCGACCGGGCCAAGGACATGATCATCACTGGTGGATTCAATGTGTACTCGACCGAGGTTGAGCAAGCATTGATGAGTCATGACGCTGTCCAGGATTGTGCAGTGATCGGCCGCCCGGACGAGAAGTGGGGCGAGCGGGTCGTGGCCGTCGTCCAGCTGCAGGCGGGTGCCACTGCCGATCCGGCCGAGCTGATCGCGTTCGCGAAGGCACGGATCGGCAGCGTCAAAGCGCCCAAGGAGGTGCTGATCTGGACCGATCTGCCACGTTCGAAGGTCGGCAAGGTCCTCAAGCCGGACATCAAAGCCCGGCTTCTTTAGCTACTGGCGCCACCAGCTGTTGCCGAGACCACGATGGCTGCGGTGATCGCAGCCTGCATCTCGGCGACGGCCTTCTTCACCGCGGCCGCAGCCCAGTCGGAGTCGGCAATGACCTTCGCACGCGCCCGAAGCTGCCGCTTGTCGACCGCATCGGTGATCACCTTCGGTACGACGTCCAGTGCGCTCAGCAGCGCGATCAGTGCGCCGGTCCGCTGATCCGGCATGGTTCCGACCTTCAGAACGCTTTCGAGCGCAGCCCGCACCTCACCCTCGTGCTGCGCGTCCTTGGCCGGCCAGCGAGTGACCGGGAACAGTCCGAGCACCTTGCCCTCGTCCGCCTCCAGAATGCCGCGCTCCGCCAGCCGGGCGAGCAGTTGGTCGCGCATCTTCTTCGAGAGGCCGCTCAGCATGTCCTTCGGCTTCTTAC
Source organism: Kribbella sp. NPDC058245 (assembly GCF_042882005.1). Classification (NCBI taxonomy): domain Bacteria; kingdom Bacillati; phylum Actinomycetota; class Actinomycetes; order Propionibacteriales; family Kribbellaceae; genus Kribbella; species Kribbella sp. NPDC058245. The sequence continues at coordinate 139,545 of NZ_JBHVWY010000018.1, forward strand.
CGGCCTTGCCGACCGCATAGGCGAGGCGGTCGTCCAGGATCGGGTCACCGGTCGACGAGGTGTCCAGCACCTTCAGCCGGCCGGCCTTCTCACCGTCAGCGCCGCTGGTGATGTCCACCTTCCCGAGCGTGGTCAGCTCGATCAGCAGCGCACCACCGAGTGCGTAGTCCAGTTTCGGTGACCCGACGATCGGCTTGCCGGTCTCGTCGTCGTACATCAGGAGCAGCAGGTCCTCGGCAATCAGCATGTACTCAACGTAAGCAACCTCCCGGGTCACCCACATCCGCCGCGCGGGCTACCCACGGCATCCGCCTGCAGTAGTGGTGAACCCCCACAACGTCCGAAGACTCGCGGGCGCTCGTCGGCGATTCTTCGGACGCTACGGGGATGATCCACGGAGCAGTTGAGCGATCAGGGTGGCTCGCCGTCCGCTGGCTCACCGCCGCCGGCCTGGGCCCGTCCTGGCTTCCCCACGCCGACGCCCCTTCCTGGGACACCCCCATCGCCCACCAAATGGACCGCGTCGACGTCCTCCCCCGGCAGCCGTTCAGTAGTCCCCCGCCGTCGCCTGACCGGGGCACCCCTCGGGGCATCCCAGGGCAGATCGCCCAAACGGCCAAACCACCCCGGAACCGGCGACATGCTGGTCGCATGTACGCAACGTCAACCGAGCCGTACGGGGCAGATCCCTTCACACTGGCCTACCTGGAGACCACTCCGGACAACGGCAAACGCCACGAGATCATCGACGGCGTGTTGTTCGTGAGCCCGGCCCCCGGGCGCGACCACCAGCGTGCCTTGCTCCGGCTGGCCCAAACTCTCGAGATCGTTCGCCCCGACGGACCGGAAGTTCTGCCAGGTCCGTACGAATACCGTCCGACCGACGAACGCTCCCTCCAACCCGATCTCCTCGTACTGTCGCCCGACGACGCGAATCCGGCATACACCGACAACCCCTTGCTGGTGGTCGAGATCATCTCGCCGTCCACGCGGCTGATCGACCTGCACCTGAAGCGGAACGTGTACCTCGAAGCGGGGCTTACGTCGTACTGGATCTTCGAGCCCGAGGCCCTGGTGCTGACCGTGCTGGAACTGGAAAACGAGCAGTACGCCGAGCGGACATTCACAGGCGACGAGGTCTTCGAGGCAACGCTGCCCTTCCCGGTCCAGGTAGTTCCGGCCGAGCTGACCCGCTCTCGTCTCGCATGACGGCCCCGGTCTATCGGCTAGTGGGCGACCGCGTTCAGTCGCTCCTCGTGGCGGCGTGTCCGGATGCCCTTCAGCTATCGGCTGCCCGCTGAGGATTCGCTGCTAGCTGACCTCATCGTCCGCCACTGCCTCGAGGTGCGTCACGGGCTCGTTGGCGGGCGCATCGCGGGCGGCCAGGTGTCGGGGGGTCGCACTGGCTGTGGGGGGCTTGAACACGCTATTTCTTGTTCACGGCCACGAGGTCCTGTTCATGCCCCCGATGAAGGGCGGGGTCAGCCGTTCAGGAGGTCGATGAGTTTTTGTTTGTCGGGGAGGGTTTCGGGGCGGATGATGTCGGCGGTGCGGACGTAGTAGAAGGCTGCGCCTACGGAGTCGAGGGGGATGTTCATGAGCTCGGCCCAGGCGACTCGGTAGATGGCTAGCTGGAGGGGGTCGGCGGATTCGGAGCGGCTGGTTTTCCAGTCGACGACGTCGTAGCCGCGGGAGCCGTCGGGGCGGACGACTTGATACACCGCGTCGATGCGGCCGCGGATGGTGCGGCCGCCGAGGGCGAGGGCGAAGGGGGCTTCGATCTCGTAGGGGGAGGTTTCGCCGTAGGGGCCGGTGCGGAAGGCTTCCATCAGGTCGGTGAGGTCGGTGTCGTCGACGATGTCTTCGTCGGCTGCGCCGGGGAGGTCGTCGGGGTCGATCAGGAGTTGCTGGCCGAAGTAGGACTCGACCCAGGCGTGGAAGCGGGTTCCGAAGCGGGCGGCGCGGTTGGGTTTGCGGGGCATCGGGCGGGCGAGCTCGGAGGCGAGGCCGTCGGGGTCCTTGGCCAGGCGCATCACCTGGGTCGCTGACAGCGCGCTCGGCAGCGTCACGTCGTACGCCTTGCGGCTTCGGCTTTCCCTTGCCTCGGACAACAATCTCTCAAGCTCGGAGTCCCAGCGCGCAACCAGCGCCTGCTCATCCAGCAGCAGTGACTCCTCCGCCTCTGCCGACGGTCCTTCGGCCCGCGCCTGCTGCACGAGCCCGGCCGCCTCGAGCCGGAGCCGGTACGCATCGGCGTCGAATGCGGCCGGCCAAGGTGCCGTGGTTGCCTCGGCGAGCTCCGGGTTCTCCGCTTCGAGATCCGGCTGATCAGCCCAGGCGACGACTCGCTCACCGGCGTGCTTCTTCAACGTCTCCAGGTACGACGAAGGTCCGCGCGGCCGCTTCTGGGTGGGACCCCACCAGTGACCGGTCGCGACCAGGATCTCCTTCGCGCGCGTGAAGGCGACATATCCGAGGCGGCGCTCCTCGAGTGCGTTCACGTCCTTGCACTCATCCGCGAACGCCTTCAGTCCGGCGTTCGACAGGTCGTGGAAGTCGGGCAACGTGTCGGCGTCACCGCGCAGCGGCCACGGGAGGACCTTCGCGTTCGTCGTCCATTTGTCCCGGCCGCGATCGGACGGGAACACCTTCTGCACCAGCGTCGGCACGAAGACGATCGGCCACTCCAGTCCCTTGGACCGGTGCGTGGTGAGCAGCTTCACCGAATCCGCCTCACTCGGTACGGCGAGGTCCAGGCCGGCGGCGTACTCCTCCTCGGCCGCGAGATAGGCGAGCAGTCCGTCGAGCGAACCGTCCGACTCGGTCGAGACAAAGTTGCCTACGGCATCGAGGAACGCGGCCAGGTGATCGCGCCGGCCCGAGTCGAGGTGATCCGGGGTCGCGGTCAGCTCGACGTCCAGGCCGATCGTCGCGATCACCCGTCGTACCAGGTCGAGCAGGGGTTCACCGGCGTGCGCCCGCAGCTCGCGCAGTTCGGTCGACAGCTCCTTGAACCGGACCAGCGCCTCGGCCGAATATCCCCACGCCTCGGATCCCGGGTCGTCGACCGCTTCGGCCAGCGAGATGACCTCGGTCGAGTCCATCCCGGCGACCGCCGCGTCGAGCGCGGCGACGAGGTCGTCGGCGGCCGGACGGGCGCCGGTGTCGGCAAGGGAGCGGGAGCGATTCGCGAGCAGGGCAAGGTCGCGGTGGCCGATCCGGTACCGCGGTCCGGTGAGGATGCGGAGCATGGCGGCGTTCGCGGTCAGGTCGTTGACAGCCTGCAACGTGGCGACGACGTCGACGACCTCAGGCAGCGCGAGCAGTCCGCCGAGGCCGACCACCTCGACCGGGACCTTGCGAGAGATCAGGGCCTCGTGGACGGCGCTCAGGTCGACGTTCGTCCGCATCAGGATGCCGATGTCTTTCCAGCGCCGGTTCGGCGTCCGGTGCGCGGCGACGATCGCGTCGGCGACCCACTCGATCTCCTGCGAGCGCGTCTCGAACAGACCGACGGTGATCGCACCCTCCGGCGCGTTGTCCGGTGCCTCGAGCGGGATGACGCCCGGGTGCGCTTCGTACAGCTCGGCGGCATGCTGGTTGGCCGCGGCGAGGATGCGGCTGCCGCAGCGGCGGTTGACGCTCAGCACATACCGATGGGCCGGCGAGCCGTCACGGTTCGGGAAGTGTTCGGGAAACTCGTCCAGGTTCGCGACCGAGGCACCACGCCAGCCGTAGATCGCCTGACACGGATCGCCAACCGCAGTGACGGGGTGACCGCGCCCGGCCGGGCCGGCGAACAGCGCGGTGAGCATCCGGCGCTGCGACACCGAGGTGTCCTGATACTCGTCGAGCAGCACGACCTTGTACCGCGCGCGCTCAGCGACCGGAACCTCCGGGCACTCCTCGGCCAGCCGCGCGCCGAGCGCCATCTGGTCGGCGAAGTCCACGACGCCGCGTTCGCCCTTGTAGGCCTGGTACTCCTCGACCAACTGCAGGATCTCACTACGCTTCAAAGCGGTCTCGGCGAGCTTCTTGACCTCAACCGTCTGCTTCCGCGCTGCCGCAGCCTCCTGCCGAACAGCCTCGTCATGCTCCCGTACGGCGTCTGCCCGGAGCAGGTGGTCCGCCAGCTCACCGTCGAGCGAGAGCAGGCTGTTGACCAGCGTCGGCACGTGATGCGACGCGAACCGGATCGGTCCGGCCGATCGCCGGACGACGCGTCCTGCCAACTGGAACCTGGTCGCGTCGGCCAGCACCCGCGCATCCGGTTCGAGCCCGAGCCGCAACCCGTGCTCGGCGATCAACGTGCCCGCAAACGCGTGGTACGTCGACACCACCGGCTCACCCGGCTCCTCTGGTTCCCAGTTCGGCACGTTGCTCCGCAGGTGCGCGGCCAGAATCGGATGCTGGTCCGGCGGCAACGTCGACCCCAGTACGCCGGCCTTGGTCAGGTCCTCGCGGATCCGCACATCCAGCTCGTTGGCGGCCTTCTTCGTGAACGTCAGCCCGAGCACTTCCTCCGGCTTGACCTGCCCCGTGCAGATCAGCCACACCACCCGAGCCGCCATCGCCGTCGTCTTGCCCGACCCGGCCCCCGCCACAATCACCCCAGGCGCCAAAGGCGCGGTGATCGCCGCCAACTGCTGGTCCGAGAACGGAATCCCCAGCAGATCGCACAGCTCAGCCGTCGTCTGCAACTTCGCAGCAGTCATCAGACGATCTCCCGGCCTTCGGGCTGGATGGGGCAGAGGGCGCGGGCTTCGCAGCGGGAGCAGCCGTCGTTGCGTTGGGCGGTGAAGGCTTCGGTGCGGACCATTTCCTCTGCGTCCTCTACGGCTTCGTCGAGCCAGGTCTTGCCGTCTTCATCGGGTTCCAGTGGGCCTTGGTGCTGGACTTTGGGGAAGCCGCTGTCGTCGTGGCGGAGCTGGACGAGCTCGGCGCCGCCGGCCACGGCACCCTCTCCGGCCTGCGCTACCTGGCGGGAGGCGATGGCTCGCTGGTAGATGGCTAGCTGGACGTGGCGGGCCAGCGCCGGCTTAGTTGGGAGGTTTCGCCCGGTCTTGAGGTCGACGACGCGGATGGTGCCTTCGCCGTCGGTTTCGACGCGGTCCATCCGGCCCTTGACCCGGACGGCGGGCTGCTCCGCATCGGGCAGCAGTACGTCGAACTCCACCTCGGACCCGACCAGCGTCCGCTCAGGGCGACCCTGGTGCCAGGCGACGAACCGCCGCAGCGCCTGCTCGGCCTCGACGCGCTCGCGGTCGGAGATCCACGCGGACTCGAAGTCGAGCTGGGTCCAGACCTTGTCGAGCCAGAGGTTCAGCTCATCGGTCGACGGCGGCAAAGCCCCGGTCGCGACCGCATCGGCCAGCGTGTGCAGCACCTGGCCGAAGCCGATCGCCGACGTACTGGGTGTTTCACCGCCCGCACGTCGAGTCAGGAACCAGCGCAGTGAGCAGTCCACAATCGTCGTCAGCGCACTCCCCGACAGCGGCACCGGAAGCTCCGGATCCGCGATCGGTCGCTCGGACTTCGTCCGCTCGCGCACACCCCACCAGCGCCCCGGGTCGGCGGTCGGCACCAGCGCCTGCTCGCGGTCGTCAACGGCATCGGCCAACTGCGCCAACCGGTCCGCCGCGACCCGCTTCAGCGCAGGCGATGAGGCCGGATCCGCCAGCACACACCGCAGATCCGCCACCAGACCAGGCAGCGACAACGGCCGACGCGGCCGCCCTGCCACCAGCTTCAAAGGAATGTCGAGCTCGGCCAAGAAACGTGACGGCTGATCCCCATCCGCCTCAGGCGCCTGCACTGCAGTCACGATCAACCGCTCGCGCGCCCGCGTGATCGCGACGTAGAACAGTCGCCGCTCCTCAGCCAGCAACGCCCCGGCAGACAACGGATCAACCAACCCGTCGCGCCCAAGCCGGTCCGGCTGCAGCAACGATCCACGCCGCCGCAGGTCCGGCCACTGCGCCTCCTGCACACTCGCCACCACGACGAGCCGCCATTGCAAGCCTTTCGACCGGTGCGCAGTCATCAACTGCACACCCGCCTCGCGATACGTCCCGTCGAACCGGTTGTCCCCCGCGATGTCCAGCGACTCCAGCTCACTCAGGAACGCCGAGACGCCCTTGAAGCCGATCTGCTCCTCGGCCCGCCCCGCCGCATCGAACAACGCACACAACGAATCCAGATCCCGGTTCGCCGTCCGCGCCGTCTCGCCGCCGGAGTGGGCCTGACCGCGCAACCGCCGCAACCACGGCGACTCCGACCACAGCGACCACATCACCTCGTCCGGCGCGGCACCGGCGTTCACGATATTCCTTGCCTTGAGCAACCTCTCCCCCAGCGCCGCGAACCGCGCCTCGGCCGGAGAGGCCTCCTCGTCGAGCAGCAACGGGTTCAGCAGCGCATCGCGCAGCAGCTCATCCGAAGACTTCGGCAACCGCTGCCCGTCGGCCGCGTCGCGATCGCGCCGTCGCAGCACCCGAGCCAGCCGCCGCAACTGGCCGGCGTCCATCGCTCCCAACGGCGACAGCGCCAACGCCCGTACGACGTCCACCGTCAGCGTGACCGGATCTGCCACCGCTCGCAGCGCCAGCAACATCGGGCGCACAGCAGGTTCGCGCGACAGCGGAAGTTCGTCACCCGCAACGTCGACCGGGATGCCGGCAGCCGCGAGCGCGCGTCGCAACGGCGGGATCGAACGACTCCCGGATCTGACGAGCACTGCCATCTCGTGCCACCCGACACCGTCCTGGACATGCGCTCGCCGCAGCAGATCGGCGATGTGCTCCAGCTCCGCACCACTGGTCGAGTACAGATTCGCCTCGACCTTCCCGGCCCCGTAAACACACGACGACGCATCGGGGTTCCGGAACCGGTCGAACGTCTCGCGATCCAGCGTGCCCGGCACCCCGAGCCGGTTCACGACATTGCGCGACACGCGCTGCAGCGTCGTACCGAATCGTCGTGTGGTTGCCAACGCGATCTGCGGTGCCTCCGCACCTGCCACAGTCGGGAACTCTTCGGTGAACCGCAGCAGCCCGCGCACATCGGCACCGCGGAAGGTGTAGATCGACTGGTCCGGATCACCCACGACCACCAGGTCGCGCCCGTCTCCCGCGATCGCCTGCAGCAGCATGGTCTGACCGGGATCGGTGTCCTGATACTCGTCGACGAAGACCGCCTTGAACTCCGCGCGCAGCTTGTCCTGCACCGCCGGCTGCTGGGCCAGGATCACCGCGCGGTGAATCAGCTCGGAGTAGTCGAGCACCTGCTCGGCATCGAGGATCTGCAGATACTCCTCGAAGAAGTCACCGACCGCGACCCACTCGGCGCGCTCGGCCGACCGCCCGATCGCGGTCAGGTCCTCGGGGTCGAGCCCGAGCTGGCGCGCCTTGCCGATCACGGCCTGCACCTCGTCGGTGAACCCGCGCGTCTTCAGCGCCGGATGCAGACTGCGCGGCCAGTGCACCGCGCCGACCTCGCGGCTCCCGGACAGCGCCTCGCTCAACCGCAACGACTGCTCCGGGCCCGACGGCAACCGCAGCGGTACGTCGAACGCGTCGGCCGGCGTGAAGCGTCGCAGCAACGCATAACAGAAGGAATGGAACGTCATCGACGGCATCACCCGCGTCGTCTTGCCGAGTCGTCCGGTGATCCGATCGCGAAGCTCGGTGGCCGCCTTCCGCCCGAAGGTCAGCACGAGCACCTCGTCCGGACTCAGGCCACGGTTCCGCACCCGGTCGACGACGGCCTCGACCAAGGTGGTCGTCTTCCCGGTCCCCGGACCGGCGAGCACGAGCAGCGGCCCACCCGGATGATCGACCACGGCCTGCTGGTCCGCATCCAGGACCGGCGCCTGCGCCGCGCGTCCCTCGGCCCGGACGAGCCGATACCGGGATCCCTGTCTGCTGACCATCGCACCATCCCACCAGACCCCACCGACAGTTCCTTTTCGGGCACCCCGATGCTGCCGATCATTCCCGAAAAACGGACACCGCAACTATTCCGGCTACGGTCGCATCATCCGTTGTGAACAACGGTTCCCGAGACGCGACCGGGCCGGTCACCCCAACGACTGGCCCGGCCGCCCGGCACCGGCGGTGCAGGCTCGGGGCGGAGCCGCGCACCGCCGGTGTCTTCCAAAGAATTACTCAGCACGCAAAGGATCCCAGCGAACCTCACGCAGGTTCACGCGACCGTTCGTCACCCGCACCCCGTCCGAGCGCAGGTTGTGCAACTGCTCGTCGCCGACCTCGTCAGCCGGAACGCCGGATGCCCGGATCACTCGCCACCACGGCACACCACCGCCGTACTCGCGCATGATCGCGCCCACCTGGCGCGGCCCGCCCTGACCGACGTACTCGGCAATGTCTCCGTACGTCGCGACGCTGCCCGGCGGGATCGACTCCACCGCCCGCAGCACCGCCTCGACGTACTCGTCCCTGTCCACGAATCCAAACCTAGGCCAACGGAGCCAGGGCCTTCGCGAGCGGCTCGAGAACGGACGGCGATGCGTCGAGCGGCAGGTTCATCACCACGAGGTCGACTCCTGCTTCCCCGTACGCCGCTGCTGCCGCAACCGCGTCATCGAGTGGCTGGTCCGGGTCGATCCGGACGTTGACCGAACAGGTGATCTCGTTGACGTCCCGGCCGACCTCCTCGCAGCGCTGCACGAGAACATCCTTGAGCGGCTTCCACTCCTCCGGATTCGCGACGATGACGTTCCAGTGCTGGGCCCACTTCGCCACTGCGCGCAGCGTGCGCTTCGGACCTTTGCCACCGATGGCGATCGGCGGGTGCGGCGTCTGCACGGCCTTCGGCTCGCAGTACGCGTCGGTGAGCTTGATGTACTGCCCGTCGAAGTTCGCCGACTTCTCGGTGAGCAGCGCGATGATCGCCTGCACGCCCTCGTCGAATCGGTCGAAGCGCTCCTTCAGCGGATACAGCTCGATGCCGTACGCCGCGGTCTCCATCTCGTTCCAGCCCGCGCCGATGCCGAGCTCCAGCCGGCCGCCGGAGATGATGTCGGTCGTCGCCGCCATGTTCGCCAGCACCGCGGGATGGCGGTAGATCATGCCGGTCACCTGGCAGCCCACCCGGATCCGCGACGTCGCCTGGGCCAAAGCGGCCAGTGTCGTCCACGCCTCGAGGTTCGGTCCGGCCATGTCACCGGTGAGGGGGTAGAAGTGGTCCCAGTGCCACGCGGATTCGAAGATCTCCAGCTGGTCCGCGGCGACCCACACATCACGCATCTGCTGCCACGTGGTGTGTTCCGGCCTGGTCTTGACGGCGAATCGCATTCCGGCCTCCAGTCAAACAAGCAAACGCTTCCCGAGCCGACGATAGCTCGCGCGCGCACGGCACGCCGGACAGCGGAGGCGCCACGCCCGGGGTCTCGCCGACACTGAGTACAGGAACGGCAACGAAGAGGGGTCGGGGTGCTGGGGATCCGCCACGGGAACGCTCGAAGTCGCCGGGTCGGACGGGATCGCGGTGGCAACAACGCGTTCGAGTAGTTCCTTCAGCATCCCGACCGGTGGCCGCCCCGCTGTCGCCGATCGATCGGCGACCTAGTCGAGTCCGAGGCGTGCGCGCACCTCGGGCCGGCGTAGCGGCGGCACGGTCTGCGGCGGGACGCGGCGATCGGGCATCTCGGCCAGCAGCTCTTCGGTGATGCGGGCGACCTCGGTCGCCGCGCGCTCGATCGGCCCCCGCGTGGTCGCACTGAGCGAACCGACGCCGGTCACCTTGCGTACGTATTGCAGCGCGGCCGCGTAGATCTCCTCAGAGGTCGCGGCGGGCTCCAGTCCCCGGAGCACAGTGATGTTTCGGCACATGTCCCGACAGTACGTGCTGCCAGGGACAATCAGGCAGAAAACCTACGGGGTATTGACTTCCCTAACACCATTCGGGTTTCCTCAGGGGATGAGCAACGCTGGACTGGACCGTCGGACCCGGCGCCGGCAGGAGACCATCGAGGAGATCCTGACCGCCGCCATCGAGCTGATGGAGGCCGAAGGGGTCGCCTCCCTCAGTCTGTCCGCGGTGGCGCGGCAACTCGGGATGCAACCGCCGTCGCTCTACCAGTACTTCCCGTCCAAGATGGCGATCTACGACGCGCTCTTCCAGCGCGGCGCCGAGTTCTTCCGCGACGCCCGCCGGGAAGCTCAGGCGGCCGCGGGGACGGACGACATCCGTGAGCTCGACCTGATCGCGGTGACGGCGTACACCCGCTGGTGCCTGGAGCATCCGGTCTACTCACAGCTGCTGTTCTGGCGGACCATCCCCGGATTCGAGCCGAGTCCGGAGGCGTACGCCCCGGCACAGGAGACGCTCGAGGACCTGCGGCAGCACCTGCAGGCCGGGGTCGACCGGGGACAGCTACGGCCGGAGGCCGCGACCGACGAGGGCCTGGCCCTCTACACGTCGATCACGGCCGGCCCGGTCTCGCAGCAGCTGGCCAACGAGCCGGATGCCTCGTTCGAGGAAGGACGCTTCGTCCGGCTGCTGCCCACCGTGCTCGACATGTTCTACCAGTACTACGCACCATCAGGGGGACGACATGACAGCAGTACTAGCGACTGACATCGGCCGCGCCGACCGCACCACCTGCGCCAAGCACCGCGGTGCAGAGCTCCAGCTCTGGCATGAGCTGCTCGCTTCCATCCACGGCACGGACTGGCAACGCCGTACGGTCTGTGACGAGTGGGACGTCGCCGACATCGCCGGGCACCTGATCGGACAGGCCGAGGACGTCATCCGGCCGCTGTCGTTCCCACGACGGTTCCTGAAGGCCAAGCGGGCCTACCCGAACACTCCGAAGTTCGACGCGCACATGATGGTGCAGGCCGACGAACACCGCGGGACCCCGCCGGACGCACTGCGCAGTACGTTCGACCAGGTCTGGACCAAGGCGACCCGGAAGATCCTGCGAAACCCGGCACTGATCCGCCGGATCAGCTTTCCGGTGGAGGAGCACCCCGGGTTCTCGCTGAATCTCGGGTACGTGCAGGACATCCTGCTCGCGCGGGACCTGTGGATGCATCGCGACGACGTCTGCCAGGCACTCGGCAGACCGTTCGACGCCGGCCAGTACGGCGAGGAGCTGATCGCGCAGGTGATGCGCGACGTGATCGACGGGCCGTTCTGGGGCGACCGTCCGGCCGTGGACGTGGAGCTCACCGGCCAGCGGGGTGGGACCTACCGGCTGGGGAGGGGCGAGCCGGTCGGTCGCGCCGCTGTCGACGCCGTCGGCTACATGCGCACCCTGTCGGGCCGCGACGACAGTCCGGTGGTGTCCGGCGACCCGGCGGCGGTTGTTGCCGTCGCCGGGTGCCGGATGCCGTTCTGATTCAGTACGACGGCTGGCTCGGGTCGATCTGGTCGACCCAGGCGACGACGCCGCCACCGACGTGCACCGCGTCGGAGAAGCCCGCGCCCTTGACGATCGCGAGCACCTCGGCGGAGCGGACGCCGGACTTGCAGTGGAAGACCAGCTGCTTGTCCTGCGGGAGCTTCTCGAGGGCGACACCGGTCTGGAAGTCGGCCTTCGGGATCAGCACCGAGCCCGGGATCCGGTTGATCTCGTACTCGTTCGGCTCGCGGACGTCGATCAGCGCGAAGTCCTTCTCGCCGTTCTCCTTGAGCTTGATCCACTCGCTGAGCTGCTTGACCGAGATGGTCGAACCGACGGCCGCGTCCGCGGCCTCCTCGGTGATCGCGCCGCAGAAGTTCTCGTAGTCGATCAGCTCGGTGACGGTCGGGTTCTCGCCGCAGATCGCGCAGTTCGGGTCCTTGCGGACCTTTAGGGCGCGCCAGTTCAGGTCGAGCGCCTCGTAGATGTTGAGCCGGCCCAGCGACGGGTCGCCGATGCCGGTCAGCAGCTTGATCGCCTCGGTGACCTGGGCCGCGCCGACCGACGCGCACAGCACACCCAGGACGCCACCCTCGGCGCAGGACGGGACCATGCCGGGCGGCGGCGGCTCCGGGTAGAGGCAGCGGTAGCAAGGGCCGTGCTCGGCCCAGAAGACGCTGACCTGGCCGTCGAAGCGGAAGATCGAGCCCCAGACGTACGGCTTGCCGAGCAGCACCGCGGCGTCGTTCACCAGGTACCGAGTGGCGAAGTTGTCGGTGCCGTCGACGATCAGGTCGTACTGCTCGAAGATCTCGAACACGTTGTCGTTGTCGAGGCGGACCTCGTGCAGCACGACGTTGGTGTTCGGGTTGGTCTCCAGGATCGAGTCCCGGGCCGACTGGGCCTTGGACTTCCCGACGTCGGACTGGCCGTGGATGATCTGGCGCTGCAGGTTCGACTCGTCGACGGTGTCGAACTCGACGATGCCGAGGGTGCCGACCCCGGCCGCGGCCAGGTAGAGCAGCGCGGGGCTGCCCAGACCGCCGGCCCCGATGACCAGGACCTTGGCGTTCTTCAGCCGCTTCTGGCCGGCCATCCCGACCTCGGGAATGATCAGGTGCCGCGAGTACCGGCGGACCTCGTCGATGGTCAGCTCGGCGGCCGGTTCGACCAGCGGTGGCAGTGACACGTGTCGGCTCCTCGGTAACGGGTGCGAGTCTCAGGCTGTCCAGGTTTCAACCGTCGGCCTGCCTTCCATGTTCCCGCACAATGCCGGAGACCCCAGCCCGGGTCCGAATCCCGGGACTGGGGTCTCACTCAATGGTCGGGTCAGTCGTTGTCGGTGATCGTCGCGGTGACGGTCACCGGCAGCTTGACCTCACCGCCGTCGACCTGATCCAGGACCGCCGAGAACGTCTCGGTCGGCTCCTTGACCTTGTCGTCGACGATCTTCACGAGCGCCTCGCCGGTGAGCTGGCCGGGCTCGATGTAACCGTCGATGACTCGCGAACCGGGATCCCACTCCTCGTTCTCGCTCACATAGTCCTGCTTGAACACGGCGGTGCCGTCCTTCAGCGTCCCGCGCAGACCGACGTACTTGTCGCTCGGCGCGGACAGCTTCAGCGGGAAGGCCGCATCACCGTTCTTCTCCGCGGTGGTGAGATTCCCGACCGTCAGCGCCGGCGTCGGGTCGTCGTCGATGACCTGGCCCAGGCCGAACGACTTGTCGAGCAGCGCCTCGTGCGGCACCGACAGCGTCAGGTTGAACTGCAGGTCGTAGCTGTCCCGCGTGTTCGACTTCACCGGCACACTGATCTTCTGCTTGACCTGTCCCGGCTTGAAGACCACCGTGCGCACCACGTCACCCACCGTGGTCCCGAGGTCACCGGAGGTCTCGGCGTAGACCGTGACCGGCCGGGTGGCCGCGTGGTTCAGCCGCACGTAGAAGTCGACCGTCTGCGTGCCCGTGTTGCCTTCGTTGACCTTGACGTCCGATGCGGACACCTTCGGCAGCTTCGTCGCCGGTGCCGAGACACCGACGCCTGCTGACGAGAAGGACAGGTCACTCAGGTACACCGTGCCCTTGGCGACCTGGTCGGTCCGCAGCTCGACCGAGCGCACGTCCCTGAGGTCGAGGCCCTTCAGCGAAGACAGCGGGATCCGGACGGTCCGCAGCAGGTTCTTCGGCAGACCGTTCTCTTTCGGCCCAGGCAGCCGCATCAGTGCGTCACTGACCTTCGACACCGGCACCGAGACTGCCTTGCCATGCCCATCGACTACCCGGACGCTCAGATCGAGCTTCGCAGCACCCACTGGGTCCGGAGCCGTCCGGAACGACAGAGCAGCAAACTTCCGTACGTCGCGTTGTGCGGCCGGCAGGTTCAACTTCAGTACGCCGGTCTTGTCGCGCCATGACAGTCGCGTGGCCGCCAGGGTCGGCGTACGGGCTGCAAAGTAGGCAGGGTCCCAGTGCGGTGCGTCACCGGAGCCGTCTGTCGACAGACAGGTCGGAGTGGCCGCCCGCGCCTGTGCCAGCTTGGCACCAGCACACACGACCGCGGACGCCTTGCCAGTGAGCGCACCCTTCGGCAGTGCCTGGTCGAAACGGTTCACGTCCCGACGCGACGCCAGCGGCGCCTGTGCGACCACCCGGACCACCGCGCGACCAGCAGACGCCGCACGGGCGTCAGAGCCGTCGAACAGCGGCAGGAACTGCTTCTCGTTACCCAGGTGCAGCCGGAAGAAGCCCGACAGGTACGCCGTACCGACCGCCTGCTGCTCCTTGGCCTTCAACCGACCGGCATACTTCTCGCCGCACGGAGACGCCTTCGCCTCGCCACCCCAGTCGTCGTTGGACGGCGCCTCGGACTGCCCCGGGGTCCACTCGGTGTTGAAGAAGTTGTGGTTCGCGCCGAGCACCGTCACCGTCGACCGCGGAGCGGTGTCACCGGTGACCGAGTAGCGGGTGTCGTCGTAGAACTTCTGGCCTTGCAGGTCGGAGACGTCACCGTCACAGGTCGGCAGGATGACGCTCATCGCGACCCCCGGCACCGTCGACCGCGCGAAGTCCACCGGAGCCAGCGGCAGCACCGCACGGATCCCGAACTCGCCACCACGGTCGGCGTTCACCACGGCAGCGCGGGCAACGCCCTCACCGCCGCGCGAGTGACCCATCAGGCCGACGTTCTGCAGGTCGACCTTGCCGACGTACTTGGTGCCGAACGGCGCACCGCCAACAGTCGACCACTTCTTCCACAGGGCCAGGTGGTCGAGGATCAGCTCGGCCCGCGCCTGCGCACCGGCGTCGTACACACCGCCGTCGTACGCGTTGACCGCGTTGGAGCTGATCGACACGACCTGGTAGCCGTTGCTGGCCAGGGCCTGCGCCGCACCGTCGTACCCGCGGTAGCTCGGTATCGGCTTGCTGCCCTTGGCGCACGGCCAGGGCTTGTCCTGCGGCTCGTTCTCGTCGCCGCCGTAGCAGTACTGGTGGCGGCCGTGCAGGAAGAGCACGAACGGCCGCTTGCCGGTCGCGCCGACCGGTGTGTAGACCTTGCCGACCACCTCGGACTTCTGCCCCAGTCCGGGCAGGAAGACCGCCTCGTCACCGAGGTTGTACTCCGAGGTCTCGACCTTGAACTTGCCCAGCTTGGCCGGGTCGTCCTTGAGCAGCGCGCCCAGTCGCGGCTTCAGCCAGTAGGCGTCGTTCGGCCCCACCGCTGCCGCACCGCGGCTCTGCGCCTTCTTGGTGTCCTTGACGTCACCGGACCACACCAGCTGGACGTCCTTGGCCTTCAGGACCTCCGGGTCGGTGGTGACCAGGGAGAGCGTCCGCTGATCGGGTGCCTGCTTGGCCACCCCGATCGGCTCGCCGTCCACGGCCAGCAGCGGCAGTGCCGAGCGCATCGGCGCCGGCGCTCCCAGCCGCAGCGTGAGCTGGTAGCCGCCGGCCACCTGACGGACGTCCCAATTGTTGCCTTTGGCAATTGCTGGTGCGGGCGCCGGCGCCGCGGACGCGAACGGCGCCGTCGTCAACCCCAGCCCTAGTAGTGCGACCATCCCCAGCGACAGGTGCCTCAATCTGCCGATCTCTCGCACAGTTGTCCTCTCGAGTTTTGACGAAACAGACCACAAAGCTGACTTCGTGGGCGAGAGGAAAGTTGACCTGACCAGCCGCTCGATCATGTCTCAGTCCGGCGACAGCTTCGACTCGATCGCGCGATCGGGTCGCGTCAATCGTTGTCTTTGATCGTTCCGATCCCCGTGAGTGGCAGCTTGAGGCCGTCGATCCCGTCCACCGTGTCGATGACCGCCGTGAAGTTCTCGGTCGGTTCCTTGGCCTTGTCGTCGGTCACGAAGACGGTCAGTTCACCGGTGAGCTTGCCGACCTCGACACCTCCGGTGAGCGTGTGCTCCGGCGGGTCGTACTGCCCGTGGTAGTCCTTGCCGAGGACCGCCGTGCCGTCCTTCCACACCCCGCCGAAACCGATGTGTTTGTCGCTGAGCGCCGACAACGTGACCGGGAAGGTGACCTCACCCTTGCCCTCGGCCGTGACGAGATTGCCGAGGACGAACTTGGGCGACGGGTCGTCGTCGAGCACCAGGCCGTGCCCGAAAGCCCTGGTCAGCAAGGCCTCGTACGGCGCGGACAACACCACCTCGAACTTGATGTCGTAGCTGTCCCGGGTGTTCGCCTTGACCGGCACCCGGAGTGTCTGCCGGACCTCTCCGGGTTTGAAGACGACAGCTCGCGCCACGTCGCTCACCGGCATCACCTCCGCGAACGGAAGGCTGGTCTCGGCGTAGACGACGACCGGCCGGATCGTCGGCCTGGACAGCCGCACCACGAAGTCGGCGTACGTCGTGCCCTTGTCGCCCTCCTTGACCATGACGTCGGCCACTGCGACCTTGGGCGTCGTCAGAGCCGGAGCGGAGACTCCGATGCCAGGCGACGAGAAGGACAGATCACTCAGGTACGCCGAGCCTTTCGCCACCCGGTCGGTCCGCAGCTCGACCGTCCGGACGTCACGCAGGTCAACACCCTTGAGCGACGCCAGCGGGATCCGCACGGTCCGCAGCAGGTTCTTGGGCAGTCCGGACGCCTTGTTGCCCGGCATCCGCACCAGAGCGTCACTGACCGCGGACACCGGTACGGACGACGCCCGTCCACGACCGTCGATCACTCGGACGGTCAGATCGGTGGTCGGCGTACTGGCTGGATCTGGTGCGGCTCGGAAGGACAGAGCGGCGTACCGACGCACGTCACGTTGTGCACTGGGCAGATTGAGACGCAGTACGCCGGTCTTGTCGGTCCAGGACAGTTTGGTGACCGCGAGGGTGGGCGCGCGCGAGGCAAACGCAGCTGGGTCCCAGTGCGGCGCATCACCAGAGCCGTCGGTCGCCAGACAGGCACCCTTGCCCGTCTCACCGACACAGACCGACGCAGTGGCCTTGCCGGTCACAGCACCCTTCGGAAGCGCCTTGTCGAAGGCGGTCACGTCACGCCGGGAAGCCAACGGTGCTTGGGCGACCACGCGCACTACAGCCTTCCCAGCGGACGCCGAACGCGTGTCAGAGCCGTCGAACAATGGCAGGAACTGCTTCTCGTGGCCGAGCTGCAGCCGGAAGAAGCCGGCCACGTACGCCGTTCCGACCGCCTGCTGCTCCTTTGCCTTCAACCGGCCGGCGTAGGTGGAGTCACACGGCGCACCGTTGCCCTCACCACCCCAGTCGTCACTGGACGGCGCTATGGACTGGCCTGGTGTCCACTCGGTGTTGAAGAAGTTGTGGTTCGCCCCGAGCACAGTGACCGTGGAGCGGGCAGCACCGTCGCCGGTGACGGAGTTTCTGGTGTCGTCGTAGTACTTCTGGCCCTGCAGGTCGGACACGTCACCGTCGCAGTACGGGAGCACGACACTCATCGCCACACCCGGTACGGCGGAGCGGGCGAAGTCGACCGGTGCCAGCGGCAGTACGGCGCGGATGCCGTACTGGCCACCGCGGTCCGCGTTCACCACGGCAGCGCGGGCGACACCCTCGCCACCACGTGAGTGACCCATCAGACCAACGTCCTGCAGGTCGACCTTGCCGACGTACTTGGTGCCGAAGGGCGCACCGCCGACAGTCGACCACTTCTTCCAGAGGGCCAGGTGGTCGAGGATCAGCTCGGCCCGCGCCTGCGCGCCGGCGTCGTACGCGTCGAAGTCGTAGGCGTTGATCGCGTTGGAGCTGATCGAGACGACCTGGTAGCCGTTGCTCGCGAGCGCCTGCGCGGGACCGTCGTACCCGCGGTAGCTGGGGACCGGCTTGGAGCCCTTCGGGCAGGGCCATGGCTTGTCGCCGTCCCCCTCGCCGTAGCAGGACTCGTGTCGGCCGTGCAGGAAGACCACCAGCGGACGTTTGCCGACGGCACCGACTGGTGTGTAGACCTTGCCGAGCATCTCGGACTTCTGTCCCAGTCCGGGCAGGAAGACCGCCTCGTCACCGAGGTTGTACTCCGAGATCTCGACCTTGTAGCTGCCCGTCTTGCCCGGGTCGTCCTTCAGCAGCGGGCCCTTGCGCGCCTTCAGCCAGTAGGCGTCCGTCGGTCCACCGGCCAGCGCACGGGCGCTCTTACTCGGGTCCCCCGGCCACGCGAGCTGTACGTCGTGAGCGTCCGCCGCTGCCTTGTCGGTTGTGACCAGAGTCAGCGTCCGGCCGTCCGCCGATTGGCGAGCCACTCCGACCGGCTTCCCGTTCACAGCGAGGAGCGGCTGGGACGCACGCATCGGTACCGGTGCGTCGAGATGCAGGGTGACCCGGTAGCCGGCCGGCACCTTCTGCACGTCCCACTGCTTACCCTGCACAACAGCGGGAGCGTCCGCGTGCGCGGTCAGCGGTGCGACCGCCAGCACAGTGGCCAGCCCCAGGGTGATACTGCCGAGAACCCGCACGGTCTTCCTCTCGTCGACGGACAGCTCTCCATGAGATAGCCCGAGCGAGCGAAAGGTTGACCGACTTACTACCTTCGATCTGATTCCAAAATCGGCTCAGTTACGCGATCAGCTCCCGGAAGGCGCTGGCCACCTGCTCCGGGTGCTCCATCTGAGCGACGTGACCCGACCTCGGCAGGTACAGCAACCGGGCGTCCGGGAACGTGCGCTGCGCCTTCGTCCGGATGCGCGCGTCTACCAGGCGGTCGCGGCCGCCGTACACGAGCAGGACTGGGCACTGGACGCTGGCGGCGTCCGCCCATAGCGACCGGCGCGGTGGTGTCAGTGACGAGCGCAGGATGCTCTTGGCGGCGTCGGTGGTCGCCTGCATGTTCCAGGGGTCAGTGTCTCGGCGGTGCAGCTCCGCCTCGTAGTTGGCGCGCACCTCCTGCGGCAGGGTGCGCGGGTCGCCGAAGACCATCGACAGTGACGCTTGGAAGCGTCGGTCGAACGGCAGCCGCTGAGCTCGCTGCAGAACCACCGGTCCGATCCGCGGCGTGGCCAGCGCGGTGAACCACAGGGCACTGGCCGACACTCGCGGATGCGGCAGCGCTGGGGACACCAGCGTCAGTGACGCGACCAGATCCGGTCTCCGCGCGGCCAGCGCCACCGATGCGGCGCCACCCATCGAGTTGCCGAAGACGTGCGCCGGCTGGTCGAACTGACCCTCCAGCAACTCGACCAGAACGTCGGCCTGCTCCGAGATCCCGGCCGAACCGGCCAGCGGCGTCAGCCCGAACCCGGGGAGGTCGGGAGCGATCCCCCGCACCGTGTCGTTCAGCAACAGCCCGAGCGCGGTCCAGTTCAACGACGAGCCGCCCATGCCGTGCACATAGAGCGCGGGCGGAAGCTCCGCCGCCGCGTCCGGCACGTCTCTGACCAGCAGGTCCACGCCTGCGACCGGCACCTGACGAGCCGGCCATTCCTGTGTCGCCAGCGGCACTTCAGTGCCGGTTACTGCCCCGTAACTCTCCACGATTCCCATGGTAGGACCCCGCCAGCCGCAACACTTGCGACCTATGAAGCGCAGAGTCCCCAAACCACTACTGATCGTGCTGCTCGTGGTGGTCCTCGCCTACCCGGCGTTCCAGATCTTCCTGCTCGGCTACACCGGTCTCCGGATGGTCATCGCGAGCCAGGAGACCCACGAGGTCGTCTACAAGGTCACCGGTACGGCGAAGCAGCCGGACATCGACTACCTCCGTGACGGCCACGACGACTCCGTGGACCTGAAACACGCCTCTCTGCCCTGGGAGAGCGAGAAGCTCAAGACCAAGGGCCGCAACCAGCTCCTGTCCGTCAACGCCGTGCCGCAGCTCGACGACGACACCAGTTCGGTGCACTGCGAGATCTGGGTGGACGGGAAGCTGGTCGACAGCAACGACTCTCTGTACGCCGGCTTCAACGCGGACTGCACGCACCAACCGTGAATCCCGCACCCCATCGCTGCGATGTGCCCGGTCCCGTACGGCGCTCGGCTGCTCGCCAATCCCACTGCGGCCGGACATGTACGACGTGTGGTTGCTCGCCAATCCAACTGCGGCCGGAGACGTGCGCCTACGGTTACTCGCCAATCCAACTGCGGCCGGACATGTACGAAGTGTGGTTGCTCGCCGATCCGACTGCGGCCGGGAACGTGCGCCTTGGGTTGCTCGCCGCTGCGGCCGATTTACAGTGGCGGGTGGCTGGCGCCCGGCGCGGGGCTGAGGGGGATGGATCCGTCAGCGACCACAGTTGAGGTTGCCCGAGCTTCCGGGCTTCGGTTGCGGCCGGAGACGTGCGTCTTGTGGTTGCTCGCCATTCCGTCTGCGGCCGGGGATGTGTGCCTTGGGTTGCTCGCCGCTGCGGCCGATTTACAGTGACGGATGGCTGAGCCCGGCGCGTGGCTGAGGGAGATGGATCCGCCGGCGACCACAGTTGCCGCCGCCTGAGCTTCCGGGCTTCGGTTGCCGCCAGTAGCAACGAAGCCTGAAAAGTGACCCACCGTGGCGAACGCTCCCGCACAGGCCCCCGCCCCCTCCGCATCTCATGGGTTCCCCCACCAGCTTGTGGGTTCTGCACCCGCATGCGAGTCCAAAACCCACCACCTCATGGGGTAACCCATCAGATGGCAGAGGCCCGGGGTGCCGGGTGCGCGGGGGGTTGGGAGCGGGGGTACTGCCGCGCCTGGCAACCCTCGCTAAGTGGTGCATTTTCGTCACCGGGGTCCCTAAAACTCACCAATTAGCGCGATAACCCAGCGCTCCGGTCCGCCCGGCTCGCTAATTGGTGGATTTTCGTCACCGAGTCCCCAAAACTCACCAATTAGCGCGACTGGCCCGCGCTGGGGGCCGGCTGCTCGTTATCGGTGACTTTTTCGGCGCATGGACCCGAAAAACTCACCCATAACGCGGAACATGCCCCCATGCCGGCCGTCCCGTTCGCTGGGGTGGAACGTTTTGTCCAAATGGCGACCAAGACCGTCTCCTCGGCGCAGATCTTGGACCCCAGCCACAACCCGGAAGCCCAAACAACGGGAACCGCGGTCGCCGACAGATCCATCCCCCTCAGCCCCGCGCCGGGCGCCGGCCACCCGCCACTGTCAATCGGCCGCAGCGGCGAGCAACCACAAACCCACGCCCCCGGCCGCAGACGGATCGGCGAGCAACCACGCCGCCGTACCGGCTGCACCGCAGCCACACCGACCCAAACGTTTCTGGGTGGAGACTGGGAGGTATGGCAGCAGCTTCGCAGCAGGTGACTACCGAGGTTGACGGGCAGACTTTGAAGCTCACGAACCTTGGCAAGGTGCTGTATCCACAGACTGGGTTCACCAAGGCCGAGGTGATCGACTACTACCACCAGGTCGCCGCACTGCTGCTGCCACACCTGTCGGACCGCCCTCTGACCCGGAAGCGGTGGCCGGACGGCACGGAGGCGTCGTACTTCTTCGAGAAGAACGCACCGCGCGGTACGCCGTCCTGGGTGCGGACCGAGACCCTGCCGACGCCCGGTAGCTCGACCGGACGGGACGAGGCCGACTTCGTAGTCGCGGACGACGTACAGACCGTGGTGTGGCTCGCGAACCTGGCTGCGCTCGAACTGCACGTGCCGCAGTGGCGGATCGGTCTGTCGGACGGCGGCAAGGACCCGCAGGCCGACCTGATCGTGTTCGACCTCGACCCGGGGCCGGGCGCGACCATCGTGGAGTGCTGCGACGTCGCGCTGGCCCTGCGTGAGCTGCTCGGTCACTACGGGTTGGAGGGCTGGCCGAAGACATCTGGCAACAAGGGCATGCACTTGTACGTGCCGATCGAGCCGGCGTCGTCCCGCCGTACCAGTGCGTTCGCCAAGCAGCTGGCCGAGCAGTTGGCCGAGGCCCTGCCCGAGGACGTGACGGCGAACATGACCAAAGCGCTCCGGCCGAACAAGGTCTTCATCGACTGGAGCCAGAACGCCAGTGCGAAGACCACGCTGGCGCCGTACTCGCTGCGAGGTTCTGACGAGCCGCGGGTCTCCACCCCGATCGACTGGGACGAGGTGGCTTCGACGACCTCTCCGGAGGAGCTCAAGTTCCTCCCGCACGAGGTGCTGGCCCGGATCGAGGAGTACGGCGACGTCCTGGCCGAGCTGTACGACGATCCGCGCCCGCTGCCGGAGTAAACCGGGGTCAGATCGCGGGGAAGCTACTGACCGGGAGGACCGGTGGGTAGGATTCGGCCTACGACCCGGTGGCGCGACCTGCCGCCGGTGCCGCACCACCGAAGGAGCCGACGTGTCGACGACACCGGAGACCGCACCGAAACGCGGCAGCCGCCTGCCCCGGCTGGCCCGCCGCGCGCAACTGCTCGAGGCGGCCCAGGAGGTCTTCGTCGCGAACGGGTACCACGCCGCCGCGATGGACGACATCGCCGAGCGCGCGGGCGTCTCCAAGCCCGTCCTGTACCAGCACTTCCCGGGCAAGCTCGAGCTGTACCTGGCGCTGCTGGACACCTCCTGCGAAGCGATCGTCGCCGCGGTGCACGACGCGCTGAAGTCGACGGACGACAACAAGCTGCGCGTCGCCGCCACCATCCACGCGTTCTACGACTACGTGGCGAACGCGCAGGGCGCGTTCCGGCTGGTCTTCGAGTCGGACCTGACCAACGAGCCGGCTGTCCGTGAGCGGGTCGACCGCGTCACCCACGCCTGCGCCGAGGCGGTGTCCGAGGTGATCAGTGCGGACGCCGGCCTGAACCGGGAGCAGTCCATGGTGCTGGCCGTCAGCTTGGTCGGCATGGCTCAGGTCAGCGCGCGCTACTGGCTGGCCTCGGCCGACCAGTCGCTGCTGGGCCAGGAGCAGGCCGCCGACATGGTCGCCTCACTCGCGTGGCGCGGCATTCGCGGCTTCCCGCGCACCGACGGCTGACCGCACCACGCCGTACGGCGGATGTTCTGCTCTCGGCGGACGGGTGAGAGACCCGGGCCGGCAACGGATAGGCTCGAAGTGTCACCGGCGAGAGCCGCCGGTCGGAACGTGCCCGGAGGGTTTCGTGGAGGTCAAGATCGGCGTGCAACACGTCAATCGCGAGTTGGTGCTCGAGAGTGAGCAGAGCCCGGACGAGGTACAGGCGCAGGTGTCGGACGCGCTCAGCGGCAAGAGCAATCTGCTGGAGCTGACCGACGACAAGGGCCGCCGGATCCTGGTCCCGGCCGACCGGCTCGCCTATGTCGAGATCGGTGAGCCTTCGGTCCGGAAGGTCGGCTTCGGCGCGATCTGATTCCGTTCCGGACACGTCTGCGCGTGTCCGGGTTCCGGATTCCGGTTCGGTGGGCACCATGTGCGGTGAGACCTGCGTCGTAGTGGTCTGGTAGCTACGGGGCGCCGCCCAGACGCAGGTCCGTCACCCCTCACAAGGAGGAACCGTGGGTTACTGGATCTGGATGATCATCGTCAGCCTGCTCGCAGGCGTCATCTTCGGGCCGCTGGCGCGGCTCGTGCTTCCAGGCAAGCAGAACATCAGCCTCGGCTGGACCATCCTCGGCGGCGGTATCGGCGCCTTCATCGGTGGTCTGATCGCTCACTTCGCGGGTGTCAAGGACACCTCCGGCCCGGACTGGATCCAGTACCTGATCCAGATCGTCTGTGCCGCGATCGTCATCGCGATCATCGCAGCACGCAAGCCCAGGACAGCCTGACCGACCTAGGGCATCACCCGACGGCCGCCACCCCACCCGGGGCAGGCGGCCGTTGTGATGCCAGCCCTTCGTAGAGCGCCAGCAGCTTCTCGGCGTGCTCACGCGGCGCAGGCCGGTACCGCGGCGCCCAGGCCCGGTTGGCGTCCGGCACACGCAGCACCTGGCCGACCACTGCGGCCATCCCGGCCGGATCGGCCGGTGCGAACGTCCGGGTCCGCTCGTGGCCACGGAACAGCCACGGGTCGACGACCACCAGCGGACAGCCGGCAGCCTCTGCCTCGTGCGCGACCAGCGACTGGGTCTCTGAGACCGAGGCGATCACCACTGCGTCCGCGGCCAGGTAGTACCCGGCCAGCTCAGCCCGCGGCAGTACGCCGGGCATCCGCACCCGCGGGCCGATGCCCAGCCGGTCGATGAGCTCGGTGACTCGCTTCCGGTCGGCATAGCCGCCGACCATGACCAGGCAGGCGTCCGGCCGGATCCGCAGCAGCTCGGCGAACGACTGCAGCAGCAGCTCGTGGTTCTTCTCACCACTCAACCGGCCGACCGACAACACGATCGGATCCTTCGCACCGAGGTTGAGCTGCCGCCGGATCTCCAACGCGGACAGCGACGGGGCAGGCATTGGGAGCGTCGGACTCGGCAACACCACAGTCGGCGCCTCACAGCCGAGGTCGTCCAACTGCTGCACCACCTTGGCTGTCGGCGCGACCACCAGGTCGACAGCACGCAGCAGGTTCTGCACCTCAGTGCAGTCGCGCTGGTAGCCGCGCGGCGCGCCGAGGCCGACCCGCCAGGCCTTGCCCGCAAGCCACATCGCCAGCCGGATCTCCGCGTAGTGCTGGCGGTAGACCTCAAGATCCGTGTGCCACGTCAGTACGACGGGGAGCTTCCGGCGCCACGCGGAGTACAGACCGGCCACGCCGACCGGGCCCAGCGTGTGCACGTGGACGACGTCGTACTCCGGCTTGTTCCGGGTCGGCCGGAGCATGCCCAGCCGGTAGTCCCGACCCCACGCCTCAGTGCCGGGCACCGACCGGATCGGCAGCCTGCTCTGGTGGCTCTTGGCGTCGTACGGCGCGACCACCTCGAGCTGGACGCCGAGCTCACACAGCGCTCGTCCGGCGGCCTCCAGCGAGACGGCCACACCGTCGGCCCGCGGAACCAGGGTGTCGGAGTAAATGCCCAGGCGGACCGGGCGGTAGGACAGTGTCATGCAGGCAGGCTCTCCGGCGTCGACCCCCGTCAACAAACGAACGGGAGACATGCAATCAGGCCTGCAGGCCAAGCGCAGTCATCCTTGCGGTATGTGCCTCGGTCAGTCGGGTGAACATCCGGCCAATGGCAGCCAAATCGAGCCCGGGCCGGTCGACGCTGCCGGCCAGCAGTGCGGCCAGTGAGTCGCGGTCCGCAGCGATCCGCTGAGCCTGGCTGAGCGCCTCACCGACCAGCCGACGGCCCCACAGCGCGAGCCGGCCGCCGAGCTTCGGGTCTTCCTCGATCGCGGCCCGGACCCGCTCCACGATGAACTCGGCCTGTCCGGAGTCGGCGAACACCTCAAGCACCAGGGCCCGGGTCTCCGCGTCCACGAACGACGCGATCTCGCGGTAGAAGTCGTTGGCCAGCCCGTCCCCGACGTACGCCTTGACCAGACCTTCCAGCCAGTCCGACGGCGCGGTGTGGTCGTGGAAGGCATCCAGCGGCGTGACGAACGGCTGCATCGCCTCCATCGCATCCACGCCGAGGATGACGAGGCGGTCGCGTAGTTGCTGGAAGTGCCCGAACTCGGTGGTCGCCAGTGCGGCGAGCTCCGCCTTGTCGTTGAGGGTCGGTGCCAGCTTGGCGTCCTCGGCCATCCGCTCGAAGGCGGTCAGCTCGCCGTACGCGAGGACTCCCAGCAGATCCACCGCCGCGGCCCGGTAGGCGGGATCGTCGAAGGCCGTCTGTTCCATGCCCGGCACCTTATCCGTGATCCGGGCCGGGTGGCTCGTCGAGGAGCGCTGGAGGTGCCGAACGTTTCTCGCCGAGTCACTGGAACGGCCGTCGAAAATCTGCGTGGCGCAAAGCACACGAAACGGCGTTGACGCGGGTTGCGGTTACACTGGTGAGCGATTCGCCGGTGACGCGCCCACATGGGCACGCTGGTGCGAGGTGCTTGCACAGTGTCCCCGCGCCTCTTCTGACGAGGCTTCACTCGCCTCTGGCGCCCGGCCACTGTCCGTTCAAGCATGTGAGAGGCGATCAGCCTGACCACCTTCCGAGAGCTCGGCGTGCTGCCCGAGATCTGCGACGCGCTCGACCGCGTCAACATCGTGGAGCCCTTCCCGATCCAGGAAATGACGCTCCCCGTCGCCCTGATGGGCACCGACCTGATCGGCCAGGCCCGGACCGGGACCGGCAAGACGCTCGGCTTCGGGATTCCGTTGCTCCAGCGCACGATCTCCCCCGGCGAGGCCGACTACAACGAGCTCGCCGCCCCCGGGAAGCCGCAGGCCCTGGTCGTCACGCCGACGCGTGAGCTGACCATCCAGGTCGCCAAGGACCTGGTCACCGCGTCCACCGTCCGCTCCGTGCGGATCCTGACCATCTACGGCGGCGTCGCGTACGAGCCGCAGCTGGACGCGCTGAAGACCGGTGTCGACGTCGTCGTCGGTACGCCGGGCCGGCTGCTCGACCTGGCCAACCGCGGTGTCCTCGATCTGAGCCACATCAAGGTTCTGGTGCTCGACGAGGCCGACGAGATGCTCGACCTCGGCTTCCTGCCGGACGTGGAACGCATTCTGCGCAAGACGCCTGAGCTGCGGCAGACGATGTTGTTCTCGGCAACTATGCCGTCGGCCGTCATCGGCCTGGCCCGCACCCACATGCGGCACCCGCTGAACATCCGGGCCGAGTCGCACGACGACTCCCAGATGGTTCCGACGACGGCACAGTTCGTCTACCGGGCGCACGACCTCGACAAGCCCGAGGTGGTGGCCCGGATCCTGCAGGCCGACGACCGCGGCCGGGTGATGATCTTCTGCCGGACCAAGCGCGAGGCCGGCCGGCTGACCGACGACCTGATCGACCGCGGCTTCAAGGCCGCCGCGATCCACGGCGACCTGAACCAGCAGGCGCGCGAGCGGGCGCTGACCCGGTTCCGCGGCGACAAGGTCGACGTCCTGATCTGCACCGACGTCGCCGCCCGCGGGATCGACGTCGAGGGCGTCACGCACGTCATCAACAACACCTGTCCCGAGGACGAGAAGGCCTACGTCCACCGGATCGGCCGGACCGGTCGCGCCGGTGCGAGCGGGATCGCGGTGACCTTCGTCGACTGGGCGGACCTGGTTCGCTGGAAGACGATCAACCAGGCGCTCGACCTGCCGTACCCGGACCCGCAGGAGATCTACTCGACGTCGCCCGAGCTGTACCACGATCTCGGGATCCCGACCGAGGCGAAGGGCCGGATCAAGCCGGCCGCCGATCGCGAGGAGCGCGAGCCGCGCGCCGAGCGCCCGGCCAAGCGCCGTACCGATGGCCGTCCCGAAGGGCGTCGTGACGACACCCGTCCCGAGGGCCGTCGCGACGAGAGCGGCGAGTCGTCCGGCCGCAAGCGGAGCCGGAACCGGACCCGCAAGCGCACCCGTTCGGGTCAGCCGCTCGAGGCAGGCGCGGACGTCACGACCAGGACCGAGGTCCCGCCGGCCGTTGAGGCCCGCGACGCCGGCGAGGCACCGCGCGAGCGCAAGCCCCGCAAGCGCAACCGGAACCGCAATCGCCGTTCGGGCGCGACGCCCGAGGTCGTGAACCAGCAAGCCGGTACGCCGATCTTCGCGTCCCCCGCGGCCGAGTCGGCTGCACCTGCTTCGGCTGCACCTGCTGACGCCGCGCCTGTTCAGGCTGCTGCTCCGGTCGAGGCCGCTGCTCCGGTGGAGCGGAGCGAGCGTCCGTCGCGTCGGTCCCGTAACCGCCGGTCGTCCACCGAGGCGCCGGCAGCGCCGGTGACCGAGGTCGCGGCCGCGGCTCCGGTCGAGCAGGTTCCCGCGGTCGTCCAGGCACCCGCCAAGGTTGCTGAGGTTCCGGCCAAGGTTGCTGAGGCTCCGGCTAAGAAGGCTGCCGCGCCCGTCAAGAAGGCTCCGGCCAAGAAGGTGGCTGCTGTCGAGGCTCCGGCTCCGGTGAAGAAGGCTCCCGCGAAGAAGGTTGCGGTTGTCGAGACTCCGGCGAAGAAGACCGCTGCCAACAAGGTTGCGGTCGCCCCGGCGCCGGCCAAGAAGGCTCCGGTCAAGAAGGCCGCTGCTGTGAAGACCACCGCGCCCGCCAAGAAGGCGGCACCGGTGAAGAGCACGGCGAAGAAGGCAGCAGCCCCGGCGAAGAAGGTTGCCGCCAAGAAGGTTGCGGCCGCTCCGGCTCCCGCCAAGAAGGCGCCTGCCAAGAAGGTCACTGCGGTGAAGACCGCAGCTCCGGCCAAGAAGGCAGCGCCGGTGAAGAGCACGGCGAAGAAGACGGCTCCCGCCAAGAAGGCACCGGTCAAGGCCACGGCCAAGAAGGCGACCGCCGTGAAGACTGCGGCGCCCGCCAAGAAGACGGCTCCCGTCAAGAAGACCGCGGCGAAGAAGGTTGCCGTTGTCGCGGCCCCCACCAAGAAGGCGCCTGCCAAGAAGGCCACCGCGACGAAGACCGCGGCACCGGCCAAGAAGACCACGGCGAAGAAGGTGGCGGCACCGGCCAAGAAGGCGCCCGCCAAGAAGGCCACTGCGGTGAAGACCGCGGCGCCCGCCAAGAAGACGGCGGCGAAGAAGGTCACCGCATCGCCGGCCAAGAAGACCGCAGCCAAGAAGGTCGCGGTCGCCCCGGCCAAGAAGGTTCCGGCCAAGAAGGCGGCGCCGGTGAAGAGCACGGCGAAGAAGGCCGCGCCGGTCAAGAGGGCGACCGCTGTGAAGAGCACCGCCAAGAAGACCGCGCCCGTCAAGAAGGCGACTCCGGTCAAGAAGGCGACTGCTGCCAAGAAGACGGTGGCGGTCAAGAGCACGGCGAAGAAGACGGTGGCCAAGAAGGCACCGGCGAAGAAGACCGCTCGCAAGTGATCAAGTTGTAATTTCGCGCTGCAACACCCAGCCCCTCGTGGAGCGTCCCTGGACGTAACCACACGAGAGGGGCTGGGTGATGAGGCGCAAGGGTGGGATGGCGGTGCTCGCCGCCGCAGGACTAGTGCTGCTGGTCGGCTGCGGGGCGAGCGGCTCCAGCAACGACAGCGCGTCCGGGGGTTCGGCACAGCAGCCGGAGAGCGCCGCGGCTGACAGCGGCGGCAAAGCAGTAGGCAGCCAAGCACAACCGAAGGCTCCGGCCGCGGATCAGCCGCCCGTGACGCGGGCGATCATCAGGACCGGTTCGCTCACCGTCGAGGCCGACGACGTCGAGAAGGCGCGCCAAGAGGCCATCACGGTGATCAGCGGTCTCAAGGGCCAGGTCGCCTCGGAGAACACCGGCGACGACGCCAACGGCAAGATCTCCTCGGCGAATCTCGTCGTGAAGGTCCCGACAACCTCGTACGACGTCGCTGTCGACCGCCTGTCCGCTTTGGGGAAGCGGCTGCAGATCCGGCAGGAGTCGACCGACGTCACCGAACAGGTCGTCGACGTGGACAGCAGGATCCGCACTCAGCGCGCGAGCCTGGACCGGATGCGCGCACTCCTCGCCAAGGCGAACACGATCGGCGAGATCGTCTCGGTCGAATCCGAGCTGACCCGCCGCGAGGCGGACCTCGAGTCCATGCTCGCCAAGCAGAAGAACCTCAGCCTGCAGACCGAACTGGCCACCCTCAATCTGACGCTGACCAGCAAAGACACCCCGCCGGTCATCACCGAACCGGATCGCGGATTCCTCGGCGGCCTCAAGGGCGGCTGGCACGCGTTCACCGCCACGTTCTCCGCGCTCGCCACCGCACTCGGCGCAGTACTCCCGTTCCTCGTGCTGATCGCGCTGATCGCCGTACCGGCCTGGTGGTTCCGCCGCCGTCTCCGCCGCCCAGCACCCCCGACCGCCCCAACCCAGTAGACCCCGGCCCCGCCTAAGAGGCCTGGCCCGCCCCGCCCCGGCCCCGCCTAACCCCGGCTCCGTCTGGCCCCGGCTCCGTCTGGCCCCCGGCCCCGTCTGGCCCCCGGCCCCGCCTCACCCGCGGCCTGGCCTACCCCGGCGCCGCCGGCTGCCCGGCGCGTCCACCGCCCCCGCCACCCGCCACCCCCTGCGCGCCATTTGAGGGGATCTCCGTTGAAGTTGACCCTTCTCCCTCCAAATTTCGGACTGAGAACCGGCAACCTCAGGGGATCT
This sequence comes from Kribbella sp. NPDC058245, assembly GCF_042882005.1. NCBI lineage: Bacteria > Bacillati > Actinomycetota > Actinomycetes > Propionibacteriales > Kribbellaceae > Kribbella > Kribbella sp. NPDC058245. The sequence goes on from NZ_JBHVWY010000018.1 coordinate 169,350, forward strand.
CCCCTCAAATTGCCGGAGGGGAAGGGAGGCGCACGACGCCGGTACGGTGGGCTGCGAGCGCAGCGGGGGCTGGGAGCGCGGCGGGGCTGGGGTGGGAGCGCGGCGGGGCTGGGGTGGGAGCGCGGCGGGGCTGGGGTGGGAGCGCAGCGGGCCGGGATCACGGCGGCGCGAGACGGTGCACCACAGGTCTCACGCCACTATTTCCTGTCTCACGCCACTACTTCCTGTCTCACGGCACTACTTCCTGTCTCACGCCACCAGTGGTGGCGCGGGCGTAGGCAGGGTGGTTCCGCCGCAGTGTCCGCCGGCCGGCGGCTCCCGACAACCCTGCTTAGAGGAGGGTGGCGGCTAGGGCTCGGTAGGCCTTGGCGCCGACGGAGGTGGGCGAGGTGGTGAGGATGGTCTCGCCGACCGCGGGGGCCTCGGCGAACCGGATGGACTTCGGGATCGCCGGGGCGAGCACGTCGAGCGAGTAGGTCTCGGCGATCGTCTCGAGGACGGCGCGGGCGTGCGTTGTGCGGCCGTCGTACAGGGTCGGCAGGACGCCGAGAACGTTCAGTCCGGGGTTGGTCAGCTGCTGTACGTCGTGCACGGTGTCAAGTAGTTGCCCAACGCCACGATGTGCCAAAGTCTCGCACTGCAAGGGAATCAGTACGTCGCTCGCCGCCGACAGCCCGTTGACCGTCAGCAGGCCGAGGGTCGGCGGGCAGTCCACGATGATCCAGTCGTACGACGAACGCACCGATCGCAACGCGGTCCGTAGTACCTGCTCCGGGCCGCTCTCGCGCGCCAGCTGCACCTCCGCGGTGGCCAGCTCGATCGTCGCCGGCAGCAGGTCCGGGCCTTCCTCGAACTCGATCAGTACGTCGAGTGCCTGCACCCCGCCGAGCAGCACGTGATGGATCGACTTGTCCAGGTCCTCGGGGTCGATCCCGATCGAGAAGGTCAGGCACGCCTGCGGATCGAGGTCCACCAGCAGCACCCGCTGACCGAGCTCGGCCAGGGCAGCACCGAGCGTGGCGACAGTGGTCGTCTTGGCCACGCCGCCTTTCTGGTTGGCAACCGCGAGAGTGCGAGGAGGCACCCGGCCATTGTGCCGCACTGCGGAACGCCCGGTGCATCTGCGGGTGTCTGTCCGTCGCGGGCTGAACGGCTACTCTCTTGACTTGTGAGTACGCCACGAACCATGACGCTGCCGGACGGGGTTCATCCAGCCACTCTGGAGACCGACCGTGGCTCTTTCGCGACGCTGCGAGCCGTGCCGGAGATCGGTACGCCGCTCGGCACGGTGCTGCTCGTTCCGGGCTGGACGGGGAGCAAGGAGGACTTCACGCCGCTGCTCGATCACCTGGCGCGGTATGGGTGGATCGCGGTGGGTGTCGACCAGCGAGGTCAATTCGAGACTCCCGGTCCGGACGACGCATCGGCGTACACGCTTGAGGAGTTCGGCGCCGACGTGGTGGCGATGAGTGTGGCGCTCGGCGGCTACAGCCAACTGGTGGGGCACTCGTTCGGCGGACTGGTCGCGCGCGAGGCCGTGCTCATCGATCCGTCGGTGTTCTCGACGCTCACCCTGCTCTGCACCGGCCCGGCCGGCTTCACCAACGAGGAGACCCTGCAGGGACTCCAGATGCTCGCCTTCGGCCTCGAGAACCTGCCGATCGAGCAGGTCTACGACCTGAAGCTGGAGCACGACGCCAAGAACCCTGGGTACGTCGAACCGCCGGCGGAGATCGCGGCGTTCGTCCGCAATCGCTTCATCAGCAACACCCCGGCCAGTCTCGCGGCAATCACCCGGCACCTGACCAGCGCGGTCGACAAGACCGACCAGCTGGCCGAGGCCGGAGTCCGCACCCAGCTCGTGTACGGCGAGACCGACGACGGCTGGCCGCTCCCGGTCCAGAACGACGTGGCCGAGCGGCTCGGTATCGAACCCCAGATGGTTCCCGACGCCGGCCACTCCCCCGCCATCGAGCAGCCGGCCGCCACCGCCCGCCTGCTCATCGACTTCTTCCACAAGCGCAGCGGGTTCACGGACCCTCCGACGCCGTCGGCTACGGACGCAGACTAGAAGGAGCGGGCCACTCGCCGTTGGGGGCGAAGTAGTCCTGCCAGAGTTCAGCTTGTGGGCTGGGCACGAAGTCGTGGCCGTTGGAGCGGGCAACGAACACGTCGCCGGCCGTGCCGCGCGTGAACGTGACGATGTCGGAGAGCCCGTCGCCGTCGAAGTCACCTGAGCCCGGTACTTCGCCGTTCGGGGCGAAGTACTCGTGCCACAGATCGCCGTCGCCGGTGAACCCGGTGCCGGTCGAGGTCGCGACGTACACGTCACCCGCCGTACCGCCGGTGAACGTCGCGATGTCGTCGCGGCCGTCGCCGTTGTAGTCACCGACATCGGGCGTCTCGGTGCCGACCGCGAAGTGCCCGTGCCACTTCCAGCCCGATCCGAGGAACGACTTCCCGTCCGACAGCGCGACGTAAACACTCGCCGCCGTACCACGGGTGAAGGTGACGATGTCGTCGCGGCCGTCACCATCGAAGTCGCCGACGTCGAGCAGTTCTCCGGGCAGGCCGAAGCCGCCGTGCCACAGCCAGCTGTCTTCGACGAACCGGCCACCGTCGGACAGAGAGACGTACACGTCGTTCGTCGAGCCGCGGGTGAAGGTGACGATGTCGTCCTTGCCGTCGCCGTTGAAGTCGCCGACCATCGGTACCTCGTCACCGACGGCGAAGTGATCGTGCCACTTGGTGGCCGGCAGATAGCCGTCGACGCCGTTCGAGAGCGAGACCCAGACATCCGCGGCGGCACCGCGGGTGAACGTGATGATGTCGTCGCGGCCGTCGCCGTTGAAGTCGCCGGTCGCCGGGATCTCGGTCCCGATCGCGAACGACGGGTGCCACAACGCGCCGGCGCCGAACTTGCTCCCGGTCGACTTGGCGACGTACACATCGGCCGCGTCACCGCGCAGGAACGTCACGATGTCATCCTTGCCGTCGGCATCGACATCGGAGGTCGTGGCAACCTTCGCCGCGGAGGACAACGACGCCGCCGTACCAAGGTTGCCTGCGGCATCGACTGCGATCACCTTGTAGAACCGTTGCTGTCCACCCTTGAGCGCCTTGTCCAGGAAGCCCGGCGTGGGCGCGGTTCCCACCAGGTCGGCCGATCCGTCGGCAGTGGCCGCCGCATAGATCCGGTACGACGTTGCCCCGAGCACCGGGTTCCAGCTCAGCAGCACCGCGTGTTCCCGAGGTGTCGCGGTCAGTCCACCAGGCGCGGTCGGCGTTCCAGTGGCGACGTACGGGTCGACGATGCTCGCCGCGAGATAGCGAGCCGCGGTCCAGGCCGGCGTACCGGCGGCTGGGGTGAGCGTCACCTTGATGCTGGACTTGCCTGCCGTTGCTGAAGCAGGCAAGGGGAATTGGTCGGTGAGCCAGCGCATCCCGCCGTTGCCGAGCGGCTGCCGCCACGTGCCGACCGGTACGCCGTCCACGCTGACGGCCGCCTCCTGGTACTTCTGCGCCTGATCCGAGATCCGCTTGAGCAGCACACCTCGGTTGACCGCGTCGACAGCCAACTGGAAGGTGATCGGTCCCTGACCCGAACGCACCTGGTCGGTGATCGGCAGGTAGTCGAAGTCCCCTTCGGCAACGCTGTTCAGAGTCGCCGAAGTGCCGCTGTCGGCGTACTGGTGTGCAGTGCGAGCCGCCGCGTCGCCCAGATCGATGGCGTCGGTCTCGCGGGTGCTGACCGTGGGTTGGGTGTAGAGGAACGCGGTCGAGCCGTAGTCGGCGAACCAGTCGTTCTGCTGCCCGTGCTCGATGCCGAAGCGCAGCGCGGAGTCGTACGAGATGGATTCGGTCAGCAGCAGCCGATAGACGGCGTCGCACTCGCGCGCGCAGCCCGACCCCTGGACCTCGTGGGCGGTGTTGCCGGTGAAGGCCGCGCTGAACGGGCCGCCGGCGAAGTACCAGCCGCCTTCGTAGAAGTCCTCGGTGCCGGTGCCGTGCTGCTGCGGCGACATCGAGCCGTCGATGTAGACCCGCTCGTCACCCTCGAGGTAGCCGCGATTCGTCCCCATCTCCGCGCCGATCGCCATCGTCTGCGCGACCCCGACGAGCTTGCCGCGACCGGTCTGGTCGGCGACGATCCAGTCGTCGCCCCAGCTCGTCTTCCCGCTGCGCGAGGCCGCGGTGAAGTACGCCGCGGGGCCGCCGGGCGCGAGATCCGTTGCCCACTTGGCATCCGGTGCACTCGTCAGCTGGAGCTCTACATTGCCGACGGCCGCACCGGTGGAGTTCACCAGCGACACCGCGGCCGACTCGCGGTACGGCATCGGCCACCAGGTCGTGAACCAACCGCCTGCGGCCGGATCGGCAGCGAACATCAGCGACTTCACCGAATACGCGCCCAGACCGGTCCCGAAGAACTCACCGACCGGCGAGTCGACCGTCCGCCGACCGTCGAACGACAGCCGCAACCGCAGCCCAGCCAGTACGGCGTCCGATGGCGTCGCGCCGACGAATCGCAACCGCAGCGCACTGATCGCACCCGGCCCCTGAACGGTGCCGAAGGCAACTTCCTGACCGGCCGGGATCGGGTGCGTCTCCCCCGCGGTGGTCGCACCGGCCGCGGCCGGCTTCGGGTCCGCCGTACCGGCTGCGCGCAGTCTGGTCAGTACGTCGTTCGCCGGGTCGGCGGGGTCGAACCTCGTGACGCCGTCCGCGTCCGGGAAGTGCCGGTAGTTCACGTGGTAGAAGAGCGGGTTGTGCTGGACCACGATCTGCATGGACTGCCGGTACGCCATCGGCACCTTGATCTGGAAGCCGCCGCCGGCCTGGGTCGCAGTGGCGACCAGCGGGTGCACGAAGGGGGCACCAACCCGGCCGTCGGTGACGTCCTTCAGGGACCGGTTCAGCACGGTCGTCCCGTCCAGCGTGACCGCGATCGTCCCAGTGTCGGTGACGTCTGGAACGTTGTTGTGCAACCTCGTAAACCAGATCGAGTCGATCTGACCGGGGCCGGCGTCCTCGGCGATCACACACCCGGCCGCGACCTGCCGCAGGCACGAGTCCGTGCCGTCGAAGCCGTCCTGGTTACTGCCGTTCCGCGCGAACCCGGAGAACTCACGGGTGCTCGTCCCGGCGGCGAGGTACGGCAACCGGTCGAGCTGCCGCAGAGTGTCCCAGCCCACCGCGCCCTTCCCCACCACTGCCGGAGCGTCGGCCAGGGCGGGGACCGGCGCGCTGAGGGGTACGGCCAGGGCGAGCGAGGCCAGCAGGGCAACAGGCAGGCGGAAGCGTCCGGACATCAATGGTCTCCTCGGGGGGGACGGTGGTGAGACTCCGTCAGCAGAGTCTCACCACGCGCAGGAAATCGATATCTGTACGACCTAGGTCAAAAGGTTGGGTCCGAAGTGCTTCAGGTGTGGTCCGGCGGGAAGCACCCGGTCGAGGTGATCGCGCGCGGGCTCGGCTCGTGGCCGTCGTACCCACCGGCGGAGACCGAACGGCCGCGGTCGAACAGGTGGTAGATGTTGCTCCACTCCGGCAGCTCGACGCGGCTGCCATCGGCCTTGACGATCACCGCGCCCTCACTCAACGACGGCTCGATCGCCACATCGCCGTTCACGTTGATCGAGTTCACCGGACGTGCGCGCGACTCGACCGCCAGCGTGCTGAGGTTCCACACCAGGCCGGCCCAGCTGCCGTCGGACAGTTGTTCCTTGCCGCCGATCCAGTCACCCCGGATCTCCTGGACCCGGGTCGTCTCCGCCTGCTTGCCCGGCAGCTGGCTGCCGGACGACTGCCAGTCGGTCCAGATCCAGCCGGCGTTCCCGGTCGGCGTCTGCACGTTGCCGACCACGACGCCCTTCTCGTTGATGTCGACCACCAGCGCCGACCACTTGGCGTCCAGCCGGATCGCGGCGCCACCCTTCGGCCAGACCACCCCGGCGAAGCCGAACGTCGCCGGGTCCCAGCCGTAGCCCGCGATGTCACCGCGGTTGTTGATCGCGCTGACGGTCACGTCCTCCAGCCCCGCAGGGCCGGCCAGGTCCTTGTACGAACCACCCGACCAGGTCCACGGGTGGCTGCCACCGGTTTCGTCGCCGGTATAGCCGACCACGGTGCCGTCGTTATTGACGTCCACCGCAGTGGAGCCGACCCCAGGCTGCCGGTCGAGCCACTGGGGGACGCCGTTTGTCCACAACACCGGACGCATCGCGGAGTGGTCCGGCAGGGTGCTCTCACCGAGCAGGTAGCGCCCGGTGTCGTCACCTTCGGTCACCCAGGCAGTGCCACTCGACGGCGTCCCCGGAGCCGGTTCGAGCACATTCATGGTGCAGCCGAGCGTCGTGGCGTGCGCCGGGACGGTCAGCGTGGTCAGGAGTAGAGCGGTCGCAGCGAGCTTGGCGATCGCCAGGGGTCCTCTCGAATGCTTCATCCGACCTTCTCCAGCTTCCACTGCTGACAAGCTCCCTGCCAGTACGGCCAGACCCGGACGTCGGCCCCGCTCGCGGTCGAGCAACCGTCGACGTCGAGCGTCTTGCCGCCGACCTTCGAGGTGACCTTGTAGTACCCGTTGCCGAGGGCATCGAGATACCACTCCTGGCAGTCGCCACCCCAGTACGGCCACTGGATCACGTCGGCGTGGTTGTCGGGCGAACAGCCGGCCACGTCGAGCGCCTTGCCGCTGTGGTTGGCGAGCAGCTTGTACGAACCGTCACCGTTGTAGGTGAGCTTCCACTGCTGACAGCTGTTGCCGTTCGCCGTTCCGACCTGCACGTTCGCCGCGTCGGCAGTGGAGCAGGAAGCAACCTCGAGCAGGTTGTTCGGGTTGTTCTTCGGCGACAACTTATAGGTGCCATCGGCCACAATGTCGCCACCCGGGTCGCCGCTCGGCAGGGTGATCGTCTCCCATGCAGCCTTCGGTACGCCGAGTTGCGGCTTGCCGGCGGCGTCGTACGAGACCTTGCCGATCCGAACCGCACGACCCGCGCTGCAACTGCCGACCGGTGCGCCGTTCGAGCTGGTCACGCCGTGGTAGACGATCCAGGTCTCCTTGCCGTCCGGCGAGGTGAAGAATCCGTGGTGGCCGGTGCCGAAGACCCAGCCGGCGTCGTTGCGCTTGAAGACCGGACCGGTGGACTTGGTCCATGAGGACTGGCTGAGGACGTCGGTGCCGGTCAGCTCCAGAGCGCCGAGCGAGTAGTCGGCCGACTCGCACGCGCTGGCCGAGTAGTAGATGTAGACCTTGCCGTTGTGGACCAGGGATACCGGCCCCTCGGTGACCTTGCGGCCGTTCTGTTCCCAGGGCTGGTCCGGGGTGGTGAGCAAGGCGGGCGGACCACTGATCGTCCACGGGTCGCTCATCGGCGCGACGTACAGGTTCTGGCCGTTGGCGCGGCCGCTCGACCAGATGTGGAACAGGCGACCGTCGGGGAGTTTCATGACGCTGCCGTCGATCGAGTGGAAGTCGCCGGTGTCGAGCTTGGCCTTGAAGGTGTACGGGCCCATCGGGTGGTCGGCCTCGAGGACGAACATCCGGTGCTGGGAATCGGTGCCGTTGTCGGCGGTGTAGTAGAGATACCACTTGCCGTCGAGCTGGTGGATCTCCGGCGCCCAGAGGTTGCAGCAGGCCTGGTCGGGCCGCGGCGGTGGTTGCCAGAGCGTCTGCTGAGGCGCGGACGCGAGGCCCGCGACCGAGGGAGCCGAGACGCCGACGAGTTTGTCGCCGTGCGTGTAGAGCAGGTTGTAGTTGCCCTCGGCAAAGACCATCCAGGGATCGGCGGCGTTCTCGCGGATCGGATTGCGAGTGGTGTTGGGGCGGGCCGGGAGCACCTCTTGCTGCGCCTGTTGTGGTCGTGACGCGGGCACCGGAGTGGCGTCGCTGGTGATCGGCAGGAACGCCGAGAGCACCAGCGATGCCCCTACTACGAGTCCGGACAGTACTCTGGCCATACCTCACCAACCTCACGCCTCGTGTCGATGCGGACACGATGGCATGGCGAGGACAGGTCCGTCCGGTGTTTCGATCCTGCTCGAAGGTCTACTGCAATCAGTGGACGGGACGGATCTCCGGCTCCACGCGCAGGTCGCCGAGACCGATCGGGGACAGCGCCGCCTTCACCGCGTCCGTGTAGACCAGCAGTCGCACGTTCTCACTGGCGCCGTCCATCTGGGTGTAGCTGGTGGTGATCCCCAGGTCGGCACGATCCATCAGCCCGCCGACATCCTTGGAGATCCGGTCGGCATCACTCTGACTCAGCCGGGCCGGCCCGACACAGAGATTCCCCGTGTAGACCTGCTCGAACGCCTTGCGGAACGCGGCGCGATCACCGTGCGCGACCCCGATGAAGGCAACGACCACCTTGGTCGTACCCGGACCGTCCACGGAGTAGGTCACCGGGCCGAACGCCTGCCCGCGATGACTGTCCAGGAACTTGGTGACCGCGGGAGCCTCGAGGTTGGCCGGCTTCGCCTTCCAGCCGCCCTGCGGCGGCAGGCACTGCAGCGGTGGGGTGACGAAATCGCGGTCCGGTTCGGGCGCGCTCTGCTGCTGGACGTCGATGGTCTTGTCGTTCCAGATGCCAGTGAGCGCAGCACGGCCCTCGCGGACGCCGTCGATCGTCTTCAGGTCCGCCAGCCGACTGACGTCCACGCCCTTCAACGTGACCCCGAGGCCGGGCGGGCAACTGGGCTTCGGCGCGGAGCCGGGCAGGTAGCCGATCATCGGGATCGGGTGGGACGGGCAGAAGATCGGCGCGGTATTGGGGGCCGCGATGATGTCGCCGCTGAGGTGGACCTTGTCGCCGTTGCGGACCAGCAGGTCGTCGTTCGAGCCGGTCTGCTGGTTGCCATTAGCAACGGACTCGACAGCCTGTGGGGTCGGTCCTGCGGGCGGCAGGCTCGCCGGTCCCACCTGCGGGGCCGACTGTTGTACTGGCTGGCGGCCGGTGTCGGGGAGCACGGTCAGCGTGACGGCCGCGATGGCCGCGACACTGGCCGCAGCGAGCGCCGGTACCCAACGCCGTGGGCCGTTTCCGGCGCTTTTGGTGCCGTTGGTGATCCGGTCCAGGTCCGGCTCAGGTGCTGACGGCTGCTCGGCGCGCCACTGCGCACCGGCCTGTCGCAGCAGGTCGTCGACCTCGTCGATCGGATTCATTCGCTGACCTCCAGCAATGTACGCAGGCGGGCCCGCGCATCGGACAACGTGGACTTCACGGTGCCCTCGGAACACCCCATGACCGCGGCCGTGTCGGCAACCGACAGATCCGCGAAGTAAAAACAGTCGACCGCCAGCCGCTGCCGCGCCGGCAACTCCCCCAGCGCCTGCCCGACGTCGATCCGCCCCTCGACATCAGGCCGCACCCCCGGCCCGTCGTACTCCTCCAGTACGCCGGCCGGCCGCACCCGCTTGACCGCCTTGCGCGCCTGGTCCGCCGTAATCGCCAGCAACCACGCCGACGCGGTCCCCCGGCTCCCGTCGTACTGGCTCCGCTTCACCCAAGCCCGGGCCAACGCCTCCTGCACAATGTCGTCCCGGTCCGCCCCGACCCCCAACCGCCCCGCCAACCGAGCCATCGCCCCGACATGCGGCCGCACCCACTCGACAAAGGCAGACCCGTCTCCCGGCGGCCCCTCCACCACCACGGCCTCACCCGTCAAAGTCGGCATACCTGTTCTACCCCTCGAATCCCACTCAGGTTGGGTCCCAACCCACATTTCAACGACCCCACCACCCCCAAGTCACCCCCACCCCACCCTTCGTAACCACCCCGAGTTATCCACAGATCCCCATACTCACCCCACAGCCCCCACCAAACTCCCTACCGTCAAAGGAGACCCACGACCTGGGGAGACCACATGCCACCCACCCGCGACGACCCGCCCGACCCCACCACGCTCCTCCGAAGCTTCTCCGCTCACCACGAGCTCGACTGGGGCAGTACGCCGTACGACGCAGCCGACATTGCCCACCGCCACGGCGCCAAGGCAGCCCGCAAAGCCCTCCGCCTCCTAGCCCAAGCCGCAGCCGTCGAGCCCGACCGAACAGCCGAGTTCCTCGCCTCCCTCCCGCCCAACGGATCGGCCTACCAACTCAACCGCCGAGTGAAGTCCCCAGAATCCCTCGCCCGAAAGCTCGGAGATTGGGCGAAAGACAGGAGCCGACGGCCTGTCGACGACCTTCTCCGCTACACGGTCGTGATGGACCGGCCGGACCAACTTGTCGCGGCGGCCCGGCACACCATCGACCAACTGACCGACAGAGGATGGCGCGTTCGCCATGCGATGCAGTCGTACACGAACGGCTCCCGGTACAAGGGCCTGCATGCCTACCTGGAGGTACCGGGTGTCGCCCGGGTCGAAGTGCAGTTCCACTCCGTCGCTTCGCTGGAGGTGAAGGAACTGACGACTCCGTGGTACGAAATCGAGCGCAGCGCGACAGCACCCGACGAGGAGCGCGAAGCAGCCAGACAGCGATCCGTCGAGGCGTCCAACACCCTCGATCCACCAGCAGGTATTGCTGAGCTGCGAACGCTGGGTGATCGACCCGTGGCCGTCAACAACTACAGTGACTCACGGCAAGCCCTGGCGAAAACCTCGCAGGAACAGCCTGATCTGACTCGGCCGACACCTCGGGCACCGGCCATTGAGAAGAACGACGGAGTGGCGCGATGAAACTGTTTCTCGTGAAAGAGGACGAGCGACTCGTATGGGTAGCCGCCCTGGCGCATGAGCGCATGTACGGCTACGTCGCCAACACCGGGAAGTTCCACGACAACAACCCTCTGCGGAACGACTACTACATGGAACGGTGGTTCACCTACGTGGAGATCGGTCCGGCTGAAGCACGTCGGCTGATCGCCCAAGGCGTTGGCACCCTGGACGAGGTCGAGGACGACGAGGTGCTTGTGGAGTGGCGCGCGGATCCCCAGCCGCTCGACCCGGCCGACGTGCTGTCGATGGCGGCCGGCTACCGCGCATGACCCGATTGTTCTTGATCAAGGACGGGGCGCAGTGACTTCAGTTCGTAACTGGAGGTAACACTGTCGACCATTGGGCTTTGTAGCGTCGTCGGTGTGACATCAGGCAGGCCCGCTCCTTCGTCGCCACGGCGCCGTGTCCGGGTGTGGTTCGGGCAGAACCAGATCAGCGACTACATCGGCGAGCCCGCGTACGCCAACCGCTACGAGGCGGCGATGCGCCGGCGCTTCCCCGGCCTCGAGATCACCAATGTCCCCTTGCGTTCCGATGGCCGCCTGGAATCAGCCGGCAGGCCCGCCTCCGACGCGAGTCACGCGCTCTTCTCGGCCTAAGAGCTCGTTCGACCCGACCGGAGGTCAGGGGGTGGGGGTGTAGAGCTGGGTGATGATGGATTCGATGGTGGGTTCGGCGATGGTCAGGTCGGCCAGGGGGTAGTTGGCGGCCAGGTGGGCTACCAGAGGGGCTGCGCTGGTGGTCGGGGGAAACGTGAGGTGCTGGCGGGGGCCGTCGACCTTCGTCACGGTGGCGCCGGGGATGGTGATGGGGGGCAGTGAGGTGGCCAGGTCTACTACCAGGGTTCTGGGGGCGGACTGGCTGGAGCGGAGGTCTGGGAGGGTGCCGTCGAAGATCTGGCGGCCGTGGTCGATGACCATGACTCGGGTGCAGAGGGCTTCGATGTCGTCCAAATCATGAGTGGTGAGGATGACGGTGATCTTGCGTTCGGCGTTGATCTGGGCAAGGAACTCGCGGAGACGGGCCTTGCTGATCACGTCGAGGCCGATAGTGGGTTCGTCGAGGTAGACGATCTCGGGGTCGTGCAGGAGGGCTGCGGCGATGTCGCCGCGCATCCGCTGACCCAATGACAGCTGGCGGACCGGTACATCGAGGAGGTCGCCGAGGTCGAGGAGTTCCACGAAGGTCGCCAGATTCTCGCGGTGCCGCGCCATCGGGACGCCGTACATCTTCTGCAACACCGCGAAGGAGTCCTTCAGCGGAAGGTCCCACCAGAGCGTCGTGCGCTGGCCGAAGACGACGCCGATGCGCTTGGCGAGCTTGAGGCGGTGACGGGACGGGTCGACGCCGGCGACGCGGATGGTGCCGCCGGTGGGGACCAGGATGCCGGTGAGCATCTTGATGGTGGTGGACTTCCCGGCGCCGTTCGGGCCGATGTAGCCGACGACCTCGCCGGGTTCGACGTTGAACGACAGGCCGTCGACCGCACGGACCTCGCGCTTGGTGCGGCGCAGACCGTTGCGTGAGGTGACGGTGAAGGCTCGCGACACGTTGTCTAGTTCGATCACTGGCACGATTTTCAGCTCCCTGTACTGCGATAGCGACGAAGCCCGCCGCGCCAGCCGAGGGCGGCGAGGGCGACCATGACGGCGGCGGCGACCGGGGACAGCAACCCGATCCAGGACGGCAGCCCCAGCGGAGCCTGCTTGCCCAGCACGAACAGCACCGGGTAGAAGTTCACGAAAGCCAGCGGTACGACGAACGTGACGGCCCGGACGATGTCCTTCCCGAAGGCGGTCAACGGGTACTGCGTCAGCGTCCGCCCGCCGTACGTGAACGAGTTGGACAGCTCGGCGGAGTCGATCGCGACGAACTGGAAGGCTGCGCCGAGCACGAAGAACGACCCGAAGATCAGCGCACCGGCGAGCGTCCCCACGAGCAGCATGAGGCCTTTGGCAACAGTCCAGTGGACGTCGATGTGGACCAGCGCGACCACCAGCACCGTCACCGCCTGCAGGATCCGGCCGACCTTGTCGAGCCGGAACTCGTCGGCCGCGGTCTGGATGATCGCCGGCACCGGCCGCACCAGGTACGAGTCCAGGGCACCGCTGCGGATCCGCCGCCCGACCTGTTCGATCTTCCCGACGATCAGGTCGGCGATCCCCATCGTCAGCGAGGACGTTGCGTACAGCAACGCCATCTCGGCCAGCGAGAAGCCGCCGAACGCGTTGATATGACTGAACATCAGCAGTACCGCGACGAAGTCGGTGATCGTGATCAGGATCCCGGTCACCATCATCAGCGCGAACGACGCCGGATAGGCCAGCGTGGACCGGATCCACATCACCGCGAGCATCCAGAACTGTCCCGGAGCCTGCCGGATTCGCTCAACCACCCTGGACCACCACCTTGCGCATCGCCAGCTGGGTGAGCGACTGCCCGGCCAGGAACAGCACCAGGATCCAGCCGATCTGGAACAGCAACGCGCCGCCGATCCCGTTCGGGTTCCGGCCCAGCCAGATGTCGATCGGCACCTGCAGCGTGCCGGCCCACGGCGTCGCCCGGGCCAGCTCACCGAACCAGCCCGGGAACACCACCAGCGGCAGGATCGTCCCGGAGAAGAACAGCGACACCATCATCGCGGCCGCCTCCATCCCGCGGGAGTCGGTGATCCAGAACGCCGACAGCGCGACCAGGTACCGGATCCCGAAACTGACCAGGATCGCCAGCACGAGGCCGACGGCAACGGCCAGCCAGGCCACCACACCGGACGGGAAGTTCAGGTCGAAGACCAGAGCTCCCACCAGCAACGGGATCCCGCCGCGCACGATCAGCTGGAACATCGCCCGGCCCATGTCCATCGAGAGCCACCACAACAGCAGATGTGTCGGCCGGTACAGGTCGACCGCGATCTCCCCGCTCCGGACCCGTTCCCCGAGCTCGATCGTCGTACTGGCGCCGAAGATCCCGATCGGCAGCAGCAACCCCTGCTGCAGCCACACGAACGTCAGCGCATCGTTGACGTCGTACCCGCCGAGCCCCGGCCGCTCGTGCCACAACGTCAGGTACACCCCGCACAGGATGAACCCGAACACCGAATTGGTGAACGCGCCGGACACAGTCGCGATCCGGTACGTCGAAAAGCGTCGGAACGACCGGACTGCGATCGCCCAATAGACGCCCACGGCAACCTCCTCTCACAAACCTCAAGAGCGGTGTCCGAGAGCTCACAGCAGCACGCAGAACTCCCCCGAATCCATCAGGACCCGGGGGTTCGGACACCACTGTGGCAGGCATGGGTGATCCATGCCGTGTTGTCAAGGAAAGGTGCCGACCGTACGACGCCCGCCAGGCGGCCGTCAACTGAGTTAACCAACCGGGCCGGCCGGAGACCCCTCAGACTCCGGCCGGCCGGGGGTCAGTCGGTCTCGAGGACCCGGGCGAGAAGGGTGGCGAAGGGCTCGGGGTGGCTGGCGTAGCCGCCGTGGGCGCCGGGGAAGGTGACGACGGGCCAGCCGAGGGTTTCGGCGATCTGGTGGATCGGACGGGCCGGGAGGTGCTCGATCGATTCCACGCCCGCGGCGGGGACGATGCGGGCGGCGGCTGCTTTCAGGGCGTCCAGGTCGGGCTGGTAGCGGGTGAAGGGCAGCAGCTTGTGCTTGTAGAAGTTGGCCGCGTTGGACTGGAAGCGCAGGAACATCTCCAGGATCTCCGGGTACAGGTCCTCCGGCTTCGGCGGCTCGTCCTCGTCGGTACCGATGCCGCGGCTGAACAGGACGTCGGCCGCTTCGACGCCGTCGGTGCGGTAGGTGTCGTAGACCTGCTCGAAGAACGCGCGGTGGTCGGCCGGGTTGGGCAGGACCTCGACGCACGGGGGTTCGTGGGCGATCAGCAGCCGGACCCGGTCGGGGTGCCGGGTGATCAGCTCGAGGCCGGTGATCGCGCCTGAACTGCTCCCGAACACGTACGCCGGTTCGTCGCCGCCGACCGCGTCGAGGAGGGCCAGCGCGTCCTCGGCCGACTGGTCGACCCGCTCGTCGGCTGCGCCACCGTCGTACGGGCTGCGTGAATTGCCGCGCGGATCGTACGCGACGACCGTGTAGTCCGCGGCGAGCCGGCCGACGATCCCGTCGAAGATCCCCGCGTCGGTCCCACCACCGGCGATCAGCAGCAGCACCGGCCCCGACCCCGTGACCTCGTAGTGCAGCGTCGCACCCGGCACGGCCAGTTTGTTCACCGTCTTGGTACCCATCGCAGCCAACCCCTCTCCACTCGTTGCCCCCAGCGTGCCGGGACCCGCTGGCACGCCACGCACACAGCGCTGACACGGCCCCATCCGCAGCCCACAACGTCCGAACGATCGGAGAGCCCGCCTCCGGTTCTTCGGACGTTACGAAGATCCCGCGGCTAACGTCCGAACGATCGGAGAGCCCGTCTCCGGTTCTTCGGACGTTACGAAGATCCCGCGGCTAACGTCCGAACGATCGGAGAGCCCGTCTCCGGGTTTTCGGACGTTAGGGCGCGGCTCCGGGAGGACGCGGTGCGAGGGGGTCAGTCGAAGTCTTCGGTGGGGGTGACGTCTTCGAGGGCGGCCCAGGGGTCGCGGGGTGGGGCTACTCGGCGGCCTTGGGGGCAGATGCGGGCGAAGTCGCACCAGCCGCAAAGGGGTGAGGGTTCGGGCGGGAAGGCTTCGTCGGCCTCGGCTGGGGTGAGGCCTTCGGCCCAGCGGGCCTCGGCGGCGGAGGCGTCGTTGACGATGGATTCGGCGCGGCGTTGGTGCCGGGCGAGGGAGGCGTCGTCGTGGTCGGCGGCGGCGACGGTGTTGGTCGGGAGGTGGTGCAGCTCGACGCGGGTGCACGGGCGGTGCAGGACCCGGCGCGCGCCGAGGACATACAGCGCCATCGCGAGGGACGACCGCGCGTCGTCCGAGGTGAGCGGGCGGCGGCCGGTCTTGTAGTCGACGATCGCCAGCTCGGTGCCACCACCGGAGCGGGCCGGTCGCTCGTCGATCCGGTCGACCCGGCCGCGCAGCGAGGCGCGCTCGGTGGTGAAGGCGACTGTCCGCTCCACCCCGCGAGGTTCGTAGTACGGGTCGGATTCGCGCAGATACCCGAGCACCATCTCGGTGGCTCGGTCGCGCCACTCCAATGACTGGGCTTCGTCGCGGAACCCCTCGTTCCGCCAGCCTTCCCGGATGCGCGTGACCACTTCGTCCGGCGTACGGCGGGAGGCCGGCCACCGACCGAAGAAGTCCGCGAGCACCTCGTGGACGATCCCGCCGACCGTGTTGTGCGCCCACGGCGGACCCTTCGGCGGACGCGGCCGCTCCAGGTACGTGTAGCGGTATTTGCGCTTGCAGTCCGCGAACGTCATCAGCTTGGTCGGCGTCGCGACGAACAACCGCGTCGGCATATCGGGCAGCAAGTCAGCCTGCCTTGATGAAGTCGCTCACCGCGTCCGCCACCAGCTGGACGGCGATCGCGCTCAGCAGCAGACCGGCGATCCGCGTCACCAGCAGTACGCCGTTCTCTCCGAGCAGCCGCATGATCAGCCCGGAGAACCGCAGCGTCAGCCACATGATCAGGTGGATCAGGATGATGCCGACCGAGATCGCGACCACATCCGGGAGCGAACCGTTCGCGCGCTGCACGAACACCATGGTGGCGACGATCGCACCCGGGCCCGCGAGCAACGGCGTACCGAGGGGAACGAAGGCGATGTTGACGTTCTTGGTCTGAACCGGGTCCTCGGCGGTGTCGGTCAGGAGCTGCAACGCGATCAGCAGAAGCAGCAGACCGCCCGCGCACTGCAGGGCCGGGAGCGTGATGCCGAGATGGGACAGGATCTGCTGGCCGAAGGCCGCGAACACGACGATCACGCCGAACGCGACCAGCACCGCCTGCCACGCAGCCCGCTTGCGGACCGCGCGGGACTGGCCGGCGGTCAGTGAGATGAACACGGGCACGGTGCCCGGCGGGTCCATGATCACGAAGAGCGTGACCACGACCTCGCTGAGCAGACCGACGTTGATGATGCTGTTCACGGCAGGTACGCCTCAGGAGCCTGTACGCCGGGAGCGGCGGCCGCGTTGACCTTCGCCACCTCGAGCAATCGCTCGAACTGCGAAGGGTCTGTCGTGTTCACACCGAGGTCGTGGTCGATCTTGCCCGCGCCGTGGTGGTCACTCGAACCGGTCCGGATGATCCCGAGATCGTCGGCGATCCGGGTCAGCGCGGCCCGCGACTGCGGCGAATGGTCCTGATGCTCGACCTCGATGCCGGCCAGACCATGCTCATTGACCAGCTGCGCGATCATGTCCTCGGTCATCACCTTGTAGCTGGACCGGCCCCACGGATGCGCGATCACCGGTACGCCGCCGGCCTCCCGCACCAGGTCGATCGCGTGCCCGGGGTCGATCGCGTAGTGCGAGACGTGCCCGGCCCGGCCGTCGGCCAGGAACCGGTCGAAGGCCTCGGTCCGGTTCGCGACGGTGCCGTTGGCAACCAATGCGTCGGCGACGTGCGGTCGCCCGACCGACGGCGTACCGGTCGCTTGGGCGAGCACCTCGTCGACGGTCAGCGGGACGCCGATGCTGTTGAGCCGGGCAACAATCGCCGGGA
Source organism: Kribbella sp. NPDC058245 (assembly GCF_042882005.1). Taxonomy (NCBI): domain Bacteria; kingdom Bacillati; phylum Actinomycetota; class Actinomycetes; order Propionibacteriales; family Kribbellaceae; genus Kribbella; species Kribbella sp. NPDC058245. Next base: position 186,692 of record NZ_JBHVWY010000018.1, read on the forward strand.
TCCGGTCGGTACGGCCCTCGCGAACCGTCCGCAGCTCCTCGGACAGCTGCTGCGACGACGGATCGAGCAGATAGCCGAGCAGGTGCACGCTGATCCCCTGAAGCTTGCAGGAGATCTCGATCCCCGGCACGAACCCGATCCCGAGGCGCTCGGCCGCCAGCCGCCCCTCCGTCCAGCCGTCGGCGGTGTCGTGGTCGGTGAGCGCGATCACGTCGAGCCCCGCCTGCTGGGCGTGCGTGATCAGGTCGTCCACCGGGTCGGTGCCGTCCGAGCGGTTCGAATGGGTGTGCAGGTCGATGCGCACGAGCGGTTGGGATCCCTTCGCCGTACCTGATATGGACATCTGTCACCGCAGATGCTATCCGCCGTTGACCCCTGGACCTGCCGCTTATCCACAACAACGCTTACTGTGCCTGCCATGGACCCGGAACGCATCGACTGTGTGGGAGCACTCGTGTACGACGAGCAACGCCGCCTGCTCGTCGTCCGCCGCGCCAACGACCCCGGCCGCGGCCTGTGGGCCCCACCCGGCGGTCGCGTCGAGCCTGGCGAGGACGATTCCACCGCCGTGGTCCGCGAGGTGGCCGAGGAGACCGGTCTCACGGTCGCGGTCGGCACCCTGGTCGGCGAGGTCGAACGCGAAGCCCCACAAGGCCGCCTCTACGTGATCCGCGACTACGAAGCCACTCCTACCTCCGGCACCCTCACCCCCGGCGACGACGCGACCGACGCCCGCTTCGTCACCCGCTCCGAACTCCTCGCCCTCCCCACGACGACGTTACTCATTTCCACGTTGGACCAGTGGAACGCCCTCCCGAGTTGATCAGCAGGCGGTCACCGGGACCCGCCCGGCGGCGAAGGCAGCCGGGGTCACCCCCATCAGGGAACGGAAATCGGCGATCAGGTGCGACTGATCGGCGTACCCGGTCTCGGCCGCAGTGACGGACCACGACGAGCGCTGCCGCCCGATGACGTCCCGCACCCGGCTGATCCTGGCGAAGTGCTTGGGCGACACGCCGACCGCCTGCCGGAAGACCCGCCGCAGATAGCGCTCGCTCACTCCAAGACGGTCCGCCGTGTCGCTGGTGCTGGTCCCACCAGCCAACTCCTGCACCGCGGCGCCGACCAACTCATACCTGGTCGGCAGGTGTTCTGGGAGCCGCTCAAGCAAATAGTCACCCAGTACGTCGATGCCCCGCTGCGGCTGGTCGCGCAGCAGCCCGAGCCGCTCGCCAAGCCGATCCGCGGACGGACCGGTCAGCTCAGCCAGCGGGATCACCTGGTCGGTCAGCTCGTCAGCGGCCACTCCCAGCAATGCGGTCGCGCGGCCCGGCCGGACCCGCAACCGCACGCAGACCGGGAGGAACTTAGGCACCGGGTACGACGCTTTGGTCCGCGGACCGATCACCAGTACGTCGCTCACCCCGGCCGGTGTCACTCGCCACAACAACGTGGTCGCGGGGTCGGGCGGGAGCACCGTGACCGGTTCGTCGGCCCGGCTGATCCCGTCCAGCCAGGGCTCGAGGGTGCGCACCTATCCAGCGTAGCCAGGTGATGACGAGTGGGCGTAGTACCGAAAGTTCCTATCCCTCGGTACGCCGGGCCGCGCAGGGTGAGCGCATGATCCTGATCTCTGGTGCCACCGGCACCATCGGAAGTGAACTGGTCCGGCAGTTGGCTGCGCGCGGCGTACCGGTCCGGGCGATGACCCGGGATCCGGGCCGGATGCAACCAGTGGCCGGAGTCGACGTCGTACAAGGGGATTTCGACGACGCGGAGTCATTGCGGAAGGCAACCGCCGGGATGGCGGCAGTCTTTCTCCTGAGTCCGCCGGGAGGATCGGCACCTGAGCACGATCTGGCGATGTTGCGGGCGCTCGACGGTGTTCGGAAGGTGGTCAAGCTGTCGGCGATCGGCCTCGGCGGTGCGGCCGCCGAGTGGCATCAGGTGGGTGAGGCGGCGGTTCGCGAGAGTGGGGTCGCGTGGACGTTGCTGCGGCCGACCGGGTTCGCGTCGAACGCGCTGCGGTGGTTGCCCGCCCTTCAGGCAGGTCAGCCGATTCCGAATCTGACCGGATCCGGGACGCACGCCTTCGTGGATCCCCGCGACGTCGCCGCGGTCGCAGCCGAGGCGTTGCTGTCTTCGGACCACGATGGGCAGCTCTACACCTTGTCGGGACCCGAGTTCCTGAGCGTGCCGGATCAGGTGGCACAACTCTCGGAAGTCATCGGGCGCGAGCTCACGGTGGTCGACGTACCGATCGAGATCGCGGCGGAGCAGCTGCGGGCGAGCGGGGTCGACGAGCTGGTCGTCTCGACGATGGTCAAGGGGACGAAGCTGATCCGGTCCGGCGCGGAGAAGACCATCACCACCGATGTCCAGCGTGTCCTCGGCCGGCCCGCCGGTACCTTCCGCGGCTGGCTGGAAAGGCATCGCGAAGCCTTCGCCTGATCGACCACACTGGGGCGATGGACGTCGTACAAGCGATCGAGGAGAACGCCGCCGAACTGCTGATGGCGATGGGCGCGGCCGGCGGCGGTTCGCAGCGCGACGACACCACGGCCCGGTGGACGATCGGCGGATCACCGCTCGACTACCACAACGCAGTCGTCGCAGGCTCCGGTGAGCAGGTGATCGCGGAGTCGGTGGCCGAGCTGCGCCGGTACGACGTACCCGGCTGCTGGCATGTCGGACCGTCCATGCGAACCGCCGACCTGGGTGAACGTCTCCTGGCGGCCGGGTTCACGCATGGTGGGAGCGAGCCGGGGATGGCGGTTGCCCTCAGCGAGCTGGTCCGGCCGAGCGGCGTACCGGGGCTCGAGCTTGTGCGAGTCGTCGACGACGCCGGGCTGGCCGTTTGGGCCGACACCCTGGGGCGGGGATTCGGTGAAGGCGAGAAGGAAGCCCGCTGGGTCGCCTCGGTCTACCGCAAGCTCGGGTACGCCGATCCGTGGCGGCACTACCTCGCGACCCTCGACGGCTCCCCCGTCGGCACCATCACCATCTACTTGGCGGCCGGCGTCGCCGGCGTCTACTTCGTGATGACCGTCCCCGAAGCCCGCCGCCGCGGCATCGGCGCGGCCCTCACCCACGAGGCCCTCGCCCACGCCAACACCGAGTACGCCGTACTCGGCTCCTCTCCCGCCGGCCGCTCCGTCTACGAGTCCCTCGGTTTCCGCACCCACTGCACCGTCGACCTCTACGAGCTGGCCGCCTCCGATTAGCGGGGATCTGCTGCCTCTGAGCGGCAGTAGATCCCCGCAAAACGGTTATCCACAGGACGTCTGACGCGGTCGGCGGAAATCCGTCACGCTGGTCTGGTGGGTTGGTGGTGGGAGCGGCAACTCGATGCCGAAGGGCTAGAGGCGCTGATTGCGCATCAGGGCCAGATCGTGTCGCGGGCGCAGCTGTTCGCGGCGGGCTGGTCGGAGGCGCAGGTCCGGCAGCCGTTGCGCGCGCGGCGCTGGCGGGTTGTGCATCCAGCGGTTTATGCCACGCACACCGGCCCAGTCGGGTACGACGGGGCTCCTGGTTGCCGGGTTGCTCTATGCCGGCCCCGAGGCCGCGTGGAGTCACTACACCGCGGCCGAACAGCTCGGGCTGATCAAACCCGACGATGGCCGGCCCGTACACGTGGCGACTCCGGAGCACCGCCAGATCGCGTCGCGACCTGGGCTGGTGATCCACCGGGACAGGCACTGGGCCGATCGGCTCGCTCGAGCCGTGCCGCCTCGCCGTACGGCGGCGCACGCCGTACTGGACGTGGTCGGCGGATCGCGAACCCTCGACCAGGCAGCCGCGGTCGTCGCCGAGGCCTGCCAGAGCGGCAGGGTCACGGCGGCCGACCTGCTGGCGGCGTTGGATGTTCGGACGCGGTTGCGCCATCGGCGGGAACTGCGACCGATCATCGCGGACGTGGCTGCAGGCTCGCATTCGCTACTGGAGCTTCGGTACCTGCAGGATGTCGAACGGCGGCACGGGCTCCCGGTCGGGGAGCGTCAGCGGGCGGTGGACGACGAGTACACCGACGTGTACTACGAAGGGTTGAGCGTCGAGTTGGACGGGCGGCTGCATCTGGTACCGCAGCAGCAATGGCGGGACCTGGACCGCGACAACCGCGCGACGCTGCGGGGGGAAGCGACGCTGCGGTACGGCTGGTTCGACATCACGAGCCGGCCGTGTGCGGCCGCCGTACAGGTGCTGGCGGGCATTCGCCGGCGCAAGCCCGCCACGAAGGCCCACGCCTGCAGCCCGTCATGCCCGGTTCGGTGAGCTTTGCGGGGATCTACTGCCCCTGAGAGGCAGTAGCTCCACGCAAAGGGGCTGATTCGGGGGTTTGGGCGGGTTCGCGGAGGAGGAGGGCGGCGTCGAGGAGCATGACGGCGGCGGTCAGGGCGTGGACGAGGAGAGCGGTGGCCAGGGAGCCGCCGTGGGTGGCGACGACGATGGCGTCGGTGATCGGGACGATCGCGGTGACGGCCATGGCGACGCCGGTGGAGCGGCGCTGCCGCAGGGCGAAGAGGGCCAGGATGATCAGCGCCAGGGCGATGTCGCGGATGCCTTTGGCGGGGAAGAAGCCGCCCGCGTCGGCGACGAGGCCGTACCCCGCGCCGGCGGCGGGGCCGTCGAAGAGGAAGCGGGGGCCGAAGGTGAGGGGGAAGAGGCCGAGCAGGATGGTCAGGACGGTGGTGAAGCGGCGCATCATGTTCTCCGGTTTCTAGCGGTGCTAACTTTCCTAGCGAAGCTAACATTGCGAGCGCTAGATTGTCTAGCACTGCTAGCATCGGGATATGCCGAGCCTGGATCGTCGTGAACGCGCCCGTATCGAGCGGGGGGCGCTGATTGTGCGCACCGCCCGTGAGCTTGCCGAGGCGGACGGGTGGGATGCCGTGACAACGCGACGGCTGGCCGAGGCGGTCGAGTACAGCCAGCCCGTTCTCTACAGCCACTTCAAGAACATGCAGGCGATCGTCACCGCGGTAGCGCTCGACGGGATCGCCGAGCTGGCCGTCGTACTGCGGTCTGCGCGGGAAGCCGATGGGTTGAGAGGCCTGGCCGAGGCCTACCTCGGGTACGCCGAGGCGCATCCGGCCGTCTACGCGGCGATCTTCACGCGCCGGACCGATCTGATCTTCGGCTCAGCCGACAGCCCGGAGATCCTGAAGGCAACCTTCGGTGAACTACGCGCCGCCGTAGAGCCCTACGCCGACGACGACGCGGAGACGCGGACCGAGGTGTTCTGGAGCGCCCTGCACGGTCAAGCGACACTCAACCAAGACCGCCGGTTGCGACCGGCCCAGCGCTCCGATCGCATCGCGCAACTCGTTCGCCTCGTGACCGCTTAGCTGTTCCAGCGCAGGATTGCGGGGGAACCGCGGTCCCAGCCGAGGGTGGAGACGGTGGCGGTGTCGAGGACGAAGTGGCGGCCTTCGGTGACGCCTAGTTCCAGCCAGCGGGCGGCGAGGGCCCGGAGGGCGTGGGAGTGGCCGAAGATGAGGGTGTCACCGTCGGTCGCGGCGATCCGGGCGACGACGCGGTCGAGGCGGGTCGAGACCTCGAGGGGCGTTTCGCCGTTGGGTACCGGGTCCGCCCAGACCGTCCAGCCGGGGACAGTTTTGCGGATGTCCGCGGTGGTCACGCCTTCGTAGTCGCCGTAGTTCCATTCGGCGAGGTCGTCGTCGACCTCGGCGTGCGGGAAGCCGGCGAGTTCGGCGGTACGGCGGGCGCGAGCGCGCGGTGAGGTGAGGACGAGGTCGAAGTCCTCGTCGGCCAGCCGGGCCCGGAGTGAGGCAGCGACCGCTTCACCTTCCGGAGTCAGCGGAAGGTCGGTGACGGAGGTGTGCCGGCCGTTCTTGCTCCATTCGGTCTCGCCGTGCCGAACCAGGAAGAGCCGGTCTTTGCGTTCCGCAGTGGTCACGCTTTCATCCTGTCAGATCACCCGCCGGGTGGATCCGAGGCCTTGACCGTTTGATCGATCCAAGGCAGGGTAACGAAAGTGTAAGCGCTTCCACTGGAGGTTTCATGGCGCCCGGCCGCCCGGCGACGATCTACGACGTCGCAGCACGCGCGAACCTGTCGATAGCGACGGTTTCCCGTGTACTGCAAGGGACTGGACCGGTTTCGGAGAAGGCACGCGCACAGGTCGGGCAGGCTGCGGCCGAACTCAACTACATGCCGTTGCGGGCCGCGCGGAGTCTTGCGGTGCAACGGCATGAGGCGCACGGGTTGGTGCTGCCGGATCTGAGCGGTCCGTTCTACGGCGATCTGCTGATGGGATACGAGCGCTGGGCAGGTGCGCACGGACAGAGCGTCGTACTGACAGTCACGCAGGGCAATGCGGATCCGCGACGGTCGGTGCGGGATCTGGCCGGCCGGGTCGACGGGATCGTTGTCCACGGCAACGCTCTCGAACGGTCCACGATCCAGGAACTGCACAAGGCCGGCGTACCGCTGGTGCTGGTCGCGCATCCACCGCTGACGGGGTGCGATTCGGTTCGCACCGAGAGTGCGTCGAGTGCCGAGCGGCTCACATCCCGGCTGCTCGACCACGGTCGCCAACAGCTCGTGTTCGTCGGTGATCCGGCCAGCTCGTACGACGTTTCCGAGCGGTACGCCGGATTTGCCGCCGCACTGCGGTCTCGAGGCAAGGCAGTCGGCGAACCCCTTCGCGTACCACTGACGGAGGAGTCGGGGAAGCAGGTCGCCGAGAAGGTCCTTGCCACGGACAACCGTCCGGACGGACTGGTGTGTGCGAACGACGAGCTCGCGCTGGCGGTGCTCACCACCTTGCGGGCCGCGGGCATCGCCGTACCGGATGACGTTGTAGTGACGGGGTGGGACGACGTGATGGCAGCTCGTTATGTGTCGCCAGGTTTGACGACCGTGCGACAGCCGATGGCTGAGCTGGGGCGGCTGGCGGCGCAGCGGCTGCACGAGCGGGTGACCGGAGAGCGGTCCCGTGCACGGAACGACGTACTCGCCACTGAGCTTGTCCTGCGGGACAGCTGTGGCACCTCGGGGGCAATACAGCAGTAGGCAGTAACCGAGTGAGGAGACAAATCAATGTTCACCCACAGCATCCGCCGCCGACTGGTGATCGGCTGCGCCTTAGCGCTGACACTGGCCGCCTGCGGCCGGTCGACCGACAGCCCGGACGCCGGCGCTCAGGCGACCACCACCGTGAGCGACGGACCCGCCACCGGGAACCTGACCGTCTGGGCGATGGGCACCGAAGGTGAGAACCTGCCCAAGCTCATGGAGCAGTTCGAGCAGGCCAACCCTGGCGTGAAGGTGACGGTCACGCCGATCCCCTGGGATGCGGCGCACAACAAGTTCACCACCGCGATCACCGCGCAGAGTGTGCCGGACGCCGCGATGGTCGGCAGCACGTGGATGGGTGAGTTCGCCGATCTCGGCGCGCTCGATCCGACCCCGCAGGGCTTCGACAACTCGTCCTTCTTCGAGGGTGCGCTCGACACGACCAAGGTCAAGGACGTCCAGTACGGCGTTCCCTGGTACGTCGAGACGCGGCTCGTGTACTACCGCAAGGACCTGGCCAAGAAGGCCGGCATCACCACGCTCCCGACCGACTGGGCCGGCCTGAAGGCGATGGCGAAGGCCATGCAGGAGAAGGCCGGATCGAAGTACGGGATCAACCTGCAGCCGGGCGGAACCGGGTCCTGGGAGACCGTGATGCCGTTCGCGTGGTCGGCCGGCGCCGAGATCACCGGGGACGACCAGAAGTCGTTCACGCTGGACACGCCTGCCATGCAGGAAGGACTGCAGTACTTCCAGAGCTACTTCACCGACAAGATCGCCGGGACCGACCTGCCGCCGAACCAGACCGAGGCCCAGTTCGTGAACGGTACGGCGCCGATGTTCATCTCCGGACCGTGGATGGCCGGGTCGGTCGCGAAGGTCGGTGGGCCTGCGATGAAGCCGAACATCGGCGTCTTCCAGCTGCCGAAGAACAAGACCGCGACCTCCTTCGTCGGCGGCGCGAACTTCGCCGTCTTCAAGAACTCCAAGAACAAGGACAGCGCCTGGAAGCTGGTCAAGTGGTTGTCGGAGGCAAAGACCCAGGCCGCCTGGTTCAAGCTGTCGACCGATCTGCCGGCCGTGAAGAGTGCCTGGGCGGACCCGACGATCGCGGACGACCCGCTGCTCCCGGTCTTCGGCAAGCAGCTCGAGGACGCCAAGGCACCCCCGGCGATCGTGAACTGGGAGCAGGTCGCCGCGGCCTTCGACGCCGAGGTCGAGAAGATGGTCAAGGCCGGCCAGTCCCCCGCCGACACCGCCAAGGCCATTCAGACCAAGGCCAGCCAGATCGGCACCGGCGGTAGCTGATGGCAACGATCACGGAGCCGCGGACGGTACGACGAACGCCGCCGCCCGAAGGTGGTCGCCGCGGACCGGGCCGGGAGACCCTCGCGGCCTGGGTTCTGGTGCTGCCGTTCGTCGTGCTCTTCCTCGCGTTCACAGCGGGGCCTGTGCTCGGTTCGCTCGGGATGAGCTTCACCGATACCCGCCAGCGCGATCTGCGGACGCCGTTCGCGGTGGAGGGTGTCGGGTTCGGCAACTACGTGAAGGCGTTGCAGGACGAGACATTCCGCAAGGCGGCGTTCAACACGGCGTACTTCGTCGTGGTCGGGGTCCCGCTGACGCTCGTGGTCGCGCTGGCGGCCGCCGTACTGCTGGATCGTGGCGTGAAGCGGTTCCAGGCTTTGTTCAAGGTCGGCTACTACCTGCCGGTGGTCACGTCGATCGTCGCGATCGCGGTGATCTGGCGGTTCGTGCTCGCACCTGATGCCGGGCTGCTGAACACCGTGCTCGGCTGGTTCGGCATCGACGGACCGAACTGGCTGGGGTCGAAGACCTGGGCGATGCCGTCGCTGATCGCGATGGCGATCTGGCGCAACTTCGGCTCGGCGATGATCATCTTCCTGGCCGGGCTGCAGGGCATCCCGCAATCGGTCGAAGAGGCCGGTCAGCTCGACGGTGCGGGCTCCTGGCAACGATTCCGGCATCTGATCCTGCCGTTGCTCAGGCCGACGATCCTGTTCACCAGCGTGACCACGGGGATCGGCTACCTGCAGTTCTTCGAGGAGCCGCTGGTGATGACGCAGGGCGGTCCGCTGAACAGCACGATCTCGGTGTCGATGTACACCTACCAGCAGTTCGGCTTCGGCAACTACGGCCTGGCGACCTCGATGGCCTACCTCCTCTTCGTCGTGATCGCCGTCGTCACGTTCATCCAGTTCCGGCTGCTGAGGGAGAAGTGATGCGCCGCACCTGGTGGATCTACCTGATCGGAGTCCTCGGCCTGATCGCGGTCGCCGCGCCGTTCGTCTGGATGCTGCTCGGCAGCTTCAAGACGCAGGGCGAACTGCTCCGCGTCCCGCCGACCTGGCTCCCCGAGAACGCCACCACCGAGAACTACGCCGCCCTGTTCAGCAAGGCGCACTTCCCGCGCTACTTCCTGAACTCCGGCATCGTCGCGCTGGTCGTGACCGCGGGCAACCTGATGTTCTGCTCGATGATCGGCTACGCCCTGGCGAAGCTGCACTTCAAGGGCCGGAACGCGTTGTTCCTGCTGGTGCTGGCGACGCTGATGATCCCGGGCATGGTCACGTTCGTCCCGCTGTTCGTGCTCGTCACCAACGCCGGGCTGGCCAACAGCTATCCCGGCCTGATCCTGCCGTTCCTGGTCTCGCCGTTCGGCGTCTTCCTGATGCGGCAGTTCTTCGGATCGCTGCCCGACGACCTGATGGACGCGGGTCGCGTCGACGGCGCCGGTGAGCTGGGCATCTTCGCGCGGATCATGCTGCCGCTGACCCGGCCCGCCCTGGCCACGCTCGGCATCCTCACCTTCCTCGGCTCCTGGAACAACTTCCTCTGGCCGCTGGTGATCGCCCAGACCGAGGACAAGTACACGCTGCCCGTCGCGCTCGCCCTCTACTCGACCGGCCAGAACGCGCAGAACTTCGGCCTGCTGATGGCCGGCGCGGTCGTGGTCGTCGTACCGGTCCTGGTGCTCTTCCTGGTGTTCCAGCGCCACGTCACCAAGGGCATCGCCATCACCGGACTGAAATAAGGAGACTCTGATGACCGCCACCATCAACCGTCGCATGTTGCTGACCGCCGCGGGATCCGCCGCACTTCTCGGGGGTGTGAGCCGAGCCTACGGCGGAGAGCCCGGGCCGGGCGCGTCGCCCGCTGAACTTCTCCGGGGCGGCTGGCGTCCGAGCCGTGAGGACAAGGCGCTCGTGGGGCGGTGGGCTCGGGATACCTGGCGCAGCATCGTCGCGATGACGGACGAGCGCACCGGTCTGCCTGCCGACAACATCGGCGAGTCCGTCTCCCACCCGACCCGCAGCAGTTACACGTCACCGACCAACATCGGCGGGTATCTGTGGAGCACGGTCGTCGCGCGGCACCTGGGAATCATCTCGCCCCAGGAGTCGCTGCGCCGGATCACCCAGACGCTGACCACGATGAAGAACGTCGTCCATCACGAACCCAGCGGCATGTTCTTCAACTGGTACGACGAGGCGACCGGCGAGGTCCGGTACGTCGATCCTGACGGCACCAAGCCGATCACCCCGTTCGTGTCGAGTGTCGACAACGGCTGGTTCGCCTGTGCACTCATGGTTGTCCGCAACGCGGAGCCGCGTGCTCGCGCCCTCGCGGATTCCCTGCTGGACAAGATGAACTTCGCCTACTACTACAACCCCGCGGCCCGCCCCGGCGGTCTGATGCGCGGTGGGTTCTTCGAGACCCCGCCGCCGGACGAGGAGACCGAGAAGGGCAATCACGCCGGCACCGGTCCGGACGTGTACTACCGCAAGTTCCACTACGACACCCTCAACACCGAGGCCCGCATCGCCGGGTACGTCGGATTCGCGCTCGGGCAGGTCCCCCACACCCAGTACTTCGCGACGTACCGGACCTTCCCCGATTCGTGTGACTGGTCCTGGGTCGAGCAGAAGCCGAAGGGTGTGCACCGCACCTATCTCGGGCTCGACGTCTTCGAGGGCACGTATTCGTACCGCGGGATGCGGCTCGTCCCGTCGTGGGGCGGCGACATGTTCGAGTCGCTGATGCCGGACCTGTTCGTCCCCGAGTCGACCTGGGCGCCGCGCAGTTGGGCCATCAACCACCCGCTCACGGTCCGCGCGCAGATCGAGCACGGGCTGGACGAGGCGAAGTACGGGTACTGGGGCTTCTCCCCCGCCTCGAACCCGAAGGGCGGCTACTCCGTGTACGGCGTCGAGCCGATCGGCATGGATCCCGGCGGTTACCCGTCCGACCTCGAGGGGACGAACTTCGACGCCGGCTTCGAGGGTTGTCGCGACGGCGTCAACCCCCACCCGACGTACGGCGATGGTGTGGTGACCCCGCATGCGGCGTTCCTCGCGATGTCGTACGCACCCCGGCAGGCGATCGAGAACCTGAGCCGGATCGAGACCAAGCTGCACGCGTACGGCGCCGGCGGCTTCTACGACTCGGTCGCCGTCAAGTCGGGACTGATCGCGAAGCGCTACCTGTCGCTGGACCAGGCGATGGTGATGGGTGCCATCGGCAACGTCTTCGGCAACGACCTGATCCGCCGTAGCTTCGCCGACCGCCGCGCCGAACGCGGCATCCGCCCGGTGATCAGTCTCGAACGCTTCGAGTCGGGGCTCGCCTGACCTGACCACCGCTAGCGTCCGAAAACTCGCCGACATCCCCCGCGAGCCCTTCGGACGTAACGGGTATCCAGGGACGCGATCGCGAGTACGTCCGAAGACTCGCCGAGATTCCTCGCGAGTCGTTCGGACGTTAGGAAAGTGAGGAGAGTTGATGGAGTACGACGCGAAGGTCGATTGGGACGCGCGGATCGCGGTGCGGAGTGATGAGGAGCGGGGGTTCGACTTCCCGGAGCTGGAGCCACCTAAGGAGGTCAGTGCGGTTGGTGGGGTCGGGCAGGTCACCGTCGACTGGTCGCCGGTCGACGGCGCTGTTGGGTATCTGATCCTGCGCTCGACCGGTGATCACGGCCCACTCGAACCGGTCGATCATCACAGCGGTGACGTGCTCTCCGTGCCCGGACCGCCGTACGTCGACACCACGTGCACGCCGGGAACGCCGTACCACTATGCGGTCGCGAGCGTGCCCGAGGTGACGGTCGCCGGACGGCCGAGCACACCCGTCGGCGCCGTACCGCTGGTTGCCGATGACACCGTTCCGCGGGTGGACGTGACCGTCGATACGGTTGCCGAAGGCACCGAGCTGTACCGGCCGTGGGTACCGATGATCGGCAGTGAACGGCTCAGTCAGTTGCTCTGCAAGGACACCACCGGCGGTCACGAGATCGGTGGCGGGCTCGAGGACGCCCTACGCCGGATGCATGACGAGCTCGGTGTCCGCGCGGTCCGGGCGCACGCGATCTTCCACGACGACACCCACGTGATCGACGGAACGTCGTACGACTTCTCCGTGGTGGACGCGATCTACGACAAACTGCTCGCGATCGGACTGCGGCCGGTGGTCGAGCTCGGCTTCATGCCGCGCGAGCTGGCCGGCGATCCCACCAAGACCGTCTTCGAGTACGGCGCGATCATCTCGCCGCCGACGTCGTACGAGGCCTGGCACGACCTGGTCCACGCCCTCGTCGAGCACCTGATCGACCGCTACGGACTCGACGAGGTGATCGCTTGGGACTTCGAGGTGTGGAACGAGGCGAACCTCGAGGTCTTCTGGTCCGGCACCAAGGCCGAGTGGCTCCACCTGTACGACGTGACTGTGGCGGCCGTGAAGGCGGTGGACCAGCGACTGGCGGTCGGTGGGCCGTCGTCGGCCGCTGCCGGCTGGGTGGACGATCTGCTGGCCCACGCCCGGGCCAACAACACTCCGGTCGACTTCGTCTCGACACACACCTACGGTTCGCCGCCACTCGACGTACGGGCGTCTTTGGAGCGGCATGGGTTCGGTGATGCGCGGATCCTATGGACTGAGTGGGGCGTCACGCCACGGCACTTCAACCCGATCAACGACTCTGTGTTCGCCGGGGTGTTCCTCCTGCGCGGCATGCGGTCCGCAGCCGGGCGGGTGGACGCGCTGGCGTACTGGGTCGCGTCTGACCACTTTGAGGAGCTAGGCCGGCCCCCACGCTTCCTGCACGGTGGTTTCGGGCTGCAGACCGTCGGTGGGCTACCGAAGCCGCGCTACCACGCTCTGAGCCTGCTGAACCGACTGGGACCGGTCGAACTGCCAGTCACCGTGACCGGTGATGGAGGCGGCAGCCTGATCGAGGCGTGGGCCTCGCGGGACCGCGACCGGATCGCCGTACTGCTCTGGAACCTCACGCTGGACCAGACCAAGGCAGACGGCGCCCCAGAGCTGACCAGGACGGTCCACGTGGAGCTGGCCGGCGTGGATCCGTCCTGGCAGGTCACCTCGACCACACTGGGCATCGGTGCAGGCGACCTGGCAGCTGCGACCGCGGAGCTCGGGATCACCGAGTGGCCGACCGAGGGGCAGCTGGCGCAGCTCACCGAACGCAGCAGGATGGTCAGCACCCCGCTGGAGCTGACCGGGTCCGTGGTCGAGGTGACGCTCCCGATGCCGTACGCCGTTCTCCTGGAGCTCACTCCGAATAGATCGGATCTCTAGGACTTAACTAAGTGAATTAATGACAAACTCTGGCGAGTCGCAACCAAACGATCGACCATAGATCGGATGTCCGCGACTCCCTGAGGAGCTTTGCCATGCCCGATGGTCCACCCGCAGCCTCGATCGAGAGGTTCCGCGACTGGCGGTTCGGCCTGTTCGTGCACTGGGGCCTGTACGCCCTGCCCGCCCGCCACGAGTGGGTGAAGAACCGCGAGCGGCTGACCGACGAGGACTACCAGCCGTACTTCGACCACTTCGAGCCGGACCTGTACGACCCACGCAAATGGGCGCGTGCGGCCCGTGAGGCCGGCATGCGGTACGCCGTGCTGACGACCAAGCACCATGAAGGCTTCTGCCTGTGGGACTCCGCCGTCTCGGACTACACGGTCGCGCACACTGCCTGGGGCGCCGGGAAGGACCTGGTGCAGCAGTTTGTCGAGGCCTGCCGCGAAGAGGGACTCGGCGTCGGTTTCTACCACTCGCTGATCGACTGGCACCATCCTGAGTTCCCGATCGACCTCATGCACCCGCAGCGCGACGACGAAGAGGCGATCGCCAAGGCGGCGGGCCGCGACGTCCAGGTGTACGCGGACTACCTGCACGCGCAGACCCGCGAGCTGCTCACCAACTACGGCCAGATCGACCTGATGTGGTTCGACTTCTCCTACCCGGGCCGCAACTACGAGGACGGCCGGGACGGCCACGGCAAGGGCCGCGACGACTGGCGCTCGGTCGAGCTGATGGCGATGGTGCGCGAGCTGCAGCCCGGCATCCTGATCAACGACCGCCTGGACATCCCCGGCGACTTCGTGACGCCCGAGCAGTACCAGCCGGACGGACCGATGACCCGCGACGGCAAGCCGGTGCTCTGGGAAGCCTGTCAGACACTGAACGGCAGCTGGGGCTACGACCGCGACAACCTGGACTGGAAGTCACCGGAGCTCCTGGTGAAGATGCTGGTGGACTCTGTCTCCAAGGACGGCAACCTGCTGCTGAACGTCGGCCCCACCGCCCGTGGCGAGTTCGACCCGCGCGCGCTGGCCACTCTGGCCGCCATCGGTGAGTGGACCCGCCTGCACGAGCGCTCGTTCCGTGGTGCCGGACCAGCAGAGTTCAAGGCGCCCACCGACACCCGCTACACCCAGGTCGGCAACCGCCTCTACCTCCACCTGTTCTCCTGGCCGATGGGCCACGTCCACCTCCCCGGCCTGGCCGGCAAGGTCAAGTACGCCCAGCTCCTGAACGACGCCTCCGAGGTGAAGCACCTCGTCCACGACTCGTCGGCCGAGGCGCACAACACGACGATGGGCGCCGCAGGCGACGGCGTACTGACGCTCAAACTCCCCATCCAGAAGCCGGACGTGCTCGTACCGGTCATCGAGCTCTTCCTGAGCTGACTTGTCCTGCGGTCCTCGCTCCGGTCATAGTGACCTGTCGGTAACTGCCCCGGTTGCGAGGACTGCACATGCTGCACAGGAACCTGACTCTGAAGACTGCCGCGGTACTGGTGCTGACCGGCGCCGGCCTGCTGGGCCTGTCGTCAGGCGCCACGGCGTCGGTCGCCGGCGACACCCCCGGACCCGCGGTGACGGTCGGCAAGCTATGGGACGGTCTGAAAGCGGACGGCAGCAAGAACACCTCGATCTCGCAGAGCGTGCTCTACCAGCCGTCAGGTCTCGGGGCCAGCCGGATCAACCCGCACGTGCAGTACGTGCACAGCGAGAAGGACCGCCAGACGATGGTGGCGGTCGACAGCGGCACCGCGCAGGTGGTCGGCAAGTACACCGTCACCATCCCGAACGTCTTCGACTGGGAAGACATCGCCACCGGCCCATGCCCGACCGGCAGTTGCTTCTTCGCCGGTGACATCGGTACCGCTCGGGACATCCCCAAACCGAACGGCACCAGCTCTGTCGTCCGGGTGCCGGAGCCGAAGCTGAAGTCCGGGCAGACCAGCGGCACCCTGACCGGCGACTACTTCCCGTACACCTTGCCCGGCGGACCCAAGAACTCCGAAGCCCTGATGGTGCACCCCGGCACCGGTGACATCTACGTGATCACCAAGTCCACGTCGGGGGTCAGCGACGTCTACAAGTTCCCGAACCCGCTACCGAAGCCCGGAACCTCCAGCGTCCTGACGAAGGTGGCGACGCTGACCCTGCCACTCAAGGAAGGCGATCTCCCGTACGGCGAGGTCACCGCGGCCTCGATTCACCCGACACTGAACCGCTTCCTGGTTCGTACCTACCGCAAGGTGTACGAGTACCGCGGTACGCCCGGCGGCTCCTTCGCCTCAGCCCTCACCGGCACCCGCGTCGAGATGACCGACACCGCCGAAGGCCAAGGCGAGGCCATCGAGTACGCACCGGACGGCTCGGCGTACTTCACCCTCAGCGAGCAGCTCGCGGCGCCGTACACCCTGAAGCGGGTGGACCTGCACTAAGAGGCGGGAGTGGGGCGGCCGGGCTGCTCCCCGCCGCGGGCCTCCAGGTAGGAGTTCTTCGGGACCATCACCTTGCGGCGGAACAGGCAGACGACGGTGCCGTCCTGTTTGTAGCCCTTGGTCTCGACGTAGACCACGCCACGATCGTCCTTGGACTTCGACTCCCACTTGTCCAGTACGACGGTCTCGCCGTAGATGGTGTCGCCGTGGAAGGTCGGGGCGACGTGCCGCAGCGACTCGATCTCGAGGTTGGCGATCGCCTTGCCGCTGACGTCGGGGACCGACATCCCGAGCAGGATCGAGTAGATGTAGTTGCCCACCACAACGTTCTGGCCGAACTGGGTGGTCTCGGCGGCGTAGTTCGAGTCCAGGTGCAGCGGGTGGTGGTTCATGGTCAGCAGGCAGAACAGGTGGTCGTCGTACTCGGTCACCGTCTTGCCGGGCCAGTGCTTGTAGATCGCACCGACCTCGAACTCCTCATAGCTACGCCCGAACTGCATGCCGCTCCTCCTAGGTCTGAGACACCCCATGCTGGCGGATCGGACCACTGGCGGCCGTGGTCTGGCTCTCACCGGGCGGAGAGACCTGCGTCACTCCGCCCGGGAGGCTCAGGCCTGCGGGGGCTGCTGGCTGGACTGCTGGATGGGGTGATCCGGCAGCCGCGGGCTGACCTCACCCTTGAGCGCCAGCTTGGCCAGGTGGTTGCGGGCCTCCTCGGCGAACTTGAAGTCGCACAGGACGTCGTACGTCGTCGCCACCACCGCGGTCCGCGAGGTGAAGTCGCGCCGGCCCGCCGACTGGGCGTAGCTCAGGCCACCGAACACCAGTCCGAAGACGGCACCCAGCACCACACCGGTGAGCAGAGCGGCCAGCCAGTTCGCGTTGGTGACGGCGCCCAGCAGGACGCCGACGAACAACCCGAACCAGGCACCACTGGCGACGCCGGCGGCCAGCGCCCGTCCCCAGGTCAACCGGCCGGTGATCTTCTCCACCTGGCGCAGGTTGTTGCCGACGATGGTCGTGTGCTCGACGGGGAACTTCTCGTCCGAGAGGTAGTCGACAGCGCGCTGCGCCTCCCGGTAGGTGTCATACGTCCCGATCGTCAGACCGCTCGGCCGCGGGTCCATCAAGGGCATGCCTTGCGTCATCGTCGTTCCTCTCCACGTGCTTCCACCCCCATCATTGCCGACGGCTGGTTACCGCGTCTTGATAGCCTCGCCGGTGATGGGCGGACGACGGTGGGACCTGGCTGCGACACGCCGGATGGGACAGCTGTTCGCCCGTCGGCCGGCCGGTGACGGCCCGGCCCGTCCGGACCTCGTCGCGAGCGGCAAACTCGACGGCGCACTGGTCGACTGGGCCTTCTACCGCGACGGTCACCGCGACGAGCGGATCAACTCCTACACCGAGGCGCTCGGGCGGGCCGAACGCGGCCAGGGGTTCGTCTGGATCGGCCTGTTCGAGCCGACCGACCACCAGCTCGCGATCATCGGCAGAGAGTTCGGTCTGCACGCCCTGGCCCTGGAAGACGCCTCCGAGGCACACCAGCGACCGAAGCTCGAGCGGTACGACGACACGCTGTTCGCCGTCCTCAAGACCGTCAGCTACGTACCGCACAAGGACCTGACCGCTACCAGTGAAGTGGTGGCGACCGGTGAGGTGATGGTGTTCTGCGGACCAGGCTTCGTGGTCACTGTTCGCCATGGTGAGCACAGTGAGCTGACTGGACTACGGCAGGACCTGGAGGCTCAGCCGGAGCGGCTGGCGGTCGGACCGGGCGTCGTACTGCATGCGATCGCCGACCATGTGGTCGACCGGTACCTGGAGGTCGCGGACGCCGTACAGGCCGATATGGATCTGATCGAGTCCGAGATGTTCACTCCGCGCGGGTGGCGCAACATCGACCGCGTTTACCAGCTCAAGCGGGAAGTGCTCGAGCTGAAACGAGCAGTGGCGCCTTTGACCGGTCCGATGCGGGCGCTGTCCACGCTGCGACATCCATTGATCGCCGATGAAACCCGGAACTACTTCCGCGACGTCGACGACCACCTGTTGCGGGTGAAGGAGCAGGTGATCTCGTTCGACGAGTTGCTCAGCTCCATCCTGCAGGCCGGGCTGGCCCAGGTTCAGGTGGCCGAGAACGAGGACATGCGGCGGATCTCGTCGTGGGTCGCGATCCTCGCCGTACCGACGATGATCGCCGGAATTTACGGGATGAATTTCGACTACATGCCGGAGCTGCGACTCCGGTATGGGTATTTCGTGGTGCTCGCCGTGATGGTGGCTGCGTGCGTCGGTCTTCACCGATTGTTCAAGCGCAACCACTGGCTTTGATCAAATTCGTCCAATACCACGCGAGCAGCGACCGGACCAGGGGTTGGCAACCTTCTGCCATGGCCGGGAGTCGCGGCCGATTGGATGGATCAAACAGTTGTGCATCGCTCGCCGGAATTGATTTACTGCCGCCATCGCGTTCGGTCAGCAGGCCGCCACAGACTGCTACCGACGGCATCGGGGGATGTCGTGATGGTTTTGCCGCTGGGAGGGCGTTGCCGTGCTCAGAATTCATTTCACGCCGCGCGACCTGACGCGCGTCACGGTCGCCACCAGACCGGCGCCGTTGTGGGAGGTGCTGCTCAGCCTCCACATGCTGCAGCACTCCGACGGCCGGTTGATCTTCGAGGACTGGCGCCGGCACGTCCGGACGTCGGTCGCACCGGATCAGATGCGGCTGCTGCTGGAGCTCACCCCACCGAAGGGGTACTCCCCTGACTTCCTGACGCCGGCCGAGTCCGCACCGGACTTCGAGACCGCACTGGACATCGCCCTGTCGACGCCGAGCCAGCAGATCCGCGGCCAGCTCGACCTGCTCTCCAAGTACCGCCCGGCCTCGCCGTGGACCCGGGAGCTCGCCCAGGGCGAGCGGGGTTCGCTGCACAAGCTCGGCCGGGCACTCCGGACCTACCACGCGGCGGCGATCGCGCCGTACTGGAAGTCGATCGGGACGCACATCTCGGCCGACCATGCGCATCGTGGTGAGGCACTGGCCCGGCACGGGGTGGACCGGCTCCTCTCCTCGCTGCACCCACGGGTGCGCTGGGTCGCACCGGTGCTGCAGGTGCTCGACATGAACGACCGCGACCTCTACCTGGACGGCCGGGGCATCGAGCTGCAGCCGTCGGCGTTCTGCTGGCAGGTGCCGACCAAGCTGCGCGACCCCGAGCTGAAGCCGATCCTGGTGTACCCGATCCAGCACGCGCCGGGCATCCTGCGGCAGGGCTCACTGGACCAGATGAGCTCCAGCGACCCGCTGGGCTCACTGCTCGGCTCAACCCGCGCGGCGGCTCTGGAGGCCGCAGTGGCGGGCTGTACGACGACAGAGCTGGCCAAGCGCTGCAAGATCTCCCCGGCCGCGGCCAGCCACCAGGCGACCGTGCTGCGGGAGGCGGGCCTGATCACCACCCGCCGGGCCGGCGCCTCGGTGCGGCACGAGATCACTCAGCTGGGGATCTGGCTGCTGTCCGGTTACGGCTCCGGCAACACCCGTCACCAACATCCCCAGTCGGTCCCCCGTCTGACCGCCTGAGGTACCTCGACGCCTGCCCGCGCAGCGTGCTGGGCCGACTGGCACCGCCCCGCCCGTCGACCCAGCGCGCCGCCGGTGCAGGCGTTGGCGTTTTCTAGAGCTTGTAGTCGCTTTCTAGAGCTTGTAGTCCTCGAGCAGGCGCCGGCCGATGATCATCCGCTGGATGTCGGCGGTGCCTTCGCCGATCAGCAGCATCGGCGCCTCCCGGTAGAGGCGCTCGATCTCGTACTCCTTGGAGAAGCCGTAGCCGCCGTGGATGCGGAACGAGTCCTCCACGACCTGCGAGCAGTACTCACTGGCCAGATACTTCGCGACACCGGCCTCGAAGTCGTTGCGGGAGCCGCTGTCCTTCTTGCGGGCCGCCTTCACCATCAGCTCGTGCGCGGCCTCGACCTTGACCGCCATGTCGGCCAGCCGGAACAGCACGGCCTGGTGCTCGGCGATCTTCTTGCCGAACGTCTCGCGCTGCTGCGCGTAGGAGATGCCGAGCTCGAACGCCCGCCGGGCCACCCCACAACCGCGCGCTGCCACGTTCACGCGGCCCACCTCGACGCCGTCCATCATCTGGTAGAAACCCTTGCCAGGAACGCCGCCCAGGATCTGGTCCGCGCCGATGGAGTAGCCGTCGAAGATCAGCTCGGTCGTGTCGACGCCCTTGTAGCCCATCTTCTCGATCTTGCCCGGCACCGTGAGGCCCTTGTCGACCTCACCGAAGCCCGGCTCCTTCTCGACCAGGAATGTGGTCATGTTCTTGTAGACCGAGTCGCTGCCCTCGTCGGTCTTGGTGAGCACCGCCACGAGGTTCGACGAGCCACCGTTGGTCAGCCACATCTTCTGGCCGTTGATCGTGTACAGGTCACCGTCGCGGACGGCCTTGGTCTTGATCGCGGCCACATCGGAGCCACAACCCGGCTCGGACATCGAGAACGCGCCCCGGACGTCACCGGTGGCCATCCGCGGCAGGTACTTCTGCTTCTGCTCGTCGGTCCCGTGCTGGAGCAGCATGTACGCGACGATGAAGTGCGTGTTGATGATGCCGGAGACGCTCATCCAGCCGCGCGCGATCTCCTCCACGCAGAGCGCGTAGGTGAGCAGCGATTCACCCAGACCGCCGTACTCCTCGGGAATCATCAGGCCGAACAGCCCGAGCTCCTTGAGCCCCTCGACGATCTTCGTCGGGTACTCGTCCTTGTGCTCCAGCTCGGTGGCGACCGGGAGGATCTCCGACTCGACGAACGCACGGACCGTCTTCAGGATCTCCTCCTGAATGTCGGTCAGCCCCTCCGTCTGCTGCAATCTACTCATGCGCCGGTCTCCTCGGGTGCTCATAGCCGCTACTCGTGAGTATTGCGGCTTTCAGCATCCCGGGACAGCGCCGACACCCGCTGTGACTCCGGCCACCCGATCGGCGTCGCCTAACTCACTCGTCCCCGTCATTGCCGTCGCCGTCGCCCTGCGGCATCGAGCGGTCGAGCTGGGCGAACCCCAGGTAGATCTCGGCGGTCGGCTGCCAGCGGTGCTCACGCTGTGCGTTGACGAGGCGCTCTTTGGCGTCGTCGTAGTTGTTCCGGGCCGCGTTCGTCTCACCGCGAGCCAACTGAGCAGCTGCCTGCTCCAGGTCCTTGGCGGCCAGGCCCGGCGCCTTGCTCTTCGGCTGGTTCTGGCCGGGCCACTGCGGCTGGTTCTGACCGCTCGCGCGCACCTTGCCCGCCAACGCCCGCAACTGCGCGACGACCTGCGGGTACTGGTCCGGGGTCTTCGACGGCTTCTTGCTCGGCGTCTTCGACGGCGTCTTGCTGGGGGTGTGGCTGGGTTTCGGCGTCGGCGTCGGCGTGGGCGTGGGCGTCACCTTCACCTTGGCCGCCGGCGCGGACGGCGTACCGACGGCCTGCGCGGGCGAGTCAGTCGACACGCCCTCCTTCAGCAACGCCACACCCACAGCAGCAGCCAGTACGACGGCCATCGCCGCGATGACCTTGGCGAACGGGAACACGCGCTTAGGCTGTTCGGGCTCCTCCTCAACCTCTTCTTTTCGAGGAGGCAGGTGCAGCACCTGCGTGCTGTTGCTCACCGGTGGGAGGGCGATCGCCTGCGTCTCGTTGTGCGCAGTGGAGGTCAGCAACGCCGTGACCTCAGTAGCCGACGCTGGACGGTCTGCGGGGTTCTTGGCGAGCATCTGCATCACCAGAGCCGACAGGGCCGGCGTGACGTCGTTGCGCACGATCGGTGCGGGCTGCGCCTGCAGGTGCTGGTGCATGACCGTCTCCACGGTCGTTCCGACGAAGGGCGGCGTACCGGCGAGCAGTTCGTAGAGAACGCAACCCAGTGAGTACCAGTCGCTGGCCGGCGTGGCTGCTCCGCCACGCACCTGCTCAGGCGACACGTACGACGCGGTGCCGAGCAGCACGCCCAGCCCGGTCGTCTCGTTGCCGGCTCGCTTGGCGATACCGAAGTCGGTCATCTTCAGCGTGCCGTCGGGTGCCAGCAGCAGGTTGCCCGGCTTCACGTCCCGGTGCACGATTCCGGCCGCGTGAGCCGCGTCCAGTGCCCGTGCACCCTGCGTGGCGATGTCAGCCACCAGTTTGGCGCTCGGCAGACCCGCCGTACGCATCAGCTGGGCCAGGTCCGGTCCGGAGACCAGCTCCATCACCAGGAAGACGTGGTCGCTCGTCGCACCGACGTCGTACGTGGCGACCACGTTCGGGTGCATCAGCCGGGCAGCAGCCTGCGCCTCGGCCTGGAACCGCGCAACGGCGTCCATCGGGTCACCGTCGAGACTCCGCAGGAGCTTGACTGCCACCTGCCGGTCCAGAACGAGGTCCTCAGCCTGCCAGACCTCTCCTGCACCACCTCGCCCCACCAGGGTGAGTAATCGGTAGCGACCTGCCAGTACCTCGCCGTTCACAAACAAACACCTTCCGCAGCGGACCGGCCTTACCTTAGGCGGCTCCGGCGATCAGATCGAGTTCAGAGCCAATTCCTTGCAAACCTCTGCGTTGCGCAGCGGCGGTATTACCGTGTGCCCATGAAGCGAACGTTTGCCGCTGTGATCGCGGCCACCCTGCTAGCCACGACGTTCACCACCGCGGCTTCGGCAGCACCGGTTCACCAGTCGAAACCCACTGTTCGATGCGAGTTCACCCCGACGCCGGAGAACCCGGCCGCCAAGCCGGTCCGGATCCCGTCCGCGACCGCCAAGGCGCGCGGCACCGTCGACGTCTTCTTCGTCACCAACTACGGCTCGTTCGTGGTCCGGATGGATCGGGCGAACGCACCGTGCGGCGTCGCGAACTTCGTGCACCTGGTGCGCAGCCGGTTCTACGACTTCACCCAGTGCTTCCGGCTGACGAACTCGGCGCGGCTCGGCGTCCTGCAGTGCGGTGACATCTACCGCCAGGAGGAGGGCGGACCGGGCTACAAGTTCCCTGACGAGGTCACCGGCAAGGAGACCTACCCGCGCGGAACCGTTGCCTACGGCAACCAGGGACCGGGGACGAACGGATCCGAGTTCTTCGTCGTGCACTCGTTCGCGAACATCCCGCCGAACTACACCGTGCTCGGCCACGTGATCGCCGGCATGCCGACCTTCGACCGGATGGTCAGGGCCGGCATCGCCGACCCCGACCAGGACGGCCCCCCGGTCCGCCCCATCCGCATCCTCAAGGTCCTCTCCCTCTAACCCCACAACGTCCGAACGAACGACGTACAGGGTCGGCGTGTTTTCGGACGTTAACGGGTTCCCGCGCACAACGTCCGAACGATCGGAGTACTGGGTCGGCGTGTTTTCGGACGCTAAACCACTGCCGGGCCGCGCGATCCGTTGCGTCCGAACGAACGACGTACAGGGTCAGCGTGTCTTCGGACGTTAACGGGTTCCCGCGCACAACGTCCGAACGATCGGAGGGCGGGTCTCCGGTTCTTCGGACGCTACTGCACTCCCCGCGCTAACGTCCGAACGACCGCAGTACAGGGTCGGCGTGTTTTCGGACGCTAACTCATCAGTCGGTGGGGGGTTGCCAGGGGTCGGTGCGGGTCATTCCGGCCGCCCGGCCCTTGGCGGAGATGACGAGCGCCATCTTGCGGGAGGCCTCGTCGATCATCTCGTCGCCGAGCATCACCGCGCCGCGGGCGCCACCGGCGGCCGAGGTGAAGTGGTCGTAGGCGTCGAGGATGTTCTCGGAGTGGTCGTAGTCCTCCTGGCGCGGTGAGTAGACCTCGTTCGCGGCGGCGATCTGGTCCGGGTGCAGCACCCACTTGCCGTCGAAGCCGAGCGCGGCCGAGCGGCCGGCCACGCGGCGGAATCCGTCGACGTCCTTGATCTGCAGGTACGGACCGTCGATCGCCTGCTTGCCGTAGGCGCGGGCCGCCATCAGGATCTGCATCAGGATGTAGTGGTAGGCGTCGCCGACGTCGTACCCGGGCGGCTGCTCGCCGACCACCAGCGACTTCATGTTGATCGAGGCCATGAAGTCGGCCGGGCCGAAGATGATCGTCTCGACCCGCGGCGAGGCGGCCGCGATCGCGTTCACGTTGGTCAGGCCGAGCGCGTTCTCGATCTGCGCCTCGATCCCGATCCGGCCCGGCTCGTAACCGTGCACCTTCTCGATCTGGGTGATCAGCAGGTCCAGCGCGACCACCTGCTCGGCGGTCTGCACCTTCGGCAGCATGATGCAGTCCAGGTTCGCGCCGGCGCCGCCGACGACCTCGATCACGTCGCCGTAGGTCCACTCGGTGGTCCAGTCGTTCACCCGGACGACGCGGACCTTCTTACCCCAGCCGCCCTCGTTCAGCGCCGCCACGACGTTCTTGCGGGCATCCACCTTGGCGATCGGCGCGACCGAGTCCTCCAGGTCGAGGAACACCTGGTCGGCGTCCAGCCCCTTCGCCTTGGCCAGGAACCGCGGGTTCGACCCCGGGGTGGCCAGACAAGACCTCCTGCTTCGCAGCACCTGCTCAGACATCTCCGGACCTCCGCCTCGGTTACCCACCGGTCACTCGGCAGCGTACGGCGAAATCGCGCCGCCGTCCGGTGACCGGGCTCACGTCGCGGTGCGATGTGGCCGGACTCTCATCAGCCCGGCCGGTGGCTCTTCGTGAGTTGAGTGCGCAGTCCGACCGGGCGGTACCCGAGCCGGCGGTTGACTGTGAGCATCGGCTCGTTGACCAGGTTCATCATGGTGTAGGCGGCAGTCACGCCTGCATTCCGCGCAGCGGCGAGCGAGGCTGCCTTCACGACTCCGGCGAGACCCCTGCCCCGGTGACTGCTCGCTGTCCCGGTCATGTCGGTCCACAGCCTGGTCTCCTCGCGGAAGGCGATGCTGAAAGCGACGACAACGCCACCGTCGACCAGAGCCACACTCAGCTCGGGGTCGAACAACGGCCCCGACCACACGTGTGACTCGTACCAGTCGAACTCCGCATCGATAGCCGAACCGCCCGGGATGTCGGCAGCTGTCTCGCGGTAAACCGGGAAGACGTCCCTGGGCGTCAACTGCGAGAGCGGAACCAGTGTGAGACCTTCCGGGACCTGCACGGTGGGAGCCGCACCGTCGAGCTCGACGCCGGCGTAGGTGAGCTCACCAGCAACGGTGAAGCCTGCCCGCCGGGCGAACTCGATGCCGTGCTCGTCCGCGATGGTCTGTGCGAGCCAGGTAGACCGGGCCTCGAGCCAAGCCTCGCAGGCGCGCAGCAGTTGGGTCCCGATGCCTTGCCGTCGGTGGTCCGGGTGAACTATCACCTGCAGGGAATAGGCGTCGTCGGAGTTCAGCCAGGGCGCAGGGCGCACAACACTCCAGCCGATCAGCTGTCCGTCGAGTTCGGCCGCAAACGCGACGCCCGTGCCGTCGGTCACAGCTGCGAGACCGCTGCTCAGTCCCTCGCGCGCACCGACCGCATACGGCCGGACAGCGGTGTTCAGAACCACGAGTTGGTCGAGATCGTCGAGCCTGCCACTCCGGATGTCCACGACCGGAACGTACCCGCCAGCAAGACCAGCTGTGACAGTCTTAGGGCGTGGATGCTGCCGCTGAGATCGCCGGGGTCATGAAGAAGGCCGGACTGGTCTGGCTGTCCTGGGACGGCGGCCGCCCGGCTCCTGCGTGGTTCGCGACGGTCGACGGCCAGTACGTCGTACTGGCGGATGCGGACGGTAGTGCGGAGCAGCCGCTGGCCGGACTGGTCACGGCCGGTACGGCGGAGGTCGTCGTACCGGCTAAGCCTGCTACCAACCGGCTGGCGAGCTGGACTGCGACGGTACGGCGGTTGGCGCCGGGTACCGAGGAGTGGACGGCTGCTGCGCTGGTTCTGCGGACGGAACGGCTCAACGCGGCCGGACTGGATACCCAGCTGGAGCGGTGGCGTTCTGAGGCGGACGTGCTCGTTTTGGAGCCCACGGGCGAGATGACCGGCTTTGACGGGGCTTCGCCGTACGAAACGCCTGCTGAGACCCCTGCTACGACCCGGGGCAAGAAGCCGATCACGCTGCACCGGCGCGTCCGTGGCCGTCGCAAGTTGAGCTGAGGCGCTGCGGGTTAGCCTTCGGTCATGAACGAGCGAAGCGAGTTCATCAGAAAGCACAGCGCGACTTGTCGCTCATCCGCGCTCGGAGCGGAGCGACGCGGATGAGCGGACCTACGCGTGTCTATGTCGCACGGCTGGCTGGTCTGCCTGTTTACGACCCCAATGGGGATCAGGTCGGCAAGGTGCGCGACGTGGTCGCGATGCTGCGGCAGGGTACGCAGCCGCCGCGGATCCTCGGGCTGGTGGTCGAGGTGTTCGCCCGGCGGCGCATCTTCGTGCCGATGACGCGGGTGACCTCGGTCGACGTCGGTCACGTGATCACGACCGGTCTGGTGAACATGCGGCGCTTCGAACAGCGCACCACCGAGATCCTGGTACTGGGCGAGATGCTGGACCGCACTGTCACCGTCCGGGAGACCGGAACGGTCGGTGTGGTCTTCGACATGGCCATGGAGCAGTGGCGGACCAAGGACTGGGTGCTGTCGAAGGTGGCGGTCCGCGAAGGCAGTAAGCGGTTCCGGCGACGTGGTCAGTCCTACGTACTCGACTGGGCCGAGGTGACCGGGTTCGCGCAGGTCGAGGAGGGTCAGGGAGCCACCCACATCCTGGCTGCGTTCGACTCCATGCGTGCAGCCGACCTGGCCGCCGTACTGCATGATCTGTCGCCCAAGCGGCGTAAGGAGATCGCTGCGGCGCTGAACGACGAGCGTCTGGCCGATGTGCTCGAGGAGCTGCCCGAGGACGACCAGGTGGAGATCCTGGCCGGACTGGACACCGAGCGCGCGGCCGACATACTCGAAGAGATGTCACCGGACGACGCGGCCGACCTGATCGCAGAGCTGCCCACCGAGACGGCAGAGGCCCTGCTGACACTGATGGAGCCGGACGAGGCTGAGGATGTACGGCGACTGCTCACGTATGAGGAGCGCACTGCCGGTGGTCTGATGACGTCAGAGCCGGTGATCCTGCCAGTGGACGCAACTGTGGCCGATGCGCTCGCTCATGTCCGCAACGCCGAGCTCAGTCCGGCACTGGCCGCGATGATCTACGTCTGCCGGCCACCACTGGAGACTCCGACCGGACGGTTCATCGGAGTCGGCCACATCCAGCGTCTGCTCCGGGAACCGCCGTCAGAGCTCGTGTCCGCCGCACTCGACACCGACCTGGACGGTCTGCGGCCGGACGACAGTCTGACCGCGGTCAGCAAATACCTGGCGACGTACAACCTCGTGGCGGCGCCAGTGCTCGACGACGAGGGCCGGCTGCTCGGCGCGGTCACCGTGGACGACGTACTGGACCATCTGCTGCCCGCTGACTGGCGCGACAACGACCAACCGCAGGAGGTGGACCACGATGGCTCGTGACGACCGCGGTACGGACGACCGGCGCTCGCGCAGCGCCAACCGCCTGGACATCCCGCGGGAACTGCGCCGCACCCTTGCCATCCGGTCCGCGTACGACGCCGATGCGTTCGGCCGGTTGTCGGAGCGGATCGCGCGGTTCCTCGGCACCGGCAAGTTCCTGGTCTACATGACCGCGACGATCCTGTTCTGGGTGATCTGGAACATCTTCGCGCCGGAGAGCGTGCGGTTCGACCAGTACCCGTTCATCTTCCTCACGCTCGCGCTCAGCCTGCAGGCGTCGTACGCCGCACCGCTGATCCTGCTCGCGCAGAACCGGCAGGAGTCCCGCGACCGCGTCCAGTACGAACGCGACCGCGACATCGACACCCGGACCCGGGCCGACATGGAGTTCCTGGCCCGCGAGATGGCGTCGCTGCGGATGGCCGTCGGCGAGGTCGCCACCCGCGACTTCCTCCGCTCGGAGCTGAAGTCGCTGCTGGCCGAACTGGATCGCGAGAGCCCTTTGGGGCCGCGCTAATCTCGGTGACAGGCAACAGTTGGAGGTCACGGTGAAGAGCAGGTTCGCGCCCGATCGGGGGCTGAGCAGGCGGATGCTCGTGACGAGCTTCCTGCTCGGTCTCCTGTACGTCGGCTTTGTCGCAGCGCTGATCGCGTTGACCCGGAGCGCGGTGCTCGCGGTCGTGATCGCCGGCGGCGCGCTGTTCGTGCAGTACTTCTTCTCCGACAAGATCGCGCTGTACGCGATGGGCGGCCGGATCGTCACGCCGGAAGAGGCACCCCAGCTGCACGGTGCGATCGACCGGCTCTGCGCACTGGCGGACATGCCGAAGCCGCGGATCGCGATCGCCGACGTCGACCTGCCGAATGCCTTTGCCACCGGCCGGAATCCGAACAATGCCGTCGTCTGCGTGACGACCGGGATCATGCGCCGACTCGATGCGGACGAGCTCGAGGGTGTTCTCTCGCACGAGCTGTCACACGTCGCACACCGCGATGTCGCGGTGATGACGATCGCGTCGTTCCTCGGCGTACTGGCTGGACTGATCACCCGCTTCGGGCTCTACAGCGGTCTCGGCGGCCGGCGTGATCAGAACACGGCCGTCATCGTGCTGACGATCGTTGCGGTGTCGGCCGCGGTCTACGCAATCTCGTTCCTGCTGACGCGTGCACTCTCGCGCTACCGCGAGCTGGCCGCGGACCGAGCCGGCGCGATGCTGACCGGCCGGCCATCAGCGCTGGCGTCTGCGTTGACGAAGATCAGCGGGGATATCGCGCGAATACCGTCCCGCGACCTGCGGCAGGCGGAGGCCTTCAACGCCTTCTTCTTCGCCCCGGCCATCTCCGGCAAGGGCGTCTCACTGTCCTCGCTGTTCGCGACCCACCCGTCGCTGGAGACACGCCTGGACCGACTCGGTGTGCTCTCCCGCGAGCTGGGCGAGCAAGCTTAGGGTTATGGGCTTCCTCGACATCTTGCTCGGCCGCAGCAAAGCAGTGCCGCCGAACCTCGACCAACTGTTCTCGCTGCCATCTGCCGCGATCACGTTGGAGACCGCTGCCGACTACCGCCCAACAGGCAGCGGTTCGGTCTGCTTCAAAGCGGCCGAGGGCGGTGGCTTCTCCACCCTGCGCACCGAGGTCGACAAGCTGCTCGCCCTCGACGACGGCAAGTTCACCAGTACGACGGACTCGTACGGGTTCACGTGGTTGGTCCGCGAGACGACCCCCGACAACGTGGAGGGTCTCGTCACCGACCTGCACGGCGTGAACAGCTCACTGGTCGACGCCGGCTTCGGCCCCGCCCTCCTCTGCACCCTGGTCGCCTTCACCAACGGCACCAAGTCCCTCGGCCTGGTCTACCTCTACAAACGCGGCTCCTGGTACCCGTTCGCCCCCGTCGGCCCCGACCGTCGTGACAACGCCACCGAACTGCAGATCAAGTCCCTCCTGGCCACCGATCTCCGCCTCGAACCAGACCTCTCCCGCTGGTTCCCGATCTACGGCGCCCCCGGCCTCTAACCCCCACGCCCTCCCCTCCCCTCCCCACCAGCCAACGAGCCCTGACCAACGCCCTCCCACCCCGCCACATTTGCCTGGCTAGGCACGGAAATGGGGGGTTATGTACTCATAACCAGGGTGCGGAACCCCTGATTTGGCTGGCTAGGCAGGCAAATCGCTCGGGGTTGTGCGGCGGGCGGGGGACGGACCGCAGCTAAAGGTTGCCTTGCGGGGGCTACGTCACATGGACCGTGGTCCGGTCGGTTCTGGTGAGCACGTAGCCTTGGGGTATGGCTCCCCCCACTGCTGATCAGGTAACCACAGCTCTCGGTGGTGTGCTCGACCCCGAGATCAAGAAACCGATCACCGATCTCGGGATGGTCGAGTCCGTCGTCGTTCGCGAGGACGGCGTGGTCGCGGTCCGGATTCTGCTGACCGTCGCGGGCTGTCCGATGAAGGACACGCTGCGGCGCGACACGACTGCGGCGGTGAGCAAGCTCGACGGTGTCACCGGGGTCGAGATCGACCTCGGGGTGATGTCGGCCGAGCAGCGGGCTGCGCTGCAGACGCAATTGCGCGGTGGCGTCGCCGAGAAGGAGATTCCGTTCTCGCGGGCCGACTCGCTGACCAAGGTGTTCGCGATCGCCTCCGGCAAGGGCGGTGTCGGCAAGTCCTCGGTGACGGTGAACCTCGCCGTCGCGATGGCCCGCCAGGGCCTTTCGGTCGGCGTCCTGGACGCGGACATCTACGGGCACTCGATCCCGGCCATGTTCGGGGTCGCCGACGAGCGGCCGACCGCGGTCGACGACATGATCATGCCGGTGCCCGCGCACGGCGTGAAGGTGATTTCGATCGGCATGCTGAAGCCGAAGCGCGATCAGGTGGTCGCGTGGCGCGGCCCGATCCTGGACCGTGCGCTCGTCCAGATGCTCGCGGACGTCTACTGGGGCGACCTCGACGTCCTGCTCCTCGACCTGCCCCCGGGCACCGGTGACATCGCGATCTCGGTCGGCCAGCGGCTGACCAGCGCCGAGGTCATCGTCGTGACCACCCCGCAGGAGGCCGCCGCCGAGGTGGCCGAGCGGGCTGGCACGATGGCGCAGATGGTGCACCAGCGCGTCGCGGGTGTCGTCGAGAACATGTCGTTCCTGCCCTGCCCGCACTGCGGCCCCGAGCACCGGATCGAGATCTTCGGCTCCGGCGGCGGCGCCCGCGTCGCGGAGACCCTGTCGGCCCGCCTCGGCTACCCGATCCCCCTGCTCGGCGAGATCCCCCTGGACGAGCGCCTCCGCAGCGGCGGCGACCTCGGCCAGCCCCTGGCCCTCGCCAACCCGGACACCCCGGCGGCTCAGGTCCTCGAAGGCATCGCCGCCAAGCTCGGTGGCAAACCCCGAGGCCTCCTCGGACGCCAACTAGGCCTCAGCCCCGCCGGCCGCTGAACCGCCGTACCGGCTCCTGACGGCCGCTCGGCCGTCCGGGGAGCCAGAACCGTAGGACTTGAACAGGGTGTGGGGGCCTGGAACAGGTCATGACTTGTCCAAAGCCCCCGGGCGCTGTGCAGCGCCACCGCTCAGGTCAGGTGGACTCGGGGTCGTAGGGGGGCTTGGCACCGGCGGGCAGCCGCTGAGGCGTGTCGGCGAAGTCCGTGGAGACGGGCTTGTCGTCGAAGTCGTCGCCCTCGAGGAGGTGCTTGCGGACGAAGTTGCGCGGATTGAGGTCCTGCAGCTCCAGGTCGGCGAACTCCGGGCCGAGCTCACTGCGCAGATCGTTCTGCGCGTTGCTGACCATCTGGCGCACCTGCCGCAGCAGGCGACCGGCCGTCCGTGCGAACTCCGGCAGCCGATCCGGACCGAAGACGAGGACAGCGACGATCGCGATCACGACCAGCTCGAGCGGCCCGATGCCGAACATGGATTCACCTCACTTCTCGTGCCCCGGCACAGCGTACCCGAGCGGGTGTCAGCCGACCTGCGGGGCGAGCGTCACGGTCGCCTCACGCGGACGGCCGCTACGTTCGTAGACCAGGCGGACGCTCTCGCCGGGCTGGTGCGAGCGAATGGCGACGATCAGTCCTTCGGCGGTGTCGACCAGTTGCTTGTTGATCTCGGTGATCACGTCGCCGACCCGCAGCCCGGCCCGTGCGGCCGGTGAGCCGGCATTGACCAGGTTCACCCGGGCGCCGCCCTCGAACTGCATGTCGACGTTCGCGCCGATCACCGGGTACGTCGCCTTGCCGTTCGCGATCAGCTGCTGCGCGGTCCGGCGGGCCTGGTCGATCGGGATCGCGAACCCGAGCCCGATGTTGCCGGTCTGGCCCTCCTGCGCACCGCGGACGGCGGCGATCGCGGAGTTCACGCCGATCACCCGTGCGTTCATGTCGACCAGCGGCCCGCCCGAGTTGCCCGGGTTGATCGCCGCGTCGGTCTGCAGGGCATTGATGTACGACGCCTGGTCCGCGCTGTCCCCGGCCGTCACCGGCCGGTTCTTCGCCGAGATGATGCCCGACGTGACGGTCCCGGCCAGCCCGAGCGGTGAGCCGATGGCGACCACGTCCTGCCCGACGACCGCCTGCTCCGACTGACCGAACTGCACCGACGGCGCGGCCAGCCCGACCACCTGGACGACAGCCAGGTCGTACGCCGGAGAGCGGCCGACCAGACGCGCGGTCTGCGACTTGCCCTGCTCGGTGATGACCTGGATCGATCCGCCCTTGGCGGCGTCGGCGACGACGTGGTTGTTGGTGAGCACGTGACCGGCGTTGTCGATGACGAACCCGGAGCCCGTCGACTGGGAGTTGTCCGCCCCCTCGACCCGGAGCTGGACCACACTCGGCAGCAGGGTGCTGGCGACGGCCGAAACCGATCCGGTGCGGATCTTCGGGTCGGTGCCGGTCCCGACCGGGACGTCCGGCTGCTGGGCGATCGGGCCGTTGCCGTCGTTCAGGGCGACCAC
The DNA here is from genome assembly GCF_042882005.1 of Kribbella sp. NPDC058245. Taxonomy (NCBI): domain Bacteria; kingdom Bacillati; phylum Actinomycetota; class Actinomycetes; order Propionibacteriales; family Kribbellaceae; genus Kribbella; species Kribbella sp. NPDC058245. The sequence goes on from NZ_JBHVWY010000018.1 coordinate 219,204, forward strand.
GGTGACGGCCGCACCGCCACCGGCCAGCAGGCCGACGACCAGCGCCACGATGCCGGCGATCAGGATGATGCGGTTGTCGAACTTCTTGGGCGGCTGACTCGGCGTGTACGCGCGGGCCTGCTGCTGATGCCAGTCCAGCGGGGGCGGGGGCACCGGGCCCTGGTAGCCGGGGCGCTCGGTCGGCCAGGCCTGGCCCGGGTAGACCGGGCGGAACGTCGGCTCCTGCGCGCCGAAGCTGCGCTGCGTGACAGAGCGCATCGGTCCGGGTTGGCTCGACTGCAGCGGCTGCTGCGGCAGCGCGGGCCGCTGCGAGCTGGCCGTCTGCCGGTAGGCCTCATCACTGCGCGGCGGAGCCAGCGGTGTGGTCCCGGAGCCGGGCGCAGGCGGCGTCAACCCGGTCAACGGAGCTGTGGTCTCCGGCGTACTGGGGGGCGTCGGTTCGGCGTCGTTGGTGCTCACGTGATCGCCTCACTCGGGTCGGGAACATCGGCCGGTGCCACTCCCGAGAGTAGCCGGGAGAATCCATCCGTCTCCGATTATCCCAGCTTTGGCGAAAGCGCACCCATCGGAGTGAGCCAGGTCGCGATTCTGGCCAGTCCACTACCGATCCGCTGGACCGCGCTGAGCTTCTCCGGCAGGTCGTGCGGGAAGGAGTCGACCACCTTCCCGAGGGAGTCCGGCGGCAGGTCGCCGATCAGTGTGTAGACGATCCCGCCCGACGACCAGACGACGTACGAGGGCATGCCGTAGCGGACGTAGACGCCGGGCGTAGCGGTCGGGGTGAAGCCGGCCACGGCGGCCGGGTCCAGGGCACCGCGCTGCTCGAACAGGGAGACGTTGAAGAGACCGTCGGAGTACGAGAACTGGAGTGAACCGTTGGTGGTGTCCCGGTGGACGTCATACAGCTTGAGGGCCGCGGGCAGCTCAGGTGCGCAGACCCAGCCGTCGGCCCGCAGGCTGTCGACCTTGCCGAGGCCGAGCGGCTCCACACCGTTCGGAGTCATCGGCGGCAGGTGCCCGATGAAGTCCGAGCTCTCGATCGCCAGGTCGGTGAACACGGTCGCCCGGACCATCGTCTTGCCGTCCACGCTGAACAGCTGACGCTGCAGCAGCAGTCCGGTCGCCTTGTCGATCCAGAACCGCCCGGCGAGCGTCTGGTCGTCGCGCACCGCCTCGACCAGGATCGCCGTCCGCCCGATCAGCTCCAGGCAGCACTTGTAGACCAGCTTGTACGTCGCCTGCAGCAGCGAGAGCGGACCGCCGTCGATCGAGGCCTCGGTACTGGTCACGCGTTGCACGAACGCTTTGGCACCCGGTGAGGACGCGGAGCCGACCACACTGATCTCTGAGCCCTGCGAGGCCGCGTGCACGATGTCGAGCATCGCCGAACTGGCGCCCTGCGGTCCCCAGGCAGTGATGATCTGGGTGCCGTGGTACGAAACCTCGTTCGGAGCCGCCGCAGCGCGCTCGAGCGCGTTGACGGCCTGTGGGGCGTCCTCGCGGTCGATCGCGGAGGCCGCGGTGGCAGGCAGGGGCAGGCCGATACCGATCAGTGCGGTGCTGACCAGAACGGCGAGCCGGTTGAGGCTCACCGATCAGCGCCCGGTCAGGGCCACCGGCTGCAGCGTCGAGCTGAACCCGTTGTAGGAGTTACTGAACCCGCCGTAGGGGTTGAAGGTCGAGACAGGGTCAGCGAAGGGCGTCCCACCGCTGGTGCTGGCGTGGTCGGACGAGAAGCTGGTCATCGGCGGCTGCAGCGACGGCGGCTGCTCCGACCGAGCCGGGTCGCCGACGACAAACGCCGTACCGAGCAGTGAAGCGACGGCGGCTGCGGAGCCTGCTGCGCTGAGCACGCCGGTACGACGGCGCGAGCGCGTCGGCCGGGGTGCTCCCGGGCGACTGACGCCCGTGCGGGCCGCCGGGAAAGCAGAGCGCTGCGGGAAGAGCGTCGGTGCCGGTGTGACCACCGGGCGGACTTCTTCACGCGGCTCGGTGGCGAACGACGAGACACCCATCAGCCGCTGCATCAGGTCAGTGGACGGATCCGGCGCCTCCAGGGCAGCCATCCGGGCCTTCAGCCGACGCTGGGCGTCCACCTCGGCGCGGCAGGTGTCACAGCCGACCAGGTGGCTCAGGACCTTGTCCCGCGAGTCATGGTCGAGTTGGCCGTCGACGACGGCACTCAGCTTGTCCATCGGGTGCTGAAGGGTCACCGCCACTCACCTCCGGAACTCTCACCGAGCAGTCCGTCCACGGAGGGACCGCTGATCCGGGTCTGGCCGGGCCGCGGGGCCCGGTGCTCCAGGTGCTTGCGCAGCATCGACCGGCCGCGGTGGATCCGGCTGCGGACGGTGCCGAGCTTCACGTCCAGCACGTCGGCGATCTCGTCGTACGTCATGCCCTCGATGTCGCAGAGCACCACGGCGGCGCGGAAGTCCTCGGGCAACGAGTCCAGGGCGTCCTGGACGTCGTGGTCGAACAGCTCCGAGTTGAGCTTCTCGGCCGGGCCCTCGCCCTTGGCCGGCAGCCGGTCGTGCGCGTCGTCGGGCAGGCCGTCGAACCGGATCCGCTGCTTGCGGCGGGCACCGTCCAGGAACAGGTTGGTGGTGATCCGGTACAGCCAGCCCTCGAAGGTGCCAGGGGTGTACGACGACAGCGACCGGAAGACCCGGACGAAGACCTCCTGGGTGAGGTCCTCCGCGTCGTGCTTGTTCCCGGTCAGGCGGTAGGCCAGCCGGTAGACCCGGGCGGAGTGCGTGCGGACGATCTCGTCCCACGAGGGCAGCGTCTCCGGCACTGGCTGGCGCACGGGCGCGAGCGACGTGTCGAGCGGCTTCACCGCGACGCCTCCCTGGGTCCTCTCGGCAATGAGCGTGAAGGCCATGGTGCCTCGGTCACCGTCCTCTGCGCACGTCGGGAACACCCGGGTTCGACCCTGAGATGCTGGTACGACGGCTCAACGCGGTGCTCCGGCCGGAAGTTCCCGGACAGTGCCTTCACCTACAAGACGCGCTGCGGACCGATTCGGTTGAGCCGGCCCACGGTCCGATCTTAGGTGGGGTTATCCCCCGCCCGACTTCGGGGGCTGGCCGGATATCGCCGGCGCGCCTGAATTCATAGCGTTCTGGCATGAACTTCACCGCCCTTCTGGCCAGCGCCGTGCTGGCGATCTTCCCCTCCCCTCAGCTCCAGCAACTCGTCGACGACGGGGCCGCGTCCACCGCCGTGCTCGCGGTCGGCGCGCAGTCCGGTGCGGCCGGTCCCATCACACCCGACGCCTATTTCCGGATCGGCAGCGTGACGAAGACCTTCGTGGCGACCGTCGTTCTCCAGCTCGTGGACGAGCAGCGGGTCCGGCTCGATACACCGATCGAGCGATACCTGCCCGGCGTCGTACCGGACGGGCGTCGAATCACCGTCCGGCAACTGCTCGACCACACCAGCGGCATCTACGACTACGCCCACGACGCCGGGTGGTCGACCAACCGCTGGCGGGGAGCCGACCGCTTCCGGCACTACGAACCGGCACAACTACTGCAGGTCGCCTTCAGCCACCCGCCGTACTTCCCGCCCGGCACCGGCTGGCACTACTCGAACACCAACTACATCGTGGCCGGTCTGCTGATCGAGCGCGTGACAGGCCGTCCGTACGGCGCTGAGATCAGCCGGCGGATCCTGAGACCGCTGCGGCTCACGCACACAAGTCTGCCCGGAGATCGGCCCGGACTTCCGAACCCGCATGCGCCCGGCTACACCTCGGTCGACGGCCACCTGGTCGACGCGACACTGATGAACCCGTCACTGGACTGGGCGGCCGGCGAGATGATCTCGACGACAGCCGACCTCAACCGCTTCTTCGACGCGCTCTTCGCGGCCCGACTGACGAGCAGAGCCGCTTTGGCCGAGATGCGGCGCTATGTGCCGGCCACGTCGCTGTTCGACTACGGCCTGGGACTGCAGCGGTTTCACCTTCCGTGCGGGACGACCGTCGAAGGACACAGCGGCGAGATCCTCGGCTACACGACGTACTCGACACACTCCGGTTCCACCCACGCCACGCTCTCCTACAACCCGCTTCCGGGCGGCGACGCGTCGGCTGCGGTGATCGGTCTGTTCACAGCAATCCACTGCGACTGACTGGACCCGGCTCCGCCGCTGAGCGAGGCACAGCTCAAGCACGCGGTGACCAGTAAGACCTGGTTCTAACCTGCTACCGGTCGGGGGGGGGGGTGTCGTGTGAAACGGGGACACGCCGAGCAGAAAAGGAAAACCGAACAATGGCCCCCTAACGAAGAGGGAGCCACCCAGCCAGGGAAGGG
>NZ_JBHVWY010000019.1:0-28441 GCF_042882005.1 Kribbella sp. NPDC058245
GGAAGTTAAGCCCTTCAGCGCCGATGGTACTGCGACCGGGAGGTCGTGGGAGAGTAGGACGCCGCCGGACTTTCACACTGTTAAGGGCCACCCCGTGAGGGGTGGCCCTTAACATATGTCCGGCTATTTTTTCGCTGCACCGGACCTCCGGGCGATGCTCGCCAGGTGGGCTCCGGACCTCTCGATGAGGGGCTCTGGGGCACGGGGCGGTAGGTTAGTGCGGTTACCCCGCACTTCAGCATCGAAGGAGTCACTGTGGCGACGCCACCTCGCAATCCCCGGTCCGGCTCGGGGGACCGTCGCGGTTCCTCCGGGAGCGGTGGCCGTTCCGGCCGTAGTAGCGGGGGACGTCCCGAATCCGGTGGTGCCGGCTACAGCGGGAAGCGCTCTGGTTCTGGTTCTGGTTCCGGTGGCGGTTCGAGCTTCGGCGGTCGTTCGGGTTCGAGTGGCGGCTCCAGCGGTGGAAACCGTTCGGGATCCGGTGGCTCGAGCGGCGGCTCTGGGTACGGCGGCAATCGGACCGGTGGCGGTTCCGGTGGCGGCGGTGGTCAGCGCAGCTCCGGTGGTTTCCGGGGGGCTTCGAGTCGTGGGGACACCCCGCGTACCGGTGCCCCGCGCAGTGCGCCGCGTAGCGGTGGTGACCGGGACGAGCCGCGTACAGAGAACCGGCGTGGATTCGCTGGCTCCCGTGGTGACGACAAGGGCCGCCGCGATCCGTTCGGTGGCCAGCTGGCCGGCGGGCGTGACGACCGCGGTGGCGACAACCGTTCCGGCGGGTACCGCCGTGACGACCGCTCCGGTGGTGGCGACCGCGGTGGTTACAACCGCGACGACCGCTCCAGCGGCGGCTACAACAAGGACAACCGCTCCACGGGTGGGCGTGACGATCGCCCCAGTGGTGGCGGATACAACCGCGACAGCCGTCCGGCCAGTGGTGGTTACAACCGTGATGACCGTTCCGGTGGTGGCGACCGCGGTGGGTTCCGTGGCGGCGACCGTCCGGCGCGTGATGACCGTGGTGGCTACAGCCGCGATGCGCGTCCGGCTCGCGATGACCGCAGCGCCCCCCGGACCGAGCGTCCGGCGCGTGACGATCGGGGCGGCTACAACCGCGACGATCGCTCCAGCGGTGGTGGCTACAACCGTGACAGCCGTCCCGCCAGCGGTGGGTACAACCGCGATGACCGTTCCAGCGGCGGCGGTTACAGCCGCCCGGCCGGTGGCGGTTACAACCGTGATGACCGTTCCGGTGGTGGCGACCGCGGTGGATTCCGTGGTGGGGACCGTCCGGCGCGCGATGACCGTGGTGCACCCCGCGGTGAGCGTCCGGCGCGTGATGACCGTGGTGGGTACAGTCGGGATGCTCGGCCTGCTCGTGATGACCGTAGTGCGCCTCGGACCGAGCGTCCGGCTCGGGACGACCGGGGCAGTGCTCCCGGTGGGTTCCGGCGGGATGACCGGGGCGAAGGCCGTCGGGATCAGCGCTCGGCGCCGCGGGATGACCGCGGTGGCGTGCGCGGCGGTGCTCGCAGTGCCGGGCCGGCGCGTGGTGAGCGTGGCGCCTTCAAGCGGGACGATCGCGACGCACGCGGTGCGCGCGGTGGGCGTGACGACCGGCGCGGTGGGCCGCGGCGGGACGACGAGGAGAGGGTTGGTCCGCGCCGCGACGACCCGGTGATTCCTGAGGGCATCACCGGCGCGGAGCTGGACCGTGGCCCGAAGGCCGAGCTGCGCTCGTTGCCGCGCAGCCTGGCGGACCTGGTTGCGCAGCACCTGGTGGCGTCTGGGCGAGTCCTGGACGACGACCCGGAGCTGGCGTACCTGCATGCCAAGACGGCTCGGCGACTCGCTGCCCGCCTCGGCGGTGTCCGCGAGGCCGTAGCGATCACGGCGTACCTGGCTGAGCATTATGACGAGGCGCTGACCGAGTTCCGCGCCGTACGGCGGATGACCGGCAACCACGAAGTGCTCGCGATGATGGCCGACTGTGAGCGTGCACTGCGGCGTCCGGAGAAGGCGCTGGCGCTGGCGCAGGACAAGCACGTTCGGGACCTGTCCGAGCCGACGCAGATCGAGCTGTTGATCGTGACGGCCGGCGCCCGGCGCGACATGGGCCAGGTCGCCGCCGCAATCCAGGTGCTCGAGGTGCCGGAGCTGACCAAGCGAACCCGTGCGGACTGGTTGCCGCGACTGCGTTACGCGTACGCCGACGCGCTGGCTGCGGCCGGCCGGACCGAAGAGGCTCTGGTCTGGTTCCACCGCGCTGCCGGTGCGGACGCCGACGGCTCCACCGGAGCCGCTGAGCGCGCCGCCGAGCTCGAAGGCCTCGAGTTCACCGACCTCGACGAAGACATCGAGGAGGAGGTCGAAGAGTCCGACCCCAGTACGGCGGACGACACCGCGACCGTGCTGGAGGTCGACGAGGTCGACAATGAAGACAACTTCGGCGACCTCGACGAGTCCGACGACGACGAAGCCGATGAGCCCGACGACGAGTCCGCTGCGGACACGACCGACGAGGACGACGCGGACGCAACCGACGAGGGCGACGAGGACGCGACCGACACGGACGCGACCGACGAGGTTGTGGCCGAGGACAAGCCGGAGAAGTCCGAGCAGTAGAACAGCGCTGTGCTGATGGAGCCGCCGGGTGACCCCCGGCGGCTCTTTCACGTTCGGGGCCTACGCCCACTCGAGCGAACTGATCGGCGAGTGTGCCAAGTGTGGCAAGGGCACCGTCGAGTGTGACCTCTCTGTCGTTCTCCATCGTTTACCGGCGGCACTCTCCTCACAGTCGAGGCGGGGCGCCAGGTAATGGCGCGTCGAGCGAAGCCACCGTGCGGGTGGGAATGCCGGGAGGGGACTGCGCCTGCCTGGGTCACAGCGTCCGAAAACACGCCGACTACGTGCTGCGGGTCTTCGGACGTTGCGCCTGCCTGGGTCACAGCGTCCGAAAACACGCCGACGACGTGCTGCGGGTCTTCGGACGTTGCGCCTGCCTGGGTCACAGCGTCCGAAAACACGCCGACCACGTACTGCGGGTCTTCGGACGTTGCAGCATCCCCGCGCAAGTGCGTCCGGGGGCGACGCGCAGGAATTGATCGGGGGTGGAGTGGCGCCGGGAGAATGGGGCGATGGGAGCAAGCGTGGGGCTGCTGGAGGCGGAGACGCCGGTTGAGGTGCTGATTGGGAACGCGCTCGCCAAGGGAGGCCGTCGGCTCCGGCGGGCGGTGGTGATGGTGGAGAAGGGCGAGGATGACGCCATCCATCAGGTGCGGGTCTCGTGCCGGCGGCTGCGGAGCAACCTGAAGCTCTTCAAGGGGTTCCTGGCGGGGGAGTGGGCCACAGACCTCAGGCGCGAGCTCGCGGAGCTGGCGAACGCCTGTGGTGAGGCACGCGATCTGCAAGTGATCGCAGCACTCGTCAAGGAGACGTCGACCAGCGAGGACGACCCGGAGCACGTCGAGCAGATCCTGCGGACCCTCACCGCCGGACTGGAGCGCGCCGCGGCACGCTCGGCCGAGGTGGTCGCGGGGGAACGCACTGCCACGTTGCTGGGCACGCTGGAGGCAGCGGCGGCCGCGCCCGGGCTCAAACGGAAGGCTGTGAAGCCGTGTGGCGAGGTGCTGCCCGAGCTGCTGGACAGCGCCGTACAGGTGTTCGCAGGGGAGGCGGACAAGCTGCAGCCGTGGACGCAGGAGGACGACTGGCATGAGGTGCGGCTGCTGGCCAAGCGCATGCGGTACGCCGCTGACACCTGCGCGACTGTGCTCGGGGACGAGGCGCACGCGACTGCTGTCCAGGCGGCCAGGTACCAGGAGCTGCTGGGACAGCACCAGGACCAGTGCGCGGCTGCAGACGCGCTGACTGCGCTCGTGCCGACTGCTGAGCCGGAGCTGGCGTTCGCCCTCGGGCGGCTGGTGGAGAGGCACCGGGCGGCCCGCAAGCCGCTGCGTGAGGAATTCCTCGGTCTGTACCACCGCTCTTGACGGGCTGACCGCCTGGTTGTACATGTATGTACATGTCTGAACAGGTATGTCGCTCGAAGCGATCCCAGCTGGTTGCGGAGCTGGCCACCGACATCCGGGCCGGCCGGCTGGCGCATGGTGAGCGGCTCCCGGGCGAGAACCAGCTCGCGACCCGCTACCAGGTCTCCCGGGGCACGGTGCGCAGCGCGCTGGCCGAGCTGCAGCGGCGGGAGCTGATCGCCACCGAGTCCGGCGTCGGCTCGTTCGTGACGTTCGACGGGAAGCCACTCGACCAGCAGGTTGGCTGGGCCCGCGCGCTGGCCGAAGGCGGTGCCGACGTGCGCACCGAACTGCTGGGGATCGAGGCAGGTGGCGACCCGGCGGTCGAGGAGCAGTACGGGCCGATCGTCACCGTCCGCCGCTTGCGCCGCTCTGAAGGACACCCGGTATCTATCGAGGTTTCCGCGCTACCGGCCGTCGGCACCATGGTCGAACTGCCCACCACAGGACTGGTCGACGACTCGATCACAGCGACCCTGCGAGCCGCCGGTCGCCAAGGCACTGGTGGCGAGCAGTGGATCTCCGTCGAGCCGCTGGACGCCGCTGACGCCGCTCTGCTCGACCGAACGGCCGGAGAGCTGTTCCTGCGGGCGGTCCGGGTCACCCTCGACCAGGACGGCGCTCTGGTCGAGCATGTGACGAGCCTGCTGGATCCGCAGCGGTTCCGGTTCCACCTGAGCTTTCCGTCGGCCCGATGAGTACCCGGGACCGGGCGCTGGGCGCTCTGTACGGTCTGGCGATCGGAGACGCGCTGGGGATGCCCACCCAGTCGATGTCCCGCGCCGACATCGCAGCCCGGTACGGCGTCGTGGACCGGCTCCTGCCTGGTGCGCCGGACCAGCCGATCGCACCGGACATGCCGGCCGGAACCATCACCGACGACACCGAGCAGGCGCTATTGCTCGCACGGCTGTTGGTCGAGGGAAACGGCCGGGTGGATCCGCACAAGTTCGCCGGAGCCCTGCAGTCCTGGGAGCAGGACATGCTCCGCCGCGGCTCGCTCGATCTGCTCGGCCCGTCCACCAAGCGCGCGCTGGACCGCCTGGCTGCAGGTGAGCCCGCCGAGCAGACCGGTCGAGACGGTACGACGAATGGCGCGGCCATGCGCGTAGCGCCTGTCGGCATCGCGTACGCCGGTGACGAGCTGCTGGACGCCGTACTGGAGTCCTGCCGGGTCACGCACAACACAGGCCTCGGGATCGCTGCGGCCGCCGCGGTGGCGGCGGCTGTCTCGGCTGGCGTGGGTGGGGCTGACCTGCCCACCGCAGTGGCCGCGGCTGAGGATGCCGCAACTGCTGGGGGCCAGCGAGGCCACTGGGTCGCAGGCGGCAGCATCGCGGCCCGACTGCGCTGGGTCCGCGGCTGGGCTCAGGGCCTCGCGCCTGACGAGCTCATCCCGGCAATCGACGAAGTCGTCGGTACGTCGGTCGCCGCCAACGAGTCCGTCGTCGCGGCGTTCGCCCTAGTCGAGGTGCTCGGCGAGGACGTCCGCACCGCACTCACCACCGCCGCATCACTCGGCGGCGACACCGACACCATTGCCGCGATCTGTGGCGCCGTACTCGGCGCACAGCACGGCATGTCCGGACTCCCGGCGGACCTGCTCGACCAGGTTCGCCACGTCAACCGGCTCGACCTCGATGCAACTGTCGACGGCCTGCTGGCACTGCGCGCTACCGAAGGAGGCCAGCATGGCCACCGACACCTCTGACACCGCCGCAGCCCTGAAAGCCGAGTCCACACTGGAGGTCACGCAGTGACCGGGCGACTCGTACACACCGGACAGGTCGTCATCGACCTCGTCATGCAGGTACCGGCTCTGCCACCAGTTGGCGGTGATGTGCTGGCGCTCTCCACGATCGAGTACGTCGGCGGTGGGTTCAATGTGATGGCCGCCGCGGCCCGAGCGGGTGCTGACGTGGTCTACGCAGGCGGTCACGGCACCGGCGCACGTGGCGACCGGGTGCGTGCAGAACTCGCGGCTGCGGACATCACGCTCTCGCAGGACATCACTAGCGATGTCGATACCGGAGTGTGCGTTGTACTGCTCGACAGCACAGGGGAGCGGACGTTCGTCACCGGTAGCGGCGCCGAGACGGCTGTTGGCGAACCACTGCCAGCGCTAGAGCCTGCTGACATCGGCTATGTCTCCGGCTACAGCCTGGTGGTGCCGGAGAAAGCCGAGCAGGTGCTGGCGATGCAGGGCGGCTCGCTACTGGTGGACCCTGGTCCGCTGGTGGCCGACATCGACCCCGACATCTGGGCGCGCACGCTGGCTCGCACTGCGGTGCTGAGCTGCAACGACCGCGAGGCGCAACTGCTCACCAGCAAGGCTGATCCAGTGGAGGCTGCACGAGAGCTAGCTGGTCGACTGCCACGCAATGCTGTCGCTGTGGTGCGGACTGGACCGGCCGGCTGCGTCGTTGCTCAGCAAGGCACCGTGCAGGTAGTGCCGAGCATCAAGGTGGACGTCGTCGACACCAACGGTGCTGGCGACGCGCACTGCGGATGGTTTGCTGCTGAACTCCTGCGCGGCACCGACGTCCTCGAAGCGGCCCGCCGCGCCAACGTCGCCGCAGCCATCGCAGTCACCCGTAGCGGTCCCGCCACAGCGCCCACCCGCAGTGAGGTCGAAGCTAAAGCACTCTGAACAGCAGTCCGACGCGAGGCTTCGGGCCGAAGGACGTCGCCTTCTGCGGCAGGATGACGCCCTGGACCGCCGAGCCGAGCACCTGGTCCAGACGCGGTGCAGTGAGCTCGACAGCCGCCTGGGTGGGGCCGGCCAGGGCCAGGGCGTCGGACAGCGTGTGGTGGAAGGTGATGTCGTCCATCGGCGCACCCCAGGCGGGCAGCAGGTGCTCGTGGAGCGATGAGACGACGGGGACGGTCTGACCGTTGGACGGTCGGACCGTGATCCAGTCGGTGCCGTCGGTGATCGTGAGCCGGTCGGGGAGGTCCACCAGCCGACCTGGCAGCACGTGCCAGCCCTCTGGCGTGCGAGCGCGCACCATGTCGAGCGTCAGGCCGGGCACTACGCGGTGAATGGGATCCAGCGTCAGCGGGTGACGGTTGTAGTCGACCAGCATCGCCAGGCCGACGTCAGTGCCCGGACGGTCCGGCTCGCGGCGACGGCGCTCCAGGTAGGCCGCGTAGCGGTGGTGGCCGTCAGCGATCAGGGCCTCGTGCTTTGCTACCTCGGAGGCGATCACTGCGAGCGTCTCGGGGTCATCGATCCGCCAGATGCGGTGTTCGGCGCCGTTCTCGGTTTCGGCCTCCACCCAGGGCACCCCGGTCCTGGCCGCGTCCACTGCATCGCTGGCCGCGCCACCGTCGCCGTACGCGAGCAGGATGGGCTCCAGGTCCGCGTCGGTGGCTTCCATCAGTTCGAGGCGGTCGTCGACCCAGTGCGGCATCACGTTCTCGTGGGGGAGCACCACGCGCCGCTGCGGATCCAGCGCGAGTGACCCGACCAGACCGCACAGTACGGCGTCGCCCAGCCGCTGCTCGTAGACGTACAGCGCCGGGCGTGGGTCCTGGATCACCACACCGGCCTCCTGCCAACCGGCGAGGCGCCGGGCAGGCTCGTCGTACCGGCTCGGACCCAGGTTGGGGTCGCGTGGAAGGATGAGCCTCACCATGTTGTGCAGATCAGACGCAGTCAGCCGCCGGACCAGCGCGGGTTCCAGCACGTCGTACGGCGGTGAGGTGACCGCGCCCAGGCCGCTCACCATCCCCGCGACGAACCGCCACGCACGCAGCGGGTCCAGCCGCAACACGCTCCCCCTCGAATCCAGCATGTCTCGCATCGTAGGACGGGACTCATGAGCACGCATGGCGAAGCGCCCGCGCCGCTGTCAGAGTGTGATGAACCGCTCGCGAGCCGGTACGACGTCGCGCTGCTCGATCTGGACGGCGTGGTGTACGTCGGACCGGACCCGGTCCCCGAGGCGCCTGACCACCTGCGTAAGGCGGCCAAGGAGGGCATGCGGATCGGCTACATCACCAACAACGCCAGCCGGCCGGCCCGGATCGTGGCCGAGCACCTGGCGTCGTTCGGGCTGGATGTGATCGCTGACGACGTGGTGACCTCCGCGCAGGCCGCAGCGAAGCTGATCGCGAGTGAGTACCCCAAGGGATCGCCGGTGCTCGTCATCGGTGGTGAAGGGCTCTACGCGGCTCTGGAGGAGTACGGGCTCACTGCGGTGCGCAGCAGCGACGCCCGCCCGGTGGCCGTCGTACAGGGCTTCCACCCGGATGTGAACTGGGTGATGCTCGCCGATGGTGCGCATGCGATCAACGAGGGCGCGAAGTGGTTCGCGACCAACCTTGACCTGACCATCCCGACCGCAGCGGGGATGGCGCCTGGAAACGGCACGCTGGTGCAGGCAGTCCGCGCCGCGGTCGAGGTGGACCCGATCGTTGCCGGCAAGCCGGCCCCACCGCTGCTGGAGACGAGTATCGAGCGGCTGAAAGCCAAGAATCCGTTGATGATCGGTGACCGGCTGGACTCCGACATCGCCGGCGCACATGCAGTCGGCATTGCGAGCCTGTGGGTCGCTACCGGTGTTCACGACGCGCATGACCTGGCGCGGGCGCCGAAGAACGAGCGGCCGACGTACATCGCTCCTGATCTCTCTGCGCTCGGGCAGAAGCAACCTGGCGTGACTGTTGACGGCAGCAAGCACACCTGTGCAGGCTGGTTGGCTGAGGTCGTGAACGGTTCCGTGGCAGTGAAGGGCGAGGGCGAGCCGTACGACGGGCTGCGCGCGATCCTGTCGGCCGTGTGGGCCGCGACCGACGAGCCGGTCAAGCCGACTGCCAAGACTGCCAAGTCAGCGACCCGCAGCAGTCGCCGTCCGCTGCCGAAACCCGCACCGGCGCTCGGCACGATCGCCATCGACGCGGCCCTGCACCGCATCGGCCTCGAGAAGTGACGCCATCCCCAACTGGTAGGCCGGCCCTGGCTGGTAATGCAGGGCAGAGGCGCTACCGTTGCTGGAACGAAGCGAGGAGGCAGTCATGGTGATGGACGCACTGCGCGGCTACGTACAGCTGGCGAACGGCCTGACCGAGGTCAGCAAGCAGAAGGCCCAGGCGGCAGCGAAGGCGCTGCTGCAGCAGACCGGTGCGGAGGCACTGACGTCCGGGCTGACCACGAAGGTGGGCGACCTGGCCGACGAGATCGTTGCCACCAGCAAGAGCAACCGTCAGCTGCTGCAGGCGATCGTGACGAACGAGGTCGAGGGCGCGGTCGCGCGCCTCGGGTTCGTCCGCACCGAAGAGGTCGCAGCACTGGCCCGCCGGGTGCAGCAGCTCGAGAGCGAGCTCGCGGACGCCCAGGCGGCCGCAGCACCTGCTCCGGTAGCAGCACCGGTGACGCCCGCCAAGAAGGCCCCGGCGAAGAAGGCCGCACCGGCGAAGAAGGCTCTCGCCAAGAAGGCAGCCCCGGCCAAGAAGGCTGCTGCCAAGGCCCCTGCCAAGAAGGTGGCCGCGAAGAAGGCACCTGCCAAGAAGACGGCAGCGAAGAAGGCCTGACGTGACCGAACACCCTGGCGAGCAGTTCCCCCCGGACGTCGACCCTGACGTGGAACCGGACTACGCGCCGGAGCGCGGCGAGGAGCCCCAGGCCCAGCCCGACTACGACTCGGAGCCCGGCGCCCAGAACGACCAGTACGGCGCGGAGCCTGCCGAGGACGAGCCTGTGCAGGACGAGCCTGCGCAGGACGAGTCCGGGCACCCGTTGGTGGAAGAAGTGATGGGCCGGCTGGACGACCTGCGCGAGAAGCCGGTCGGCGAGCACGCGGAGGTGTATGCCGACCTGCACGAGCGGCTGCAGACCGCGCTGGTCGAGGCCGACTCCGACCAAGGCGACAGCAGGTAAGTGGCCAAGGGAGTCAAGCGGTCGCGGTTGGACGCAGAGCTGGTACGGCGTGGTCTGGCGCGCTCGCGTGAGCAGGCGAGCGAGCTGATCGCGGCCGGCAAGGTGAAGGTGTCCGGCGCTGTCGCGTCGAAGCCCGCGACCGGTGTCGGGACCGATGCGGCGATCGTGGTCGACACGTCCGAGACCGACGACCCGGGGTACGCGAGTCGTGGCGCGCACAAGCTGATCGGTGCGCTGGAGGCGTTCCCTGAGGTCCAGGTGAAGGGCCGGGTCGCGCTCGACGCGGGTGCGTCCACCGGCGGATTCACCGACGTACTGCTGCGCAACGAGGCAGCGCGTGTGTTCGCGGTCGATGTCGGCTACGGGCAGCTGGTGTGGGCGCTGCAGACCGATGACCGGGTCACCGTGATGGACCGGACGAACGTCCGCACGCTGACACTGGAGCAGATCGGTGGTGAACCGGTTGATCTGGTCGTCAGCGACCTCAGCTTCATCTCACTCACGCTGGTGCTCCCCGCACTGCTCGCAGTGGTGAAACCGGACGGCGAACTGATGCTGATGGTGAAACCACAGTTCGAGGTCGGCAAGGAGCGGCTCGGCAAGGGCGGAGTGGTCCGGGACCCCGAGCTGCGCGCGGACGCCGTACGGGGAGTTGCCAAGAAGGCGCAAGACCTCGGCTGGGGGATTGCTGGCGTCGCGGCCAGTCCACTGCCCGGTCCGTCGGGAAATGTCGAGTACTTCCTGTGGATACGGCGTTCGGCGCCGCCGCTGGATGAGACGATGCTGCAGGACGCTATCGAGCGTGGACCGCAATAGGAGGCAGAGTGGCTGAGCCGCGGCGCGTGCTGGTGGTGACGCACACCGGCCGGGACGAAGCGGTCGAGGTGGCGCGTGATGTGCACCGGCTGCTGACCGGCGCCGGTCTGCTGGTCCGCCTGCTCGCCGACGAGGCCGAAGCACTCAAACTCGACCCGGTCGAGATCGCCGACAACCCGGAGAAGGCGGCGCTCGACGTCGAGCTGATCATCGTGCTCGGCGGCGACGGGTCGATCCTGCGCGCCACCGAGCTGGCCCGCCCGCACGGTACGCCGGTGCTCGGCGTGAATCTGGGCCATGTCGGGTTCCTGGCCGAGGCCGACGTCGACGACCTGGAGCGGATCGTCCAGGTGGTGGTGGACCGCAGCTACACGGTCGAGGAGCGGATGACGCTGGCCGTCGACGTCCGCCACGACGGCGAACTGATCTTCGAGACCTGGGCGCTGAACGAGGCGAGTGTCGAGAAGGCCGCCCGCGAGAAGATGCTCGAGGTGCTCGTCGAGGTCGACAACCGCCCACTGTCCCGCTGGGGCTGCGACGGCGTTGTCGTCGCGACGCCCACCGGCAGTACGGCGTACGCGTTCTCGGCCGGTGGACCGATCGTCTGGCCCGAGGTCGAGGCGATCGTGCTCGTGCCGGTCAGCGCCCACGCACTGTTCTCGCGGCCGATCGTGGTGGCGCCGTCGTCGCGGCTGTCGATCGAGCTGGTCCGCACCTGGAACGGGCGCGGCGTGCTGTGGTGCGACGGCCGGCGGATGGTCGAGGTGCCGCCGGGTGCCGAGATCGTGGTCCGGCGCGGAGCCCGTCCGGTCCGGCTGGCCCGGGCCCACAAGGCCCCGTTCACCGACCGGCTGGTGGCCAAGTTCGACCTCCCGGTGCTCGGCTGGCGCGGTGCCGCCGAACGCAAACGCAACCCCAACGGTCAACAGGAGACCTGATGCTTTCGGAAATCCGCATCACCGGCCTGGGTGTGATCGAGGACGCGACACTGGACCTCGACCCCGGGTTCACGGCTGTGACCGGTGAGACCGGTGCCGGTAAGACGATGGTCGTGACCGGCGTGAACATGCTGCTGGGCGGCCGCGCCGACAGTGGGCTGGTGCGGCACGGGGTACGGCGGGCTCGGGTCGAGGGCCGGGCGACGAACGTGCCGAAGTCGATCGTGCAGCAGGCCGAGGACCGTGGCGGCGAGCTGGATGACGACGACGAGTTGCTGATCGCGCGCGAGCTGTCGTCGGAGGGGCGCTCGCGGGCGTTCCTCGGCGGAGCGTCCGTGCCGGTGTCGGTGCTGGCCGAGGTGTCCGGCGACCTGGTGGCGATTCACGGACAGGCTGATCAGTGGCGGCTGCTGCAGCCGGCTCGGCAGCGCGAGACCCTGGATACCTTTGCTGGTAAGCCGGTTCTGGTGCCGCTGCAGGAGTATTTGACGTCGTACAAGCGGCACCGCGAGGTCGAGGCGGAGCTGACCGAGCTGACCACCAGGCAACGCGATCGGCTCGCCGAGGCGGACCGGCTGCGGTTCGGTCTGGAAGAAGTCGCGAAGGCAGAGCCGCTGCCCGGTGAGGACGCCGAGCTGGCGGCCGAGGAAGGGCGGCTCGCGTACGCCGACGGACTGCGGACCGCGGCCACGAACGCCGCCGACGCCCTCGCCTCGGAGGACCTCGAGTCGACGCGACCAAGCGACGTACTGGGATTGCTGGCCCTGGCCAAGCAGTTGCTGGACGGTGAACGTGACCACGACGCCAAGCTGGCCGGGCTGGCAGACCGGGCCGGAGAGCTCGGGTATCTGGCCGCAGACCTGGCTGGCGAGCTCTCGTCGTACGCCGCCGATGTGGACACCGACCCGGCCCGTCTGTCCGTGGTCAGCGAGCGCAGGTCGCTACTGACCACCCTGATTCGCAAGTACGGCGCTGAGGAAGGGACTGTGGATGAGGTGCTCGACTGGGCCAAGCGCTCAGCCGAGCGCCTGGCCGAGCTGGACGGCAGCGACGAGCGCGTTGAACTGCTGACCGCGGAGCTGACCGAGCTGGACGCGACGCTGACCGAGCTGGGGCGACAGGTCCGCGAGGCGCGGGTCGAGGCGGCCGAGCGGCTCGGCGTACTGGTGTCGGAGGAGCTGACCGGGCTGGCGATGCCGCACGCGACGCTGTCGGTCGAGGTGCACGAGACCACGGCCGGTCCGTACGGGATCGACGAGATCGAATTCTGCTTCGCGGCGAACCCGGGGAGCCCGGCCCGGCCGCTGCAGAAGTCGGCGTCCGGTGGTGAGCTGTCCCGAGTGATGCTGGCGCTCGAGGTGATCCTGTCCGACACGCACAAGGTACCGACGCTGGTGTTCGACGAGATCGACGCCGGGATCGGCGGCCGCGCCGCGGTGGAGGTGGGTAAGCGCTTGGCGCGGTTGGCCGAGAAGGCTCAGGTGATCGTGGTGACGCACCTGCCGCAGGTGGCCGCGTTCGCCGACCGGCACGCCGTCGTACTGAAGAGTGACGACGGCTCGGTGACCACGAGTGGCCTGGTCGCACTGGATGACGATGCGCGCTTGAAGGAGCTGTCGCGGATGATGGCCGGCCTGGAGAACTCCGACGCAGCTCAGGCGCATGCCGAGGAACTGCTCGCACTGGCGGCCGAGCGGCACACCAAGCCCAAGAAGAAGAAACGGTAGCCATTACCGGGTCAAGCGCTCGTTACAAAGGATGCTCGTTACAAAGTATGAAATGGCCCGCGGGCGGGGTCATGAGCCAGAACGGCTCTGGTGACGTGGCAGGATGAGAGCGCGATGAAACTGCCCAGCCTGCGGAGAGCACGCCCGACTGAACTGCCCGGAACCACCGGAGTGGTCCGGCTGGATCGGCGTACCAAGAATCTCACCAAACGGCTGAAATCGGGCGAGATCGCGGTCATCGACCATGTCGACCTGGACCGGGTCAGCG
Organism: Kribbella sp. NPDC058245; assembly: GCF_042882005.1. Lineage (NCBI taxonomy): Bacteria > Bacillati > Actinomycetota > Actinomycetes > Propionibacteriales > Kribbellaceae > Kribbella > Kribbella sp. NPDC058245. Next base: position 13,659 of record NZ_JBHVWY010000019.1, read on the forward strand.
CCGAGGCGCTGGTGGACTGCAAGGTCTCCGCGGTGGTCAACGTCGCGGATTCGATCAGCGGCCGCTATCCGAACCTCGGCCCGGAGATCCTGGTCGCCGCCGGGATCCCCTTGGTCGACGGCATTGGCCGCGAGGTCTTCTCGGTCCTGCACGAAGGCGAGCGCGTCCGGCTGCACGACGGGACCCTGTACCGCGGTGACGAGGTCGTCGCGAAGGGTGTTGCCCAGGACAGCCAGTCCGTGGCCGAGCTGATGGACGAGGCCCGGGCCGGGCTCTCGACCCAGCTCGAGGCGTTCACCGCGAACACACTGGACTACCTGCGTCGCGAGCGCGACCTGCTGCTCGACGGTGTCGGCGTCCCCGAGATCCACACGCCGATGGACGGCAGGCACGTGCTGATCGTCGTCCGTGGCTACGACTATCGCGAGGACCTGGTCGCGTTGCGGCCGTACATCCGGGAGTACCGGCCGGTCCTGATCGGTGTCGACGGCGGTGCGGACGCGCTGGTCGAGAACGGGTACGCCCCGGACCTGATCGTCGGCGACATGGACTCGGTCAAGGACGAGACGCTGAAGAGCGGCGCCGAAGTGGTCGTGCACGCGTACCGCGACGGCCGCGCGCCCGGCTCGGAGCGGCTGGAACGGCTCGGAGTGGACTCGATCGAGTTCCCGGCCACCGGCACCAGTGAGGACGTCGCGATGCTGCTGGCCGACTCCAAGGGTGCCTCGCTGATCGTTGCGGTCGGCACTCACAACTCGCTGGTGGAGTTCCTGGACAAGGGCCGCTCCGGGATGGCCAGCACCTTCATCACTCGCTTGCGTGTCGGCGCCAAGCTGGTGGACGCGAAGGGCGTCGGGCGGCTGTACCGCAGCCGGGTCTCGACGTTCCAGATCGTCGCGCTGGTCGCGGCCGGTCTGTTCGCCCTCGGGATGGCGATGGTCGCCATCGACGCCGACGCTGTGCTGTGGTCGATTCTGCGGGCGCGCTGGAACGACTTCGTCTACTGGATCCGGGAGCTGTTCACGTGATCGACTTTCGCTACCACATCGTCTCGATCGTGGCGATCTTCTTCGCCCTGGGCGCGGGTGTGGTGCTCGGCGCCGGTCCGCTGAAGGGCACCGGCAGCGACATCATCGCGAACCAGGCGAACATCGATCGCCAGAACCTCGTCGACGCCCGGGCCAAGAACGACGAACTGCAGGCACTGAACAAGTACCACCAGGACTACGAGGCCAAGGTGACGGCCGGGCTGGCCACCGGCAAGCTGACCGATCGCAAGGTCGCGATCATCACGATGCCGAACGCCGACAGCAGTGTGGTCGACGGGCTCGACGACGAGGCGCAGAAGGCCGGCGCCCAGGTGACCGTCCGGGCCGCGCTGAACGCGAAGCTGTTCGATCCCGGTCAGCGCCAGCTGGTGGAGCCGCTGATCACCCAGCTCGCCACGGCCGACGTCGACTTCCCGAAGGACTCCACGACCTACGAGCGGGCCGGGCTGATCCTGGCGCGCGGGCTCGCGGCCAAGGAGGGCGGCAAGCCGGTCGACGCCGACTCGACCCGGATCCTCAGCGGGCTGACCGATGCCGGGCTGGTGTCGCTGAAGCCGGCGACGATCAAGGACCGCTCCACGCTGATCGTCGTGGTGGCCGGCAAACCGGCCGATCCGCCGGTGACCAGCTCGGCGTACGCCGACGCGGTGGACTTCGCCAAGGGTCTCGACGCGGGCAGCGCCGGTGTGGTGGTGGCCGGGACGCCGGACACCGCGCAGGACGGCGGACTGCTGAAGGCCTTGCGCAGTGACTCCGACGCCACCAAGATCGTTTCCTCGGTGGACGTGGCCGATCTGCCCGCCGGGCAGATGACCGTCGTCTTCGCGCTGGTCGAGCAGGCGACCGGCAAGGCCGGTCAGTACGGTGCTTTCGGCGCGAAGGACGGCATCGCGCCGGCCGCCGTACAGGTGAAGGACAACTGACGTGGGATTTCTGAGCGCTGCCGTTGCGGCGGCTGCGACTGCCGCACTGGAGAAGGCCGCGGAGAAGCTGCCCAAGGAGAACCGGCAGCCGTTCGAGCGGACCAACCACCGGGGCGAGACCGTCACGCTGCTGGAGGGACCGGTCGCCGTACTCGGCGCCCTGGCCGGCGTCGCTGCCGCACCGTCCACTCCGGGCAAGGTGAAGGCCGCCGCACTGCTTGCCGGCTCGGTCTCGGGAGCTGTTGGCGCGTACGACGATCTGCGCGGAACCACGCAGGCCAAGGGGTTCCGGGGGCACCTGTCCGCGTTGAAGCGCGGTGAGGTGACCAGTGGTGCAGTGAAGATTCTTGGCGTCGGTGCGGCCGGTCTGGCCGCTGCGGCGTTGCTGCCGCGTAAGTCGTCCGGTGTGAAGGCACTGGTCGGTGTGGTTGCCGACGGCGCCCTCATTGCCGGTACGGCGAACCTGACCAACCTGCTCGACCTACGCCCCGGCCGCGCGCTGAAGGCGGTTGCCGCAGTCAACGCGCCGCTTGCCGTCGTCGACGGCCCTGCTGGTGCAGTACTCGGCGCAGCCGTCGCCTCTGCGCCGTCTGACCTCGGCGAGCGTTCCATGCTCGGCGACTGCGGAGCCAACGGCCTGGGAGCCATCACCGGTACGGCGCTCGCCGCGTCCCTCCCGCGGTGGCTCAAGACCCTCGTGTTGGCTGGCGTCGTCGGCCTGAACCTGGCCAGCGAGAAGGTCAGCTTCACCAAGGTGATCGCGGAGAACCCGACGCTGGACAAGATCGACCAGTGGGGCCGACGCCCCCGGTGAAATCGCGCATTGCGCAGGCCGCCCTCTTGGTGGCCGGTGTCACCGTCCTTGCCCGGGTGGTGGGGTTCGGGCGGTGGCTGGTCTTCTCGAAGACCGTGGGCGCTGGGTGTTTGGCTGAGGCCTATACGACGGCTAATCAGCTGCCGAACATCCTGTTCGAGATCGTGGCCGGTGGTGCGCTCGCGGGTGCAGTGATCCCGGTGCTGGCCGGTCCGGTGGCCCGGGGCGACCGCGGTGCGCAAGGGCGCATCATCGGGGCGCTGCTGTCGTGGTCGTTCCTGTTGCTGGCGCCGTTCGCGATCTTGTCGTGGGTGCTGGCCTCGAGCTACACCGACGCGTTACTGGATCCGGGCCCGGACTGCGCTGGGTCCGCGGCGACTGCGACTCGGATGCTCATCATCTTTGTGCCGCAGGTGTTCGGCTACGCCCTCGCCGTGATCGCTACCGCGGTTCTCCAGTCCCACAAGAGGTTTGGTGCAGGCGCCTGGGCGCCGCTGGTCTCCAGCTTGGTGGTTGTCGGCACCTACTTCGTCTTCGCGGCTATGGCTCCTCAGGCGGACAGTGCATCGCGCGGTGCGAATGATCTGCTCGCATGGGGGACCACCGCGGGTGTTGCTGCACTGGCGTTCACCGTGCTGGTCCCGATGCTGCTACTGCGCCTACCGATCAAGCTGACGCTAAGACTCGACCCCGGCGTCGGTCCGGTACTACGGAAGCTCGCGCTGGCCGGACTGGCCGTGCTGATCGCTCAACAGCTCACCTTCGTTGTCACCACGTACCTGGCCAACCACCGTGGTGTTGCGGGCAGCATCGCCGTCTACACCTGGGCCAACGCCGTCTACCTGCTCCCGTACGCCGTCCTCGCCGTACCGATCACCACTGCGGTGTTCCCGCGCCTTGCTGCGGCATATGAGGCAGGGGAGCGGTTCGACCTGTACGCCGCCGCCTCGACTCGCGCCGTCATGCTGGCCGGCGGTGCTGGAGCCGCACTGCTCGTCGGGACCGCCGTACCGGTTGCACGGATCTTCGCGTACGACGATGGCGCCGTACGGGAAGCACAAGCGACTTCACTCGGCCACGGGCTGATCGCGTTCGCTCCGGCCGCCATTGGGTTCGCCGTACTGATGCATGTCGGCCGAGTGCTCTACGCACGGCACTCCGGTCGCCAGGTCGCCGTCGTCACCTCAGCCGCCTGGGCGCTCGTCGCCGTGTCGGCCATCGTGCTCACCGCACAGTGGGACGCAGTCCCGGCGCTGGCGGCTGCCATGTCGATCGGCATGCTCCTCGGAGCTGTCACCCTGGTGGCGGTACTCCGACGCGACGCAGGTGTCGCCGTACTGGCCGGTCTGACCCGGGCCACGCTGGCTGCGGTGGTCGGCGCCGTACTGGCTGGTGCAGCAGGTTGGGCTGTCGCACTGCCGGCTGCTGATGCCGGAGTGGCTACAGCAGTCCTGTTCTCGGTGCTGTCCGGTCTGGCCGTCGTCATCGTGTACGCCGTAGTCGCCGTCGTACTGGATCGTGGGGATACCCGCGCGCTCCTCCGTCGAAAGGTTGTGGCATGAAGATTGGCCTGCTGCTCGCGGAGTCGCGAGGCGGGATCGGTCAGCACGTCGCCTCCTTGGTGCCGCGATTCCTGAGCGCGGGGCATGAGGTCGTCGTCTGTGCGCCGCCCGGGACTGCCGAGCACTTCGACTTCGGCGCCGCGACCGTCGTCACCCAAGCACCGGCACTCCGCGGGTCGGACATCGTCCACGCCCACGGCTACCGCGCCGGGATGACCGCACTGCGTGACCGGGCCAAGCTGCGCCCGCTGGTCGTCACCTGGCACAACGCAGTGATCGCTCCGGGCCCCAAGGGCCTGGTGATGCGTCTGGGACAGCGTCTGGTCGCCAAGGGTGCGGACCTGACCCTAGGAGCCTCCAGCGACCTCGTGGAGCTTGCCAAGAGCCTTGGGGCGCGGGACGCGCGCCTCGCGCCGGTCGCCGCGCCCACGATGTCGCAGCCGACTGTGTCGGCCGCAGATATCCGCCTGGAGCTCGGTCTGACCGACCAGCCGCTCATCCTCACCGTCGGCCGGCTTGCCCCGCAGAAGGACTACCCGACCCTGCTGTCCGTGGCGGCCCGGGTGCACGAGTCGAACCCGCAGGCGGTCTTCGTAGTGGTCGGAGACGGTCCGCTCCGGGACAACCTGCAGGCCCGGATCGACGCCGAGCAGCTGCCAGTGCGGCTGCTGGGGCACCGCAGCGACGTGGCGAACCTGCTCGGCGCCGCCGACGTGTTCCTGCTCACCTCGCACTGGGAGGCGCGCGCTCTGGTCGTCCAGGAGGCGATGCAGGTCGGCGTACCGGTGGTGGCGACCGCGACCGGCGGTATCCCCGAGCTGGTCGAGGACAGCGCCGTACTGGCGTTTCCCGGGGACGCCGACGGACTGGCCGACGGGGTCCGGGCGATTCTCGCGGAGCCCGGTACGGCGAACGCTATGCGGACGCGTGGCCGTGAATTGGCCGCGAGATGGCCGGATGAGGACGCCGCGGCGAAGAATCTGCTCGACATCTACGCGGGTCTCGTCGCGACCACCCCTTGACAACAGGTAGGCTGGAGGCCCGTGGACAGGGTTTCGAACTCGCAGCAGACCAAGCACGTTTTCGTCACCGGTGGCGTGGCCTCCAGTCTCGGCAAGGGGCTGACGGCGTCAAGCCTCGGCAGTCTGCTGACGGCGCGCGGCATCCGGGTGACCATGCAGAAGCTGGATCCGTATCTCAACGTCGATCCCGGCACGATGAACCCGTTCCAGCACGGCGAGGTGTTCATCACCAACGACGGCGCCGAGACCGACCTCGACATCGGTCACTACGAGCGGTTCCTGGACCGGGATCTGTCCCAGGTCGCGAACGTGACGACCGGGCAGGTCTACTCCAGCGTGATCGCCAAGGAGCGCCGCGGCGAGTACCTGGGCGACACCGTCCAGGTGATCCCGCACATCACCAACGAGATCAAGGAACGGATGCTCGCGATGGCGGGCCCCGACGTGGACGTGGTGCTGCACGAGATCGGCGGCACGGTCGGCGACATCGAGTCGCTGCCGTTCCTCGAGGCGGCCCGGCAGGTCCGGCACGACGTCGGCCGCGACAACGTGTTCTTCCTGCACATCTCGCTGGTGCCCTACATGGCGCCCGCGGGTGAGCTGAAGACCAAGCCGACCCAGCACTCGGTCGCGGCGCTGCGCTCGATCGGTATCCAGCCGGATGCCATCGTCTGCCGCGCGGACCGGCCGATCCCGGACAGCGTCAAGCGCAAGATCTCGCTGATGTGCGACGTGGACGTCGAGGCCGTGGTGGCCGCCGCGGACGCGCCGAGCATCTACGACATCCCCAAGGTCCTGCACGCCGAGGGCCTGGACGCGTACGTCGTCCGGCGGCTGAACATGCCGTTCCGCGACGTCGACTGGACCCGCTGGGACGAACTGCTGAAGGTCGTGCACCACCCGAAGGACGAGGTCACAGTCGCGCTGGTCGGCAAGTACGTCGACCTGCCGGACGCCTACCTGTCGGTCGCCGAGGCGCTGCGGGCCGGTGGTTTCGGCAACGACGCCAAGGTGAACCTGCGCTGGATCGCCTCCGACGAGTGCGCCACTCCCGAGGGTGCCGCGAAGCTGCTCGGTGACGTGGACGCGATCTGCATCCCCGGTGGGTTCGGGGTCCGTGGGATCGAGGGCAAGATCGGCGCGATCCGGTACGCCCGCGAGAAGGGTGTCCCGATCCTCGGCCTGTGTCTCGGGCTGCAGTGCATGGTGGTCGAGGTCGCCCGTGACCTGGCCGGCCTGACGGACGCGAACTCGACCGAGTTCGACCCGGATGCCGAGCAGCCGGTGATCGCGACCATGGAGGAGCAGAAGGACATCGTCGCCGGTGGCGGGGACCTGGGTGGCACGATGCGCCTCGGCCTCTACCCGGCGAACCTGGCCGAGGGCTCGATCGTCCGCGACCTGTACGGCGCGGCCACCATCCAGGAGCGGCACCGTCACCGCTACGAGGTGAACAACGCCTACCGCGACAAGCTCGAGGCCGCCGGCCTGGTCTTCAGCGGTCTGTCGCCGGACCACGAGCTGGTCGAGTTCATCGAGCTGGACCGGGCCCAGCACCCGTACTTCGTCGCCACCCAGGCGCACCCGGAGCTGCGCTCGCGGCCGACCAAGCCGCACCCGCTGTTCGCCGGCCTGGTCGCGGCCGCCCTGGTCCGCCAGCGCGAGTCCCGGCTCCCGGTCGAGGACCCGGCTCCCGCTGCTGCCGCTGGCGTCGCGAAGAAGCCGGCCACGAAGACCAAGGCCGAGACGGTCAAGGCGTGATGGACCACCCGGAACTCCGCTTCGGCGCCGGACTGACCGACGTACCGGAGAAGTGGCCGGTCTCGGCGTCGGAGACGGTGCACTCGACGGGCCGGGTCATCTCGGTCCGCCGGGACACCATCGAGCCGGCGGACGGCGACTCGTTCGTCCGCGACATCGTCGTACACCCGGGTGCCGTCGGCGTGGTCGCACTCGACGAGCGCAACCGCATGCTGCTGGTGCGCCAGTACCGGCATCCGGTCGGCTACCGGCTGCTCGAGCCACCCGCCGGCCTCCTCGACGTACAGGGTGAGCAGTACCAGCTGGGCGGCGAGCGTGAGCTCTGGGAGGAGACCGGCACCAAGGCCGCCGACTGGCGCGTCCTGGTCGACGCCTTCACCTCACCCGGCATGACTACCGAGGCCATCCGCATCTTCCTCGCCCGGGACCTCTCACCAGCCGACGAGACCTACGTCCGCCTCCACGAGGAGGCGGACATGGAGACCGTCTGGGCGCCACTGGTGGAGGTAGTCGGCGCCGTCCTGGCCGGCCACCTCCAGAACCCCATCCTCGTCATGGGCTCGCTCGCCGCCTGGACCGCTCTCAACGGCCCCGGCTTCGAGTCCCTGCGCCCAGCAGACTCCCCCTGGCCCGCAAAGGACCTCTGAGGGTCAGAGGTCGTATGCGGTGGGGTGCTTGGGTTCGTAGAGGCCGAGTTCGCCCCCGCCGGGGAGGCGGATCGCGGTGAGGATTCCCCAGCCCTGGTCTTCCGCGGGGCGGACGAACTCGACGCCCTGGGCGGTCAGGTCGGCGACGGTCCGGTCGAGGTCGTCGCACATCAGATAGAGCTCGTGTGACTCGGCCTCGCCGGTCGGGTGCACAGCAACCTCGGCCGGCGGCAGCTTGAAGATCAGCCAGCCGCCCCCGGTGTCGACGTGCGGATAGCCGAGCACATCTCGCAGGAACGTGCGGTCGGCCTCGGCGTCCTTACTGAAGATGATGACGTGCGCCCCATTGATCATCTCCCGACAGTAAGCCCGGTGCGATCGACGAGCGTGGGCAATGTGTCATCGACTGGAAGGACTGTGTCGCGTGCAATCGATTGCCAGCAGCAATCTCCTCCCACTCGGCGTCCCTTCATTCCGGCGCCAGACACTTCTGTGGCTCATCGACCGAGGAGTTGGTAGTCGCTCCGGATCCGCAGCAGTTCTCGCCGGGCGTCGTCGCCGGTGGATGAGACACGATCGAGTCGATCGAAGAGCTCGTCGTACACCGTCACATCGTCACTTGAATCGAGGATCGCTGAGGCGATCTCCGTCCCGATGAGAACGGCCGCGGAATCGTAGATGTGGAAGGCATGAGTGCAAAAGACCTCGACAGGTGTCGTCCACGGGACCACGCCCAGCCGGAGGTTCGGGCGGCGTGACGCCGTGATGATGGCGTCGAGCTGATCGACCATCACCTGCGGATTGCCTGCCTGCCAACGCAATGCGCCTTCGGTGAGGACGAGCCTGAACTCCTTCGTTTCGTCGTCCAGGGCGCTGCTGCGGCTCGCGCGGGCGTCGACTGCGGCGTCGCGTTCCTCGTCGGCGAGGCCGGCGCCGAAGACGAGACTTGCATAGGTGCGTGTCTGCAGGAGCCCAGGCACCATCGCCGGTTGATAGCTGCGCAGCAGCGTTGCCTTCGACTCCAGTTGACCGATGTGATGCTGGAGCCGTGCAGTGCCTCGAGTCATGACGACTCTCGACAAGCGACTCGAGGACTTCAGGTCGGATGCCAGCCCGACCAGGTTCTCTCGCTCGTCCGCCGGTACGCCGTAAACGTCACACAATGAGCGAACATCGTCGGGGCTTGCGCGCAGCAGCCCGTTCTCGAGCTTGGAGATCTTCGACTGGCTGACGCCGGCGCGGCGGGCGGCTTCGAGACCGCCGAGACCCGCACGGTGCCGAAACTCACGCAGCACCGTGGCCAGATCGAGAGCACCCGAGGTGTCGTCCGCACCAGTCATGCGTGGCTTGGCTTCTCCGGTTCTTGTTGGTTGGCTCGCCAGTACTCGGGATGATCGCTCCACCAGGTACTGAAGGTTGTGCTCGCAGCGAGGGCGGCATCGCGGCTCCGACGATACGGTACGACGTCCTCGGCGAGGCTAGCGCCGAGGTAGACGCCCCGCTCGTCGTAGTGCATGCGCAGGACTGTGTCGTCGTCCATCAGCCAGAAGTCCTCGAGCGGGTCGACCTCGATCGGCAACCGCTGCTCCGAGAGATCGAGAATGTGGATCTCTTCCCCGGCTGCAGCATTCGGTAGGTACCCCCACTCGCATTCGTAGCGAAGGTAGTCGGTCAACGGCGTACGCAGGACGTGTACGCGATGTCTGAGCTTGCCGGCCGTTCGTTCGGCACGAAGCTGCTCCAGCCACGGTCCCTTGCGTTCGGGATCCGGATCCGGTGCACCGGCGAGATAGCGCGCGACGTCGCCGCCGTCCGACCCGACGTGGTAATAGTCAAGAGTTTCGAGGCGGAACGCGCTGCGCTGGAACCCCTCGAAGATCGCGTCGACCTGTTCCTCGGGCAACATCAACGGCGCTCCCACAGGCTTCGAGGGAAGCGAACGACAGCTTCACCCGGTCCCGCCTTCGCGAGGAGGTCCTGATCGTCCTCGACGATCGAGCCGACGACATAGACCGAGTCAGGATCGGTGTCCGTCGTCCAGGCCGCCGGACACGTCTTGTTGTCCGGGCAATCTCCAGCGATCCGCCGTAGCTGAGACATCGACGTTCTCCTTCGGTCAAGGGGCGATGACGGCAGAAGCCTACCCTGATGCCAACTGATATGGAATATGAGGTCCCTGTTTCGAGATCTTGGATTGATATTCCACTTTCAATATGGAATATTGACTGCCATGACCGACAGTCCTGCTCAGCTCACGCCGGCGGTCGGCTATCTGCGGCAGTACCCGTCGATGACTCGCGTTGAGCTCGACCAGGCGGCAGTGCAACTCGCGGTCTTCGCCAGGCGGCGAGGCTTCGTCCTGCGCAAGGTCTTCGTGGAACAACTCGCTACTGATCCGGCCGCGTTCGACGCACTCGTCCACATGGTCAAGCAGCGCGAGATTCCGGTGATCGTCGTGCCGACGGATGCGCATCTGAGTGCGGTGGGGGGCGGCGAGACCAAGGCGCGGCGGCTGGAGCGTGAGACCGGTGCCTATGCCTTGACCGTCGGCGCCTCGCCTCCATGAGCCGGTGGGCGGGCGTACTGATCCCTGCGTCTGCGCCCGTCCGCCGTACCAATCTGTCGCGAGCGGGGCTGGGGTGATCGGTCGGTGGTCAAACTCCGTTGAGTGCTTGACCTCGTGCGGTGCGTGAGGGTATTTGTTTGCTGACAACGATGTCACACCGCCCCGTGACGTCGCGCCGCCCTTTTCCGTCGTCCGAGGTGGGGAACCTTTATGTCGCGCACCGCCCTGCGCCGTCGTACTGCTGTGCTCGTGAGTGTGTTGTCGGTCGGCCTTGCGCTGACTGCGACCGCTCAGGCCGCGTCTGGTCCACCTGTGCCGAATTGGCCTACTACCAAGCCGCCTGCTGATCCAGCTGTGGCTGGGCTGCGTGGTGTGGAGGCCGTTGGCTCTAGCGGCATCACCGGTACGTCGGCCGATCCGACCGAGCACGTGGACCCGCTGATCGGGACGTCGAACCTGGGTGACGTGTTCCCGGGTGCGGTGTCGCCGTTCGGGATGTTCTCGTTCAGCCCGGAGACGAGCCGCGGGAACGCGTACCGGACCGCTGCGCCTGGTGGGTACCTGTACTCGGCCACCAAGATCCGTGGCTTCAGCCTGACGCACATGAGCGGCACTGGGTGTGCTGGTGGCTCAGGTGACATCCCCATCCTTCCGTACGTCGGTGATGTCACCACCTCGCCGCAGAGTGATGCGAAGGACGAGGTCTACGCCAGCACGTTCAGCCACGCCAATGAGGTCGCCAAGGCCGGCTACTACAAGGTCGGTCTCGACTCTGGCGCTACTGCGGAGCTGAGCGCCACACCGCGCACCGGGTCGGCTGCGTTCACGTTCCCGGCGGACAAGGCCAAGTCGCTGCTGTTCCGGACGTCGAACTCTGAGGTCGGTTCCAGTGACGCACGGATCAGCATCGACCCGAAGACGCGCACTGTCTCCGGTGAGGTGATCAGTGGCAACTTCTGCGGCTACCTGGCCAGTGTTGGCCGCCGGAGCTACTACACGCTGCACTTCGTTGCGCAGTTCGACCAGCCCTTCAAGAACACCGGTACGTGGACCGACACGACAGTCACCCCGGGCAGCACGTCCGCACGCGGCGGTACGACGTACGGGGCTGACGGCTGGATGCCGCCGAACAAGGGCTCTGGCGGGTACGTCGGATTCGACAGCAGCACGGTGACGATGCGCATCGGTATCTCCTATGTGAGCAAGGCCAACGCACAAGCCAACCTGCGTGCTGAGAACCCACGTGGTTCGTCTGTGACCGCTACTGCGGCAAAGGCCAAGCAGGCTTGGCGAAAGCAGCTCAACCGCATTGAGATCAGCGGTGGCAGCACTGACCAGCGCACCACCTTCTACACCGCGCTGTACCACGCACTGCTGCACCCGAACGTGTTCAGTGACGTCAACGGGCAGTACTGGGGTTTCGACCAGAAGGTGCATCGAGTAGCGCACGGTCAGGAGGCGCAGTACGCGACCTTCTCCGGTTGGGACGTCTATCGCTCGCAGGTGCAGTTGCTGTCGTTGCTCGAGCCAGACAAGGCCGGTGACATCGCCCAGTCGCTGCTCAACCAGGCCGATCAGAACGGCGGTGTCTGGGACCGCTGGACCCACGCCTCCGGCAGTACGGCGGTGATGACCGGTGACCCGGCTGCACCAGCAGTGGCTGGCATCTACGCCTTCGGTGGCACGAACTTCGACGTACGGAGTGCACTGAAGTCGCTGGTGAAGGCTGCGACGGTTCCGACCGCGAAGGACCTCAGCTCGGCCGGCAAGCCGGTGATGTCGATCGGTCAGCGGCCGTCACTCGACAAGTACCTTGCGCTGCACTACATCCCGACCAAATCCAACGCCTGGGGCGGTGCGGTCGAAACGCTCGAGGACACCACCGCGGACTTCGCGATCGCCCAGTTGGCCCAGCGGACCGGGAGCAACTCGACGTACAAGCAGTTCCTGAACAGGTCGCAGTACTGGCAGAACGTGTTCAACCCGGAGAACGGCGGCTACGTCCAGAACCGGGACGAGAACGGCGCTTGGCCGAGCTTCACACCGGCGACGGGCGACGGGTTCGCCGAGGGCAGCAGTGCGCAGTACACGTGGATGGTCCCGCACAACCGCGCCGGTCTGGTCGATGCGATCGGTGGCGTGGACAAGACGAACCAGCGGCTGGATGCGTTCTTCAAGAACCCGGACGGCACCTGGGCGCTCACCAAGGCGGGTGACCTGCACGCCGAGATGGACAACGAGCCGTCGATCAACACCCCGTGGATCTACAACTACACCGGCAAGCCCTACCAGACGCAGGAGACGCTGCGGCAGGCCATGACCCAGCTGTGGAACCCCAGCACTGGTGGCATTCCTGGCAACGACGACCTGGGCGCCATGTCGTCCTGGTACGTGTGGACCGCGCTCGGGCTCTACCCCGACGTACCGAGCCGTTCTGAGCTCCAGGTCGCCGCACCGCTGTTCCCGCGCGCTGTCATCCACCGCGACGGCGGTCGGACGATCCAGATCAACGCTCCGGGCGCAGACGCGCCGTACGTGCAGTCTTTGAAGGTGAACGGGCGCACGTCGACCAAGGCGTGGCTGCCGGAGAGCTTCGTGCAGCGCGGCGGCACTCTGGACTTCAAGCTCGGTACGACGGCCAACGTGGCGTGGGGCTCGAAGCCGACCGACGCACCGCCGTCGTGGCGTACCGGTGAGATCCCGTTCCAGACGTCGACCGACCTGAGCCGCGTGGTGATCGCACCGGGTACCACGAGTGCGCCGATCGCGATCAAGGCCCACCGACTGAGCGGTACGCCGCAGAACGTCACCTACACGGTGCAGACTCCGCCCGGTCTGACCGCCAACCCGGCCACTGGCTCGTTCCGCGTCGAGCAGGACGGCAGTGCGCCGGTGACGATCACAGCCGCGCCCGGTACGCCGGATGGTCGCTACCCGGTCACCGTGTCGGTCAAGGCGGCTGACGGCACCGCACTACCGCAGGTGGGCTTCACCGTGGTTGTCGGACTGCCGAACTCGTTCTTCGTGCTGCGTGAGGGTACTGCGGCTTCCGACGACGCCGGTGACCACACCGAGGCCGACTACGACGGCGGGGGAGTGAGCTACTCGCGGCAGGCTCTGGCCGCTGCTGGGCTGACGCCCGGTGGCACCGGCGCCGTACAGGGTCTGACGTTCACATGGCCCGACGTGCCGGTGGGAGACCCGGACAACGTGCCTGCGGACGGTCAGCTGCTCAACCTGAACCTGCCGGCCGGTACGACGAAGCTGTCGTTCATCGGCAGCGCGGTCAACGGGAACCAGCAGACCACCGCCACGCTGAACTTCAGCGACGGCAGCACCCAGCCGTTCGACCTGTCCTTCAGCGACTGGACTCTGGGCGGTGGCGGCGACACCCTGCACTACGGCAACGTGATCGTCGCGACCACGCCGTACCGGAACGAGTCCGGCGGCGGGCGTGACAACGTGACGACGCACATCTTCGCCACGGCACCCGTGACCTTGACCCAGACGCCGGTCAGCATCACGCTTCCGAAGAACCGCGACCTGCGGATCTTCACTGTGGCAGTGGGAGGAAACTGATGAAGGTTTCGGCTGTGATCGCAGGTGCGACGTTGATGGTGGCCACGCTGCTGGTCGCCACCCCGGCGCACGCTGCACCACCGACCGGCACCAAGGGGCCGTGCGGCTACACCTCGACCCCGGACGACCCGCCGGCCCGACCGGTCTCACTGCCGCCGGACCCTCAGCACACGCCGGACAAGGGCATCGTGAAGGTGGTGGTCGCGACCAACCAGGGTCCGATGCTGCTGTCACTGGACCGCGCCAAGGCGCCGTGCACGGTGCAGAGCTTCCTGCACCTGGCCAAGAGCCGCTTCTACGACTTCACCACCTGTCACCGGCTCACGTTGTACCCGACGCTCAAGGTGCTCCAGTGCGGCGACCCGAGCGGTACCGGTGAGGGCGGTCCGGGCTACTCCTACAAGGATGAGCTGCCGACCGACCTGCCGAACTGGCCGGGTGACACCACCGGCACCCGCAAGGTCTACGCCCGCGGTGTCCTCGCCATGGCGAACGCCGGCCCCGACACCAACGGCAGCCAGTTCTTCCTGGTCTTCGCCGACTCGCGGCTGCGTCCCGACTACACCGTCTTCGGTTCCGTGGACCGCACCGGTCTCAAGACTCTCGACCGCGTCGCCGCCGGCGGCACCGTCGTCAGCGACGACAACCCGGACAACCTCGACGGTCCGCCGGTCCGCAAGACCGACATCCTGGTCGCCCGCTCACTCGGTAGCTGGTAGCTCAACCGCCTCGCCGCCGCCCCCCACCCAGGAAGGGGCGACCAACCAGGCACCACCCACCTCTCCTCCCTCCCGCACCCCCCGCCACACTCCTTTTCCCCCCCCCCCGCCTTTCTCCCAGAAACCCCCCCTCCCCCACAG
>NZ_JBHVWY010000019.1:28451-201825 GCF_042882005.1 Kribbella sp. NPDC058245
AGGTGACCCACGGCCTTGGTCGGAGTGGTTGGGGTTGCTGGGTGCGTTAGTGGTGGGTTTTTTTTCGCCTTGACCCCAAAAACCCCCCCCCCGCGCCAAGCCAAACCCCACCCTCCTCCCCCCCCCCCCCAGCCAGGGCGGCGGCGACCAGCCGGGCATAGCCAGCGTGTACGTCGGCCGGCACCTTCGGCAGCATGTCGTTCCAGCTCGCGATGTTTGCACCGCGGAGCTGCATCATCCCGAGCGGCCGCGCCAGGAACCACAGGTGGAAGTGCTCACTCCCGTCACCCCACCGATTGAAGTGGGTCCGTCCGACGGCGTCGATCCGGCCGATCGCACCGGTCACGCGCTGGATCATCACGCCCAGCGTCGCGGTCAGCTCCGGCGGCAGGTTGTCGAGCCGGTAGTGCTCCCGCGGCTCCAGGATCGCGACGAACGGCAGACCGTCGGGCCCGAACCCGGTCTTGAGCTTCCACTGTTCGTCACGCCAGATCACTGACCAGTCCGGCTTCTCACACGAGATGCACGGCTTACCGCCGGGCTCACCGGCCCGCGGCGGCTCCGGGATCACCGGCTCGTCCAGTGGCACGACCCGGACATCACCCTCGAACGGGAAGAACGGGTGGCCGATGAACTCGTCGGCCGACATGCGTTCGCCGTACGGGAGGTTGCGGTGGTACTGCGACGGAAGTTCGGTCATGCGCCGCAGTCTGCCGGGGTTGGCCGCAACAGGCCATCGCAATTGCAGGAACCTGCCGAGGCACTACCGTCCCGCGCATGGGGCTGGAGTGGGATCCGAAGCTGGGGGCGGCGGCTGCGGAGTGTGTGGCCGGGTTCCGGCCTGTCTTCGGGGAGTTCGTCGCGCGTGCCGGTAGCGGCGGGCCGGAGCGGATCAAGTTCGCCGCCGAGAAGCTGCTGGACTACGTGAGTGCCCGGTCGATCACCGTCGATCGGCGGATCGAGCACCGGGAGACGTGGGTCGCACTGCGTACCGCAGCCGAGCTGGCAGTGCGCTACCTGGACGCCTGCTGGACGCCGGCCGGGGACGTGGTGCACTGCTGGGTCGAGTACCTCGGTGTGGGCTTTGGGTTCGAGCAGCAGAACGACGAGGAGCTGCGGCTGGAGGACTGGACGAAGGCCTTCGAGCTGGCGGTGATCCTGCGGGATGAGGAGCTGCTGCTCCGGCTGATCGAGTTCACCGACAGCTTCCCGGTCGACGACCTGTCCCCTGACATCCGTGGCTACCTGGCGATCACCGCAGGTGAGCCGCTGGATCCGGATGCACCGCCTGTGCTCCGGGCGATCGCTGACCACGATGCGGCGCAGTTCACTCAGGAGCTGGCCCAGGTACTGCAGCAACGACCAGTTGCGACGGCTGACACCTTGCGGGACCTCCTGCCTTGGTCAGCGCTCGCAATGTCGTCGTACGCGTTCAAGGCCGACCTCGGCATCGAGTCCGGCGCCCTGCCCCGCCGGCTGGTGGAAGGCAGTGGCTACCGTTCTGGGTATGGCGACTGATGACGTGAAGCGGCCGGAGCTCGCGGAGCTGCTGGACCTCGAGGCGCACCCGGAAGGTGGTTGGTACCGCGAGACCTGGCGGTCCGAGGTGACGTTCCAGCCCGACGGGTACGACGGTGACCGGGCCAGCGCGACGGCCATCTACTTCCTGCTGGGACCGGGCGAGGAGTCAGCGTGGCACCGGGTGCGGTCGGCAGAGATCTGGCTGTGGCACTCCGGCGGACCACTGACACTCCAGTACGGCGAATCGCCGGAGCAGGCCGTGTCGGTCACGCTGGGAACTGACGTGGCGGCCGGACAGCAGCCGCAGGTGGTGATCCCGGCCGGCGCGTGGCAGGCAGCCAGGCCGGCCGGGGATCATGCAGTACTGGTGTCGTGCGTGGTGTCGCCCGGCTTCGACTTCAAGGACTTCTCGATGTAAGACACAGCCGGGCGACTCAGCCTTCACATCTGCGGTACGGCGGCCTCCCCCGTCGTCAGCTCGGGCAGGTGCTCACGGACCATGTAACCGCCGGCGCAGGCGATCCAGAGTGCCGAGAGCAACAACGGGACACCCGTCATCAGGAAGCCACCGGCAACGAATGTGCCGGTAGAAGCGAAGATGCCGAACGAGCCGACGACGGACACCACCGCCGCCAGCAGGGCCAGGTAACCGAGCCAGTTCGGCATCAGGTGCGTGCGCATCACTCCGATTCCGGCCGCGGCCAGGGGCAGAGCTGCGGCGAACCCGATCATCGTGGTCAGGACCGACGTCGTCTCGTACATCATCGTTGTGAGCGCAGCGTCCCGGCCGTCGATACCGAAGGCGGTCGCGCCGGTCATCGCCGCGTTGACGAAGATCGCACCACCGACCAGCACCGAACCTGCCAGCAGCGCCAGGTGGACGTCGCTGCGCTCTTCCCGCTCCCGCATCGCCTCGGCGAAGGCGGACGCGAACCAGATGACCAACCCGCCGGCCGCGGCCCACATCAGCGCACTGGTGAGCATAATGCCGCGGTTGTCGGCGATCCAGGCGGTGATGGTGCTCTGTGATTCGTCGACGTTCGGTGGGTTGCCGGGCAGGAACCTGCCCAGGAGAGCCAGGACGACAAACGCCAGCCCGGCGAAGCCACCCCACCGCAACTCGTGTCGCTCAGTCATGGGGAAACACCTCCAGTGTGCACACCACGAAATGTGGTGCGTCTACTGCTGATATTCCTCCGCTTCGGCCAGCCGTCAAGGGGTGCCGTAGAGGGGTGCCGTCCGGCGAACGAGCGCGTCGGCGGACGGCACGGCGCACCCTATTGGAGAACGGTTGCCAAGGCCTCGTAACCAGGCAGTAGATCGATGCCCTCGCGCCCCAACTGCTGGATCGCGACATGGTCGGCGCCAGCCTCCAGATGGGCGTTCAGGCCCTCGGCGATCTCCACCGCTGACCCGTGCAGCACCAGGGCGTCGACCAGCCGGTCGCTACCACCGTCAGCGACATCCTCATCGGTGAACCCGAGCCGCTTCAGATTGCTCACGTAGTTGCTCAGCGCAAGGTAGTTGGCCAGGTAGTCACGGGCAGTCGTTCGGGCGATGTCCACATCCGTTTCGAGCACAACTTTCTGCTCGGGTGCGAGCAGCACTCCGCCGCCCAGCGTCCGCCGTGCCTCCCGGGTGTGCTCCGGAGTGGTCAGGTACGGGAGTGCGCCGGCGGTGCGGCTGCCGGACAGCTGCAGCACCTTCGGACCGAGCGCGGCCAGCGCCCGCCGCTCGACCGGCACCTTGGCGTCGTCCAGCTCGTCGAGGTAGGACACGATCGTCTCGTACGGCGACTTGTACTCAGCACTCCGTTCCCGGTGCCCGATGCCCACTCCGAGCAGAAAGCGTCCCGGCGCGGCCTCCTCGAGGCGGTGGTACGACTCCGCCACGTCCTCGGCCGGCGACTTCCACATGTTCACCACGCTGGTGCCGACAGCAACAGAGCTCGTTGCGGCCAGCAACACCTCGGCGTCGCGCAGACCGGCTCCCGGGGACCCGCCCAGCCACAGCGCGCCGTACCCGGCTTGCTCCAGCGAGGCTGCGAGCTCCGGACCCCAGTGCTGCGCACCGTGCCAGACCCCGAAGCGTCCCAGTTCGATCGCCACGTCGTACCCCTCTCGTCGTCCCACTGTCAGGCACAACCCGGAGCGGTCGGGCAGTACTGCCAGGTGCAAGCATCTCCGATGGGACGGCGGTCTCGTCAATGATGGTTGTCACGTCAAAGGTGACTTGCCCGCTACTTGTCAGTCACATGTCCATCAGACCAACCGATCAGGTGGTATGGCCTGAGCAGGCATACACTCGGCACCGACCTGGCATCATCCGCTCACCGCCGGGCCGCGGTCACAACGATGTGCGCCGTCCTCCTGGAAGGAAAGAAGGGCAAGCAGTGAAGGTCGGAGTTCCGAAGGAAGTCAAGAACCACGAGTACCGGGTGGCCATCACGCCGTCCGGTGTGCACGAGTTCGTGCGCCACGGGCACGAGGTTCTGATCGAGCAGAACGCGGGCAGCGGATCGCTGATCCCCGACGAGGAGTTCGTCACGGCCGGGGCGCGGATCGTGCCCACCGCGGACGAGGTGTGGGGCGAGGCGGACCTGATCCTGAAGGTCAAGGAGCCGGTCGCCGAGGAGTACCACCGGATGCGCAAGGACCAGGTGCTGTTCACGTACCTGCACCTGGCCGCCAGCAAGGAGTGCACCGACGCTCTGCTGACCGCCGGCGTCACCGGCATCGCCTACGAGACGGTTCAGTTACCGGACGGCTCGCTGCCGCTGCTGGCCCCGATGAGCGAGGTCGCCGGCCGGCTCGCGCCGCAGTCAGGCGCCTACCACCTGATGCGCAGCGGTGGTGGGCGTGGTGTCCTGCTCGGCGGAGTTTCCGGCACGCACCCGGCCCGCGTGGTCATCCTGGGCGCCGGTGTCTCCGGCATGAACGCGGCCGCGATCGCGCTCGGGATGCAGGCGCAGGTCCAGCTCTTCGACCGCAACATCGCGCGGCTCCGCCAGGCCGACCAGATCTACCAGGGCCACCTGCTGACGATCGCCTCGAACGCCTACGAGATCGAGCGTGCGGCCCTGGAGGCCGACCTCGTCATCGGTGCGGTGCTGGTCCCCGGTGCCAAGGCGCCGAAGCTGATCGACAACGAGCTGGTGAGCCGGATGAAGCCGGGCAGCGTGCTCGTCGACATCGCGATCGACCAGGGCGGCTGCTTCGAGGACTCGCGTCCGACCACCCACGCGGACCCGGTCTACCAGGTGCACAACTCGCTGTTCTACTGCGTCGCCAACATGCCCGGCGCGGTCCCGAACACGTCGACGTACGCGCTCACCAACGTGACGCTGCCGTACGCGATCGAGCTGGCCAACCTGGGCTGGCGCGAGGCGCTGAAGCGCGACCACAGCCTGGCGCTCGGCCTGAACACCTACGACGGCCACATCACCTACGGCCCCGTCGCGGACGCCCACGACGTCTCCCAGCTCAAGCTGGACGAGGTCCTGGTCTGAGCATCAGCCGTGCGGTTGGTGCTTACCTCGACCACCTGACGGTCGAACGCGGTCTCGCCGCGAACACCCTGGCGTCGTACCGGCGTGATCTGCGCCGGTACGACGCTCACCTGGCCGCGACCGGTATCACCGAGCTCGGCCAGGTCACCGAGGCAGTGGTCAGTGACTTCCTGATGCGGTTGCGTGAGGGCGATGAGGACCATCCGCCGCTCACCGCCTCCAGCGCGGGCCGCACTCTCGTCGCAGTGCGCGGCTTTCACAAGTTCTGCCTGCGTGAGGGGCTGACCGCAGTGGATCCCGCTGCGGCCGTGAAGCCACCGGCTCCGCCACAGCGGTTGCCGAAGGCGTTGTCCGTCGACGAAGTGAGCCGGATCCTGACTGCCGCGGCCGGTGCGGAGGCGGAGCCCGCCGTACTGGCTACTCGGGACGCTGCGCTGCTGGAGTTCCTCTATGGGACCGGTGCGCGCATCTCGGAGGCGGTGGGGCTCGATGTGGACGACATCGACCTGGAGGTCGGTGCAGTGCTGCTGCGAGGTAAGGGCAGCAAGGAGCGGGTCGTTCCGGTCGGCACCTACGCGCTGAACGCGTTGTCGGCGTACCAGGTGCGTGGCCGTCCTGACCTGGTCGGACGGGGACGCGGTACGCACGCACTGTTCCTGAACGCGCGTGGTGGTCGGCTCTCGCGGCAGAGTGCCTGGACGGTGCTGCGGCGCGCGGCGGAGCGGGCCGGGATCGCGAAAGAGATCTCCCCGCACACACTGCGGCACTCGTTCGCGACTCACCTGCTGGACGGCGGCGCCGACGTACGGGTGGTGCAGGAGCTGCTCGGGCACGCGTCGGTGACCACGACGCAGGTTTACACGCTGGTGACCGTCGACAAGCTCCGTGAGGTCTACGCAACGTCACACCCGCGCGCCCTTTAAGGTTCATCGCGTGAGTGAACAGACGGGGGCGGCTGAAGAGCGGCATGCCAGTTGGCTGGAGTTGTTCTTCGATCTGACCGTGGTGGCCGCGGCGGCGCAGATCTCGCACCGCCTGCACGGTGCCGAGACCGTCGGCCAGGTCGCCATCTGCGCAGCGATGTTCTACGCGGTCTGGAGTGTGTGGACCGCGACCAGCGTCTATGCGAACGTGGCGGGCGAGCGCACCCGCCGCCGGACCGTCCTGTGGACGATGCTGGGCATCGGGGTGATGGCCGCGGCCGCTCCGGGCGTCTGGCCGGGACTGCTGCCCGAGCACGGCGCTGCCGAACTCAGTGCCAGAGCATCCGGAGACAGCCGGACCATCGCGTTCACCATCGCGTTCCTGCTCTGCCGCGGCCTCGCGTCACGGTCGGCCAGCAGTGACGGCAAGGTCATCGGCTTCTGGCCGGCTACGCAGGGTGTGTCGGCCGTGCCATGGGTCGTCGCTCTCCTCGTGCGGCCGGAGACGGCGTACTGGCTCTGGCTCGGTGGGATCGCCGCGGACCTGCTGTTCTCGGTGATGGGCGCCCGCAACCCCAAGGCAATGGAGCAACGCGCGGACAGCATCCGGCGGGAGCAGGACAAGCAGCAGCGCCGCGATCGATGGTTCTACCGGTTGCCGTTCGGCCGGCCCGACGACGTACCGGTGCAGCCGCCGCTGATCTCGATGGCGAAGGTCGAGCGAGGGCATCTGGACGAGCGCCTGGGACTGTTCGTGATCATCGTCCTCGGTGAGGCGCTGGCACAGGTGGTCGCAGCCGATACGGCGCTGGAGTGGGACTGGCGGGTGGCGGCGGCGTCGCTGGCGGCATTCTGGCTCGTGATCGAACTGTGGCAGCTCACCACGTTGTACGGGTTCACCCCTGCGCCGCGCAGCACCACCCCGCTGCAGCCGTGGGCCGCACTGCTCGCCCACCTCGGCGTCACCGGGGCGATCCTCGCCATGGCGGCCGGACTGGGTGGGCTGATCGCGGAGTCCGGGGAGCACCCGGAGACCAAGGAACGCTGGTACCTCTTCGGCGGCCTCGCCCTGTACTGCGCGATCAGCGGAGTGGCTGGGGTGATCGGCCGGGTGCGGCTGCGGTGGTTCCTCGGCTGGCAGTTGCCCTGCCTGCTCGCGGCCGTGCTGATCGCGGTGCTCGGGCACGGATTGCCGGGCTGGGCGCTGGCCGCGCTGGCGGCCGTCGTACCGACCTGGTTGGCCGGCTACACCCGGCTCGTGAAACGCTAGACCCCGGTGCTGGGCTTGCCGGAACGGTGTGCAATGATCTGCTCACGGTCGGTCACCACGACGGGGTGATCGGTCTACTGTGGAATGCCGACCGGAAACCGCTCGACCCGGGTGCGGAGTGGCCGCTTGAGAGTGCTTGAATGCACGCTTACAGTCGCAGGCGTCGCCCGTATCGGTTGAAAGGTTTGGCGAGTCATGAACGAGTCGACATTCCCGGGCACCGAGCAGCACCTCGGCGGCGCTTCGCAAGAGCCGCCGGCGGTGACACCTGCCGAACCAAGCGCGCCGCCCCAGCGCACCACGTTGACCCCACCCGAGAACTATGCGGCGATGCCCAGGCCCACGGCCAAGCTCACCGCGGAGGACCTTGCACCTGTGAGCGATCCCAGCGGCCCGCGCAAGATCGGGCCGACCGGCCGTCCGTTGCCGGACCTGCCGGAAGTCCTGCCGCCGACCAAGACCGGTCCGGCGCAGGTCATCGCCATGTGCAACCAGAAGGGTGGCGTGGGCAAGACCACGACCACGATCAACCTCGGTGCCGCGATCGCCGAGACCGGCCGCAAGGTGCTGCTGATCGACTTCGACCCGCAGGGGTCCGCCTCGATCGGGCTCGGCGTGCAGCCGCACGACCTGGAGCTCTCGGTCTACAACCTTCTGATGCAGCGCGACATCACCCCGGCCGAGGTCATCCAGGCGACCCGGGTGCCGAACCTCGACCTGCTGCCGGCCAACATCGACCTGTCCGCGGCCGAGGTGCAGCTGGTCCAGGAGGTCGCCCGGGAGTACACGCTGCAGCGCGTGCTCGAGCCGATCATCCCCAACTACGACGTGATCCTGATCGACTGCGCTCCGTCGCTCGGTCTGCTCACGGTGAACGCGCTGACCGCGTCGAACGGCATCGTCGTACCGCTGGAGTGCGAGTTCTTCGCGCTCCGTGGTCTGGCCATGCTGACCGACACGATCGGCAAGGTGCAGGACCGGCTGAACCCGAAGCTGGAGATCGTCGGCATCCTCGGCACCATGTTCGACGGGCGCACCACGCACGCGCGTGAGGTGCTCGACCGCGTCGTCCAGGCCTTCGACGAGCGGGTTTTCCACACTGTCATCCGGCGCACCGTGAAGTTCCCCGAGACCACGGTCGTCGGCGAACCGATCACGACGTACGCGCCCTCGTCCCAAGCGGCCACGCAGTACCGCGACCTTGCCAAGGAGGTGCTCGCGCGTTGTCCCGCCGGGTGAGCCTGCCAGGTGCCAGTGAACTCTTCGGGGGTGCGGCACCGCAGCAGACCAGACCCGAGAAGCGCACCACCACTGACGGACCGGCTTCGAGTTCCGTGCGTTCGCGCACGGCGGTCGCCGACGACCGGAAGTCCAGTGGACGGATCCGCCACGACACGAAGATCACCGTGTACGTGACGGAGGAAGAGCTGCTCGGATTGGAACAGGTGCGGCTGGCGCTGCGGGCCGAACACGGCCTCAGCGCGGACCGCGGCCGGATCGTGCGCGAGGCGATCGACGTCCTGCTGGCCGACTTCGTCGACCACGGACCGGACTCGGTGCTGGTACGGCGGCTCAAGGCGTCGGAGTGACCGTGTCCGACTCCCTGCCGTTGGACCTGCCGGCCGGTTCGGGCACCGTACCGGTTGTTGCCGAGGGCAAGGGTTTTGAGGTTCACCTGGTGAACTTCGACGGACCGTTCGACCTGCTGCTGCAGCTGATCAGCAAGCACAAGCTCGACATCACCGAGATCGCCTTGTCGGTGATCACGGACGACTTCATCGCGCACATCAAGGCTCTCGGGTCTGATTGGGATCTTGATCAGACGTCAGAGTTCTTGCTGATCGCGGCGACGTTGCTGGATCTGAAGGCGGCTCGACTGCTGCCGAAGGGCGAGGTCGAGGACAGCGAGGATCTCGAGCTGCTCGAAGCGCGGGATCTGCTGTTCGCGCGGCTGTTGCAGTACCGCGCCTTCAAGCAGATCGCGGCGCTGGTGCAGGAGCGGATGGCGACGCAGGCCAAGAGCTTCCCGCGCGCTGTCGGTGTAGAGCCGCGGTTCGCGGAACTGCTTCCTGAGGTGCTGCTCGGCCTGGACCCGAACGGCCTGATGCTGCTTGCGCAGAAGGCGATGGCGCGTAAGGACATCGTCCCCGAGGGTGTGTCCCTGGCCCACCTGCACGCGCCCGCGGTCACGGTTCGCGAGCAGGCGCTCGTGATCGTCGACCGGCTGCGGCGGCAGCGCACCACGACGTTCCGCATGCTCGTGTCGGACTCGCCGGACACGGTGACCACGGTCTGCCGGTTCCTCGCGCTGCTGGAGCTGTTCCGCTCGGCCGACGTGGCGTTCGACCAGGTCACGCCGCTCGGTGAACTCACCATCCGCTGGACCGGTACCGACGACGGCGAGATCGCCGTCAGCGACGAGTTCGACGAGGAGGGCCTCCCGGCCTCCGACGACGGCGAAGCCCCCATAGTCACCGACGAGGACTCCTTCCTGGAACCAGGCGACTCCCTGACCGAAGACACCACCCCTGAGGCTCCCGCCCAGCCCGAACCACCCCACGAGACGGTGCCCCAGTGACCGAACACCCCCCAACAACAGACGAGCTGGACGTCCCCTCACCAGAGGAGTCGAACGCGGTCATTACCTCGGGCGAGGCTGACCCGGACGAGCCCTCAATCGACATCCCGTCAGTGGAGGACGCGGACGGATCTTCCGAGCTCGCGTCTGCTGATGATGCGCCCACCTCCGAGGCCGGTGGGCGGGACGACGCCGACCCCGATGCCGAGGACGCTGCCCCGGAAAGCGACGTACCGGGTGAGGACGCTGAGCCGGGAGACGGCGTACCGGGTGAGGGCGGCGACGTACCGGGGGATGAGGATCATTTGCCGCCGGGGCAGACGGAGGTGCCGACCGGCGACGAGGTGGTGATCGATGACGACACCATGCGGCGGGCGCTTGAGGCGATTTTGATGGTGACGGACGAGCCGTTGCCGGTGCTGACGTTGGCGCGGGCGGTGGGGCGGCCGACGGGTGATGTGGCGGCGGCGCTGAGTGGGTTGTCGGCTGAGTACACCGAGCAAGGGCGTGGGTTCGACCTGCGCGAGATCGGTGGTGGGTGGCGGTACTACACGCGCCCAGAGGCTGCGGCGTTCGTTGAGCGGTTCGTGCTCGACGGGCAGCAGGCGCGGCTCACCCAAGCGGCGCTCGAGACGCTGTCCGTGGTTGCGTACAAGCAGCCGGTCAGCCGCGCGCGCGTCTCCGCGATCCGTGGTGTGAACGTGGACGGTGTCATGCGGACGCTGATCGCCCGCGGGCTCGTGGAAGAGGCCGGTTCGGATACCGACTCGCAGGCGACTCTCTACCGCACCACGTCTTACTTCCTCGAGCGGATGGGCATGCAGTCCCTCGACGACCTCCCCGAGCTCGCGCCGTACCTGCCCGACATGGACGACATCGAGGACGAACTGGCCGCCCAGTCCCTCCCACCGGCCACAGAGGAAGCAGCACCCGACGGTACGACGCCCGCCGAGCCCGAGCCCGAGCCCGAGCCAGAGCCCGAGGACGACAACACTCCCCTCGAAAACGACCTGGCCCCGGCGCCCATCGCCCCAGCCCCCGAAGACGACGACGAGGACGACGAGGATGACGAGTCCGAGTACGGCGAGACTGGGGTGATCGCCTCCGTCGATCCGACGCCTAGTGACGGCGACGAGGACGACGAGTCCGAGTACGGTGCAACTGCGGTCGGGGAGGTTGGTTCGGGCGACTCGATCGCCGAGTCCACCACGTCGGATCCTGCGGATGAGGAAAGCGACCTGAGCGCCGAGGACTCCGCCGACGAGACCTACTCCGGCGGCAGCGCCGACGTGTCCGACGGCGATGAGTCGCCGGTTGTGGGTTC
Source organism: Kribbella sp. NPDC058245 (assembly GCF_042882005.1). Lineage (NCBI taxonomy): Bacteria > Bacillati > Actinomycetota > Actinomycetes > Propionibacteriales > Kribbellaceae > Kribbella > Kribbella sp. NPDC058245. Next base: position 39,576 of record NZ_JBHVWY010000019.1, read on the forward strand.
GGGGGATGCACCTAGTCGGTGGTATCCGTACGACCAGACTGCCGAGGAGATCGACTCCGCGGCCGACGTACCTAATGGTGATGGAGAGTTGCGTGAGCGGGGTGAGTGAGGACGAGGGTATTCGGCTGCAGAAGGCTTTGGCGCAGGCCGGGGTCGCGAGCCGGCGGAATGCCGAGATCCTGATCGAGCAGGGGCGCGTCGAGGTCGATGGCGCGGTGGTGACGGAGTTCGGGAAGCGGGTGGACCCGGCGGTCTCGGTCATCCGGGTGGACGGTGAGCGGATCCCGCCGACCAGTGCGCACGCGTACCTCGTGCTGAACAAGCCGCGCGGTGTCGTCACCACGATGTCCGATCCGCAGGGTCGTGCGTGCATCGCCGACTACGTACAGGATCGCGAGGAGCGGCTGTTCCACATCGGCCGGCTCGACACCGACACCGAGGGCCTGCTGCTGCTCACGAACCACGGTGAGTTCGCGCACCGCCTCGCGCATCCGTCGTACGAGGTCTCCAAGACGTACGTCGCCGAGGTCGAAGGCAACGTGAAGCCGGGCACCCTCCGCCGTCTCCTCGACGGCGTCAACCTCGAGGACGGCCCGGCCCAGGCCGACACCGTCAAGGAAATGAGCAGCATCCGCGGCCGCACCCTGGTCCAGATCACCCTGCACGAGGGCCGCAACCGGATCGTCCGCCGCATGTTCGACGCCATCGGTCACCCGGTCAAGCGCCTCACCCGCACCGCCATCGGCCCGGTCCGCCGCGGCAACCTGCACACCGGCGAACTCCGCGAGCTCGACCCCAAGGAACTCGGCCAGCTCCTCGACATCGTCGACCTCTGAGAGCGCCGAACCCCCTTGGCTGCGCGGCCGATACGGGACGCTGGGTATCGGCGACCAGCTAGTACGGCGGCGAGTAGCTAGACGGCGGAGGGCCGGTGCCGGTCGGCTGGCCGGATCGGGGTGGCTGGACGGATGCGGTGTGTCGCGCAGCTTGCGAGTGTTGGGTCATTGGGCCCCGGGCCGGCGGAACAGTGGTGTACCGGTGTCCGGTGGGTGTTGTCAGGGTGAGGGATCCGTCGGGGTGGTTGGTGGTGGTCCAACCCCACTCGGGGGTGTCCTTGATGACGTGGTGGTACTCGCAGAGTGGCGCGAGGCCGGCGAGGCTGGTCTGGCCAGAGACGGCGAACGGGGTGCCGTGGTCGCGGTCGCATTCGCGCGACGAACGGTTGCAGCCGGGCCAGGCACAGACCGGGTGCCGAGCCAGCAGGGTTTCGCTCACGAGCGTGCCTGGGTCGTGTCTGGTGGTGGAGGCCTCGAGGACGGTTCCGTTCATCGGATCGGTGAGCAGCCGGCGCCAGGTGCCGTTGGCCGAGATCCGTCGAGCCATTTCTGCGGGGATCGGGCCGTAGCCGGAGAGTTCGCAGGGGTCATCGTCCAGCCCGAGCAAGGTGCTCGCTGGAATCACGACCTCGATGTGTGGCCTGCGTCGGTGTCGATCCGGTAGCCGGCGGCCGAGCCAGTCGAGGCCGTTGGACAGGATGTGGCCGAAGACATCGACGACGACGTCCGCACGGCGTTGCTCCGCGGTCCGCTTCTCCGGTTGCGAGTCAGTGGATGAAGCGGCGGCCGGTACGTCGGACTGGGCCGGGTGACCCTGGTCGTCGGCAGGCGCCTGCTTGTGGGCGGTCGGCTTGCTGGGCGGAGTTGGGGTGTCTCGTTTGGTGAGGTCGGCCATGGCCTGGACAGCCACGAAGATCTCCTGGATCTTGTCGGCGGTGTGAACGACCCAGAGGCCGGCCATGCCGTCGGGCAGGGGCACGATCTTGCACGTGCGGCCCGGGACTGCCGCACGGTGGCGGTCGGCTTCGGTCTCGGCGGCGTGTTTGGCGACTTGGGTGCGCAAGGACTTGCGGAGGTTGGCGTTGGTCTGGGAGGGTGCCCGGCGCAGTACGTGGGACTCGACGGCCTGTGCGTCATGGTCGGTCAGATCTCGGGTGCTCTCGGAGATTGCCAGGGCTTTGGACCAGGACAGCGAACCGGTACGCACCGCGGTCAGTGTTGCGGCCAGGGGTCCGGTCAGTCGCAGGGCGGTCTCCAGGTGCCGAACCGTGGTGTTGGTCGAGAGGTGGAGGGCGGCGCCGATCTCCGCCGCCCAGGATCGCTCGGGGTCGACGGGACGGCCGGAGGAGTCGAGCGTGGTCGGGCGGTGCAGCTCGGCTGCTTGTGCCTTGCGTTGGCGATAGAACGACGCCATGCCCGAGGCCTTCATCGCCGCGGACCAGGCCGCCAGCCGCTCCGTTGCCTTGATGAACTCGATCAGGGCCATCGGGGACAGCGTCTGTGGGCGGACGTTCTCGAGCGCGGCCGCCAGTTCTGCACCTGGCGGAAGGAAAACCCAGGCCGGTGCCTCGCGACGCAGCATCTCCAGCTCTGCCTCGTCCTGGTCAACGCCGGACCACAGCTCCCATTCCAGGTCGTCGACCTTCGAGAGCGGCGGAACGTCGTCGTACAGGTCGTCTTCGGTGATCTCGAACTCGTCCGGGACCTCGATCAGATGGTCCGGTGGAGCGGGCTCTGTCCATGGCGTGAAGACAGCTGGCCAGCGCCGCTCGGTGACCAGGCCCCCGAGCGCCGTGCCGGCGGACCCGGCATGCGGGGACTCGTCGGATACGCAGGCTTGAGGCGGGGTCATGCAGTCACATTAGAACATCTGTTCGATTATGCAAAATCGAGAGGGAGCGATCGATTCAGCTCCGGGGTCGCGGATGGTCGCGACCGTTTGGTGACCACGATCGGCGGCAGCGGCAGCAGGTCGTCGTACCGGAACCTGGAGGCGATGCAAGTGATAGCCGGGGTTGTGGATGGGCCACGCAACAGACCACAAAGGGATAACGCCGGGCGGCGGCGCGCCTGAGACAGCGCACGGTTGTCGGAGGCGGGACGTAGTGTGGTGGATGTGAACCGGCGAATCTTCGGACTGGAGAACGAGTACGGCGTCACGTGTACCTTTCGCGGTCAGCGCCGACTGACCCCCGACGAGGTGGCGCGGTACCTGTTTCGGCGGGTTGTGTCCTGGGGGCGGAGCAGCAATGTCTTCCTCCGCAACGGGGCACGCCTCTACCTCGACGTGGGCTCCCACCCGGAGTACGCGACCGGCGAGTGCGATTCGGTCACCGACCTGATCGCGCACGACAAGGCCGGTGAGCGGATCCTCGAAGGGCTGCTGGTCGACGCACAGAAGCGGCTGCACGACGAAGGCATCTTCGGTGACGTCTACCTGTTCAAGAACAACACCGACTCGGCCGGTAACAGCTACGGCTGCCATGAGAACTACCTGGTCAGCCGGCACGGCGACTTCGCCAAGCTGGCCGATGTGCTGATCCCGTTCCTGGTCACCCGGCAGTTGATCTGCGGGGCCGGCAAGGTGCTGCAGACGCCGCGCGGTGCGGTGTACAGCGTGAGCCAGCGGGCCGAGCACATCTGGGAGGGCGTCTCCAGTGCGACCACGCGCTCCCGGCCGATCATCAACACCCGCGACGAGCCGCACGCGGACGCCGAGCGGTTCCGTCGGCTGCACGTGATCGTCGGCGACTCGAACATGTCCGAGACCACGATGCTGCTGAAGGTGGCCAGCACCGACCTGGTGCTGCGGATGATCGAGGCCGGCATCGTGATGCGCGACCTGACTCTCGACAACCCGATCCGGGCGATCCGCGAGATCAGCCACGACATGACCGGTCGCCGCGAGGTGCGGCTGGCCAACGGTCGTGAGGCGAGCGCACTCGACATCCAGGGTGAGTACCTGAACAAGGCGCGCGACTTCGTCGACCGCCGCGAGCTGGGGACCCCGGCCGTGGAGCGGGCGCTGAACCTGTGGGAGCGCTGCCTGAAGGCGATCGAGTCCGGCGACCTGTCCGGGATCGAGCGCGAGATCGACTGGGTGATCAAGTACCGGTTGATCGAGCGCTACCGCCAGCAGAACAACCTCGGTCTTGCCAGCCCGCGGGTCGCCCAGCTCGACCTGGCGTACCACGACATCCACCGGCCGCGTGGGCTCTACTACCTGCTTGAGCGCCGGGGCGCGGTGACGCGGGTGGTCGATGACCTGCGCGTCTTCGAGGCCAAGTCGGTGCCGCCGCAGACCACGCGGGCTCGCCTGCGCGGTGAGTTCATCAAGCGGGCCCAGGAGCGCCGCCGCGACTTCACCGTCGACTGGGTGCACCTGAAGCTCAACGACCAGGCCCAGCGCACGGTGCTCTGCAAGGACCCGTTCAAGTCCCACGACGAGCGCGTCGAGAAGCTCATCGCCAGCATGTAGCTGTTGTCTTAATCGAGTGCCCGGCCGATCTGGACCGTCTAGAAAGACTGCATGACGATCGAGATCCGGCCGGTCACTCGCGCCGAGGCCAAGGACTACCTGCGCGTCCTGCCCTGGGTGAACGGCTTCCCGCAGGAAGAGCCGGAGCCTTCGGCCTGGTACGCCGGTCGCGCGGCCAACCCGCCGCAGCGCCAGGCAACGCCCGAACAGCTCGAGCAGTACGCCGATGAGCTGCTGACCGACTGGTTCCGTCCGCAGGCGGCCTTCGTGGAGGGCAAGATCGCCGGCGGTTCCGCGATCGTTTCGGTGCAGATCACGCTGCCCGGTGGCCGACAGGTCCCGATGGGCGGCGTGACCTCGACCGGCGTGCTTCCGACGTACCGGCGTCGTGGACTGTTGCGGAAGATCATGGCCGCGATGCTCGACGACTGCCGAGAGCGCGGTGAGTTCCTCGCCGGGCTGAGTGCGAGTGAGGCGACGATCTACGGCCGGTACGGGTTCGCTCCCGCGACATTCCAGCACCGGTGGGAGGTCCGCCGTACCGACGTTTCCTTCCAGACGCCCTTCACCGACCCGGGACAGTTGGAGTTGGTCGACGGTGCCGAGGCAGCGGCCGTGTGGCCGGTGCTGCATGAGCAGGTGCGAGCTGTGCGCGTCGGTGAGGTCAGCCCGCTGCCAGATAAGTGGAGTGGTCTAGCTGACGGTGGTCCGGCGTACCACCTCATCCACCGCGACGCTGCAGGACAGGTGGACGGCGCAGCGATCTTCCAGCTGCCATGGTCGCCGGATCCTGAGTACGCGGGTGAGCTACAAGTAGAGGCCTTCGAAGCACTCAACCACGACGCCTACCGCGCACTGTGGGGCCTGCTGCTCGACTTCGACCTCACTAAGCGTGTGGTGGCGGCGCGGCGACCGGTCGACGAACCACTCCGCTGGATGCTGACGAACTCGCGGGCACTGAGGCTTGCCCGAACGCGTGACAACCTCTGGCTGAACATCCTCGACGTACAACGCGCTCTAACAGCCCGCACCTACGCAGCGACCGACTCACTAGTGCTGGAAGTAGACGGTGTGCGCTGGCGCCTTGAGACCAGCAAAGACGAAGCAGCTTGTACGGCGGCGCCGGGGGCGGCTGTGGATGTCAGCCTGACCGTGAGTGAGCTGGGATCGCTGTACCTAGGCGGAGTCCGGCCCAGCGAGTTCCGTAACGCCGGCCGGATCACTGAGCACACCAGGGGCGCAGTGTCTCGTCTTGACGCTGTGTTGCGACCGGACCGCGCTCCGCACAACGCAGTGGGCTTCTGAACCGTGTGACTGTACGTGGTGTGACCCAACGGTGACGCATGCGGCCGGTGGCGTGGTTGTGTGTGCAGGCTAGGGTGGTCCGCGTTGTTGCCCGTCGATCGAATGGCGCAGACCGCGCCGGGATGTTTCGAGGTGCTGGTTCGTGCGCAAGTTGCTGAGTCTGGTCGCAGTCGTGGCCCTGGGGTCTTCGATGGTGGCCTGCGGTTCCGACAAGAAGGACGAGTTCGGGGCCGGTGGGATCAAGGTGACGTCGGACTTCGGAGCGAAGCCGACCATCACGCACCGCGAGGGTGAGCCCGACAAGGCTCTGGTGACCGAGGTCCTCAAGGAGGGCGACGGTCCCGAGGTGAAGAAGGGCGAGCTGCTCACCGCGAACTACCTCGGCCAGATCTGGCGCGACGGCAAGGTCTTCGACAACTCCTACGACCGCGGTGCGCCGTCGTCGTTCCCGATCGGTACCGGCGGCGTCATCCCCGGCTGGGACGAGGGTCTGGTCGGCAAGAAGATCGGCAGCCGGGTGATGCTCTCGATCCCGTCCGACAAGGGCTACAAGGCGACGGGCAACGAGCAGGCCGGCATCAAGGGTGACGACACGCTGATCTTCGTCGTCGACCTGGTCGGGGCCGCGGCCAACGACACCAAGCTCGACGCCGAGCCCGCGACCTCGGCGAACACCAAGATCAAGGTCACCGGCGAACTGAACGCCGAGCCCAAGGTCACCGTTCCGGCCGGCACCAAGCCGCCGGCCAAGCCGGGCAAGCCGGTCGTGATCGCGCTCGGCAAGGGCAAGCCGGTTGACAAGGGCACCCAGCTGATCGGCCGCTACGTCGTCTTCGACTACACCGGCAAGAAGCAGGCCAGCACCTGGGACGGCCAGCCCGCCAGCCAGACCGCACCGGCTCAGCCGGGCGCGCCGACCGACCAGCTCCAGGTCGGCCCCGGCCCGGGCGGCCAGGCCGGTGCACTCGACGGCCTCGCCGGGATTCCGGTCGGCAGCCGCGTGCTGGTCGAGCTCCCCGCGACCAAGGACGCCAAGGGCAAGGCCGTCAACGCCTTCGCCGTGATCGACATCCTGAACGCCTTCCCGGCCCCCAAGCAGACGCCGCAGCCGGGCCAGTAGTTCTTCCCGAAGGCCGCCTGACCACTCACGTGGTCAGGCGGTCTTTGTGTTGCTGCGGAACCAGCGGGTGGTTTCGGGGGTGAAGGTCAGCAGGAGTGCGGTGAGCACTGCGGTGACGTGCACGCTGCGCAGTACGGCGGTGAGCAGGAACTGTGCTGACCAGTCGATGCCGGCGAGGTCGTGGTCGAGGAGCCAGCCGATCGGGCCGATCACGAGCGAGGCGATACCTACGGTGCCGAGGAGACCGGCCAGGAGGTAGCGGGCCCAGTTGACGCCGTACCGGAAGTAGCGGTCGATGACGACGAACAGGCCGCCGTAGATCAGGGTGCGGATGGCGATCTGGGCCGCTATGCCGGCCATGGGTGCGTTGTCGCCGACGGCGCCGACGACTCCGACCACGGACTCCGCGACTCCGGTACCGACGGCGAGCAGCCACAGCATGGTGGCCCACCGCGCGGTCAGCGGTGCTTGGGAGGGAGCGAGAACTGTCATGCTCCCAGAGTCGCCCGGTACGGCGTCGCACTCAGGAGCCCTGTGACCACAGTCCGAGTGGTGCTACCTCTACTTCGGTACGTCGACGAGCCCTGCCGCGTGACGACCCGCAGCGGCCGCGGCCTCGAAGTACGCGCGGTCCTCGTCGAGTGAGCGGCCCATGGTGGACAGCTTCACTGGTGCGGCCAGCATGGCGTCGTACAGACCGTCCACACTGACCCGTACTACGCGGTGGCGCGCCTTGAGCGGTTCGGCGGCGTCACGCACCGCGTCGCCGAAGTCGCCGTCCAGATCCGGTACGACGACGTCCGCCGGCTGCAGTGCGACCCGCCCGTACGCCGTGAGGCTGTGATGTGAGATCCCACGGTGACGTGGTCGCGGGTCGGCCTCAGAGATCCGCAGCGACGCCACGGCCCGACCACCGAGCGTTTCGATCGCATTGACCGCCTCACCCGACTGGACTCCGCTGAAGCCCCAGCGAGTCCCCGTCCCCAGATTGCCCGGTCCCTGCGTCAGTACGACGAGCTCCGCCGCCAGCACGTTCACTGCGGTCAGCAGCCCGGTGTGAACCGTGACGGCCTCCCGGTCACCGCCGTACGCCTGACCGACCGTCACCGTGCCGCTCAGCCAGCTACTGTCGCGCAGTGCCGCCACTGTCCGCGAGAACGCGAGTGGCAACGCTCCACCATCAGTCATCACGTAGACGACCCGAGTGTTCGGCCGGGCCTCATAAACCCCAGCCAGTACAGCGGGTAGCGCGGAGTGCAGGTCAGCCACGACGACCGGCGTACCGAAGAGGTCGTCGGCATCGCGCAGTACGTCGTGGTCCGGCGACTCCTGGTCGTCCGCGCCCATCACCATCGCCTGCAGGGGTGTGTAGCGCGCCTTCACCAGGTGACCGCCCTCCGGCGGGTCCTCCGGCAGCCGGTCGGGCAGGGCGACCACCAGGGCGTAGCCGCCGGTCCCGAGCCCCTTGTCGAGCGCTCCGACGTTCAGCAGCACGCGGTCACCCACGACCGGCGTACCGACGAGCTCCGGGTAGGCCAGCGCGCGCACAGGCTGCTCTCCGACCAGCACCGTCAGCTCGACCGCACCTGTCCAACTCCGACCTAGCTGCGACACCACACCATCACGCCAGCGAATCACAGGCCGACACTAGTCGTCCGAACACCTGTTCGGTGGGGGAGGAGGGTTTTGGCCGCCGAAGGCCGTAAGGTGGTCGGGTGTCGGCGCGCAAGAGTGAGCGACTGCTCAACGTGGTCATCTGCCTGCTGGTCGCGCGCACCTACGTGACGAAAGAGCGTATCCGCGAGGTCGTCGAGGGGTACGCGGGCCAGACCGACGATGCCTTCGAGAAGATGTTCGAGCGCGACAAGGACGAATTACGCGACCTCGGCATCCCGATCGAGATGGGCACGATCGACAAGTTCTTCTCCGACGACGTCGGGTACCGGATCCGCCGGGATGTCTTCGAGCTGCCCGAAGTGCAGCTCGAGCCGGACGAGGCCGCCGTACTGGGTGTTGCCGCGCGCGTCTGGCAGCACGCTGGGCTGTCCGAGGCGACCACGTCGGCAGTGCTCAAGCTGAAGGCGGCCGGTATCCAGACCGACCAGTCTGCGCTGAGCGCGATCGAGCCACATGTCGGAGCGTCAGAGCCTGCTTTCGACACCGTCTGGTCGGCTGTGGTCAGCCGGACCGCAGTGCGGTTCCAGTTCCTGCGCAGTGGCGCTACCGAGCCCATGACGCGGACTCTGGAGCCCTGGGGCATCGTGTCCTGGCACGGCCGTTGGTACGTCGTCGGTCGCGACCGCGACCGGGAAGCGACCCGCATGTTCCGGCTGTCGCGCATCGGCGGTGACGTGAAGACAGTCGGCGACGCAGGGGCGTTCACCGTCCCTGAGGGCACCGATCTGCGCTCGCTGGTGTCAGAGCTGGCTCCGCCGCGTCCGACGTCCGAGGCGAAGGTCCGGGCCCGCACCGGTTCCTGTGTCAGCCTGCGCCGCCGCGCCAATGCCATCGAGCCGTACGAGGAGGGCTGGGACCTCCTGCACGTCCCGTACGCCGACTCCGCCGTACTGGCTGAGGAGATCGCGTCGTACGGTCCGGATGCCGTGGTCGAGGGCCCTGGGGACGTGCTGGACGGTGTGCTGTGGAGACTCCGGACGGTGGCCGGTGTCTAACGCACGTGACCAGGTGCAGCGGCTGCTCGCCCTGGTGCCGTACCTGCGGGAGAACGACGGAGCTCGGGTCGACGATGTTGCGAAGGAGTTCGGCGTCCGGCCGAAGCAGATCCTCGCGGACCTGAAGGTGCTGTGGTTCTGCGGTCTGCCCGGCGCTCAGATGGGCGATCTGATCGAGATCGACATCGAGTCCGCCGAGGGCGAAGGCGTCATCCACATCAACAACGCCGACTACCTGGCCCGGCCGCTGCGGCTGGCCGCTGACGAGGCGCTGGCGCTGCTGACCGCACTGCGGACGCTGCGCGAGGTGACTGGCGGTCACGACCGTGATGCCGTCGACCGGGCGATCGCCAAGCTGGAGACAGCTGCTGGTGAGGCTGCCGCGGCGCACGAGGGTTCTGCGGCTCACGTGCACGTCGAGCCGACCAGACCGGAGATCGCCGAGACGGTCAACCGTGCGCTGGCTGGGAAAAGACGCCTGCACCTGACGTACGACGTACCGTCGCGGGACGAGACCACTGAGCGTGACGTGGACCCGATGCGGCTGGTTGTGTCCGACGGGCGCAGCTATCTGGAGGCGTGGTGCCGGCTGGCGGAGGACGTGCGGCTGTTCCGGCTGGACCGGATCGCCGCCGTCAAGCTGCTCGACCTGCCGAGTGAACCGCCGCCGGAGGCTACTCCGCGGGACCTGTCCAACGGCATGTTCCAGCCGTCGGAGCGCGACCTGCTGGCGACGATCCGGCTCGCGCCGCCCGCTCGCTGGGTCGCGGAGTACTACCCGAACGAGTCTGTCGAGGAGGGCCCCGAGGGCTCGCTCATCGTCAAGCTCCGGGTCGCAGACATTGCCTGGCTGCAGCGTCTGGTCCTCCGCCTCGGCGGTGCGGCCACTGTGCTCGATCCGCCCGACCTGAGCAGCCAGATCGCCGAGACGGCCCGCGAGGCGCTGTCGGCGTACGACTTCTAGCCCTGGCTCAGCTGTCGCTCCAGCGGGACCCGGAAACGGGGTGTCACTCGGACTCCGGCCAGCCAAGTGGTCCAGCGAGCGGCCTCGGCCTCGACCAGGGCCTGCGTCTCGCGACCAACGTCTTCGAGCAGTTGGAAGCGCACCTCACCGGACTCCGGCTGGCCCCAGCCGCCGATGATCCGGCCGTCGGCCCAGACCGTCGGACCGATGTTGCCGGTGCTGTCGAACAGCTTGGCCTTGTGCTCGCCGAGGTACCAGCCGCGGTCCTTCCAGCCCATCGGAGTCGGGTCCAGCGCAGGCAGGAACGCTACCCACGGCTCGACCGGAACCTCGGGCTCCTCGTCGCCAGGCAGCACATAACCCACCTGACCGTCCAGATCGACCTCTACGGCCTCCACCGCCGCCAATGCCTTCTTGGTCTGGCCGCCGGTCCATCCGGCCCACCACTGCAGGTCGGCCGCCGTGCCAGGCCCGAACGACGTCAGCCAGGCGCGTGCGAGCGTCACTCGGGCCTCCTCGGCCACGGGCTTGTCGCCCAGGCCACCGGTCAGCCAGTCCGCCGCAGGAGACCACTGGTGCTGGCTGCTCAGCCAGGTGCCGAGAGGTCGGCCGCGGACGATCCTGCCCTCAGCAGCGAGCAGGAACAGCACCCGACTGGTCACGTACGGCGCAGCCGCGTACGCCTTGCCCTCGGCCATGTTGAGTCGGGTCCGCAGCCGGGGCTCGTCCGCTGACAGCTCCTGTGCAGTGGCTGAGCCCCGGAGGGCCAGCGCGGTCGCAGTGGACTCCTCGACGGTCTGCAGCCACGTGCCGCAGGACTCCACACCGTCGGCCACTCCGGCCTCCGCGAGGTGCTTGACCAGCAGTTTGCGCTGTTTGACCGCAATGTCGTCCGCACAGGCGGCCTGGATGACGGGGCCGAAAGACGTCGGTACGACGAACACGGTCCGGCGCATGCCCAACATGCGGATGAGTGAGCGCTCGTCGTACAGGGCACGCTCCGTAGCGGCGACATCACTGCCTGGCACTCGCGCAGCCACAGAAAGGTGCACGGTGGCCGGATCCGTGGCGTGCAACGCAACCATGGCGGCAGCGGCCTCAGCCGCGTCCGCCGCCTGGTTCGACACTGCGAGACGGTGCCGGCGCCCGATCCGCGCCCGCCGCTCCTCGACCCCGATCTGCCGCATCCCGCCCCTTCAAGTCCCGGTGGACACTTGGTTTTACCATCACGTTCCGACACCGTTGTCGGCCGGGACGCCCCGGCCGACGTGGGCCGTGGCGGGGAACCAGATAGGCTCCTTGCTATGTACTGGCTCGTGCTCTTCCTCGCGGTCGTGGCGGTGTGGCTCCTGGTCCTCGCCCTGCTCGCGAAGAAGCTGTGGGGCAAGTCCAAGGCGCTGCTGCGTGAGTTGGGTGCCGCCCAGTCCAAGCTGGACGTTGCGATGTCGCCACCGGCCGCCGTCCAGCAGCCTCGCGCGGACGACCGGGTCCGGGCGTAGTATCCGTCTCGAAACTCCGGCGTGAGCCACGAGTAGAAGTTCTGTGAAAGGGAGACCGACATGAACCCGCTCATCACGATGCCCTCGGGCGCCGAGTGGCTGGTCGTCCTCGCGATCGTCGTGCTGCTCTTCGGATCGACCAAGCTGCCGGCTCTGGTCCGCCAGCTGGGCAAGTCGAAGAAGATCTGGGAGGAAGAGGTCAGCCCCCGCAAGAAGGACGCGGAGCTGACCGAGGAGGCCAGCGTGCCGCCGGTCCAGGCCCCGGTGCAGCAGGCGGCCCCGCAGGCGCAGGCCCAGCCGAACCAGGCCAACGGCCAGGCGCCCGGCGACGGTCTGCCGCCCACGCACACCGCCAACTGAGCCCGAGTAGTACGTCTTGTCGATGGTGAGGTTCGGACGGCGCAAGGAGAAGAAGGAGCGCCGCCCGAAGGACGAAGAGGGTCGGATGACCCTGCGCGAGCACATTGTCGAGCTCCGGAACCGGTTGCTCATCAGTGTGCTCGCCATTGTGGTGTGCACGATCGCCGCCTGGTTCTTCTACAACGAGGCCTTCAACTTCCTCACCAAGCCGTTCAACACCGCGATCCGGCCGTACGCCGAGGCGCGGGAGCTGAAGCCTCAGCTCACGCTGCAGGGCGTCGGCGATCCGCTGACGTTCCGGATCAAGGTCTCGGCGATGATGGGCCTGGTCGCGTCCGGCCCGGTGTGGCTGTTCCAGCTGTGGGCGTTCATCGCGCCCGGCCTGCACCGCAGCGAGAAGAAGTGGGCGTACCTGTTCGCCGCGATCGCCGCGCCGCTGTTCGCCAGCGGTCTCGCGGTCGCGTACTGGACGCTGCCGAAGGGTATCGAGATCCTGCTCGGGTTCACCCCGGACGCGATCCAGAACCTGGTCGAGATCAGCAAGTACCTCGACTTCGTGATCCGGACCATGCTGGTCTTCGGCATCGCGTTCCTGATACCGCTGGTCGTCGTCCTGCTGAACATGCTCGGCATCGTCCCGGCCGCCGCGCTGGGGAAGTTCCGGCCGTACATCATCCTGGTCATCTTCGTGTTCGCCGCGGTGGCGACGCCGTCCGGTGACCCGTTCACGATGTGCCTGCTCGCGGTCCCGATGTGTCTGCTGTTCTTCGTGGCCGAGGTCATTGCCCGCATCAACGACCGCCGCCGCAAGGTTCGCGGCGAAGAGCTCGAAGCCGCATAGTGGGGCGCAGGATCGCGCTGGTGGTCAACCCCACCAGCGGACGCGGCTTGGGTGCTCGGGTGGCTCCGGTGGTCCGGGCGCGGCTGGAGTCCGCCGGGCTGACCGTCGACAGTTACGAGACCACCTGCGCCGAGGACGTCGGCCGGATCTCCGCCGACGTGGTCAGCACCGGCGCGGATGCGGTCGCCCTGATCGGTGGCGACGGCACGATCCACCTCGGTGCCCAGGTGCTGGCCAAGTCCGGGATGCCGTTCGGCGTCATCCCGGCCGGGACCGGTAACGACTTCGCCCGCGGCCTCGGCGTACCGCTGAAGGATCCGGTCGCTGCCGCCGACCTGATCGTGGCCGGCAAGACCCGCACGATCGACCTCGCCGTCGCAAGGGGTGAGTTCATCACCACCGTCGTGGCCGGCGGCTTCGACTCGTTGGTGAACCGGCGGGCCAACGCGATGAGCTGGCCCAAGGGCAACGCCCGCTACACCGTCGCGACTCTCGCCGAGCTGCGCACGTTCACGCCCCTCGAGTACGTCGTCACGATCGACGACCAGGTGATCGAGGGCCCGGCGATGCTCGTCGCGGTCGGCACCGGACCGACGTACGGCGGGGGACTGCAGATCTGCAAGGGCGCGGACATCGCCGACGGCCTGCTCGACATCACGATCATCCAGCCGGTCTCGCGGCTGACGCTGCTGCAGATGTTCCCCAAGCTCGGCAAGGGCACCCATCTCGGGCATCCGGCTGTGCGAACGTACCGGGGGCGGTCCGTGCGGATCGAGTCACCCGGGATCACGGCGTACGGCGACGGCGAGCCGCTGGGTCCGCTCCCTGTGGACATCACGATCGCGCCGGGCGCACTCACAGTTCTCGCCTGACTGCACTCGGCTGACAAACATTTGTTCGCGAACTATTCTCAACTCTGCTCTCCGTCTGATAGTAAAGCTTCCTATCAGTTGCATTCCTCTGGACGCCCCCTCGGAGGTACACATCATGGAGAACCGCCCCACCCGCAGGAGTGCGCTCCTGCTCGGTCTCAGCCTCGCCGCCGTACCGGCCGCCGCGACTCTTGCCACCCGTCTCGCCCCGGCCGCCGACGCCGCCGTACAGGCCGTCAACCTCGACGATCCCGCGAAGAAGGAGATCGCGATGAAGATCGTCTGCAGTGCGGAGAACTCGTCGCTGAACTGGAAGAACTACTACAAGTACATCGAGGACATCGACGACGGCCGTGGCTACACCGCGGGCATCATCGGGTTCTGCTCGGGTACGCACGACATGCTCGAGCTGGTCGAGCTCTACACGAACCGCAAGTCCGGCAACATCCTGGCCAAGTACCTCCCGGCGCTGCGCCGGGTGGACGGCAGTGACTCGCACTCCGGGCTCGACCCGAACTACACCCGGGACTGGGCGACGGCCGCGCAGGACACCGTCTTCCAGCAGTGCCAGAACGACGAGCGCGACCGGGTCTACTTCAACCCGGCAGTCTCCCGCGGCAAGTCCGACGGCGTCCGCGCCCTCGGCCAGTTCTGCTACTACGACGCCATCGTCATGCACGGTGACGGTAACGACGGCACCAGCTTCGGTGGGATCCGCAACCGGGCGCTCGGCAAGGCCAAGCCGCCGGCCCAGGGTGGTAACGAGACCACCTGGCTGAACGCCTTCCTGGACGCTCGCGTCTGGGCCATGAAGCAGGAAGAGGCCCACAGCGACACCAGCCGCGTCGACACCGCTCAGCGCGTCTGGGTCCGCAACGGCAACCTCGACCTCAACACCCCGCTCGACTGGAAGGTCTACGGCGACAGCTACCACATCAGCTGACGTCCCCTGCTCGGCTGCCGGACCCCACACCACCAGGGTGGGGTCCGGTTTTATGTGGAGACGCCATGAAGCGCCGCGTGGTCAGATAGCCGCATGAGTCGTGAGGACCGCGCAATTGCGCGTCAGTTGATGGACAAGGGCAAGGTCGGGCAGCCCCACGAGGATCTGCGCGCCGACTTCAACGGCCGGTTCTCGGTGCTTCCGCTGGGCGACGACGTCACTCTCACGCCGCGCACGCTCGGGGGAGTGCCTGCGCTGGATGTGGCGGTGGAGGGGGCTCAGGGCGACGGGGTGATCCTCTACCTGCACGGTGGCGCGTATGTGGTCGGCAACGCGCGGACCGGAGCCAACCTGGCCGCACCGCTGGCCCGGCGGGTCGGCGTACCGGCTGTGTCGCTGGACTACCGGCTGGCACCGGAGGACCCGTTCCCAGCCGCGGTGGACGACGCACTGGCGGCGTACCGCGAGCTGGCGGGGCAGAACGTCGCACTGGCTGGAGACTCGGCTGGTGGCGGGCTGGCGCTCGCACTCCTGCTGGCTGCGCGGCGTGAGGGCTTGCCGCTACCGGCTGGTGCCGTGCTGTTCTCGCCGTGGACCGATCTGACCTTGAGCGGCGCCAGCATCGATGCGCGCGCTGACTTCGACCCCCTGTTCGCCAGGGAGAACATGGCGGAGTCGGCTGCGCTCTATGTGAGTGAAGCGGACGCCGGTAGCGAGCTGGCCAGCCCTGTGCTGGCGGACCTGACTGGGCTGCCGCCGCTACTGATTCAGGTCGGTACGGCGGAAGTGCTGCTGGACGACTCGCTCCGGCTGGTGATGCGAGCGGCGGAGTGTGAGGTCGACGTGAGCCTGGATGTGGTTGCCGGTGCGCCCCATGTCTTCCAGTACTTCGCCGGGATGATGCCGGAGGCTGACGAAGCCCTGGATCACGCGGCCGCCTTCCTGAAGGCCCGCCTGGCGCGGTAAGTGCGTGGGTTTTTGGGGGTGGGCTCGAATAGTGTGTAGGCATGAGTACTCCGTCCGAGAAATATGCAACCTTCCGCTCGGACCAGGAGCACCCCGCGGTGAAAGAGTTCCGCGGGCTCTACGACTTCGCGCTGGACGAGTTCCAGCTGCGCGCCTGTGCGGCGCTGGAGGACGGTCACCAGGTGCTGGTGGCCGCGCCGACCGGCTCCGGGAAGACGCTGGTCGGTGAGTTCGCCGTCCATCTGGCGCTGCAGCGGGGGCAGAAGTGCTTCTACACGACGCCGATCAAGGCGCTGAGCAACCAGAAGTACTCCGACCTGGTCAGCCGGTACGGCGCCGACAAGGTCGGACTGCTGACGGGTGACAACTCGGTCAACTCCGAGGCCCCGATCGTCGTTATGACGACCGAGGTGCTGCGGAACATGCTGTACGCCGGTTCCTCCACCCTGCTCGGCCTGTCCTACGTGGTGATGGACGAGGTGCACTACCTGGCAGACCGCGCGCGGGGCGCGGTCTGGGAGGAAGTGATCATCCACCTGCCGGACTCGGTGTCGGTGGTCTCGCTGTCGGCGACGGTCAGCAACGCCGAGGAGTTCGGTGACTGGCTGGCGACGGTCCGCGGCAACACGGTCGTCGTGCTGGAGGAGAAGCGGCCGGTGCCGCTCTTCCAGCATGTGATGGTCGGGAAGCGGCTGCACGACCTGTTCGCCGGCGAGACGCCGACGGCGGGTGCTGGTGCGCAGGCGCAGTTCGGCCCGTCGGCAGGCCGTCCTGCTCGCTCGGGCAACCCCGCCAAGGCGGCGGCGACCGGTGGCTCGACCGACCTGCGCGACATGGTCAACCCGCAGCTGGTCAAGATCGCCCGCGACGACAACCGCGTCTTCCGCGACGACTCGCGCAAGCCACGCCGGCGGCGCGACCTCCCGAAGGGGCGGCCGCAGCGGTCGCACTTCACGCCGTTCCGGTCGGATGTGGTGGAGGAGCTGGACGCGGGCGCGCTGCTGCCGGCGATCTTCTTCATCTTCTCGCGGAAGGGCTGCGAGGACGCGATGCTGCAGTGCCTGCGCTCCGGCCTGCGGCTGACCAAGCCGTCGGAGCGCGACGAGATCAAGCGGGTGCTGGCCGAGCGGACGATCGACCTGCCCGACGAGGACCTCGGCGTACTGGGGTATCACGACTTCTCCGAGGCGCTCAGCCGCGGTATCGCGGCGCACCACGCGGGCATGCTGGCCGCGTTCAAGGAGGTCGTCGAGGAGCTGTTCGCGCGCGGCCTGATCAAGGTCGTGTTCGCCACCGAAACGCTTGCCCTGGGCATCAACATGCCGGCGCGCACCGTCGTACTGGAGAAGCTGTCCAAGTGGAACGGTGAGGCGCACGTCGACATCACCCCGGGGGAGTACACGCAGCTCACCGGGCGGGCCGGGCGGCGCGGGATCGATGTCGAGGGGCACGCGGTCGTGCTCTGGCAGCCCGGGTTCGACCCACGCGCTGTGGCTGGGCTCGCGTCCACGCGTACGTACCCACTGCGGTCGTCGTTCTCCCCGTCGTACAACATGGCCGTCAACCTGGTCCGCCAGGTCGGGCGGACGCGCGCCCGCGACATGCTGGAGCTGTCGTTCGCGCAGTTCCAGTCCGACCAGGCCGTGGTCGGGCTGGCGCGCCAGGTGCAGCGCAACACCGAGGCGCTCGAGGGGTACAAGGAGTCGATCGACTGTCACCTCGGCGACTTCCTCGAGTACGCCGCTCTGCGCCGCCGGATCGGGGAGCGTGAGTCCTCGGGATCGAAGGCGCGCAAGCTGGACCGCCGGGTCGAGGCGCAGGAGTCGATCGAGAAGCTTCGGATGGGTGATGTCATCCGGATCCCGGCCGGTCGGAGTGCAGGCTGGGCGCTGGTGCTCGACGCCGGGATGCGGTCGGAGCGCGAAGGGCCGCGGCCGACCGTGCTGACGCTGGACCGGCAGGTGCGGAAGCTGTCGATGATCGACTTCCCGACCCCGGTCGAGGCGATCAGCTCGCTGCGGATCCCGAAGAAGTTCAACGCCCGCAACCCCCAGCAGCGGCGTGAGCTCGCGCAGGTGCTGAGGGTTCGCACCGACATGCTCGGCGAGGACGGCCCGCCGTCGCGTACCCGCGGCCGCGATGTCATCAGTCACGCGGACGACCCGGAGCTGCAGGAGATGCGGGCCGAGCTGCGCGCGCACCCGTGCCACGGTTGCTCCGACCGCGAGGACCACGCCCGCTGGGCCGAGCGCTACTTCCGGCTCGACCGGGAGAACCGCGACGTCCAGCGCAAGATCGAGCAGCGGACGAACACGATCGCCCGCCAGTTCGACCGGGTCTGCCAGGTGCTCGACGCCCTGCACTACCTGGAGGGCGACAAGACCACCGAGGCCGGTGACCGGCTGGCGCGGATCTACACCGAGCTCGACCTGGTCGCGGCGGAGTGCCTGCGGCAAGGCGTCTTCGACAACCTGACCGTGCCCGAGCTGGCCGCAGCGCTGGCTGCGCTCGTCTACGAGTCGCGCTCGAAGGACGAGCCGACCTCACCGCGGTTGCCGCGTGGCGACGTACGGGACGCACTGGAGAAGATGGGCCAGATCTGGCGCGAGCTGTCGGCGCTCGAGCGCGACATGCGCGTCGACTTCCTGCGCTCGATGGACCTCGGCTTCTGCTGGCCGGCCTTCCGCTGGTCCTCCGGTGCATCCCTGGCCGAGGTCCTGTACGAGTCGGACCTGGCCGCGGGCGACTTCGTCCGCTGGACCAAGCAGCTGATCGACCTCACCGAGCAGGTCGCCGACGCAGCAGGTGACAACTCCGCGCTGCGCCACACGGCCCGCCAGGTGGTCGAGCAGATCCGCCGCGGCGTCATCGCCTACGCAACGGTGGTCGACGAAGGCTAGAGATTCGCTGCGCCGGTGCGGCCCTGGCGGTCCTTCACCACGACGCGGAACTCGGTCGCGTTGGTCTTGGTGTAGATCCGGTACGGCGCTGCGTCGTCGGTGCCGAGGACTGTCCAGTGGCCGTTGATGCGGGCTGCGAAGGTGGCCTGGGCATAGGGCTCGTTGGGGACTGTGGCGACCAACTCGGTGCGGCCGTCGGTGGTTGGCGTGCCTTCAGTAAGTGTTGGCCGCGGTCCGGTGGCCGCGGGTGGGAGGGGCTTGCTGCTGCGGTAGACGGCGGCGCTCAGGGGTGGGACGTTCACGCGGATGGATCCTTGCGCGGTTGTGGCAGGTCCTTGTGGTCGGATCTGGTCGTACCGGAGGCCGGACGCGCCGACCGGGATGTCCACGGTCTTCGCGACTGTGCCGGCATTCGCGATGACGACGTACTCGCGACCCGTTGGGCGGTCGATACGGCTGAAGGCGACCACGTCGCCGTCGGCCAGCCGCATCACCTGGTTGCCGCGTTTCCAGACCGGATCGGCGGCGGTGAAGTGGGCGAGGTCCGCGATCTGCTGGTACAGCGGGTGATTGGGGTCGAAGTTGTCGTCGCCCGGTGTGCGATCCGTGCCGACCTGGTCCTGGTTGATGAAGTCCGGCACCTTCGACGGGAACATGTCCTGTCGTGCCTCCGCATCGCCGCCGACTCCGGCGAACCCTTGCTCGTCGCCGTAGTACACGACCGGATTGCCGCGCCACAGGTACAGCAGCTCGTTGCCGAGCTTCACGCGCGCCAGCCACTCCTGCTCGGTCATCCCGGGCCGGTCCTGCTGCAGCATGGTGGAGAGCCGGCCCATGTCGTGGTTCCCGACGAACGTGGTCAGTGAGTACGCGTTCGAGTCCGCGTCGGTGTAGAGGTCGTCCGCATCCGCGACGCTCGCGAGCCCCGCTGCGCCCTTGCCGGCAAGGAAGGAGCGTGCCGCGCCCTGAAACGGGAAGTCCAGTACGGCGGGCATCTTCGCGTCGGTCGTGTAGTGCGACGTGAGCAGCGGGTCGCCGCTGTAGACCTCACCGAAGACGAAGAAGTCTTTCTTGCCCTTGGCAACGGCATGCTGCTGGATCGCCGGGGCGAACGCCTGCCAGAACTCGTCGTTCACATGCTTGGTGGTGTCGACGCGATACCCGTCGATGTTCATCGTGTCGATCCACGACGAGTAGATCCGTTCCATGCCGGCGACCACGCGCGGATGCTCGGTCATCAGGTCGTCGAGTCCGAAGAAGTCGCCGTACTCGAGCTGCTCGCCCTCGAACACGGCCGCGTCACCGCGGTTGTGGTAGAGCGTCGGGTCATTGAGCCAGGCGGGCTTCTTCAGCGTTGGGTCGTTGGTGATCGGCTGGTAGGGGAAGGAGGTTTCGGCCGAGAGCTTCGGGAAGCCGGGTCGGCCGGCGACCGCCGTGATGTCGAAGGGCTTGCCGTTCGCGTCCTTGTACGGCGCCTCGGCCAGCGTCTTGTATGGATGCGCACCCTCGAACGTGATCACATCCGCGGTGTAGCCCGCGGTGATGTCGAAGAAGACCTTGATCCCGCGCGCGTGCGCCTTGTCGACGAACGTTCGCATCTGTGCAGCCGTTCCGAAATGTGGATCGAAACTGGTGAAGTCGGTGATCGCGTAGCCGTGGTACGCCGCGAACGCACCGCCGGCACCGAGGTCGACCACCCAGCGGTTGCGGAACGGCGGGTTCACCCAGACCGCCTTCACGCCGAGGCCGGCCAGGTAGTCCACCTTGCTGCTCAGGCCGGCCAGGTCGCCGCCGTGGAAGAACTGCTTGTCCGTCGGGTCGTAGCCGTTCACGAGCCGACCACCCGGTACGCCGCCTTGGTCGTTGCCCGGATCGCCATTCGCGAACCTGTCGATCATCACCATGTAGAACGGCACCCCGGAAAGTCCGGTCCGGGCCGAGTCGCGGGCCAGGTCGGGTTCCGCCGTACCGGCGTCAGCGGGCTGCACGGCTGTCAGGAGTGCGAGGGCGGCGAAGGCTGCGGCTGTCTTCTTCACTCTCGGCACGCTAATGGACCTCCGGGTTTATAGGGTCGGATGGCATCCGCCTGCCATCGAAGGAGTCATCTCTGTGGAACTGTCCCGCCGGAGTCTGGGAAAGCTCGCCGTCGCCTCTGGAGTGACCTGGGCCGGGGCGGCTGCCTCGGCTGACGCTGCGACTTGGAAGGTGACCGGGACCGCCGTACCGGCGCTGGCCGGGTTCGACAACCAGATGAAGACGTTCATGCAGGCGCGCGGGGTGACCGCCGGCCAGTTGGCTGTCACGTACAAGGGGCGGCTGGTGCTGGCGCGCGGCTACAGCGCCAGTACGGCGGACGTGCAGCCGACGTCGCTGTTCCGGATCGCGAGCCTGTCGAAGTCATTCACCGCGGCTGCGATCCTGCGGCTCGAGCAGGACGGCAAGCTGACGCTGTCGTCGAAGGTCGTTGACCTGCTCGGCATCACTGCACCTGTTGATCCGCGCTGGTCCGACATCACGCTGGGGCGGCTGCTGCAGCATCTGGGTGGTTGGAACCGTGACGTCTCCGGTGACCCGAACTTCAAGGACGCTGCGATCGCACAGGCGCTCGGCGTACCGATGGAGCTGCAGCACGCGGACGTCATCAAGTACATGACCGCGCAGAAGCTGGATGTCGCACCGGGCACCAAGTACGCGTACTCGAACTTCGGGTACCTGCTGGCCGGGCGGGTGATCGAGAAAGTGTCTGGGCTGAGCTACGAGGCCTATGTGCAGCAGAAGCTCCTTGCGCCGTTGCAGATCAAGCGGATGGCGCTCGGGTGGAGCATCGCCAAGCACACCGGCGAGACGTCGTACGAATCGCAGTACACCGGGCGGACTGTGCTCAACAACTCCGGCGCGACGGTCGCATCGCCGTACGGGTCGTTCAGTATGCGCATCCAGGACGCCAACGGCGGCTGGATCGCCAGTGCGCCGGATCTGGTCCGTTGGGCGAAGATGTTCGACGCACCGGGAGCAGTGCTGAACAGTACGTCGCTTGGCCGCGTCTGGGCGCAGCCGGAGACAGGGATCGATCCGACTGGCTGGTACTACGGTCTCGGCTGGCAGGTGCGACCGGTCACCACTGGCGGTACCGGCCGCAACACGTGGCACACCGGGAGCATGCCGGGCACCTCTACCATCCTGGTCCGCACGTACAACGGTATGAGCTGGGCTGCGCTGTTCAACCGGCGCGACGACCCGTCCGGCAAGTCGTACGGCGACATCGACGCGGCGATGTGGACGGCAGCCAACGGCGTCACGTCCTGGCCGACCAACGACCAGTTCCCGCAGTACTTCAGCTAGAACATCAGGGCCCGGAAATGCGGCGTACTGACCTGGGCGTCGCCGGCGATGTCGGCCAGCACCTCGCGCAGGTCGTCGATCGCCCGGTCGCCGAACGTGAGGCGTAGCCGGTTTTCGTAGACCCGGTGGTACTTCCGGGCCGCCTTGAGCGCTGCCTGACCACGATCGGTCAGCTGCAAGAGGCGGACCCGGGCATCCGCCGGATCGGGACGACGTTCGACGTACCCACGCTGCTGCATGTCGTCGGCGAGCTGGCTGGCACCTTGTTTGGTGATCTCCAACCGCTCCGCCAGCCCGCTGATCGTCATCGGCGCCTCGCCGAGCGTCCGCAACACGAATCCGTCCGACCGGCCCTGGTCGTCGAAGCCCTGCTCCGCCATCGCCGCGCGCAGCCCGCGCACGAACTCCTGGTCGGCCAGCACCATCAGGATGCCGAAATCTAGCTTGCCCGGAACCGTCATACCCCTCATGATAGTCAAGTCAGCTTGGTCAAGTTGGCTTGACTAAATTTGGAGGGGACACCATGCAGGTCATTCGCGCGGCCGAGGCGCCGCGATTCCAGCTCCCAGGCGTCGAGTTCACCGTGCTCGCCGCACCCAGCCTCGGCTCGGCCGGTCTGTGCACCTGGCGGCTCACCGTCGACCCCGGCGTCACCGGCGACGCGCCGCACACTCTCGATCGCGACGAGATCTTCACCGTCCTGAGCGGCACCGTCCAGGTCACCCCGGACGGTCCGGAGCTCACCACCGGCGACGCGGTGACCGTCACAGCCGGCGAGCCCATCAGCCTCACCAACCTCGGCTCCGGTCCCGCTGTGCTCCAGGTAGCCATCACCGCCGGCTTCACCGGCACCATGGCCGACGGCACGACTGTGCAGCCTCCCTGGGCCCGATGACGTCCCTGTGACGCGTTAGGTTGAGGCTGAGCGCATAGCCGAGTGGAAGGACAGTGGGATGCCGGAGATCGTGGAACTGGCGGAGCGGCCGTATGTTGCGCTGCGGGCGACCGTGCAGATGGACGGGATCAGTGCGTTCGCGGATCGAATGCATGAGGTGATCCGCTGGCTTGCAGCGCGGGAGATCGCACCGAACGGCGCGCCGTTCTTCAAGTACGACGTGGTGGACATGGAAGCCGGTCTGGTGATGGAGATCGGGTTCCCGGTGGACGATCTGCACGCCGGTGAGGATGAGATCGTCACTGGCGTCCTTCCGGCTGGGCGGTACGCCACTGCGACGTACCACGGTCACCCGCAGGGCCTGCGGGACGCTACGGGTGAGCTGCTCGCCTGGGGCTCCACAGAGGGCGTGGAGTGGGACGCTGACGGTGACAAGTGGGCCGCTCGGCTGGAGGTCTACCTGTCTGACCCGCGTGAGGTGCCGGACATGGCGGACTGGGATACCGAACTGCAGTTCAAGCTCAGGTAGTGCCCACAGTCCTCGCTGGCGTCAGCCGACTCGCTCCGGAGCGCGTGCGGCACGTCGCCTCCCCGCTGATCGAGCTCGGCTGCGCACTCCACGTGCTGGCCGAGCCCCGGCATCACAACCGGCTGGAGTGGGCGTCCGGCGTACCGCTGCCTGCTGAGTTGCGCTCGGAGCTGTTGCAGTGGACGTGGACTGTGCGTGCAGTGCGTGCACGCTTCTTCGCGACGACCGCCTCTACTGGGGTGCCGTCGTGGGCAGATGAGATCGCTGCACTGCGTGCGCGTTCGCCCGAGTCGCTGGCTGCTGAGCTTGTACGTCCGCTGCGGGGTCGGCCATTGAGCAGTCGCGAGGTCGACCTTGACGCCGTACGGCATTGGTCGCGCAGTCGCGGTCGTGAGGTCGCTGCGCTGGTGGAAGCCTTGCTGGACTCACCAGTCGAGCCGGTACGGCGTTTCCTCGACCTGCTGGACGCTTGTTGGTCCACGTGGTTCCACGAGGTGTGGGAGTCGTCGCGCGATGCGTTAGCCGCCCGCGGACGCCAGGACCGCGACTACGCGGTGCGCGACGGCGTACTGGCCATGCTGCAGTCGCTGGACAGCTCCGTCGCCATTCGCGACGACGACAGCGCCGTGGTGCAGAAGGTCCAGAACAAACGCATCGACCTGTCCGACCGCTCCCTGCTGCTCATCCCCAGCAACTACATTGCCCCACACCTCTTCCTCGGCGAGATCCCGGGCGAACCCCTCACCGTCATCTACCCAGCCACTGGCCGCGGCCCCGCCGTCCCCACCGCCCAGCAAGTCCGAGCCCGCCTGGAAGCCCTAGCCGCCCCCGACCGCCTCCAGGTCTGCCGAGCCGTAGCCAGCGAACCCCGCACCGCCGGCGAAATCGCCGCCCTCTGGAACCTCCACCCCACCCAAGTAACCCGCCACCTCAAAGCCCTCACCCGCGCCAACCTCGTCACCGCCGAACGCCAAGGCCGCTTCGTCACCTACCACCTCAACGAAGCCACCCTCCACTCCCTAGGCCCCCACCTCCTCACCCTCATCCTCAGATAACCCCCGCGGTCCGTACCGACGGACGGGTAGTGGTGCCGCTTTCCGCGTCCTTTGCGGCGCATCCCACCGTGCGTCATCCCCCTGCGGCCGACCACTACCCGTTCTTCCGTACGCTCGTGATCGTCATGGATGAACAAGCGATCCGCATCGAGCCATACAACGAACACTGGCCGCGGCAGTTCGTCGCGCTGGGGGAGCGTCTTCGGGGTGCGTTGGGGGATGTCGCTCTGAGGATCGACCACATCGGGTCGACCGCGGTTCCGGGGCTGGCGGCCAAGCCGGTGATCGACGTACAGATGTCTGTGGTGGCTCTCGAGCCGGTAGGGATGTACCGAGAGCCCTTGGAGGGCTTGGGGTTCGTCTACCGGGCTGACAATGCGGAGCGGACGAAGCGGTACTTCCGGGAAGCGCCTGGCGAGCGTCGTACGCACATCCATGTGCGGAAGGCGGGGAGCTTCTCGGAGCAGTTTCCGTTGTTGCTGCGCGACTACCTCCGCACGCACCCCGAGGCGGTGCTGGAGTACGCGGCGTTGAAGCGGCAGCTCGCTGACAGGTTCCGTGATGACCGGGCGGCGTACGGGACGGCGAAGGTGCCGTGGTTCTGGGATGCGATTCGGCGGGCTGATGCGTGGGCGCAGCAGACCGGCTGGGAGCCGCCGCCTACGGACGCTTGAACTCTGTGGTGAGGGTGTCCAGTTGCTGTGCGGTGCCTTGTTCGCGCCACTCCGGTTGCTCTTGGCCGGGGAGGTATGCGCCGTGTTCGGTGAGTACCAGCACGGTTTCGGTGCCGTCCGGCTGGAACTCGACGCTGGTGACAGATGTGGTCGACAGCTGTGAGCCGGCGCGCAGGGTGGACGTGGTGATGATGCGTTCGTTCGGCACGATCTCGGCGTACCGGGCCTCGTAGGTGAGCGGACGGCCCTCGCCGTCGAATCCCTTGACCACCTCGAGTCCGCCGACGGTGAAGTCCTGCGAGTGCTCCGCGCCCTGCGCCATCCAGCGCTTGCGCGCCTCCGGGTTGGCCCAGGCCTCGAAGACCTGCTCGACCGGAGCCGGGTACCGGCGTTCGAGGGTGAACGTCGAATGCGTTACTGCCATGATCATTTTCCTTCCAGGTAGTCGCCGAGCTGATCGAGCTGCCGTTCCCGTTGCGTGCGTTGACCGGAGAGCCAGTGCTCGGCGGTCCGCAGTGTCTGCGGTTCGATCCGGCAACTGCGGACGCGGCCGACCTTCTCGGTGACGATGACGCCCGCGTCCTCCAGCACCTTCAGGTGCTGCATCACCGCGGGCAGCGACATCGCCAGCGGCTCGGCCAGCTCCTTCACCGGCGCCGGCCCGCGGACCAGTCGTTCCACGATCGCCCGCCGGGACGGGTCGGCGAGTGCGTGGAACACCCGATCGAGCTCGCCATGGTTAATCATGTACTTAACTATTGACCCGTACCTCGGGAAAGTCAAGTAGTTGGTTAACTGTTAGCTCTGGGGTTTTAGGAGGTTGCGGAGGGAGCGGGCGGCGGTGAAGCCGGCTCGGTTGGCGCCGATGGTGCTGGCGGAGGGGCCGTAGCCGACCAGGTGGATGTGGGGGTCCAGGGTGGTTTGGGTGCCTTCCATGCGGATGCCGCCGGAGGGCTCGCGCAGGTGCAAGGGGGAGAGGTGGGCCAGGTCGGCGCGGAAGCCGGTGGCCCAGAGGATGGTGTCGATGTGTTGGTGGCGGCCGTCGGGCCAGGTGGCGCCGTCCGGGGTGAGGTGGTCGAACATGGGGAGTCGGGTGTAGACACCGCGATCCCACGCGGGCTGTTCTTGGGGGCGGAGGTGCAGTCCGGTGACACTGACGACGCTGCGGGGTGGGAGGCCGGCGCGGACGCGCTCCTCGACCTTGGCGACGACCTGTCGACCCAGTTCGGGGCCGAATTCCTCGCCCGTGTGCCACTCCGGTCGCCGGCGCGTCACCCAGGTGGTGGTGGCGACCTCGGAGATCTCTGCGAGCAGCTGTACGGCGGACGCGCCGCCGCCAACCACCAGCACCTGCTGACCGGCCAGCTCGGCAGCGCCGCGGTAGTCGGCAGTATGCAGCTGCCGCCCCTGGAAGGTCTCGATCCCTGGGTACCAAGGGATGAACGGCCGATTCCACGTGCCAGTGGCGTTCACCAGAGCCGCAGTCCGGTACGTCGACTGGTCGGTCCGCACCTCGAACCCGCCCTCGATCCGCTGCACGCTCTCCACCGCCACCGGCCGCACCACCGGCAGCCCGAACCGCTTCTCGTACGACGCGAAGTACGACGGCACGAACTCATTCGCCCGCTCCGGCCCCACACTGTCGGGCACTGGCGCACCTGGCAGGTTCGCGATCCCGTGCACGTCGTGCATGGTCAACGAGTCCCACCGGTGCTGCCACGCACCCCCTGGCTCCGGATTGCTGTCCAGTACGACGACCTCGTCGTACGGCGTGAATCCCAGCCGCACGAGGTGGTACGCATCCGACAGCCCCGCCTGGCCGGCACCGATCACCACTACCTGAAGCACACCACCCACAACGCCGACCCGGCGGCGCATCTTCCCGCCGCCGGGTCAGAGCGGTGGATCACTCGTCGGCGATCAGGCGGTCGATCTTCTCGTGGTAGCGCTGGCCGGTCTTGCCGCCGATGACGGCGGCGAGCAGGCTGACGACGATGACGGCAACGGCCGCGATCACGCCACCCGTGGCGAGGGCTCCGTTGGACAGGGCCACGTCAGGACGCTGTACGTCGGTCAGCCAGTCGTACTGGCTGTTCAGCAGCGCTCCGGCGCCGGCGGCGAGGACGGCGACCAGCACTGCCACCATCCAGACCCCGAAACCGTTGCGGGCGCCGTCGAAGCGGGCCAGCCGACCGGCGACGTACCCGCCGCTGTAGAAAGCCACTGCGATCACCACGATCGCCATGACGGCGGCGGTGAGTCCTGCGGCGGCAGGCGCGGCTTCGGCGTCACCGCGGTTGTAGTCCAGGATCTCGGCGGTCAGCAGAGCCACTGCGGAGACCGCGGCGGACAGCAGGACCGACATGGCGATCGCGATCAGCCAGCCGAAGAAGGCTGCACCGAACTTGAATCCCCGATAGACCAGTAGGGCCGCGTCAGCGGCCGGTGGGCGATCCGGTGCGACCAGGGGCCGGTCCGGGACGGTCGTCACGTTGCTCATCGTCCGTTCTCCTCACAGGTGAGCTTCTCGTCCCCCGTACCCGTGAGTGAACGACCTGACACGGCCACGCCAGAGATTTAACGCGCCCCCTACTTAACTGGGGTAGCGGCGTGGCGTGAAGACGAGCGGTCCGGCCGGCCGATCGACAGTGCGGGTCTGCGACGATCCGATGAGCAGCAGGCACCGCATGTCGACACTCTCCGGGTCCAATGAGCCCAGAGTGGTGACAGTGACCGTCTCCTGACTGCCACCCACGTCACGCCCCACCACTACTGGTGTGTCGGCGGAACGGTGTTCCAGCAGCAGGTCTCGCGTGGCGGCGACCTGCCAGGTGCGGGACTTCGAAGCCGGGTTGTAGATCGCAATCGCGAGATCCGCAGCCGCAGCAGCAGACAACCGCTGTGCGATCACCTCCCACGGCTTGAGCCGGTCAGACAACGACAGCACACAAAAGTCGTGTCCTAAAGGCGCACCGACCCGGCTGGCCACGGCCTGCGCCGCAGTCATCCCAGGCAGCACCTGTACGGCGATGTCCGCGTACTCCGGTTCCGACGCGACCTCCGTGACCGCACTGGCCATCGCGAACACACCCGGGTCGCCGGACGACACCACAACGACTGCGGATCCCTTGCGGGCAAGGTCCAAGGCAAACGCGGCTCGCTCCGACTCCACCCGGTTGTCGGACCCGTGCTTGCGTTGCCGCGCGCGGTCCGGCAGCCGATCGACGTACGGGCCGTAGCCGATCAGGTCGTCCGCCCCGGCGATCGCCGCCCGGACCTCAGGAGTCATCCACTCCGGCCCGGCAGGCCCCAAGCCGACGACCGTCACCGAACCCTCGCGTGCAGTCCGTGTTACCGGCGCACTGAAGCTGTTGTTGATCGGACTGGGCAGCAGAGCCAGCGAAAAGTACGGCACCTCGTCCGGATCGACCTCGGAGAGCGGAGCGATCCGCTGCGCGTCAGTCGTGGCGCGCTCGACGTACCAGGCCTCGTCAGCACGCCCAGCCAGCTCGAAAGCCTCACGTACGTTGCCAAAAGTCCGGCCCAGCTTCATCACCGCAGCAGCGTCCGTGTTCCGCAACCGCTCCGCCAGCACGTCTGGCGGCAGCGTCCCCGGCAGCACAGTGAGCACCTCATCGCGCTCACACAACGGCCGACCCAGTACGGCGGCCGCCGCGCTCACCGACGTCACGCCCGGAACCACCTCACACTGGTACCGGTCAGCCAGCCGCTTGTGCATGTGCATGTAGGACCCGTAGAACAACGGATCCCCTTCAGCCAGTACGACGACGTTCCGGCCTGCGTCGAGGTGAGCCGCGAGCCGCTCGGCGCACTCGGCGTAGAACTCGTCCATGGCGCCCTGATAGCCGCCGGGGTGATCAGTGGTCTCCGTGGTGAGCGGATAGACCAGGTGCTCCTCGAGCTGGCCGTCGCGCAGGTACGGCGCGGCGACCGAGCGCGCGATGCTCCGCCCGTGCCGTGCACTGTGGAACGCGATCACGTCCGCAGCACCGATCAGGCGCGCAGCCTTCACCGTGACCAGCTCAGGGTCACCCGGCCCGAGTCCTACGCCCCACAGCTGTCCGGTCACTCTTCCTCGCTCGCAATCGCATTCACAGCGGCGGCGGTGATCGCACTGCCACCACGACGCCCCCGCACCACCAGATACTCCAGACCGAGCGTGTTCGCCGCCAACGCCTCCTTGGACTCGGCAGCACCGATGAACCCGACCGGAATCCCCAGTACGGCGGCCGGCCGCGGCCCGCCCGCTGCGATCACCTCAAGCAACCGGAACAACGTGGTGGGCGCGTTGCCCACCGCGACGACCGCACCGGCCAAGTGGTCGGCCCACAGGTCCACTGCGGCAGCACTCCGTGTCGTCTGCAACTGCGCAGCCATCTCGGGAACACCGGGCGAGCTCAGCGTGCAGATCACCTCGTTGTCAGCGGGCAGCCGCCGGCGCGTGATCCCAGCAGCGACCATCTGTGCGTCACAAAGGATCGGTGCGCCGTTCTGCAGGGCAGTGCGCGCGTTCTTGACCACGTTCGGCGACCAGGCCAGGTCGGCGACCAGATCGGTCATGCCGCAGGCGTGGATCATCCGGACCGCGACCTGGGCGACGTCGGCCGGCAGCTGGTCGAGCGAGGCCTCGGACCGGATCGTCGCGAACGACCGCCGGTAGATCTCCGCGCCGTCCCGCACGTACTCGAACCCGCTCACCACGTCTCCTTCAGCTCGCCGTCGACCATGTACCCGTTGCCAACGGCAAGTATGTCGACAAAGACACCTGCCGGTTTCCCGCACCGGCGCTCACACCCTGACCAGTGCACCCGGCGTCCGTCCCGCACCAGCTGTGGCGTGACCCGCCACGCATCGCTGCGAACATCGGCCAGCGCCTTCGCACACCCGGGGCGCCCCGCACACGCTGTCACACCGTTCCACACCGAGTCAGGCGTTGTGATCAATCCGACTGCCTCCAGCGGCTCAGTAGTCACCGCAGGAAGCACCACGGATCGCCATGGCGTCACTCGCACCCACTCGGCGACCTCGACGAGCACCGCAGCCTGCTCCTGCGTCAGACTGCCCAGTGGAACGGTGGCGACGAGGGCCGTCCCATGCAGACCCGCCTCGACCGGCGCACCGGTCACGGGCAACTCAGTGGAAGCCTGCAAGCCGAGCTGCTCGAAGATGCGCGTCGAGCCGTCCGCTACCTCAACGATGCGCCACTCCGCGCCCTCCCGCAGTTCCAGGAAGGCGGAGGCCACGGCCAGCATCAGCTCGACCACGTCGCCCCAGCCGACTCGCACACCGTGCGTACCAACGATCAGCAGCGCCTCACGAGAGTCGATCGCCTGGACCAGGACGTCTGCCCCAGAGTCGGCCAGATCGCCGCGCCCGTCGTCCAGTGCGAACAGGAACCGGCCAGGCAACTCAGCCAACCCCGGATCGGCACACAGACCCCGGTCCACAGCAGCCGCGAGCGGCAGCACGTCGTACCGGCCGTCGAGACCGGACAGTGGGGAGACGAGGATGTTGCGGACACGCTCGTGCGTCAGCGAGGGGAGCAGCCCGGCGCCGTACAGGCGGTCCGACAGCTCTTGCGGCCCGTCTGGTCGCAGAGCGCGGATCTGGAGGTTGCCACGGGATGTGAGTTCTAGGCGCCCGTCGCCGAGGTCCAGCGACGCAGAACGCAGTACGTCGAGCTGGGTGACGCTCAGCAACCCACCGGGCACGCGGATCCGGGCCAGGCCGCCGTCAGCTGCCTGGTGCACTGCCAGCACACCTGGGCACCTGTCCGCTGAAGTCCTCACCACACCGCGATGCTACGTGGCGGCCGCCTGTGTCCTGGACCACGTCACGACTCCCACGGTGAGAGCAACGCAGACTCCGCCCGCGACCATCGTGGCAGAGACCGACCAGGTGTCCACGACCAGACCGCCCAGCAGCGCGCCGAGGGACAGCACAGCTTGGAACGACGAAGTGAACAGCACAGTCGCCGCCTCCCGGGCCTGCGGAGCCGCCGCGGCGAACATGCTCATCGTGCAGACCGGTACGCCGCCGTACCCGAGGCCCCAGATCACCAGCAGTACGGCGGCTCCCGGTGTCGTGTGCCCGAAGAGGGGCAGTAGCAGCATCGCAACAGCCATCAGGCCAGCACAGGTGGCGAAGGTCAGCCGCAGGTTGCGGGCGGCCGTCGTACCGGCGATGAGGTTTCCGGCCAGGCCGGCACCGCCGTAGACGAGCAGGAGCAGGCTGATCCGGTCTGAGTGCAGGAAGGGCGTGACATAGGTGTACGCGGCGAAGTGGCCGGTCACGACCAGACAAGTGGCTAGGAGTGCGCGCTTGCTGCGCCGGAGGGCACCACGCACCACGGACAGCCGGGTGACCTGCAGGGGCGGCAGCGACGGGACGGTCACGTAGAGAGCGATCATCACCACCAGCGACAGCCCGCCGAGGGCAGCGAACGAGGCACGCCACCCGAGCAGCTCGCCAAGCAAGGTTCCGCCCGGTACGCCGAGCACTGTGCCGAGTGGAACCGCGGAGAAGATCACCGCGGTCGCCCGGGCCGTCCACTGCTCAGGAACGAGCCGTCCGGCCAGCCCGGCGCCGATGGACCAGAAACCGCCGATCGTCAGTCCGACGAAGAGGCGAGCGAGCAGTTCGAGTTCGTACGACGGTGCGGCGGCCGCCAGGAACCCGGCGACCGCGAGCAGCCCC
The DNA here is from genome assembly GCF_042882005.1 of Kribbella sp. NPDC058245. NCBI lineage: Bacteria > Bacillati > Actinomycetota > Actinomycetes > Propionibacteriales > Kribbellaceae > Kribbella > Kribbella sp. NPDC058245. Next base: position 71,544 of record NZ_JBHVWY010000019.1, read on the forward strand.
ATCAACGCGCACAGCATCAGCCGGCGATCCAGGCGCGCTGTCGTCACCGTGATGACCGGTGCGGCGACGGCGGCGACCAGGCCGGGCATCGTCATCAGCAAGCCGGTCCGGCCCGCGCTCAGGCCGAAGTCGGCGCCGATCGGCGTGAGCAGGCCGACCGGCAGGATCTCAGTGGTGACGATGGTGAAGATCCCCAAGGTCACCGCGGCCACTCCAAGCCGATGCGTGGTGGGCGGACGCGTCATCTCGATGGTCATGGCATCCAGCCAACCCCTTGGCCGGCCGTCAGACCGGCGGGTTTGCGACACCGAAGCGGCAGTCGACATGGTCGTCGTTTTTCCGCTACTGCCAAGGACTGTCGGTCCGGCCTGAGAGAGTCCAGCCATGGCACTCAGAGATCGGCCGTGGCCGGATGACGACCTGACCCTGCAGGACTCCGTGATCGGGTACTTCCAGTTCGTCCACACCACGGTGGTGAACAAACTGGACGGTCTGACCGAGGAGCAGGCGCGGGCGACCCCGCTTCCGAGCTCACCGGTGATGAACCCGCTAGGCCTGGTCAAACACCTCACTGCGGTTCAGCGGCAGCACATCCAGCGCACGATCGGCGGCCAGGACCTCCCCTCGCTATGGCGGTCCGACGACCACGACTACGAGTTCCGGATCGGCCCGGGCGAGACGGTCGCGGCGGTCATCGCGGCGTACGACGCGGAGTGGGAGCTGTCCCAGCAGACGCTGGCGAAGGTCGACTGGACGTCATTCGTGGACGGCTATCACGGCCCGGTCCGAGTCGGGCGGTTCGTCTCTGACGTGCTGCAGGAGTCGGCACGCCACCTGGGGCACCTCGACATCGTCAGGGAGCTCATCGACGGCGCCAAGGGGGAGTGATCGCGACCTGGACTCGATCTATGGCAGGCCGGGTACGCCGAGCGACTCCGGTCGACGCGCAGCCCGTCCGCCGCGCAAGGGAGCGGACGAGCTGACGCGGGCCGGTCAGCCGTTGCTGGTGCCCGGCGTGCAGACCACGAAGCCGTAGGCCTCGATGCTGTCGGAGAGGCCGCCGTCGGCCTTGCTGTAGCGCGCTCCGAAGAACCAGCGGTGTCCGTCGTAGCTCGGCTCGGACTGGTAGAACGTCAGCCCCCGGCCGGAGTTGGTGCCGCCACCGTGGCCGCCGTTCACCACCACCTGGCCCGCCGGACAGCTGGCCTCCCACTGTGCCGTCTGGCCGTCCTGGATGACCTGCTTCACCAGCGCCGGCGGGTTGACGACGAAGCCCGCCGCGTCGCCCTTCGGCCCTTGCGGTCCTGCCGGGCCCTGGACCCCTTGAGGGCCGGCGGCACCCTGCGGACCAGCCGCGCCGGCCGCCCCAGCAGGTCCAGCCGGGCCTAGGTCGCCCTTGGCGCCCTTCTGGTTCCATGAGGTCGGCGTCTCGTAGAAGCGGCACGCACCGCCCTTGGCCGGGTCGATGATCCGGACGTCACCGAACGACTTGTCGACGCACGCGCTGATCGCGACCGGCGCCGGCTCGGCCGCCGACGCGACCAGCACGCTGCTGCCGCCCACTGCGACCGTCGCCCCCAGCACTGCCGCTACGAAGCGCGACTTGCCCACCCGTTGTGCTCTGCTCTTCAGATCCATGCATCGAGTGTGGAAATCAGGGGCCGGTGGCAACAGTCGCGTCCAGGCCGCCGCCGGGGCCAGGACCCCTTCGCGATCGGGCAATCCGCACCAGCAGTCACCCGGCGGTCACCTCGGGTGCATGGCTTAGTCTGCCCGCATGCAGATCGTGGTCATCGGTATCGGGGCAGGCGATCCGGAGCAGCTCACCCTGCAGGCAGTGGCGGCGCTGAACCGGGTCGACGTGTTCTTCGTGCTGGACAAGGGTGATGTGAAGCAGGAGCTGGTCGATCTGCGCACGGAGATCCTGCAGCGCCATGCGACCAGCAAGGAGTACCAGGTCGTCGTCGGCCGGGACCCCGAGCGGGACCGGTCCAGTACGGCGTACGTCGAGGCTGTCGACGACTGGCGACGCCGCCGGGCCGATGTGTGCGCAGAGCTGATCGCAGCGAACCTCAGTGCTGACCAGGTGGGAGCCTTCCTGGTCTGGGGTGACCCGTCGCTCTACGACAGCACGCTGGCGATCCTTGACGACATCCTGGACCGCGGTGAGCTGTCGTTCGAGATCGAGGTGATCCCCGGCATCAGCAGTGTCTCCACACTGGCCGCCCGGCACCGCGTTCCGCTCAATCAGGTGGGACGTCCGATTCAGATCACCACTGGTCGGCGGTTGGCCAAGGAGTGGCCGGAGGGTGTGGACGACGTGGTGGTGATGCTCGACGCCCACACCGCCTTCACTGCACACCTCGACCAGGACGCCACCATCTACTGGGGTGCTTACCTCGGTACGCCGGACGAGCTGCTGATCGCGGGTCCGGTCCGCGAGGTGGCCGCGGAGATCGAGAAGGTGCGAGCCGAGGCCCGGGAGCGCAAGGGCTGGATCATGGACACCTACCTGTTGCGCCGCCCCTAGACCAAAGGTGGTGGTGCTCTGGACCTCCGGCCGAAGCGGCAGCCGCCCGGTCCGCCCGAGGGTGTCGGTATGACGAAGAAACTCTTGGCACTGCTCACCGCGGCGGTCATCCCGCTGGCCATACCCACTGCGGCTACCTCGGCGGACGTCGTACGGACAGACGCAGGACTCGTGCAGAGCAAGACGGTTGGACAGGCGCGTGTCTTCGACGGCATCCCGTACGCCGCGCCCCCGGTCGGCGCACTGCGCTGGAAGGCACCACAGCCGGTGCAGCCGTGGACCGGTGTCCGTGAATCGAAGCTAGGCAACCCCTGTCCGCAGCAAGGCAACTCCGAGGTCCCGAAGGGCTCCACTGCTGAGGACTGCCTCTATCTGAACGTCACTACGCCCAGAGCTCCGGCCAAGAAGCCGCGAGCAGTCATGGTGTGGATTCCGGGCGGCGGCTTCTTCGAGGGCGCCGGCAACAGCTATGAGGCCTCGAAGCTCGCCGCGCGTGGTGACGTGGTCGTTGTGACAGTCAACTACCGGCTGGGCATCTATGGCTTCTTCGGCTACCCGGGTCTGCCTGGCTCCGGCACGTTCGGGCTGCAGGACCAGCAGGCCGCTCTGCGCTGGGTGCAGCGCAACGCGCGTGCCTTCGGTGGTGACCCGCGCAACGTGACCGTCGCAGGGGAGTCCGCCGGTGGCATGAGCGTGTGCGCGCAGCTCACCTCGCCCACCTCGACCGGTCTGTTCAGCAAGGCGATCATGCAGAGCGGCTCGTGCAACTTCAACTGGGGTGACAACAGCCAGCACCCCGGCCAGGCGGCGGACTCGCCCTGGCATCCGGTCCGCGACGTCCAGGCCAACGGCAAGGAGTGGGGCACCGAGAAGCTCCCTGACCTGGACTGCAAGCCCGGCCAGTCCGCCGTCGACTGCCTCCGGACGATCGACTCCGACGTACTGCTGGACGACACCTTCCAGTTCACTCAGCTCGGGTACGGCGGGAGCGCCGTACTGCCGTTGAGCCCAGCGAAGGCATTGCAGGCCGGACTGTTCCACCGGGTGCCGATCATCTCCGGGAACAACCACGACGAGGCCGCTGCGTGGCTGTCGGCCTTCGGGGAGATCAAGGACTATCCCAAGCTCGTGACCGCCATGGTCGGAGCGGAGAAGGCTCCCAAGGTCCTGCGGGAGTACCCGCTGAGCAGCTACGACTCGCCCGCTGCTGCGTGGACCGCAGTCACCACCGACCGGATCTGGTCGTGCACACAGGTCGCCAGCGATCAGCAGGCCGCTCGCAAGGTACCGGTCTACGCGTACGAGTTCGCCGACAAGCACTCACCGCTCGCTGCGCCCGGACTGGGTGCGGCACACGCTGCCGAGCTGGTGTACCTGTTCCGCCCGGGTGGGATCGACTTCCCGCTGACGGCGACCCAGCAGACGCTGTCGAACCAGATGATCGACTACTGGACGGCGTTCGTCCGCACCGGCAACCCGAACGGACCTGATCGCCCGGCCTGGTCCCCGACCGGCCAGCACGAGGTCAAGGGACTCTCACTGGCTCCGACGGACCAGACCGGCATCCACCCGGTCAACCTGAGCACTGAACACCACTGCGCGTTCTGGGCCGGCCTCAGCTAGAGCGGTGACGCAACAGGTCCGATCCGCGCATCAGGAGCGGCGAAAGCAGCAGGAGTAGCAGCGCGTAGAAGCCGACGCCCGGAACGAACGCCGCCAGGATGAAGGCGAGCAGGGTCAGCCCGGTCAGCACGAAGGAGTTCTTGAGCTCCCGGCTGGTGACCGGGTCGTCCGGGTTCTCGATCTCGGCGTGTCCCTTGATCATCCAGGTGAGCGCCGTCTGGCTCGTGCTGAGCGCGAGGATCGTCCCGCTGTAGAAGCCGGCCGTGAACTGCGAGCTCTCGAAACTACCGACGATCTCGGTCGGGAACGGCAGGACCACGATCATCAGCAGCCACACGAGGTTCAGCCGGATCATGCCCGACGTGTAGGCGCGGACGTGCTCGAAGACCCGGTGGTGGCCGAGCCAGAAGTTCGCGATCACCACGAAACTCAGCAGGAACGAGTAGATCTCCGGCTTGTGGTGGGTGATCACCTCGAGCGCGCCGTGCCCCTCGGCCTTGGTCTCGGTCACCACCTCGACCAGCGGCAGAACCAGCAAGGTCAGGGCGATCGCCACGACAGCGTCAGTGAACAGGACCAGCCGATCCGGGTTCCTCGTCATACTCACGGGCGACACCCTAACCAGTCCGGTTCAGGTGTCCGGCAGGGAGACCGTCGACAAGGTGATGCGGTCTTTGCCGGGCGCGGCGCGCAGGTAGGGCTCCACCAGAGCCTGCAACCCCCGGCGGAGGGTGTCCAGGTCGTCGCTGTCGACGTAGAGCGACACCTGGTTGTAGCCGAACTGTTCGCGCCGGCTGTCGAGGTATCCGTGCTCCACGATCCGGTCGTAGTCGGCGGTCAGCTGGGTGAGCATCAGCAGGAGGGCGCGCCGGTGCTGGTCCGGAGTCATCGCGCGGGCCTCGTCCTCCTCGATGTGCGCGACATCCGTGGACTGGTCGACGGTCAGGGTGCGCTCGACGGCGCCCCGGATCCGTCGCTCCCGGACGACCGTCAGCACACCGCCGTCGATCAGCGCCGCGACGTGCCGGTAGAGCGTGGTCGCCGCGACGTCGGGCAGGTCGTGCCTGAGGTCGGTGGTGGTGACCTCCCGGCCCAGCACCCGCTGGATGATGCGCCACCGGATCGGGTGCAGCAGCAGGTCGGCGAGTGGCGTTGAGGGTTCGGCCATGGTCTACCCCTATTGATTCCAAGTGTGGAAATAATATCGTTAGTGGTTCCAATTGCCTTCGACCGAGGAGACTGCCGTGTCGCAAAGCTCAGGAATCTCGCGGCGTACCGTCCTGGCTACCGCAGCCGCCGCTGTACCCATCAGCGCACTGGCGACGACCACTGCCACCGCCACGCCCATCGAAACGTCCACCGCCACCAAACCGTCCCGTACGACGCCTGTCGCGGTCGGACGGCTGTTCGACAAGATCGAGGCCGGGATGGCGAAGTACGCGATCCCTGGCGTCGGTCTGGGCGTTTGGTACCGCGGTCACGAGTATGTCCGCGGTTTCGGCGTCACGAACGTCGACAACCCGTCGCCGGTCACCGGCGACACCGTCTTCCGCATCGGCTCCACCACGAAGACCTTCACCGCGACCGTCATCATGCAGCTGGTCGAGCGTGGACTGGTGCACCTGGACGCGCCGGTTCGGCGCTACCTGCCCAACTTCGCCACAGCTGACCCGACGGTCGGACCGCGTGTCACCGTCCGGCAGTTGCTGAATCACTCCGCCGGCTGGCGGGGTGACACGTTCGTCGACACCGGCGACGGCGACGATGCACTAGCCCGGTACGTCGCTGCGCTGTCCCAGGCGCCGCAGTTGACCCCACTGGGCAAGGTCTTCTCCTACAACAACGCAGCGATCGGTGTGGCCGGGCGGATCGTCGAAGCGGTCACCGGCAAGCCGTACGAGACCGCTGCGCGGCAGATGCTGATCGATCCACTCGGTCTGGCCCACAGCCGGTACTTCCGCAGCGAGCTGGGTGGATTCAGCGTTGCCGCACCGCACAACGTCGTCAACGGGAAGGCGGTCTACGAGCCGGCGTTCGAGGCGATGCCGCGCAGTCTGCACTCGTTCGGCGGTCTGATCTCCAGTGCGCACGACCAGCTGCGCTATGCGCGCTTCCAGCTCGGCCACCACGGGTTCCCGCGGCTGCTGGGCGACCGGACGCGGGTAGCGATGCAGTCCAGCCCCGGACCGGGCGGCACGCTGTTCGTCGAGCTGGACGGCGTCGGCGTCGGCTGGATGCTGCGGCCGACCGCTGAGGGCGTGAAGGTGGTTCAGCACGGTGGTGACTGGAACGGCCAGCACTCCGGGTTCCTGATGGTGCCGAAGCGCGACTTCGCCCTCACAGTGCTCACGAACTCGGAGAGCGGTCCCGCGTTGACCGCGGAGCTGTTCGCCGACGACTGGGCGCTGGCTGAGCTGGCCGGTGTGCACAACCTGCCCGCCGTACTGCGTCCGCTGACGCCGAAGCAGTTGGCGCCGTACGAAGGCACGTACACGGCTACCCAGGTCGGCCTCGACGGGGTGGAGAGCTCGTTCGGCATCGACCTGACAGCCGACAAGGGCCAGCTCCTCGGATCCGCCGAGGGCCAGCCTGCACTCCGTTTCGGCTTCTACCGCCACGACTACGTGCTGTCGCTCGGCCTGGACGGCACGCCCGACTACACCCGCGCCAACTTCGTCCCCGGTCCGGATGGCAAGCCAGCCTTCCTCCGGTACGGCGGCCGCCTGTTCCGCAAGCAGACGGCAGCCACCCGCAGCGCCGGAGGCCGTCAGCTCAAGAGCCTCGCCGAACTGACGACTCCCGCCCGCTAACCAACAGCAGCAGGTCCTGAGCGGTGCCGGTGATCACCTCACCGGCACCGTAGGACCAGTCCAGGTCCGTAGCGCGCAGCTCCGTCTCGGACAGGTCCACTCCGAAGTACTTGAGGTGCTTGGGTCCCAGTCCAGCCAGAACCACACGCAGCCGATCCGGCGGTACCTGGCGATCGATGCCCAGCGCAACGGTCATGTCGAGCCCGTGGATCACGTCGTGGGACAACGCGCCCTCGTAGCCACCGCCCGGCGGCTTCCAGGGGTGGTGGATGTTCTCCCGCAGACAGCTGAGCAGCTCGGCATTGCTCAAGGCTGCAGAGTCAGCACGGGCTGCACGCTCGGAGAACCGGTTGAAACGGCCACCTGCCTTGGCTATCCCCATCAGCACGCGGGGAGTGGAGTACCGGTACGCCATGGTGATGTGAGCAACCACTTCACGCACTCGCCAGCCCGCACACAGGCTCGGCTTGTCCCAGTCCGCTGCGGTCAGTTCACTCAGCAGGTCAGCCAGATCGGTGCGCTCCGCGGCGACGAGGTCTCGAATATCCGTCATATCCCACCGACGAACGACTCAGCTCTGGACAGACACCTGGACCAATCGCTTCTGCAGGTACTTCCGGTCGGCGTCCGTCGTGGCCAACTCAATGGCCTCCGTGTAGGCGGCGACAGCTTCGGTACGGCGGTTGAGCCGGCGCAGGAAGTCCGCCCGAGCGGCTGGGAGCAGGTGGTAACCAGCCAACGACCCAGTGGCCAGTTGATCAACCAGTGCGAGGCCCACGCCCGGCCCATCCGCCATGCCCAGCGCGACGGCGCGGTTGAGCGCAACGACTGGCGTCTGGGGGAGCTGCCCGTAGAGCGCCGCGATCTGCGGCCAGTCCGTGTCGGCTGCGGTCCGGGCGATCGCATGACACGCGGCAATGGCGGCCTGCACCTGGTAGGGACCAGGCATGTGCCGCTGGAGGGTGCGGTCGAGCAGCTCCTCCGCCTCGGTGATCAGCTCGCAGTTCCAGCGCGTCCGGTCCTGCTCGTCCAGAGTGATGAGGACACCGTCGGGGGAGAGGCGTGTCTCGCGGCGTGAGTCGTGGAAGAGCATCAGTGCGAGCAGTCCGGCGGCCTCTGGCTCTTCCGGCATCAGCTCGACGAGCAGTCTGGCCAGCCGGATGCCCTCCTGACTCAGAGTGCTGCGGCTGACATCGGAGTACCCCTCGTTGAAGAGCAGATAGAGCACCGCGAGTACGGCGGGCGTCCGCTCCGGCAGGAGATGCGCCGGTGGCACGCGGTACGGGATTCCGGCGTACTGGATCTTCTGCTTGGCGCGGGTGAGCCGCTTCGACATGGTGGTCTCGCCGACCAGGAACGCCCGCGCGATCTCCGCCGTACTGAGTCCGGCGAGCGTCCGTAACGTCAAGGCGACCCGCGCCTCCATCGCCAGCGCCGGATGGCAGCAGGTGAACATCAAGCGCAGCCGATCGTCCGGTACGTCGTACGCGGGAGGAGGTTCGTCAGTCATCGCAGCGACCTCCTGAAGCTTGGCAGCACCGACCGCCTCGCGGCGGAGCCAGTCGATCGCGCGGTTGCGCGCAGTGGTCGTCAGCCAGGCACCTGGCTTGTCCGGTACGCCGTCGCGCGGCCAGCGCTCGAGAGCCGCAGCGCACGCCTCTTGCGTGCACTCCTCGGCCAGCTCCCAGTCACCGATCATCCGGATCAGCGTGGCGACCACCTGGCCCCACTCCGCCCGGAAGACATCGGCGTACGTCACAGCACCGGGCGGATCTCGATCGTTCCGTAGCTCGCGGCCGGGTGCTTGGCGGCGATCTCGATCGCCTCGTCCAGGTCTGCGCAGTCGATCAGCACGAAGCCACCGATCTGCTCCTTGGTCTCCGCGAACGGGCCGTCGGTGAGCAGCAGCTCCTTGTCGCGGACCCGCACCGTGGTGGCCTCGGACGGCGGCCGCAGCCCGGCACCTCCCGTGACGACGCCCCGGGCCTCCATCTCCTCCGACCAGCCGCCACAGCCGTCGTTGGCATGCTCCTCGGCGTCCTCGCCACCAGCGATCATCAGCAGGTACTTCACAGCCGTCCTCCAACTCGCCATATGCACCGAACAGTTCACCGACGAACGCCCTGATCGGAAACAGACACGACCTACACTGCGACTATGCCTGACCGTACTCAGACCATCGCGTACCCGGCGCCCGGATCGCGGCCGTCTCGACGGGACGAGGAGCCGCTGGCACCTCATGTCATCGTGCTGTTCGGTGCCACCGGTGACCTGGCCAAGCGCAAGCTGCTGCCGGGTCTGGCGTATCTGCAGCAGTCCCGGTACGCCCCGGACGTGCGGATCATCGGGTCGGCCACCGAGGACCTGACCGTGGACGAGTTCCGTGAGCGTGCCCGCCAGGCAGTGGAGACCTACGGGACCCACAAGATGAGTGACGCGGAGTGGGCGCAGTTCGCCGGCCGCCTGGACTACGTGCCGGTTTCAGCCGGTCCCGGGCCGCTGGCCAGCGCCGTACACGCCGCCGAGGAGCTGCTCGGTCCGGACACTCGGCGCCTCCACTACCTGTCGGTGCCGCCGAAGGCGGCCCAGGCAGTGATCGCCATGCTCCGCGACGCCGGACTGGTCGAGCGGGCCCGGGTGGTGATGGAGAAGCCGTTCGGGGACGACCTGGCCAGCGCTATCAAGCTGAACGACTTCGTCCACGAGACCTTCGACGAGTCGCAGGTGTTCCGGATCGACCACTTCCTGGGCAAGGAGGCGGCGCTGAACATCCTCGCCTTCCGGTTCGCCAACGGTCTGTTCGAGCCGATCTGGAACCGCAACCACATCGACCACGTGCAGATCGACATCCCCGAGGAGCTCGGGCTCGACCAGCGCGCCACCTTCTACGAGCCGACCGGCGCGTTCAAGGACATGGTCGTCACGCACCTGATGCAGGTGATGTCGTTCGTCGCGATGGAGCCGCCGACCGCCCTGGAGCCGCGGGCGATCTCGGAGGAGAAGAACAAGGTCTTCCGGTCGATGCTGCCGATCCAGGCGACCGACGTGGTCCGCGGCCAGTACTCCGGGTACCGCAACGAGGAGGGTGTCGCGCCGGACTCCGACACCGAGACGTTCATCGCGCTGAAGGTCGAGATCGACAACTGGCGCTGGGCCGGCGTCCCGTTCTTCCTGCGGACCGGCAAGCGGATGGCGCAGGGCCAGCGGATCATCTCGATCGCCTTCAAGGAGGCGCCGAAGACGATGTTCCCGACCGGCTTCGGAGCGGAGGGTCCGGATCACCTGACCTTCGACCTGGCCGACTCGTCCCGGGTCTCGCTGTCGTTCTACGGCAAGCGGCCCGGCCCGGGGATGCGGCTGGAGAAGCTGTCGATGCAGTTCTCCACGCAGGAGACCAAGAGCGCCGGCGACGTACTGGAGGCCTACGAGCGGCTGATCCTGGACGCGATGCGTGGCGACCACACGCTGTTCACGACCGCCGAGGGCATCGAGTCACTGTGGGAGCGGTCGGCGCACCTGCTGGAGGACCCGCCGCCGGTCAAGACCTACCAGCCCGGTACGTGGGGCCCGAACGCCATTCACCAGCTGATCGCGCCCCGCGCCTGGCGGCTGCCGTTCGAGCGCGAGTGGCGCGAGAACAAGCCCAAGCCTTAGATGTGTACGGCGGCCACTGCCTCGCGGATCGGACCGCGGTGCAGTCCGCCGTGACCCGGCAGCAGTACGTCGGCGTCCAGGTCGACGAGCGGCTTCAGCGCGGTCAGCAGATCCGTCGGGTCGCCGTGCTGGAACAGCGGCGGGATCAGCTGCGGGCCGACGGCCGACACGATCTTGTGCCCGGTGACCAGCGCATCCCCAGTGATCACTGCGCCCGCTGACGGCACGTAGTACGCCGTGTGGCCCGCAGTGTGACCGTGAGTCGGCACAGGGACTGGCTGGCCGGGCAGGTCGAGCGCACCCTCCGACGGGAACGCCTGGACGTGCGGAGCCTTCACGTCCTGCAGGGCGCCGTTCCGGATGATCCCAACGGCCCACGGGAGGACTCTGGGCCGCCAGAGGTTGGCGGCCAGCTTGACCGGAGCCAGCTGGTCCAGGTACTCCCGGTGGGCGTGGCCGACCTCAGCCGGATCGACGTACGTCGGAATGCCGTAGCGACTGTGGAACGGGTTCACCGCACCCATGTGGTCGACGTGCGCATGTGTCAGCAGCACGGCTCGCACGTCCTGGGGCTGGTGCCCGATCGCCCGGATCGACGCTTCGACCGCGTCGACGTCACCGGGGTACCCGCCGTCGATCAGAGTCAGGCCGGAGCCGTCGCGGAGCAGAACCCAGTTCACTGCCGAGCCCTGGACGAAGAAAACGTCCTTGGCGACCTCTTCGTACTTCACTGAATCTCCTGTCGCTCCTGGGTGGCATCCGCAACCCCAACCAATTGTCCGGCATTGTCCCCAGCGCCAGGTAACGTCCGGTGCCGTGAACGTTGAGGAACGCATTCAGGAGCTCGCGGCCCGGATCGTGGAGCTGCGCGACAGCTACTACCAGGGCTCGCCGGTGGTCGCCGACGCGGAGTACGACGCGGTCGAGGATGAGTTGCGCACCCTGATCGCCGCGAACCCGGACCTGACGCCGGACCCGAACCCGCTGGACCAGGTGGGCGCGCCGACCGTGCTGCACGCGCCGATCCGGCACTCGCGCCCGATGCTGTCGCTGGAGAAGGCGACCAAGCCCGAGCAGGTCGAGGCGTTCTTCAGCCGGTTCCCGGGACAACCTGTCGTCGTGATGCCCAAGCTCGACGGGTTGTCGTTGGCTCTGGTCTATGAGGACGGCCGGTTCGCCCGGGCGATCACCCGCGGCGACGGGACCACCGGTGACGATGTGACGCCGCTGGTGCGCGCGCTGGCGGACGGCGTACCGCATCAGCTCGATGCACCCGGCCGTGTCGAGGTGCGGGGTGAAGCGGTGATGCTGCGGTCGACGTTCACGGCGTACAACGAGGCGCACCCGGACAAGCCGCTGATCAACCCGCGCAACGCTGCGGCCGGAACGCTCCGAGCGAAGGACCCGGCCACTGTTTCCGAGCGGCGGCTGCAGTTCCTCGCGTTCGACCTACAGACCGATCCGGATAGCACCGAGGCCGATCTGGAGCGTGGGCTCAAGGCACTCGGCTTCACGGCCGCTGACATGAAGCACTGCACGGACGCTGCTGCAGCTCAGGAAGTGATCACCGGGATCGAGCAGCACCGCAATGAATTGGACTACGACCTGGATGGCGCCGTACTGCGGCTTGCTGATCGCGACGCGTACGCCGCGGCGGGGACGCGGTCGAGCTCGCCGCGCGGTGCGCTCGCGTTCAAGTTCGCCGCCGAGGAGAAGACCACCATCCTGCTGGAGGTCCGCTGGGACGTCGGCAAGACCGGCAAGATCGCTCCGGTCGCCTGGCTCGAGCCGGTCTTCGTCGGCGGTACGACGGTCACTCGCGCCACGCTGGCCAATCAGGAGGTGATCAAGGCCCGGGGGATCAAGATCGGCGACACGGTTCTGGTCCGGCGAGCCGGGGATGTGATCCCGTTCGTGGCCGGCGTGCTCGACGAATCCCGCCGTACCGGCGCTGAGATCGACATCGTCCCGCCGACCAACTGCCCGTCGTGTGACGAGCCGCTGACCGAGCAGGGCAACAGCCGCGAGCTCTTCTGCACCAACGTCGCCTGCCCGGCGCAGACCGTCCGCCGACTGATCCACTGGGCGTCCCGCGCGGCCGCCGACATCGACGCCATCGGCGGTGTCTGGATCGAGCGCCTGGCCGAAGCCGGTGACCTCGAGAACCCGTCGGACTTTTACGGCCTGACCAAGGAACGGCTGCTCGAGTTCGACCGCGTCGGCGAGGTCTCCGCCTCCCGCATGGTCGACTCCATCGAAGCCAGCAAGCAGGTCGGCCTCCGCCGCGCCATGATCGGCCTAGCCATCCCGATGGCTTCTGAAGGTACGGCGGCGCGCCTGTGCCGAGCCGGATTCCCTTCCCTGGAAGCGGTTATCGAGGCAGGCGAAGAAGGCCTGGTCGCTGTGGACGACATCGGCCCCAAGGTCGCCGCGTCGTTGATCGAGCACCTCAACCGCCTGCAGCCCGAACTCGAACGCCTCCGCGCCGCCGGCGTCTCCCTCGACGTACGAGAAGAAGACCTGCCGCCCGTAGTCGCCGCAGGCGCACCACTAGCAGGCAAGACCGTTGTCGTCACCGGCTCCATCTCAGACCCCCGCACCGGCGAGAAGGTCGCCCGACCGGCTTTCCAACGCCTCTGCGAACGAGCCGGAGCCACCATCGCCTCCTCGGTCTCCGCCAGCACCGACTACCTCATCACCGGCGCCGACGTAGGCGCCGCCAAGATCACCAAGGCCGAAAAACTAGAGGTAGAGGTCGTCGATCAGTCCGAGATCTGGGACCAGCTCCTCGAGGCTGGAGTCGCCTAGCCCGCGACCTTCGCCATGACGAAGGGCTGCAGCTTGCGTTGCAGTTCCTTGCCATCAGGCTCAGCCGTCACCTCACTACCGGTCTGTCCGGCGTACACCGACTTGAACTCCGCACAGCCGGTGCTCACCGCCTCCAGCGTGAAGCTCCCCAGCACCTTCCCGGTGTTTGCCTCGTACACGCGGTAGTCGTACTTCGCGCTCTGCTGCGACACCGTGTACTCCGCACCACCCTGAAGCGGTGTGTACCTGCAAGTCGCCAGTACGCCGTCCGCACCCACGTCGTACTGATATCCACAAGCCACCACCTGCAACTGATCAAATCGACCCTCAGCAGGCACCCACGCCTCAGGCAGCCGCGACGTCAGATCAACATCCCCCACCGCCACCACCTGATGCGGCCCAGCCCCTCGATACGGCGCCGACTCCTCCGCCATCCGCGACTTCCGCACCACCTCTGTGTCCCCCCGCTCCGGGGGACACAACGAGTAAGGCCGCCGGTCCTTCTTGGCATCCTCCGCCACCTGTTTCACCACATAAGGCACCCCGACCGCAGCGGCCGGAATCACGATCATCACCGCGAACGCAACCGGCAACACCCACCGCCCCCCACCTCCCGAAGCCATGCCCACCACCAAACCACACCACCCCGGGACCCCTCCCAACCCAACCAACGTCCGAAAACACGCCGACCACGCCCTCCGTCTCTTCGGACGTTGTGACCGCGGATTCCTAGCGTCCGAAGACACGCCGACGACGTTCTCCATTCCTTCGGACGTTACGAAAACAAGCCCACCACCTCAGCCAGACACAACGGGGGTCCGGGCCGCGACGCGAGCGCGCTCACCAACCCCAGCCAGGCCGAGCGAGCACCCGACCGCCAACCCCACCCGCGCGGGGGGCAAGGGGCGAAGCCCCATCCACAGCCGACCCAAGCCAGGCACCTGTGCCTCAGCCACGCGCAGCGGGGGGTCCGGGGGGCGCAGCCCCTCCGGGGCGGGGTCTGGGGGCTCCGCCCCCAGAAAACACGGCGGGCGATCCAGGTTGGCGCTCTCCGCCAACATGAATCGCCCAGATCGATCGCGCGCCCCCGGCAGGATTCGAACCTGCGCACCCGCCTCCGGAGGGCGGTGCTCTATCCCCTGAGCTACGGGGGCTCAGGAACGAGGTGAACATTAGCAGCATGTTCATGCCATCTCCGAATTGGGGTTCGCGGTGTGGGGTAGAACTCGGCCATGCGCAAACTGGGGATCGCTCTCGTGGTCATGATGGTTGCCGTGATGTGGCCGGCACAGGCTCATGCTGTTGATGGCTGGCGGTTGGTGGGGTCGGACAACGCCCGTCCGTTGGATGAAGGTCAGGGACTCGCCACGGTGACGCGTGGCGGTACGACGCAGTACCGGTACACGGGGAGTACGACGATCCCGCTCGATCTGTTGGTGGGTGGCTGGAACCACGTCGGTGACCCCGGTTCGGCGCAGGGCTGGTACGTCGAGCCGTACCAGCGCGACGACCGGGGCGGGAAGCTGTTCCGGGTGCAGTCGCCGACGGGTGTGTGGTCCAACTACAAGCACGCACTGGGGTCCTGGGAGGCGACCAACAACAGCTGGTCGGCGGTCTCGCCGGACACCCAGTGGATGGTGAACGGCGAGTGGGGCACGATGGACCGCCTCCTCGTCTTCCCGATGCCGGGTGTCGGCGTGACGAACCCGGCCCAGAACCTCCCGCTGGCGTCCCGGATCAACCTCGATCACCAGGTGCGCGACGTACAGGGCTGTGACTTCGTGACGGCCACGCGGCTGCTCTGCTCGTCCGACGACCCGGCCGGAACACTCTTCGGTACGACGAAGCCGCTGCTGCAGGTGGACCTGGACGCACCGGTCGGCTCCGCCGACGTGACCGGCCACGTGACGTCGCTGGGCCAGTTGCCCCTGAAGAGTGGATGCACCGGAAACTTCGAGGTCGAGGGCATCGACTACTTCGAGCAGGACGGCACGCTGCGCGTGATCGTGCTCTCGCCGGGCATCTGCATCACCACCGACAGCAAGACCTACCGCTTCCAGCGGTAGACGGTTGGCGGACCGCCATCACCCAGTAACTGCGCGCGGCCGGTGTGATTCACGCTCAGCACGTGCCGCTCGAGTGCCTGGCAAACGGGTTACTGGGTGATGCAGGTCCGCCCCCGCCGCCGCCCGGAGCAGTCCGCCCGCCCCCGCCGCCGCCCGGAGCAGTCCGCCCGCCCCGGCCGCCGATCCGGAGCAATCCACTCGCGCTCGGTCGCTGTGCTGGCCGCCGGTCGTCAGGCGACCTTGAGCACGGGTCAACCATTGTCGGCCCGGGAAAATGGTTGGTGGGTGCTCAAGGTGGTCGCGGTTGGCGACCTTGGGCACGGTTCAACCGTTTCCGCGGCCGCGAAGTGGTTGGTGGGTGCACAAGGTCGCGGTGCTGTCGAGCGGTAGACGAAGGATGTAGGGGCTCTCCCTGACGGGACCCTGGAAGACCGGTGCGGCGGGATCGGACCGGGTACTGGTGACGTCATAGTGGTTGTAAGCCCCACCACGAAAGGACGTCGGTACTCATGGCTAGCTCTCTGGTACGCCCGTCGAACGGTCGCTGGATCGGCGGTGTTTGCGCCGGACTGGCCCGCAGGTTCGGTACGTCGGCCAACACGATGCGGCTGATCTTCCTGGTCAGCTGTCTGCTGCCCGGCCCGCAGATCCTGATCTACATCGCCCTCTGGATCTTGGTGCCGGCGGAGAAGTACTAACCTGGCTCCCCATGAGAGCAGGGGTCGGTACGGCGGTTGTCACTCTGCTCCTGATGAGCGGTGCCGTGGCCGGTTGCGGGGTCAGCCCCGCCAAGCCGGCCGCGGCCGAACTGCGCACCACGGCCCCGCCCTGGGAGGCCCCGCGTGACGCGGTCTCCTACATCGACAAGGCCGGCTTCGAGCGGCTCCCCCTCGACTTCTCCGGCCCAGCGCCGTACACCCTGCGCCTGAAAATCACTCTCGACGGCATCCCGGTCCAGATCCCCGCCGGCATCGGCGTCGACCGCGTCCGCGCCGAACAGGCCGCCGTCCACACCCACACCACCGACGGCCTCATCTACGTCGAAGCCAAAACCACCGCCGAGCACCCCACCCTCGCCCAGTTCTTCACCCTCTGGGGCCTCAAATACACCGAAAAATGCCTCGCCGACGCCTGCCGCAACCTGAAGATCACCGTCGACGGTCAGCCGGCGCCGTGGGACCTCCCGTTCAGCGGTGGTGCCAAGATCACGGTGAGTGTCGACAGCTGACGTCGTACCGGGCTGTGGATGGTGGTTCCGGGGAATGGACGGTTCGCCATTAGGCTGGGGCGGTGACTCCGGAACAGCTCGCTGAGAAGATCCTGCAGGCCCTGACCGCGCTCGCTGCCGACGGCGCTATCGCCGTCGAGGGCGGGCTGCCGCGCGAGCTGAAGGTCGAGCGACCCAAGAACCCCGAGCACGGGGACTACGCGACGAACGTCGCGATGCAGCTGGGCAAGCGGGCGGGGATGAATCCGCGGGCGTTCGCGGAGCTGCTGGCGGCGAAGCTGACCGACGACGAGGCGATCACCGAGGTGTCGATCGCGGGTCCGGGCTTCCTGAACGTCCGGGTCGCGGCCGATGCGCAGGGCAAGATCGCGCAGTCGATCGTGGACGCGGGTCCGGCGTACGGGTCGAGCAACACGTTGCAGG
Source organism: Kribbella sp. NPDC058245 (assembly GCF_042882005.1). NCBI lineage: Bacteria > Bacillati > Actinomycetota > Actinomycetes > Propionibacteriales > Kribbellaceae > Kribbella > Kribbella sp. NPDC058245. Next base: position 88,686 of record NZ_JBHVWY010000019.1, read on the forward strand.
GGCTGCCGGTGAATCTGGAGTTCATCTCGGCCAACCCGACCGGTCCGCTGCACCTGGGGCACACCCGGTGGGCGGCGGTGGGTGACGCGCTGGCGCGGGTGCTGATCGCGGCCGGGGCGAAGGTGACGCGCGAGTTCTACGTGAACGACCGCGGCAACCAGATGGACAAGTTCGGCGCGAGCCTGATGGCCGCGGCCAACGGGCAGCCGATTCCGGAGGACGGCTACCACGGTGAGTACATCGGGGAGCTGGCCCAGCGGATCGTCGCCGAGGTGCCCGGGATCACCGAGCTGCCCGAGGCCGAGCAGTCGGTCGCGTTCCGCGAAGCGGGCTACGAACGGCAGTTGAAGGAGCAGCAGGACCAGCTGGCGCACTTCCGGACCAAGTTCGACGTGTGGATGTCGGAGCGCAGCCTGCACGAGCAGGACGGTGTCGGTCACGCGATCGAGAAGCTCCGCGAGCAGGGTCACCTGTTCGAGGCTGACGACGCGCTCTGGATGCGGACGACGGACTTCACCGACGACAAGGACCGGGTGCTGATCCGGACCAACGGTGAGCCGACGTACTTCGCCTCGGACGCGGCGTACTACGTGAACAAGCGCGAGCGCGGCTTCGAGGTCTGCATCTACCTGCTCGGCGCGGATCACCACGGCTACGTGAACCGGCTGAAGGCGATCGCGGCCTGCGCCGGTGACGACCCCGAGCACAACATCGAGATCCTGATCGGCCAGCTCGTCAAGATCCTCAAGAACGGCGAGGAGATGAAGCTGTCCAAGCGGGCGGGCACGATCGTCACGCTGGCCGAGCTGGTCGAGGAGAGTGGCGTCGACCCGCTGCGCTACACGCTCTGCCGCTACCCGGTCGACTCGCCGCTGACGCTGGACATCGAGGAGATGACCCGGCAGGTCAGCGAGAACCCGGTCTACTACGTGCAGTACGCGCACGCCCGGCTGGCCTCGATCCTGCGCAACGCCGACGAGCTCGGCATCAAGCTGGACGAGTTCGAGCCCGGTCTGCTCAGCCACGAGCGCGAGGGCGACCTGCTCCGCGCGCTGGCCGAGTTCCCGCGGATCGTGGCGACGTCGGCCGAGCTGCGCGAGCCGCACCGGGTCGCGCGCTACCTCGAGGACACCGCCTCCGCGTTCCACAAGTTCTACGACAGCTGCCGGGTCCTGCCCCGCGGCGACGAGGAGGTGGAGCCGGTGCACAAGGCTCGCCTGACCCTGGTGTCCGCGACCCGGACCGTGCTCGCCAACGGGCTCGACCTGCTCGGTGTCTCCGCCCCGGAGCGGATGTGAGGGCCCACGAGGCGGGCGCCCTGCACGCCCAGGCCGGCCACCGTGCGCCGCCCTGGCTGAGCGCCCCGCGCGACGTCAACGACCTGGTCCCCCAGCTGTGGTCCTCCACTGCGAAGAAGACCGCCGAGGGATCCCTGGTCGTCGGTGGCGTCGACGTCCGTGACCTGGTCGCCGAGCACGGCAGCCCGGCGTACGTGCTGGACGAGGACGACTTCCGCAGCCGCGCCCGCGCCTTCAAGAACGCGTTCAAGGACTTCGACGTCTACTACGCCGGCAAGGCCTTCCTCAGTACGACGATTGTCCGCTGGGTGATGGAGGAGGGGCTCAACCTCGACGTCTGCAGCGGCGGTGAACTCGCCGTGGCCCTCAGAGCGGGTGCGGACCCGAAGCGGCTGGGATTCCACGGCAACAACAAGTCCGAGTCCGAGCTCATCCGCGCGCTGGAGGCCGGGGTCGGCCGGATCATCGCCGACTCTCTCTATGAGATCGACCGGCTGATCGTGCTCGCCCGCGAGCGCAACCTGGTCGCGCCCGTGATGGTCCGGGTCACGGCGGGCGTCGAGGCGCACACCCACGAGTACATCGCGACCGCGCACGAGGACCAGAAGTTCGGCTTCTCGATCACCTCGGGCGCGGCGTACGAGGCCGTTGCCCGGGTCAACGAAGCGCCCGAGCTGGAGCTGCTCGGCCTGCACTCGCACATCGGCTCGCAGATCTTCGACTCGTCCGGGTTCGAGGTCGCCGCGAAGCGCGTGATCGCCTTGCACGCAAGGGTTTCCGAGGAGCTCGGCGTGGACATGCCGGAGCTCGACCTCGGTGGCGGTTTCGGTATCGCCTACACCACCCAGGACGACCCGTCCGACCCCGCGCAGCTGGCCACCGAGATGGGCAAGATCGTCGAGCACGAGTGCCGTGCTTTCGAGGTCGACGTGCCCAAGGTCTCGATCGAGCCCGGCCGCGCGATCGTCGGCCCGGCGATGTGCACGGTCTACTCGGTCGGCACGGTCAAGGAGGTCGAGCTGGACAACAACGCGGCCCGCACCTACGTGTCGGTCGACGGCGGGATGAGCGACAACATCCGCGCCGCCCTGTACGACGCCGACTACTCCTGCACGCTCGCCAACCGGTACTCCGACACCACGCCGACCCTGGCCCGCGTCGTCGGCAAGCACTGCGAGTCCGGCGACATCGTGGTCAAGGACGAGTTCCTGCCGTCCGACGTCGGTCCCGGCGACCTGATCGCCGTACCGGGGACCGGCGCGTACTGCAGGTCGATGGCCAGCAACTACAACCACGTACCGCGCCCACCGGTGATCGCGGTCAAGGACGGTCAGACGCGCATCGTCGTACGGCGGGAGACCGAGGACGACCTGCTGCGTCTGGACATGGGGGTCGAAGGATGACGGATAAAGCCCTGAAGGTGGGCCTGCTCGGTTGTGGTGTGGTCGGTACCGAGGTGGTGCGGATCCTGACCGAGCAGGCGGATCACTTGGCGGCCCGTGTCGGCGCCCGGCTGGAGATCGCCGGGATCGCGGTACGGCGGGCTGGGCGCGAGCGCGATATCGCGGTCGACCCGTCCCTGATCACGACTGACGCGCAGGCGCTGGTCTCGCGCGGTGACCTGGATCTCGTGATCGAGGTGATCGGCGGTCTCGAGCCCGCTCGCACCCTGATCCTGACGGCGCTGGAGAACGGCGCCTCGGTGGTCACGGCGAACAAGGCGCTGCTGGCCGAGGACGGCCCGACGCTGTTCGCCGCCGCGGAGAAGTACGAGCGCGACCTGTACTTCGAGGCCGCCGTGGCCGGGGCGATCCCGATCCTGCGGCCGCTGCGCGAGTCGCTGGCCGGTGACGACGTGACCCGGGTGATGGGCATCGTCAACGGCACCACGAACTTCATCCTGGACAAGATGGACTCTACCGGCGCCGGGTTCGACGAGGCGCTCGAGGAGGCCCAGGCCCTCGGGTATGCCGAGGCCGACCCGACCGCGGACATCGAGGGCTTCGACGCGGCCGCGAAGGCGGCCCTGCTGGCGAGTTTGGCCTTCCACACCAGGGTTTCGATCGCCGACGTGCACCGCGAGGGCATCACCGAGGTGACCGCGACCGACATCGCCTCGGCCCGCGAGATGGGCTGTGTGGTGAAGTCGCTGGCGATCTGCGAGCTGGACGAGGCGACGGATTCGGTCAGCGCCCGGGTGTACCCGGCGATGATTCCGCTCACCCATCCGTTGGCCAGTGTTCGCGATGCGTACAACGCGGTTTTCGTGGAATCCAAAGCGGCCGGCCACCTGATGTTCTATGGTCGTGGTGCCGGCGGTGCCCCGACGGCCAGCGCTGTCCTCGGGGATCTTGTCTCCGCCGCGCGCAACCGGCTCAAGGGCGTGCCGGGGGTCGGCGAGTCGTCGTACACCCAGCGGGCCGTCCGTCCGGTGGGTGACGCGGTGACCCGCTACCACGTGTCCCTGGACGTGGCCGACAAGGCCGGTGTCCTCGCGGCAGTGGCTCAGGCCTTCGCGGAGCACGACGTGTCGATCCAGACCGTCCGCCAAGAAGGCCGGGGCAGTGACGCCGAGCTGGTCGTCGTCACGCACCGCGCGACCGACGCCGCGTTGTCCGCGACCGTGGAGGCCCTGCGTGACATGGACATCGTTCGTGAAGTCAGCAGCGTGATGCGGGTAGAAGGCGAGTAGAACAAATGGCCCACCAGTGGCGAGGTGTGATCGAGGAATACCGCGACCGTTTGCCGGTCTCGACGGACACTCCGGTGGTCACGCTCGGCGAGGGCGGTACGCCGCTGGTGGCCGCGCAGTGGCTGAGCGAGCAGACCGCGTGTGAGGTCTGGCTGAAGGTCGAAGGGAACAACCCGACCGGCTCGTTCAAGGACCGCGGGATGACGGTCGCGATCTCGCTGGCCGCGCAGGCCGGCGACAAGGCGGTCGTCTGCGCGTCGACCGGCAACACCTCGGCCTCGGCCGCGGCGTACGCGGTCCGCGCGGGGATGCTGCCGCTCGTCCTGATCCCGGCCGGCCGGATCGCGAAGGGCAAGCTGGCCCAGGCCGTCGTGCACGGCGCCAAGCTGGTCTCGATCGATGGCAGCTTCGACGACTGCCTGCGGATCGTCCGCGAGCTCGGCAAGCACTACCCGGTCGCCCTGGTGAACTCGGTGAACCCGGTCCGCCTCGAGGGCCAGAAGACCGCGGCGTTCGAGGTCTGCGACGCGCTCGGCGACGCCCCGGACCTGCACCTGCTGCCGGTGGGCAATGCGGGCAACATCGCGGCCTACTGGAAGGGTTACCAGGAGTACGCGAAGGACAAGCTGGCCACGAAGAAGCCGCAGATGTGGGGCTTCCAGGCCGAGGGCGCGGCGCCGATCGTGCGCGGTGCGATCGTCGAGAAGCCGGACACCGTGGCCACCGCGATCCGGGTCGGGAACCCGGCGTCCTGGACGCTGGCCGAGGCGGCTCGCGACGAGTCCGGCGGCCGGATCGAGATGCTCACCGACGACCAGATCCTCAGGGCCCAGGGTGAGCTTGCGGCCAACGAGGGTGTCTTCGTGGAGCCCGCGTCGGCGGCTGGCGTGGCCGGTCTGCTGCACGCGAAGGCGCAGGGCTGGCTGCCCGGCGGCTCGACCGTCGTGATCACGGTGACCGGTCACGGTCTGAAGGACATCGACACCGCGCTCGACCACGCTCGCGTTAACGAGAGTCCGGTCACACCTGCAGACACCGACGCGGTCGCGCGCGTGGCCGGTCTGGTCTGAGATGGGCGAGAACGGTCGGCCGTGTGACCAGGTGCGCGTCCGCGTCCCCGCGACGAGCGCGAACCTCGGCCCCGGCTTCGACGCCTTCGGCCTCGCCCTGAGCCTGTACGACGAGTTGGTCGTCACCCCGGGCGGTTCCGGGGTGACCGTCCAGGTGACCGGGTGCGGCGCGGACGACGTACCGCTCGACGAGTCCCACCTGGTTGTCCGGTCGATCCGGGCCGGGCTCGAAGCCCTCGGCGTACCGGTTCCCGGGTTCACGCTGCGCTGCGAGAACCGGATTCCACACGGCCGCGGGCTGGGGTCGTCGTCCGCGGCGATCGTCGGCGGGCTGGCCGCGGCGTTCGGGCTGGCCGGTGAGCCGGTGGATCGGGAGCGGTTGCTCCGGTTGGCCAACGAGATCGAGGGCCATCCGGACAACGTGGCCGCGGCCGTGTACGGCGGATTCACCGTTGCCTGGCTCGATGGTTCCGTATCTGATCAATGCGGCGGACGGGCAGTTCGGCTGGACCCGGCGGACAGTCTTGGCGCGGTCGTCTACGTCCCGGCGAACCGCGTGCTGACGAAAGAAGCGCGCGGGTTGCTGCCGAGCGTCGTACCGCATGGTGATGCCGCGGCGAATGCCGGAAAGGCTGCCCTGCTGGTCGTTGCGTTGACGCAGCGACCTGAGTTGCTGCTGACCGCGACCGAGGACCGGCTGCATCAGGAGTTCCGGGAGCCGGCGATGCCGGAGAGCTTGGCGCTGGTGCACAAGCTGCGGGGGAGTGGGCTCGCGGCGACCATCAGCGGGGCCGGTCCGACGGTCATCGTCCTCGGCGGTACGGCGTGCCCACCGCCTCCGGACGGCTGGGAACGGCACGACCTGCGGATCGATCCAGTCGGCGTACAGGTCTGGTCGATGGAGGCCGGGTGAGGCTCGGAATAGCCGGGAACTGACACGCGTCGTATCCCCTGAGTCAGGCGTACGACCCCTCGGGGTGCTAGTCTCGACTCACCCGATCCCCTCCAGGTGATCGGTGAACTCTCGTCACGATCCGGGCTGTGCTCCCGGCACCCTGTGTTGTGTGGCGACCCCCCTGTGAACGTGATCTTGCGCCGCCTGCGCCGGGGATGTCCGGGGGGACTCAGATCTGAGCGAGAGTCTCTTGAACCCCACGTGCCACTTCGTTCGGCCGTGGGCGCTGAAACGGTCGATGGTGCTGTCGCACCTCGACGATCCGTGTGGGAAGGACCTCACGTGACAGAAACTGTTGAAGCCACCAGCTCCGACGCCGGTACGACGCGTCGGCGCAAGGCTGGTGGCGGCCTCGAAGGCATGCTGCTCCCCGAGCTCAAGCAGCTCGCCGGGACGCTCGGCATCAAGGGCACCGGCGCACTGCGCAAGGGCCAGCTGATCGAGGCGATCAAGGCCGCCCAGCCGGGCGGCTCCGCGGGTGGTTCCACCGGCGGATCCCGGGCGAAGGCTACCCAGCCGACCCTGGACGAGGCGACTGAGGCGCCTGCGGCGAAGGCCCCGGTGAAGCGTGAGGGCGGCAGCCGCCGGTCCCGCGCCGCCGCTGCGGCCACCGCCGAAGAGACTCCGGCGGTCGAGGCCCCCAAGACGGCAGCCCGCCAGCCGGTGCAGGAGGCGGCTCCGGTCGTCGAGAGCGCTCCGGCCGAGGCCCCCGCCGTACAGGCTGCCGCGCAGAACGGCGCCGAGCAGCCCGCCGACCGCGAGCAGAACCGCGACGGCCGGGATCGCAACCGCGACGGCCGGAACCGGGAGAACCGCGACGGCAACCGCGACGCGAACCAGGCTCGGGAGAGCCAGGCCCGCGACAATCAAGGCCGCGACAGCCAGGCCCGGGAGAACCAGACCCGGGACGGCAACCGCGAGAACGGCCGCGACAACCAGGGCCGCGATCGCAACAACGACCGCACCAGCCAGAACCGCGACGGCAACCGGGACAACCAGACCCGCGAGCAGAACCGTGATGCGGGCCGCGACAACCGGCAGCAGGACGCAGCCGGCGAGGAGGGCGACGGCCGTCGCCGCCGTCGCCGGGGCCGCGACCGGGACCGCAACCGCGAGGGCCAGCCGGTCACGTCCGGGCGCGACTCGAGCCGCGACACCGGTCGCGACTCGACCCGCAACCGTGGTCGTGGCGAGCGGTTCGACCCGGAGCCGACGATCAGCGAGGACGACGTGCTCGTCCCGGCGGCCGGCATCCTCGACGTGCTGGACAACTACGCCTTCGTCCGGACCAGCGGCTACCTGCCCGGCCCGAACGACGTGTACGTCGCCCTGTCGATGGTCAAGCGCTACGGCCTGCGCAAGGGTGACGCGATCACCGGTGCGGTGAAGCAGCCGCAGGAGGGTGAGCGCAAGGAGAAGTTCAACCCGCTGGTCCGGATCGACACCGTGAACGGGTCGGACCCGGAGATCGCCAAGCAGCGGCAGGACTTCAACAAGCTGACCCCGCTGTACGCGACCGAGCGGCTCCGCCTGGAGACCGAGCCGGGTGTGCTCACGACCCGGATCGTCGACATCGTCAGCCCGATCGGCAAGGGCCAGCGCGGCCTGATCGTCTCGCCGCCCAAGGCCGGTAAGACGATGGTGCTGCAGGCGCTGGCGAACGCGATCACCACGAACAACCCTGAGGTTCACCTCATGGTCGTGCTCGTCGACGAGCGGCCCGAAGAGGTCACCGACATGCAGCGCACGGTCAAGGGTGAGGTCATCGCCTCCACCTTCGACCGCCCGGCCGACGACCACACCACGGTCGCCGAGCTCGCCATCGAGCGCGCCAAGCGGCTGGTCGAGCTCGGCCACGACGTCGTCGTACTGCTCGACTCGATCACCCGGCTCGGCCGCGCGTACAACATCGCGGCCCCGGCCAGCGGCCGGATCCTGTCCGGTGGGGTCGACTCCTCGGCGCTCTACCCGCCGAAGCGGTTCTTCGGTGCGGCGCGCAACATCGAGGACGGAGGCTCGCTGACCATCCTCGCCACCGCGCTGATCGAGACCGGCTCGAAGATGGACGAGGTGATCTTCGAGGAGTTCAAGGGCACCGGCAACATGGAGCTCCGGCTGCGCCGCGAGTTCGCCGACCGGCGGATCTTCCCGGCCATCGACGTGGTCGCCTCCGGCACTCGCCGCGAGGAGCTGCTGATGAGCAAGGAAGAGACCCAGGTTGTCTGGAAGCTGCGCCGGGTGCTGTCCGCACTCGACGGCCAGGCCGCCCTGGAGCTGCTGATCGGCAAGCTCAAGGAGAGCAAGTCGAACATCGAGTTCCTGATGCAGGTCAACAAGACCACCCCGTCCACGGGGAGTACCCACAGCACCACCAACGGCGACTAGCAACTGGGCTCAGTGGCTGCTGTCCACCGACAGCAGCCACTGCCCCCTGCCACACCCTCGAGTGAACCCACCGTGCCGCCCGTCGCCGCGCGAGTGAACCCACTGGGCGGGGCGAGCGGCGAGTGTACGGAGTGTGTTGCTGGTAAGCGTTTGTCGGCGACGCGGTCGGCACACTCGGTGCCCGTACGGCGAGTGGCGCCACCGTGCTGGTGGTCGCCGCGCGAGTGAACCCACTGGGCGGGGCGAGCGGCGAGTGTACGGAGTGTGTTGCTGGTAAGCGTTTGTCGGCGACACGGTCGGCACACTCGGTGCCCGTACGGCGAGTGGCGCCACCGTGCGGGTGGTCATCCCGCGAGTGAACCCACCATGCGGGTGGTTCTCGCCGCGAGTGGACCCACTGGGGTGTGGACCTCGGCTTTGTGGTGAGTTGCTGCCGCTGGGTGGCAGTGGGTCTCCACAAAGGCGCACTTCCGCGGTTGCGACCGGGTCGAGAAGATCGCTGGGGGCGGTGATCCGGGCCGGTGGGATCGGGCGATTGGCCAGGGGGGAGGGGTGGATGGCAGAATTGCTTGTTGGTTCCGGTTCACGTTCACGCCGTGGACGACCCGGAGCACCTGATTCCTAGGAGACTGTCTTGAAGAGCGACATCCACCCGACGTACGTGGACACCACGGTGACCTGCACCTGTGGCGCATCGTTCACCACGCGCTCCACCGCCGAGAGCGGTTCGATCCGCGCCGACGTGTGCTCGCAGTGCCACCCGTTCTACACCGGCAAGCAGAAGATCCTCGACACCGGTGGTCGGGTCGCGCGCTTCGAGAAGCGCTACGCCAAGAAGTAGTTACCGAACCGCGCGTCGGCCTGCCCTCAGGGGCGGACCGGCGCGCGGTTTGTGTTGTCAGGAGTTTCCCGAGAGGAGGAGTGCGGCATGTTCGAGGCAGTTCAGACGCTCAAGGCGGAGTACGCCGAGCTGGAACGGCAGATGTCCGACCCGGAGCTGCACTCCGACCAGGCCAACGCCCGGCGGGTCGGGAAGCGGTACGCCGGCCTGGCCCCCGTCGTACGGACGTATGACGAGTGGTTGCAGACCGCGGACGACATCGAGGCGGCCAAGGAGCTCGCGGCCGAGGACCCGGCGTTCGCCGAGGAGGCCGTGAAACTGTCGGCCCGGCGGCACGAGCTGGCCGAGAAGCTGCAGATGCTGCTGGTGCCCCGCGATCCGAGTGACGACAAGGACGCGATCCTCGAGATCAAGGCCGGTGAGGGCGGCGACGAGTCGGCGCTGTTCGCCGGGGACCTGCTGAAGATGTACCTGAAGTACGCCGAGACGCAGAACTGGAAGACCGAGATCATCGACGCGGCCGACTCCGACCTCGGCGGGTACAAGTCGATCACGGTCGCCGTGAAGGCGAAGGGCACGCCCGAGCCGGGTGAGGCGCCGTACGCGAAGCTGAAGTTCGAAGGCGGCGTGCACCGTGTGCAGCGGGTGCCGGTGACCGAGTCGCAGGGCCGCATCCACACGTCTGCTGCCGGTGTCCTGGTGCTGCCGGAGGCCGAGGACGTCGACGTCGAGATCGACCAGAACGACCTGCGGATCGACGTGTTCCGCTCGTCCGGTCCCGGTGGGCAGAGCGTGAACACGACCGACTCCGCCGTCCGGATCACCCACCTGCCGACCGGCATCGTGGTCTCGATGCAGAACGAGAAGTCCCAGCTGCAGAACCGCGAGCAGGCGATGCGCGTACTGCGCTCCCGGCTGCTGGCCGCCGCGCAGGAGGCTGCCAACCAGGAGGCGTCCGACGCCCGCCGGCTGCAGATCCGGACCGTCGACCGCTCCGAGCGCGTCCGCACCTACAACTTCCCGGAGAACCGGTTCTCCGACCACCGGGTCGGCTACAAGGCGCACAACCTCGACCAGGTGCTGGGCGGCGACCTGGCGCCGGTCATCCAGGCGTTGACCGACGCAGACCTGACCGCACGCCTCGAGGCCGTCGACTCCAAGTGAAGGCTCTGATCGCCGAGGCCGCGGACCAGCTCCGCGCGGCCGGGGTCGCGTCGCCCGAGTACGACGCGGCCGAGCTGCTCGCCTTCGTCACGGGCTCCAGCCGGATGCACCTCCGAGAGCCTTCTGAGGCCGAGCGTCGTACGTATGCCGAGCTGGTGGCCCGCCGGGCCGCTCGCGAACCGCTACAGCACCTCACCGGTACGGCGGCCTTCCGCTACCGCGAGCTGGTCGTGGGCCCAGGCGTGTTCGTCCCGCGGCCCGAGACCGAGGTGATGGTCGGCTGGATCCTGGACCGGATCGCCGACGTGAAGTCCCCGCTGGTGGTCGACCTCTGTTCAGGCTCCGGCGCGATCGCCGGTGCCGTGGCAACCGAGCGCCCGGACGCCGTCGTACATGCCGTTGAGCTGTCGCCTGAGGCTTGCGTGTGGGCCCGCCGCAACCTGGCCGGTACCGGCGCCACGCTCCACGAGGGCGACATCGACGGCTGCCTGCCCGAGCTGGACGGACTGGTGGACGCGGTCATCAGCAACCCGCCGTACATCCCGCTGACAGCCTGGGAATCGGTCACCGCCGAGGTCCGAGACCACGACCCGGCGCTCGCCCTCTGGTCCGGCGACGACGGCCTCGACGAGATCAAGGTGGTCGCCGTGACCGCGGCCCGGCTCCTCAAGCCCGGTGGCTGGTTTGCCTGCGAGCACGCCGACGTCCAGGGCGAGTCCGCCCCCGCTGTGTTTGCCGCGACCGGAAACTTCACCGAGGTCCGCGACCAGAAAGACCTGGCCGGCCGCAACAGATTCGCAACCGGCCGCAGAATCTAAGCGACGTTGTCTAGAGGAGGGCGTTCGACCCGAACGCCGCTACCGCGAGTACCAGCAGGATCCCCGCGAGCACCAGCTCGGCGCGAGATCCCTTCACCATCCAGAAGGCCCGGATCCGGTCGACGGCGTCGTACAAACTACTGGTCATCACACACTGCCTTCTGAAATTGTGCCGTGCACTGGGCGGCGGGCGACTGTCTTGCACCCGGAAAGGCATGTAACCACCCCACCGCCCGGCTAAACCTTGTGATCACGGTCGAAAGTCTCGCTCTTGGCGGGATCCTGTCGCAGGATGGCGCGGGATCGTGTTCGGTTCGTCGCCCACTGCCGGTAGCCCGCCGGCAGTCGGACCGGGCGTGAGTGAGGAGCGAACGACAGATGTCTGTCCTGTCGAAACTGGGGGTTGTGGCCGCGACGGTCGCGTTGGCGATCAGTGCGCCGCTGTTGGCCCCGGCGCAGGCTGCGCCACCAAGTCCGAAGCCGAAGACTGAGGCTGAGTTGTGTGCGGGGATGCAGCGGTTGGTGCTGGCTGGCACCGACCAGTGCACGCGCGGGCCTGAGGTGCTGCCTGACGCCGATCTGAGTGAGAAGGCGCAGCCGCTGCCGAAGGCGGTTGCTGACGCGACTATGGCTGCCAATGCGATCGTCTGTGACGGTAATGGCGTTGCAGGCAAGCGGGTGCAGGTTCTGTACGCGCGGGAGTCGCAGCAGGCGAGCCGGTTGCAGCTGTTCCTGCCGTCGTTCCGTGCGTGGTCCCACGAGATCGACGCGGCCTACAACGACAGTGCGTTCCAGACTGGCGCTAGCCGGCACGTGCGGTTCGTCACCGACGCGGTGTCGGGCGGCTGCCAGATCAACGTGAAGGAGGCCGTCGTACCGACCGGTGGGCTCGAGACCTGGGACTCGATGGTCACTGCCCTGCAGAACCTCGGCTACAAGGACAGCACCCGCAAGTACCTGGTGTACGCGGACGCACAGAAGGTGTGCGGCGTCGGGACCCTGTACGGCGACGACCGGCCGGGCCTGGACAACGCGAACAACAACAACACCGGCTACGCCCGCGTGGACGCGTCAGCGAACTGCTGGGGCTTCAACGCGGCTGCGCACGAGCTCGGCCACAACCTGGGCGCCGTACAGTCGTCTGCCCCGCACTACAACGGGCACTGCAACGACGAGTACGACCTGATGTGTTACGGCTCGGACACCCGCGTGGTGTGTGCCGACAAGGACAACGACCGGCTGCTGGACTGCAACAAGGACGACTACTTCAACACCAACCCGCCGGCCGGCAGCTACCTCGCCACACACTGGAACCTCGCCAGCAGCGACTGGCTGATCAAGAGCGCCACTCCGGACCCGCGGCCCGGCCCACGCCACGGACAGGCCTACGAGTTCGTCAGTCCGTCCAGTGGCGAGGCGATCGACATCGTGAACGGCTCGGTCGACAACCTGGCCTACCTGAGCCACCGGCCGCGCAGTGGAGCGACCAGCCAGCAGTGGCGGTTCCTCTACGAGACCGGCTGGCAGCTGCAGAACGTCAACAGCGGCAAGTGCGCGGACAGTGCCTTCAGCGGTACGACGCCGGGCACGAAGGTGCTGCAGTACTCGTGCAACGGCCAGGACGGCATGCGCTGGACACTGCACCCACTCGGTGGTGACGTCTACGGCATCATCAACACGCTGACCGGTCTGGCCATGACAGACGCGGGGCCGCACCCAGCCGCGCTTGAGCAGCAGCCGTTCACCGGTGCGGCCACGCAGCAGTTCCAGCTGCGGCCGGTCAACCTGCCCAACGGCACGTACCACATCCGTAGTGAGCTGGGTAAGGATCTGGACGTCATCAACTGCACCGGCAACGACATCCGGATGTGGGACCGCGTGGCTGGCAGTCCCTGCCAGCGCTGGCAGGTCACGGCAGTCAACGGCAACATCGCCAAGATCGTCGACAGCAACACCGGCAACGCGGTCGAGGTCAGTGGCTGTGTGACCACGGATGCCACGCCTGTGCAGCTTGCACCCAGCTCCGCCAACACCTGTCAGCAGTGGCGGATCAGTGCGCTCTCCAACGGCGCCTGGCAGGTCCTGGGCGTCGGCAGTGGCAAGTCACTCGACGTTGCGGGCTGCAGCCCGGCAGCAGGCGCCGACGTGATCATCTGGCCGTTCCACGGCGGCGCCTGCCAGCGCTGGTACTTCGACCCGGCCTAACTGTTCGCAGCGACGTACGCGTCGATCTCTGCCGTCAGAGTGTCCTTCACCGAGTCCTCGGCGAAGGACACCTGTACGGCGGTCTTGGCGAGCTCGCCGACCCCTGCGCTGTCCAAACCGAGCAGGTCCGCCGCGACGGCGTACTCGTTGGTGAGGGTGGTGCCGAACATCGGCGGGTCGTCGGAGTTGATCGTGACGACCAGTCCGGCCTCGACCATCGCCTTGATCGGGTGCACGTCGTACGACGCGACCGCCTGCGTGGCGAGGTTGGAGGTCGGGCTCACCTCGAGCGGGATCCGGTGCTCACCCAGGTAGTCGACCAGAGCCGGGTCCTGGGTGGCCGACGTACCGTGGCCGATCCGCTCGGCCCGCAGTACCCGCAGGGCGTCCCAGATCGTCTCCGGGCCGGTCGTCTCGCCGGCGTGCGGCAGGCTGTGCAGCCCGGCGGCGATGGCCTGGTCGAAGTACGGCTTGAACTGCGGCCGCGGTACGCCGATCTCCGGGCCACCGAGGCCGAAGCCGATCAGCCCGTCCGGACGGACCTTGGTCGCGATCCGCAGGGTCTCCTCGGCCGCCGGCAGCCCTGATTCACCGGGGATGTCGAAGATCCAGCGCAGGGTGACGCCGAGCTCCTTCTCCGCCGCGGTCCGGGCGTCCTCGATCGCCTCGCAGAACGCCTCGGCGGCCATGCCGCGCTTCACCGACGAGTACGGCGTGACGGTGAGCTCGGAGTACCGGATGTTCTGGCCGGCCATCTCGCGGGCGATCTCGTAGGTCAGCAGCCGGACGTCCTCGGGCGTCGTGATCAGGTCCACGACGGACAGGTAGATCTCGATGAAGTGCGCGAAGTCGGTGAAGCGGAAGTAGTCGACCAGCGCGGCCGCGTCGGCCGGGACCGGCGACGAGGGATGCCGGGCAGCGAGCTCGGCGACGATCCGCGGCGAGGCGGAGCCGACGTGATGGACATGCAGTTCGGCCTTCGGCAGCCCTTCGAGGAACTCACGCGTCACAGTCATGCCGGGGATCCTAGGGAGTTTTGGCCCGGGCTCGCTGGAAAATTAACATTTGGCTGTCAGGTTTGCCTGCGATGTGGGCCGGTTTAGGCGGACAGGTGGGTGAGTGGCACGATTCGGTGCGTGAGTGAGCGCTTCGATTTCACGGGTGACGAACTGGCCCCGGCGTACCGCGCGGCCGTGGATGCCATCGAGGCCGGCGACCTGGTCGTCCTGCCGACCGACACCGTCTACGGCCTGGCCGCGGACGCCTTCAAGTCCGACGCGGTCCAGCGCCTGCTGGACGCCAAGGGTCGCGGCCGCGACATGCCGCCGCCGGTGCTGATCTCGGTGGTCGAGTCGCTGGACGCGCTCGCCACCGACGTCCCCGACGCCGGCCGCAAACTGTGCGAGAAGTTCTGGCCCGGCCCGCTGACCGTGATCTGCCACGCGCAGGGCTCGCTGATGTGGGACCTGGGGGAGACCCAGGGCACCGTCGCGCTCCGCGTCCCGGACCACGAGAACACCCGCGAGCTGCTGTCGCGCACCGGCCCGCTGGCGGTCAGCTCCGCCAACAAGAGCGGCCAGCCGGCGGCTCTCGACGTGTACGACGCCGAGGAGCAGCTGGCCGACTCGGTCGCGGTGTATCTGGATGGCGGTGAAGTGAGCGGCGGCCAGCCCTCCACCATCGTCGACATCACCACCGAGGTCCCGCGCGTAGTCCGCCTGGGCGCCCTCTCCCTGGCCCAACTCCGCGAAGTAGTCCCCGAAATCACTGCCGATGACGCCCCGGCCGAGGTGGTCCCGGACGAGAAGCCCGAGGACGACAAGCCGGCCGAGGCAGCCACGGACGAGAAGCCCGAGGACGACAAGCCGGCCGAGGCAGCCACGGACGAGAAGCCGGCTGACGAGACTCCGGCGGTCGACACACCCGTCGTACCGGCTGTGGACGAGAAGCCGGCGGACGACGCGCCCGTCGTACCGGCTGTAGACGAGAAGCCAACCGAAACCGCGGCCGAGGCGTCAAAGCAGGACGAGAAGCCTGTTAACCCTGATGTGAGGCCTGCGGACTAGTGCGCGAGTACCTGCTGGTCCTGTTCGTGGCGATGGCCACGACCTTCCTGCTGACCGGCGTGGCCCGGAAGATCGCGCTGCGGTACGGCGCGGTGGCCAAGGTCCGGGCCCGTGACGTCCACAAGGTCCCGATCCCGTACTTCGGCGGCGTCTCCATCCTCGGCGGCCTGATCGCCGCCTTCGCGGTCGCCTCCAGCCTTCCGTTCCTCGGCGACAGCCTGCAGGTGGCGCACGACGGCCGCGCGATCCTGATCGGCGGCGCGGTCATCTGCGCCGTCGGCGTGATCGACGACCTGTACGAACTCGACGCGATCACCAAACTCGCCGGCGAGGTCCTCGCCGTCGGCGTGATGGTTGTCCAAGGCATCCAGTTGTACTGGCTCCCGCTCCCCGGCGGCGTCGTCTCCCCGTCGGCCGCCCTGCTCGCCGTACTGACCGCAGGCATCCTGCTCGTCTCTTGCAACGCGGTGAACTTCGTCGACGGCCTCGACGGCCTGGCCGCGGGCGTCACCGCGATCGGCGCGCTCGCGTTCTTCACCTACTCCTACTTGCTGAACGTCGAGCAGGACCTCGACCGCGCCACCACCTCGACCCTCATCACGGTCGCCCTGGCCGGTGCCTGCCTCGGCTTCCTGCCGCACAACTTCTTCCCCGCAAGGGTTTTCATGGGCGACTCCGGCGCCCTCCTGATCGGTTTGATGCTGGCGGCATCGACCATCAGCCTTACCGGCCAGATGGACCCGTACGCCGTCCCCTACGAGGTCGGCGGCTCCAGCCTCCTCCCGGCGCTCCTCCCACTGGTCCTGCCGATCGCGGTCCTGGCGATACCCGCCCTCGACCTCACGATGGCCTACATCCGCCGTACCAAAGCCGGCCGCTCACCCTTCGCCGCCGACAAGCTCCACCTCCACCACCGCCTCATGCAACGTGGTCACTCGCACCGCCGGGCCGTCCTCCTGATGTACCTCTGGACCACCCTGATCGCCTTCGGCGTAGTAGTCCTCGGCCTCGTCCTCACCTGGTGGACCGCCCTGATCGTCCTCACCATCGCCGTCATCGCCGTCGTCCTCACCACCGGCCTCCCGCGCCGCCGCGCCGCCAAGCCCCTAGCCAAGGTCTAACCCCCCAGCACGAACGACTGCAGGTGGTCGCCCACCTGCGACACCATGTGCCGGGCCTAGGCGTGTTCGGGACCTAGGCGACTGACTACGTGCAGTCCTTCGTGCAGTGCGGGGGGACTGTCGTGGTGAGGCCGGTCGGCGGGTTGCGCGCGGGGAGCCGGTGTGGTCGCTGGCACGAAGGACTGCAGGTGGTGGCGTACGCACGGCAGGTTGTGCCGGACGGAGGCGTGCGAGGTACCCACTCAGCCGACTACGTGCAGTCCTTCGTGTTGCGCGGGGAGGGGGCTTGGCTGGGGGAGTACCTGCGGTCGTTGATGCATCGCGACCTCATGTAGTCGGCGGGTTGCAGGTTGTGGCAATCGCAGGCGTTGTACGGGTTTGTACCTGTCTGATTCATGCGTTCGCTTGACATGGTCGTGCCGTTCCCTCCAACGGAAAGGTGAGACTCATGAAGCGAGTACTGGTACGGGCGATCGCGGCGGCGACACTCGGTGCGGCGGCGGTCGGAGGCGTGTCGGTGGCAGCCTTCGGTACGACGGATTCGGCGCAGGCGTGTGGATTCTCGGTGACTCCGCCGGACTCCAACTCACTCGAGGTCTGGGTGAGCGGTTCCCGGCGCGGGTGCACCGACACGGTGCGGACGACCCTCGAACTCAGAAAGAGCGGTGTCCTCGATCGTCCCGTGGCAACGGCGACCAAGACCGGCGTTAATTTCGATCTGACCGCGCGCGGCCGCTGTGCACAAGCCGGCCATGGTGAGTACTACGGCGTCCTGAAGACCGACGCCCGGACAATTCAAGGACCGAAGCAGATCGAATGCTGACCTGACAGCAATTCAATACTGCATCAGTTGCACGTTCCTGCAATGCCCGATGCCCGTTGCACATTGTGGCAATTGTGCGCTTTGTATGGGTTTGTACCTGTCCGGTTCATGCGTTTTCTTGAAACGCTCCTTTCGTTCCCATCCAAACGAAAGGTGAGTTTCATGAACCGAGTACTGGTACGGGCCATCGCGGCGACAGCCATCGGCGCGGCGGCAGTCGGAGGCGTATCGGTGGCGGCGTACGCGGCCACGGATTCCGTGCAGGCGTGTGCGAAGTACGTCGCGCCCCCGGATTCCACGGTGAACGGCTATGTCTGGGTGAGCGGCAGTCGGCGCGGATGCACCGACACCCGCAAGCTGACCGTCGAGCTCTACCGCAGCTACTGGGGTGTCGACGGCGTCTGGGCGAGCAAGAGCGGCACCGGGGTCAACTTCGAGGTAACGGCAAAGACCACGTGCTCCGAAGCCGGCGGACACCATGAGTTCTACGGTAAGGCGTTTACGTCCGGTGGCGGCGGCACGACGCAGGGAGCCAAGAACAACGAGTGCTGATGCGCGCGCTGTTCTGAATGACACCGTACGGCGTCCGGGAGTTGTCCCCTGTCCAGCTCCCGGGCGCGGTACGGCCTTTTCTCTGTGCAATTCCGTCCGGCAATTCGGCGCATTGTGGCAAATGACGAAGGATCGGTATGTCCAGATTTCGCTTGTCCTGGCTGAGCGTTCCGTTGCTTCTGCTGGCTGTCGCGCTGCCCACCGCGGCGCTCACGGGCCGCACGTTGCTCGATTGGCGCTATGCGGCCTGGGCCGAGACGACTCGGCTGATGGCGGCAGCGCTGATCGTCGTACTGCCGGTGGTGACGCTCGCGGTCCTCGGGTACGTCGCGCGCCGGAAGGCGGCGGGCGATTCGCCAACACGAGTCGTGCGAGCTGCGGCAGCAGCCGCGTTGGGTGGTTGGCTGCTAGGTCTCGTCCCCCTGCTGAGCTGGTCAGTCCGTACGGCGGGGGACTCGCCGTCCGTGCTCCTCGCGATCGTGCCGGCCGCGTGGGTCGTCGCGATCGCCACGGCGGTTGCTGTCGCCGTCCTGTCGTTCAGACCGGGCGTTGTGCTGGTGGTGGCCGGATTCGGCTGGGTTGTCGTCATCGGTGCAGTGCGCCTGGTTGGCGACGATTCCCGGTGGTTCCGGATCCCGCCGTTCGCCGGAATGTCCGAGCAACCGTCCGGTCAGGCCGGGTGGAACCCCTGGCTCGCTGTTGTGCGGCTGTTGGTTGCTGTGGTGATCACGGCGGTCGCGCTGGCCTGGCTGCATACAGACCGCTCCCGCCGTACGGCGGCTGTCTGGGCGCTCGCCGGCGTGGTGGTGGCGGCCGTCGCAGTCCCGCTGCAGACGGTGGTGGTGGCGACCCCGCAGGTCGTTTGTCAGGACGGTCGGGTGCGGGTCTGCCTGCTGACTGAGCACCGTCCCGATCTCCCGGCAGTTCGCGCGCAGGTCGAACGGGTGGCCGCAGCGGCCGGACCTGAGCTCTTTCCCTTCACGCTCGCGAGCGAGGTGGTTGCGAACAGCCCGACCTCGATCCAGTTGGCGGTCGGCACCAGCAGCAAAGGCTCGATCACGATGGATGTGGCGGGTCAGTTGGCTGCTTCGATTGCGCGGATCGACCGGTGTGCGCCGGTTGAGGACGGGCCGGCCGATCCGGCGTACCGGCTGGTGGCTTTCTGGTTCGTGGAGCAGGCGGGCGTTCCGGCGAGTGATTTCGTGGTGGATCCGGGGCTTCGGGGCCGGCTGGAAAGCTGGCGGAAGCATCCGGTGGAGACCACCGCGGCGTTGCGAGGGCTGACCGGGCGGCTGGACAGTTGCGGACTGACGATGGATGCCCTGAAGACGGTTGTCTGAGTCCGGGTGGGGACCAGACCACTGGGGTATGTGGGCTACCGATAGGCTGTGGCTGTACAGCGGCAGGGAACTCGTTTTGCTGACCGTGCAGACTTTGTGCTAGTTTTCACAAGCACCAGCAAAGAACTTTGACACCCTGACCCCGCCCACCCGACGACCTGGCCGCGAGACCATGTCGCCCGCAGGACGGAACCACCAGATGGCTTCCTCGGCTCACCCCCCGACGGATCACAGCACAAGAGGCGCCGGCCAGGTTACTCGGCACCCGGCGCTGGCAATGCTGCGCGGCGCATTGGTCGCGGCCCTCGTGGTCGGCATCAACGCCGCCGCGGTCTCGGCCGTCGCCGCCGGTCTCAAAGGCCTGTGGGGCGCGCTGCTGGGGATGCTGATGGTGATCGTCTTCTCCGGCCTGGGCCTGTTCGCGCTGCACCTTTCGCGGCACACCTCCCCACAGATGCAGCTCGGGATGGCGATGGCGTCGTACACGGGGCGGATCGCGATCTTCGGCGGTCTGCTGGCCCTGGCGATCAGCTCGGACAGCCTTGCCAGGCACGTGAATCTGACCGTGCTCGGCATCGTCGCGATGGTGGTCGTGCTGGGCTGGATGGCCGGCGAGATGTGGGCCTGGTCGCGGCTGCGGGTGCCGATCTACGACCTCGACAACGAGGTGAACCCATGACCACGCTGGGTAACGGTTTCCCTGCTGTGACTGAGGTCGCGGGTGCCGATGTGACCCGGCGTGTTGCGGGCTGGTACCTTTCGGGTGCCAATGAGCGAGCACAAGGATCCGAAGCCATCACCCCGCAATTCGGGCGACGGCTGGCGGGTCCTGTCCTACTTGATCGGCGGTGTCCTGGTCTACGGGGGCATCGGGTTCGGGCTGGATCGCTTGTTCGGCACCCAGTTCTTAGTACTGGTGGGCATCGTGCTCGGTGCCGGGCTCACCATCCTGCTGTTGAACTACCGGTACGGGTCGCGGTCCTGATCCCTTCGGGGAACAGTCCGATCCGCACCGGGTCTGACGTTGTTGACCGCCATGCCCTGAGCCGCCCTGCCCTTTGCCACAAGGCGTCCGACTTGAGCACGACGCGAGAGGAGACCCGGTGATCACCGGCGTTCCGACCGAGTTCACCCCGCCCGGTCCACAGAGTTTCGACACCCCACCGATCATCGATGGCGTGGACTGGTTCACCAAGCCCGTCCTGGTGGCCGCGCTGACCGTTGTCGTCATCATCTGGTTCTTCTGGGGTGCGTCCCGCAAGGCTGCGGTGGTGCCGAGCAAGCTGCAGTTCGCCGGCGAGCTGGGCTACAACTTCGTCCGCAACTCGATCGCGCGCGACGCGATCGGCAGCCAGGACTACATGAAGTTCGTGCCGTACCTGACCGGCCTGTTCTTCTTCATCCTGCTGAACAACGTGGCCGCGACGATCCCGCTGATCCAGTTCCCGACCTTCAGCCACATCGGCTGGGCGTACGTGGCAGCGATCATGAGCTGGGTCATCTACAACGCGGTCGGCATCAAGAAGAAGGGCCTCCTGGGCTACCTCAAGCACCAGACGATGCCCGCCGGCGTGCCGATCTGGCTGATGCCGCTGATGATCCCGATCGAGTTCATCTCGAACATCCTGGTCCGGCCGGTCTCGCTGAGCCTGCGGTTGTTCGCCAACATGTTCGCCGGTCACATCCTGCTGCTGGTGTTCGTCCTCGGCGGCGAGTACATGGTGTTCGAGTCCGGCAACCTCGCGCTCGGCGGCGTCGGCATCCTCACCTTCCTGATGGGCCTCGCGATCGCCGGGCTGGAGCTCTTCGTCCAGTGCATCCAGGCCTACATCTTCGTGGTGCTGACCGCGCAGTACATCGGCACGGCACTCGCCGACGAGCACTGATCCGTAGTACCCGCACCACCCACAGACCCGTAGTAAACGGAAACCCGGATAGCCCCTATCCGTACTGAAAGGAAACACCGGAACCATGGTTTCTCGACTGGCCCTTGAGATGGGCGGAAACATCGCGGTCCTCGGTTACGGCCTTGCGGCGATCGGCCCGGGCGTCGGCGTCGGCCTGATCTTCGCGGCCGTCATCAACGGCACCGCGCGTCAGCCGGAGGCTCAGAACAAGCTGCAGTCGATCGCGTGGATCGGCTTCGGCGTCACCGAGGTCCTCGCGATCATCGGTATCGCCCTGGCGTTCGTGTTCCAGAAGGCCTGACCCAAACCCCTGACTGACAGGATCACGACATGTTGACGTTGGTGCTACCGCTGGCTGAAGCAGCGGGCGAGGAAACCCCTAGCCCGTTGCTGCCGCACACCGCCGAGATCATCTTCGGTTTCGTCTTCCTGATCCTGCTGGCCATCGCCTTCGCCAAGGTCGTTGTTCCGAAGTTCGAGAAGGCGTACGCCGATCGGACCGCGGCGATCGAAGGCGGGATGAACGAGGCCAAGCAGGCCCAGGCCGAGGCGAAGGCGGCTTTGGAGAAGTACAACGCGCAGCTGGCCGAGGCCCGCTCGGAGGCTGCGAAGATCCGTGAGGACGCGCGTGAGCAGGGTGCGCAGATCATCGCGGAGATGCGCGAGCAGGCGAACGTCGAGGCCGAGCGGATCGTGACGCACGCGCGGACCCAGATCGACGCCGAGCGGACGCAGGCCGTCGCCTCGCTGCGCGGCGAGGTCGGCACGATGGCGACCACGCTGGCCGGTCGCATCGTCGGGGAGTCGCTGGAGGACGAGGCCCGGCAGCGCCGGACCGTCGAGCGCTTCCTGGCCGAGCTCGAGGCATCGGAGTCGGCGCGCCAGGCTGTCGGAACGGACGGCTGATGCGCGGCGCATCGAACCAGTCGCTCGCCAAGGCCCAGGAGGCCCTGGCGAGTGCCGCTGTCACCGAGGGGCTGGGGGCCGAGCTGTTCTCGGTCGCCCGGCTGCTGGACGGCACCGGCGCGCTGCGGCGCGCGCTGACCGATCCGGCTCGGGCCAAGGACCAGCGCACCGCGCTCGTCCAGCAGTTGTTCGGCGGCAAGATCTCCGCCCAGGCGCAGGAGATCCTGACCATCGCCGTGGCCGGTCGCTGGGTCAGCGGCCGCGACCTCGGCAACGCGCTGGACGAGCTGAGCGTCGAGGCCGAGGTGGCCTTCGCGGACAGCCGGCGCAAGCTGGACGACGTCGAGGACGAGCTGTTCCGGCTGGAGCGGATCGTCGTGGCCGAGCGGGGACTGAGCGACAAGCTCAGCGACCGCAACATCCCGGTCACCGCCCGGCAGGAACTGCTGGCCGGACTGCTGCGTGGCAAGGCCGACCCGGTCACGGTGCGGCTCGCCGAGCGGGCCGTCGACGGCCGTGGACGCAGCTTCGCCGCGTCCCTGCGGTCCTACCAGGTCGCGGCCGCGGCCCGGCGCAGCGCCAGCATCGCCACGGTCCGGGTCGCCAGCGACCTGTCCGAGGCGGAGCGCACGCGCCTGTCGCAGGCGCTCGGACGCCAGTACGGCCGGGACATCCAGCTGAACGTGATCGTCGACCCGAAGGTGATCGGCGGCGTGCGGGTGGACATCGGTGACGAAGTGATCGACGCAACCATCGCGGCCAGGCTCGACGAGGCGCAACGGCGCATCGCGGGCTGATCGCCCCCTTAACGACAGAACAGCGGCGCTAAGGGCGGCAAACCTTTAGAGCCACAACAGGCCAGCAAGGGTCAAGGAAGCAGGAAACACGAAATGGCTGAGCTCACGATCAGGCCGGAGGAGATCCGGGACGCCCTGGATCGGTTCGTCACCGACTACCAGCCGGCCGAGGCGGCCCGCGAAGAGGTCGGCACTGTTATCGACGCCGGTGACGGCATCGCGCACGTCGAGGGCCTGCCCTCGGCGATGACCAACGAGCTGCTCGAGTTCGAGGACGGCACCAAGGGCATCGCGCTGAACCTCGATGTCCGCGACATCGGTGTCGCCGTGCTCGGTGAGTTCGGCGGTATCGAGGAGGGCCAGCAGGTCCGCCGGACCGGCCAGGTCCTGTCCGTCCCGGTCGGCGACGGCTACCTCGGTCGCGTCGTGGACCCGCTGGGCGCCCCGATCGACGGCCTCGGCGAGATCGACGGCATCGACGGCACCCGCGCCCTGGAGCTCCAGGCCGCCGGCGTGATGGACCGCCAGGAGGTCCGCGAGCCGCTGCAGACCGGTATCAAGGCGATCGACGGCATGATCCCCGTCGGCCGTGGCCAGCGGCAGCTGATCATCGGCGACCGCAAGACCGGCAAGACCGCGATCGCGATCGACACGATCATCAACCAGAAGGCCAACTGGGAGTCCGGCGACCCGAAGAAGCAGGTTCGCTGCATCTACGTCGCCATCGGCCAGAAGGGCTCGACGATCGCCGCCGTCCGCGGCGCGCTCGAAGAGGCCGGCGCGATGGCGTACACCACCATCGTCGCCTCCCCGGCGTCCGACCCGGCCGGCTACAAGTACGTCGCTCCCTACACCGGCTCGGCCATCGGCCAGCACTGGATGTACCAGGGCAAGCACGTCCTGATCGTGTTCGACGACCTGAGCAAGCAGGCCGAGGCCTACCGCTCGATGTCGCTGCTGCTGCGCCGCCCGCCGGGCCGTGAGGCCTACCCGGGTGACGTCTTCTACCTGCACAGCCGGCTGCTCGAGCGCTGCGCGAAGCTGAGCGACGAGCTCGGCGCCGGTTCGATGACGGGCCTGCCGGTCATCGAGACCAAGGCGAACGACGTCTCGGCGTTCATCCCGACCAACGTCATCTCGATCACCGACGGCCAGATCTTCCTGCAGTCGGACCTGTTCAACGCCAACATCCGTCCCGCCATCGACGTCGGTATCTCGGTGTCGCGTGTTGGTGGCGCCGCGCAGGTCAAGGCGATGAAGAACGTCTCCGGCACGCTGAAGCTCGACCTCGCGCAGTTCCGCGCGATGGAGGCCTTCGCGATGTTCGCCTCCGACCTCGACGCCACCTCGCGCCGCCAGCTGGACCGTGGTCAGCGTCTGGTCGAGCTGCTTCGCCAGCCGCAGTACTCGCCGTACCCGGTCGAGGACCAGGTCGTCTCGATCTGGTCCGGTACCACCGGCAAGTTCGACGACGTGCCGGTCGCCGACGTACTGCGCTTCGAGCGCGAGTTCCTGGAGTACCTGCGCCGCGACGGCAAGGTGCTCGAGGGCATCCGTGAGTCGAACCTCTTCCCCGAGGACGCCCAGCAGGCCGTGACGGACGCGCTGGCCGCGTTCAAGCCGACCTTCCAGACCTCCGACGGGCAGCTGCTCGTGGGTCGCGAGGAGACCGAGGCGATGGCCGAAGAGGACGTCGAGCAGGAGCAGATCGTCCGGCAGAAGCGGGGCTGATCGTCCATGCCGGCAACCCAACGCGAGCTGAAGGATCGTCGTGACTCGGTCACGACGATCAAGAAGCTCACCCGTGCGATGGAGCTCATCGCGGCGTCCCGGATCGTCAAGGCGCAGCAACGCGCCCAGGCGGCCGGTCCGTACGCGCGTGAGCTCACCCGTGCCGTGTCGGCGGTGGCCACGTTCTCGAACGTCGACCACCCGCTGACCACGGAGAAGCCGAACCCGAAGCGTGCCGCGGTGCTGTTGATCACCTCGGACCGCGGCCAGGCCGGCGCCTACTCGTCCTCGGTCATCCGCGAGGGTGAGCGGCTGAACCAGATGCTCCGCGAGGACGACAAAGAGATCGTGCCGTACCTCAGCGGCCGCAAGGGGATCGCGTACTTCACCTTCCGGCAGCGCGAGGTCGCGCAGTCGTGGAGCGGCGATTCCGACGCGCCGTCGTTCGCCCGGGCCCGGGAGATCGCCGACGCCCTGATCGAGTCCTTCCTGACCCCGACCGAGGAGGGCGGCGTGGACGAGATCCACATCGTCTTCACCCGGTTCGTGTCGATGCTGACGCAGAAGCCGGACGTCATCCGGCTGCTGCCGCTGGAGGTCGTCGAGGGCGAAGAGGCTCCGGCCGCGGACGACGTACTGCCGCTGTACGAGTTCGAGCCGTCCGCCGAGGACGTGCTCGACGGGCTGCTGCCCAAGTACGTCGCCAGCCGGATCCACTACTGCATGCTGCAGGCGGCGGCCTCCGAGCTGGCCAGCCGGCAGCGGGCGATGAAGTCCGCGACGGACAACGCGCAGGATCTGATCGAACGACTGACCCGCGAGTACAACCAGGTGCGGCAGTCGGCCATTACCCAGGAAATCAGCGAGATCGTCGGTGGCGCCAACGCGCTGGCTGACGCCAACGCCGGGAGCGAGTGAGAGAGATGACAGCGACGGTTACCGAGAAAGACAACAGCGGCGCGGCTGGTGCCGTGGGCCGGGTTGCCCGGGTCATCGGCCCGGTCGTCGACATCGAGTTCCCCGCGGACGCGATGCCGGAGATGTACAACGCGCTCGAGGTGGACATCACCTTGGCCGAGGTCACCACGACGATCACCCTCGAGGTTGCGCTGCACGTCGGCGACAACATCGTCCGGGCAATCTCGATGAAGCCCACCGACGGTCTGGTCCGGGGCGCCGAGGTGCGCGACACCGGTGCCGCGATCTCCGTCCCGGTCGGCGACGTCACCAAGGGCCGCGTGTGGTCGGTGACCGGCAAGTGCCTGAACCAGGACGAGTCCGAGTTCGAGATCACCGAGCGCTGGCCGATCCACCGCAAGGCGCCGGCCTTCGACCAGCTCGAGTCCAAGACCGAGATGCTCGAGACCGGTATCAAGGTGCTCGACCTGCTCACCCCGTACGTCCAGGGTGGCAAGATCGGCCTGTTCGGCGGTGCGGGTGTCGGCAAGACGGTCATGATCCAGGAAATGATCTACCGGATCGCCCACAACTTCGGTGGTACGTCGGTCTTCGCCGGTGTCGGTGAGCGGACCCGTGAGGGCAACGACCTGATCCACGAGATGGAAGACGCGGGCGTGTTCAAGGACACCGCGCTCGTCTTCGGCCAGATGGACGAGCCGCCGGGCACGCGTCTTCGCGTCGCGCTGTCGGCCCTCACGATGGCGGAGTACTTCCGCGACGTGAAGGAGCAGGACGTGCTGCTCTTCATCGACAACATCTTCCGCTTCACGCAGGCCGGTTCCGAGGTCTCCACGCTGCTCGGCCGGATGCCGAGCGCCGTGGGTTACCAGCCGAACCTGGCCGACGAGATGGGCGTTCTGCAGGAGCGGATCACCTCGACGCGTGGTCACTCGATCACCTCGATGCAGGCGATCTACGTGCCCGCCGACGACTACACCGACCCGGCGCCGGCCACCACGTTCGCGCACCTGGACGCGACCACCGAGCTTTCGCGGGTGATCGCGTCGCGTGGTCTGTACCCGGCCGTCGACCCGCTGACCTCCACGTCGCGGATCCTCGACCCGCAGTACATCGGCCAGGAGCACTACGACGTGGCCGTCCGGGTGAAGCAGATCCTGCAGAAGAACAAGGAACTGCAGGACATCATCGCCATCCTCGGTGTCGACGAGCTCTCCGAAGAGGACAAGATCACCGTCGCCCGCGCGCGCCGGATCGAGCAGTTCCTCTCGCAGAACACCTACATGGCGGAGAAGTTCACCAACACGCCGGGTTCGACGGTGCCGCTGAAGGACACCATCGAGTCGTTCAAGAAGATCGCGGACGGCGAGTGCGACCACATCGCCGAGCAGGCCTTCTTCAACGTCGGTTCGCTCGACGACGTCGAGCGGCGTTGGGCCGAACTCCAGAAGGAGCTGTAAATGGCTGAGGACAGCGGCAAGCACCTCGAGGTCGCGCTGGTCGCGGCCGAGCGGGTGGTCTGGGAGGGGCAGGCGACGATCGTCATCGCCCGCACCACCGACGGCGACGTCGGTATCCTCCCGGGCCATGCCCCGCTGCTGGGTCTGCTGCAGGGTGGCACCGTCCAGGTGCGGACCGTCGACGGGGAGTTCCTCGTCGCGGCCGCCCCGGACGGCTTCATCTCGGTGGCGAACGACCGGGTCTCGATCCTGGCCGAGAACGCCGAGCTGGGTCACGACATCGACCTGGAGGACGCTCGTCGCGAGCTCGAGCAGGCGCTCGCGACCGGCACCGCCAGTGAGTCCGACGCCGACGAGGTCCGGGCCGCGGAGGCCCGGGTCCGGGCCGCCGAAACAGCATCCTGAAGTACCGCGGGTGGGGTGGGGCCGATCACGGCTCCACCCCACCTGTCATAATCGAAGAACGTCACTGACAGTACGGGTTCTCCGGCGGTGCCGGGACGCACAGGCACCGGAAATGGGGTCGGCAGGGTATGGGAACAGTCCTCGATGTCGTCGGGGTCTGTTTGGCTGCCGCCGTCCTGTTCGTCATCGCTTTCGCGTGCCGTCGTCGCTGGTTGACCAGGGACGGCGGCACGTTCGATTGCAGCCTGCAGTTGGCCGAGAAGGACCACGGCCGCGGCTGGGCCCTCGGCCTGGCTCGTTACGTCGGTGACGACCTGCAGTGGTTCCGCGTCTTCAGCCTCGCCTGGTGGCCCAAGCTCACCGTCAACCGCCGCCAGCTCGAAGGCATCAAGACCCGCCGCCCGATGGGCAACGAGCCCCTGGTCACGTACGCCGGCCACGTCATCGTCGACGCCGAGCTCCGTGACCGCACCGTCCACTTCGCGATGACCGAAGAAGCCCTCACCGGCGTCCTCGCCTGGATGGAATCCGCACCCCCCAGCACCCAGACCTACCTCTGACTGCTAGCTGGCGCACGTGATGCAGGTGCGCGCCGCCGGGCGCGCAAGCAGCCGCTCCGGCGAGATCGACGCGCCGCAGCGTTCGCACCGCCCGTAGGTACCGTCATCCAGCCGCTCCAAAGCGGCCTCGACATCAGCCAGGTGGGCAGCGGCGGACGCGAGCAGTGAGCTGGTCTGAGAGCGCTCGAAGGCGATGGTGGCGCCCTCAGGATCATGCTCGTCGTCGGTTGCGGTGAGGCGACTGGCCTCGACGATCGTGCTGACGTTCTGCTTCAGCGACCCGATCAGCTCACGGGTACGCTCACGGTCAGCCGCGAGGAGCCCGCGGACTTCGGTCAGGTCAGCTGCCACCCATCCAGCCTGCCACCTCGCACAACATCCCAGTGCAGCTTCGCCCAGCCACGCAACGTCCGAAAACACGCCGACGACGCACTGCGAACCTTCGGAGGCTGGCGTGAAAATCGGTGGACACGGATGTGACGATGCAAGGCATGTACGCGTTTTTCTTTCCGGCGGCCTGACGAGCCGCCGGTTCGGTTGAGGCCTTTGGCCCGAGAGCCGGTGATGCGGGACTGACCGTCTGGTCACTCCCGATTGCTCACCGGGAGAAAACGCATGCCCTTGGTGCTTGTGCGCACTGTGTCGGGGTCGGAAGGTCTGGCGGCTGAGGAGATCGCTGCCAGGGGACATCGCGTGGTCGATGTGTCGAAGAGACAGTTGATCGTTGAGGCCACGGACGAGCTGGTACGACGGCCGCCGCGGTTGGCGGACGACGTGTTCCTGGTCCAGGACGCCGTACCGGATCCGGGGCGGACGAAGGACAGTCTGCGGTCGGTGTCGTTGACGGCTAAGGCGGTGGGGCCGTTTGCGGTGTCGGCGTCGTTCGTTGGCGAACGGAACTTCAATCGGTACGACGTTGAGGATCACGTGGGCGCGGTCCTGGGTGGGGAGTACCACTCGCGCCGGGGTGGGGCTCGTCCGCCGGCTCAGCGATCCGAGTGGCGCGTGGTGCTCGACGGCAAGACCATGT
The DNA here is from genome assembly GCF_042882005.1 of Kribbella sp. NPDC058245. NCBI lineage: Bacteria > Bacillati > Actinomycetota > Actinomycetes > Propionibacteriales > Kribbellaceae > Kribbella > Kribbella sp. NPDC058245. Next base: position 117,730 of record NZ_JBHVWY010000019.1, read on the forward strand.
GGGTCGGAGTACGCCCGTACGACGTACCGCTGCACCGCCGCGCGTGGAGACAGCGGACCGTCGTCGGCAGCCTGCATCCACCAGTGGCTGCGGCCATGGCTCGGCTGGCACGCATCGAGCCGGGCATGCGAGTGCTGGACCCGTTCTGTGGTGCCGGAACCCTGCTGGTGGAAGCACACGAGCTGCAGCCGACAGCGTCGTACCGGGGGATCGACCGGCGTGCTGAGGCGGTTGCGGCCACGCGGGCGAACTCGACCGCCGTACAGGTCCAGCTGGGAGATGCGGCGCGGGTGAGCGGCCCGGTGGATCGCATCATCACGAATCCACCGTGGGGCGTGCGACTAGCGGTCGGCGACCTCACGCCGTACTTGCGCGCCTGGCGACAGGTGCTGGCACCGGACGGACTGGTGGTCGCTTTGCTCAGCCAGGAGCAGGCAGCACTGCTGGGAACGGGCTGGACGGTGCAGGCGGCGTACGACATCAGTGTGGCCGGGCAGCACCCGCGGATCGTCGTACTGACGCCGCAACGCATTTAGGTTGCAGCGTGCTGTGACCGAGGTCACCATGGGACGCAAGGTCAAGGGGGAGTCGGATGAGCACGTCCGGTGAGGGCAAGACACTGATTCAGTCCGTCGATCCGAGGCGGCTGGCCGGCTCGGCGATCGTGGGCACGCTGACGTTGGAGGCGATCCTGCTGTTCTCGGCAGGCGCCACCAACGCGTTCACGGCGCGGCAGGTGCCCAGTCACGTGCTGGCGGTGATTGTGGGGACGCTCGGCGGCTGGATCTTCGAGCTGTTCCGCCAGCTGCTCACCGCCACGTCGAACTCGCTCAACGAGCTCGGCCGACTCAACGCGAGCCTTGGTGCGTTGACCGAGCGCATCGACTACCAGGAGACCGCTCTGGGCATGCTGACCAGCTGCCCGCGCCACAACGACGCACTGTCCAAGCTGATCCGCTCCTCGATGAGCGACAACTTCCGGAACATCCCGTACGTCGGTCCGGCCGCGTACCTCGGTTATCTGCGCAGTGCGATCGAGCACTCGGACGGGTACGAGGGGATCCAGCGGAACACGCTGCGCTGGTACAAGGAGGAGCGCGGGGCGACGGCGTACCTGATGGAGCTCAAGAGCAAGCGGATGAAGTTCAAGACGCGGCTGTTCGTGATCGACGACGACCAGGCGGAGCAGATGGAGAGCGATCTGGCCGATGAGGAGCTGCTCGCGTACTACTGGGAGCACACCGGTGACGTCGCCAGCTACTGGATCACCGTCTCGGACTACCGGCGCAACTACCCCTCACTGATCATTCCGCGCGACTTCGCCCTCTACGACAAGACGCTGCTGATCACGTACGACGAGGGCAAGCAGATCCTCGGCTTCGACGTACTGGATCCGGGGCATTCGCCGCAGGGGCAGATCTTCCGCACGCTGTACGAGCTGACCCGGCACGAGGACGCCGCCTTCCGCCGCGTCCCGGCGCTCCGGAGCGCCGCCTGAGCCGCTGCCGGTCTGCTTGGCGGGCGTGAGGGACAATGGGCAGTGATGACGCTGACCGAGAAGTTGCCGGAGACCGCTGAGCCCGACGCGCTGTACGACGCGTTCGCCACCTGGGTGGGGGAGCAGGGGATCTCGCTGTACCCGGCGCAGGAGGAGGCGGTCATCGAGGTGATGACGGGATCGAACGTGATCCTGTCCACCCCGACCGGGTCCGGCAAGAGCCTGGTGGCGACCGGCGCCCACTTCGCGGCGCTCGCCCACGGCGTGCGGACCTTCTACACCGCGCCGATCAAGGCGCTGGTGTCGGAGAAGTTCTTCGCGCTGTGCGACATCTTCGGCGCGGACAAGGTCGGCATGCTGACCGGCGACGCCTCGGTGAACGCGGGCGCCCCGATCATCTGCTGTACGGCGGAGGTCCTGGCCAACGTCGCGTTGCGTGAAGGAGCCGCGGCCGATGTCGGCCAGGTGGTGATGGACGAGTTCCATTTCTACTCCGAGCCCGACCGCGGCTGGGCCTGGCAGGTGCCGTTGCTGGAGCTGCCCAATGCGCAGTTCGTGCTGATGTCGGCGACGCTCGGCGATGTCGAACGGTTCAAGATCGACCTGTCCCGCCGTACCGGCAAGCCAACCGCGATCATCTCGTCGGGCGAGCGCCCGGTCCCGCTGGTCTACAAGTACGTCACCACGCCGCTGCACGAGACGCTGCAAGAGCTCCTGGTGACCAACCAGGCGCCCGTGTACGTCGTGCACTTCACGCAGGCGTCGGCGCTGGAACGCGCGCAAGCGCTGACCAGCATCAACGTCTGCACGAAGGAAGAGAAGGACAAGATCAAGGAGCTGATCGGACACTTCCGATTCAGTTCCGGGTTCGGCAAGACACTGCAGCGGTTGATCATGCACGGGATCGGCGTCCACCACGCCGGCATGCTGCCGAAGTACCGGCGGTTGGTCGAGCAGCTCGCGCAGGCCGGATTGCTGAAGGTCATCTGCGGTACTGACACGCTCGGCGTCGGTATCAACGTTCCGATCCGGACCGTGTTGCTGACCGCGTTGAGCAAGTACGACGGTCGCCGGCAGCGCATCCTCAAGGCGCGTGAGTTCCACCAGATCGCGGGTCGCGCGGGTCGGGCGGGATACGACACTTCGGGGACAGTCGTCGTACAGGCGCCTGATCATGTCGTGGAGAACGTCCGACTGATGGCGAAGGCCGGTGACGACCCGAAGAAGCAGCGGCGCGTCCAGCGCAAGAAGCCGCCGGAGGGTTTCGTCACCTGGGGCGAGGACACCTTCGACCGGCTCGTCGTCGCCGAACCTGAACCGCTGCAGTCGCGGATGCGGGTCAACCACGCCATGCTCCTGAACGTGATCGCCCGCGACGGCGACGCGTTCGCCAGCATGCGGCACCTGCTGCAGGACAACCACGAGGACGCGAGGTCGCAGAGGCACCTGATCCGCCGGGCGATCCAGATCTACCGCACGCTGCTGACGGCTGGTGTGGTCGAGCGGCTCCCGGAGCCCGACGAGTTCGGCCGGTACCTACGACTGACCGTCGATCTGCAGAAGGACTTCTCGCTCAACCAGCCGCTGTCGACGTTCGCGCTGGCCGCGCTCGACCTGCTCGACCCCGAGGATCCGTTGTATGCCTTGGATGTGGTGTCCGTGGTCGAGGCGACGCTCGAGGACCCGCGCGCGATCCTGATGGCGCAACTGCATCACGCCAAGGGCGAGGCCGTGCAGGGCATGAAGGCCGACGGCATCGAGTACGACGAGCGGATGGAACTGCTCGAGGAGATCAGCTGGCCGAAGCCGCTCCAAGAGTTGCTTGAGGCAACTTTGGACATCTACCGCCAGACCCACCCCTGGATCGCCGAGGCCGGCCTGTCGCCGAAGTCCGTGATCAGGGACATGTTCGAGCGGGCGATGACGTTCGGTGAGTACATCCAGTACTACGGTCTTGCACGCTCCGAAGGCATTGTCCTGCGCTACCTCAGCGACGCCTACAAGGCACTGCGCCAGACGGTCCCGCCGGACAAGGCGAACGAGGACCTCACCGACCTGATCGAATGGCTCGGCGAAGTCGTTCGCCAGACCGACTCCAGCCTCCTCGACGAATGGGAAGAACTCACCAACCCAGTCACCGCCGAGGTCGAGGTCACCCCTCAGGGCCCGCGCCGGATCACCCTCAACACCCGAGCCTTCCGAGTCCTCGTCCGCAACGCCATGTTCCGCCGCGTCGAGCTCGTCGCCCGCCACCGCTGGGCCGAACTAGGCCAACTGGACACCGACTCCGGCTGGGACGCCGCCCGCTGGGCCGAAGCCGGTACGGCGTACTACGCCGAACACGAGGTATTGAACACCGGCCCGGCCGCCCGCGGTCCGGCGCTCTTCATGGTCGAGGAGCACCCCGGCTACTGGGAAGTCCAGCAGATCATCGACGACCCCGAAGGCAACCACGACTGGCGCATCAGCGCCTCCGTAGACCTGGCCGCCTCCGACGAAGCCGCCGACCTAGCCCTAGAAATGGTCTCCTTCAAACCCCTCTAACCACCCGCAACGTCCGAACAACCGGAGACGGGCCCTCCGCCCCTTCGGACGTTACGCACGATGCGGGGTTAACGTCCGAACGATCGCAGTACGTGGTCGGCGTGTTTTCGGACGCTACGCGAGCCCCAGCCCTAACGTCCGAACGATGGCAGTACGTGGTCGGCGTGTTTTCGGACGTTAGCGGCGCTGCCTGCGGCCGGGCTCGCTTTGTGGATACCTACTGCCGCTGGGTGGCAGTGGGTATCCACAGACCTGTATCCCGGGGCGACTCGGCCGCCGCGGGGCGGTCGACTGAAGCCTTCGGGTTGCGGTGGTCCCTGGTTGAGGTGGATGGTGCGGCTGGCGACCGCGGTTCCCGTTGCTCGTAGTTAACGGGCTGTGGCTGAGGTAGTGGTGCGGTCGCCGGTTAAGCGACTGCTGCAGGGGGCTGGGGTGTTTTGCCTGTCGATTCAGGTCAGTTTTGCTCCCCGGCTCGGTCGATGCGCACCGCCCGCCCTAGCCATAGCGCGGAAGCAACTGGGGGCCTGAACAAGATGTGGTGGGTTCGGACAGGTCATTTCTTGTTCAACCCCACCACCAGCCCTCCGCGCCCCCGACAGGTCACCGACCGACGGATGGTTTGGGGGTGGAGATCGGCTGGGTGGTTGAGGAAATGGTTCGCGTGTAGGTGCGCTGGACCGAATACTGCTGTGCATGAGTGATGGGGTGCACAGCCCGCGGAGTGTTGCGGAACTGCTCGACGGGATCGCGCGAGGTCGGCGGTACCGCTATGTGACGTTCTGGGGGCACCGGCCTCGTCGGCCCGGAGCCGTTGATGCGAGTTGTTTCAGCCAGTGGTTTCCTGCGGCGTTCACCGTGGATGATGTCCGCTATCCGACGGCTGAGCACTGGATGATGGCCGGTAAGGCACGGCTGTTTGGTGACGACACCGCGCTCGAGGCGGTGCGTGGGGCACGCAATGCCGGAGCTGCCAAGGCTGCCGGCCGTGCTGTACGCAATTTTGACGAGGAGACCTGGCGGCAGCATCGGATGGAGCTGGTGGTGGCCGGTTCGATCCACAAGTTCAGCGCCCATCCGGAGCTGCGCGACTATCTCCTAGGCACCGGTTCCCGGGTCCTGGTCGAGGCCAGCCCGGTCGATCGTGTCTGGGGCATCGGTCTGGCGGCGAACGATGAGGCAGCGTCGGTCCCGGCTCGGTGGCGGGGGACCAACCTGCTCGGGTTTGCCTTGATGGCTGCGCGCGAGCGGTTGGCCGGTCGGCGGGTGGTGGGTTAGGAGCCTGCTTCAGGGAAGGGGCCAATCTGGTGTGCCTCGATCCGCGCGAGTGCGACGACCATGCGCTCCAGCCCCCAGCGCGGGTCGAGGATCGGCCGCTCGACCCAGTGGGTTCGCTGGTCGGCGTCCAGTTGCGCGAGGAAGTCGTGCAGGACGGCGTGTTCGTGTTCCGGCGCGAACAGGGCGACGACCTTGGTGGGGAACGACAAGTGGTAGTCGTCAACCTTGCGCCATTCGCGCTCCCACCAGAACTCCTTGCGTCCTTGCTTGATCGGCCCCATCTGCTCGAAGTACGGCGTCAGTTGGAACACCGGCTCGCGTTGCAGGGTGTACTGGTCGACCTTCCCATCGGGACCTGTCGCCCGGTCGAGTGCTTCCTGCACCATCAGGTTCACCGCGGTGGAGGGCCAGTTGACGCCCCGGCGGGTGATGTCGGAGTACCAGACGGGGTTGAAGCCGGCCTTCCGGCCGGTCGTCTTGGTGATGGCCAGCCCGTACGGCTCGAAGTGCACCGCGCGGCCGTCGATCGATTCGAGCATCATCCAGATGTGCTCCAGCGGCGTCTCGCTGACGCAGACGGCCTTCTGCGTGGCGGACGATCCCGCGAGGTGGGACTGGAGTTTGCACGCCGGGCCGAAGGCCTTGCGGGCCTTGATCGTCCCGGCGCGGATGATCGACTGCAGGTTGTCGAGAGCGCCGATTCCGTCATCGCTGGTGCGGGTCAGGTGCACCAGAAAGGTCGACAGGTCGGTTCGCCGTTGCAGCAGGTCCTCGATCTTGGCCATGAGAACAGCCTGCTACAGACAGTGAGCGACCGCCTCCCGAGCGGCGTGGACGACGGTCACGGCCAGGGGACGTCGACTTCTACTTCGGCTTCGTAGTCGATGCCGGGGACGTCGAAGCCGTAGAGCTTGCGGATTTCGGCGTGGAACCACTCGTGGTCGGCGAGGGTGGCGATGGTTTCGGGGGTGACGGACTGCCAGGCGGCGTGGACGGCGGACTGGGTTTCGGGGGTTAGTTCCCAGCGGTCCAGGCGGATGCGGTTGTCTTCGTCGAGGTCCAGGGGAGTGGTGCCGGTGAGTTGGGACCAGAGGCTGACAGATTGCTCGATGGGCGTCTGCATGGCGTCGCCGAGGGTTTTGTGCAGGAGGCTGGTGTAGAGGCCGATGCCGGGGATGGCGGAGGAGGCCTGGGTGACGGCGGCGCCGTTGACCGAGGTGTAGGCGGTGACGCCGTTCTTGGCCAGGGTGAGGGCGGTCTGCTCGAGGTCGGCCTTGGCGGCGCCGATCGAGCCCTGGCGGTAGATGGCGCCGGTGATGTCGGAGCCGATGTAGGTGAGGGCGACGGTGCTGAAGCCCTCGTTCAGGAGGTCGCGCTCCTGCAGCGCGGTGATCCAGCGGGACCAGTCCTCGCCACCCATCACCTTGACGGTCTGGGCGAGGTCGTCGTCCGACGCCGGGTCGACCGTGACCTCGGTCAGCTGTGGCTCGGCGCCGTCGTACGCGAGGGACTTGGTCGTGTACGGCTCGCCGATCGTCTTCAGTGCGGACTGGTAGGTCTCGCCGGTGCGCGGGTCGGTACGGCGTGGGGCCGCGACGCTGTAGATCAGGTGGTCGATGCCACCAAACCGCTCGGCGATCTGGTCCAGGACCTCGGTCTTCGTGGTGTCGGCGAAGGCGTCGGCGTTCACGAAGCTGAAGTCGCGCCCGAGCTCAGCCGCCAGCGCGGCAGTCTCCGCAGTCCGGTACCAACCAGCCGTCGCCGTCCGGCGAGCTGTCGCGTCCTTCTCGAACGCGATCCCGATCCCGTCGATGCCGAACTGCGCCAGCCCGGCAATCGTCGTGGCCAGCCCGTATCCCGAGCTGGACCCGATCACCAACGCGACCCGGCGTTGCGCCGTACGGGGCTCGACGGAGGCGGCCAGGTTTCTGACCACCTGGACGCATCCGGCCGGATGCGAGTCCAGGAACAGGAAACCACGGCCTACTGGCTTGACCACGCGCTCACTCATGCCAGGACCCTAACCCGCCGATCGGCGTTACCGGCCAGGAGTTCCGGAAGAGTGCCGGGAGAGTGCCGGGAAAATGCCGGCTCAGTTCCAGTACACGTCCGCGTCGTCGGGCTCGACCGTGACATCAGCGCCGAGGCGGCGCAGGTTGCCGGCGAAGTCGGTGTAGCCGCGGTGCACGTGGTGGGCGGCTGAGACCAAGGTCTCGCCCTCGGCCGCGAGGCCGGCCAGCACGAGCGCGGCGCCGGCGCGGATGTCCGACGCGACGACCGGTGCTCCGGAGAGGCGGGGGACGCCGCGGACGACCGCGTGGTGACCGTCGGTCTGGATCTGCGCGCCGAGCCGGGTGAGCTCCTGGGCGAACGTGAACCGGCCCTCGAACAGGTTCTCGGTGACCATCGCCGCGCCGTCACTCAGCGCGTTCATCGCGATGACGAAGGCCTGCAGGTCGGTCGCGAAACCGGGGTACGGCAGTGTGACCACGTCGACCGGCTTCGGCCGGTCGTCCATCCGGACCCGGAAGCCCGGGTTCAGGACCTCGATCTGCGCGCCGGCCTTGTGCAGCTTGTCCAGCGGCAGTTCGAGGTGCTCGGCGTGACCATTCGTGATCGTGATGTCGCCCTTGGTGATCGCTGCGGCGAACGCCCAGCTTCCACTGACGATCCGGTCCGGTACGACGACGTGCTCGACCGGCTTGAGTAGACCGCTGACTCCGGTGATCTCGATCCGCGGTGACCCAGCGCCGTCGATCTGGGCGCCCATCGACACCAGCAGAGCCGCGATGTCCTGGATCTCGGGCTCACGCGCGGCGTTCTCGATCACCGTCGTACCGCGGGCCAGGACCGCCGCCATCATGATCGTCTCGGTCGCGCCGACACTCGGGAAGTCCAGCCAGACCTCGGCGCCGTGCAGCCCCTGCGGAGCCTCGGCGATCACGAAACCATGCTCGATGTGCACCTTCGCGCCCATCGCCTCCAGGCCGGCCACGTGCATGTTCAGCCCGCGGGAGCCGATGTTGTCCCCACCGGGCAGAGCGACCTCCGCACGGCCGCAGCGGCCCAGCAGCGGGCCTAGCACCGAGATGGAGGCCCGGAGCTTGCGCACCAGGTCGTAGTCGCACTGGTAGCCGATCTCGGCCGGTACGGCGATCGTCGCGACCCCGGCCTCCGCATCCACGGTGACCGAGCAGCCCAGGGTGTCCAGCAGTTGCGCCATGAACGTGACGTCGAGGATGCCCGGCACCTGCCGCAGTGTCGTCGTCCCCTCCGCCAGCAATGCCGCCGCCATCAGCTTGAGCACGCTGTTCTTCGCCCCAGCTACCTCCACAGCTCCCTCGAGCCGTGCCTCACCCGCGATCCGAAACCGTTCCACTGGTCGACTGTAGCGTTTAGACGTGGCGGGCTTTGCGTAGAGTCCCTGCCATGGCTGTGAACTTGACGCGGATCTACACCCGCACCGGTGACGCAGGCGAGACCCGCCTGGGCGACAACTCGAGCACCTCGAAGACGGATCCGCGCCTCGCGGCGTACGGCGACGTGGACGAAGCGAACTCGGCGATCGGGGTCGCCATCGCGGCCGGACACCTGAACAGCACCCTGGTGTTGCTGTTGACCAGGATCCAGAACGACCTGTTCGACGTCGGTGCGGACCTGTGCAACCCGATCACGCCGAACCCGGCCTACGAGCCGCTGCGGATCACGCAGGACTACATCGACCGCCTCGAGGGCTGGTGCGACGAGTACAACGGCCGCCTCACCAAGCTGCGCTCGTTCATCCTGCCTGGTGGCTCTGTGGGCTCCGCCTACCTCAACGTAGCCCGCACCGTGGTCCGCCGGTCCGAGCGGACCGCCTGGGCCGCGGTCGAGGAGCACGGCCCACTGGTGAACCTGCTGGCCATCACCTACCTGAACCGGCTCTCCGACCTGCTCTTCATCCTGGGCCGCGTCGCCAACCTCTCGTCCGGCGGCGACGTGCTTTGGGTCCCGGGCGGCGAGCGAACCTCTTAAGCCAGCTGCCAGTTCAGCGGCATCCGGAGCAGTCCGGCCGGTGGGAGTCCCAGCGCGCTGTAGACCCCACTGGCCAGGCCGTCCAGCGTCAACGGCTGCGCTGTGACGGCCAGATCGTCTGTAGTGGTCGGTGCGCGTAGCTGATCGAGCAGGTTGCGGTGCGGCACGGTAGCGACCTGCATGTTGTCGCGGTCGAGTCCTGCGCGGTTGCAGGCCAGTGTCAGCGCGTGCTGGAAGCCGCCGAGTTCATCGACCAGCTTGCGGTCGAACGCGTCCGCTCCGGTCCACACCCGGCCGCGCGCCAGCGCCTCTAGCTCCGCCTCCGGCAGTCCGCGGTCCAGTGCGGCCTTGGCGACGAAGTCCTGGTAGATCCGGTCGAGCGTCTCCTCCAACCGGTCCCACTGGTCGTCGCTGAACTCCTCCTGCGCGGAGTACATACGTGCGTTCTCGCCCTCCGACACAGCCTGCTGCGAGATCCCGATCCGGGCCAGAGCATCCCGTACGACGCCCTTACCGGTCAGCACGCCGATCGAGCCGGTGATCGTTCCCGGCTGCGCGACGATCACGTCAGCCGGCATGGCGACGAAGTACCCGCCAGATGCCGCGACACTGCCCATCGAGGCGATCACCGGCTTCCCAGTGGACCGCAGCCGCAGCACCTCGTTGCGGATCGCGTCAGAGGCGACGTACGAGCCGCCGGGGCTGTCTATCCGCAGTACGACGGCCTTGACCTTGTCGTTGTCCGCAACCGCACGCAGAGCTGCGCCAACCGTGTCGGAGCCGGACCCTGGTCCGCCGAGCGGGCTGTTCGCGTTCCGGCCGACGGTGATGCCACCGGAGACCCGCACTACCGCGACCAGTGGCTTCTCCGGCCAGGGGAGTCGTCGCTGGAGCTCAGCCAGAGTGCGCGGCCCACGCCGTACATAGCGCTCGGCCAGCAGCCGCTCGGTCTCTCCGAGCGTCTTCTCAAGCTCGTCGTACACATCCGATCGATAGCCGAGTCGATCGACCAGTCCGGCGTCCAGTGCAGCCTGGGCATGCAGTGGCGCGCTGTCGACCAGCTCACGAACCCGCTCCGGCGACAGCCGACGCCGTACGGCGATTCCGTCGACGATCTGCTCGTATACCGACTCAGCGAGCCGTGCGGCCATCTCCCGCCCCGGACCGGTCATCTGCTTCTCGGTGAAGGTGTCCGCGGCGGTCTTGTACTCACGCCGCTTCCCGAACTGCGGAATCACGCCAGCCTTGTCCAGCGCACCGCGGACGAACACCGCCTGCATGGTGACGCCGGTGATCCCCAGATCACCCGACGGCTGCACCCAGATCTCGTCGAACGCCGTGGCGAGGTAGTAGGGCACCGTCCCGCCGCCGGCCTCACCGAACGACTCGGTCCACGCGACCGCAGGCTTCCCCGACGTACGGAAGTCAGCCAGTGCGTCCCGCAGGTCCTGCACCTGGGAGAGCGACAGACGCGCACCACCCAGGTGGGCCACCAGACCGGCGACAGACTCGTCCCGCGCCGCCTTGCGCAGTGCTGCGACCAGCTCACGCAGCGTCGGCAGGTGCCGCGCGCGGAACGCCGCCACCGGTGAGGCGGGCGGCGTCTCGAGCACACCCCGGGTCAGATCCAGCTCCAAGAGAAGGCTCATACCTCGACCCTAGACCGCACCTTCAAGCAGTCGGGCCGGGACTGCGACCGGCTCGCGACAACATCCTGACCGCCTACCGTGGCAATGCCGCGCGTGTTACTTTCTGGCCAGGGGAAGGGGAGGGTCACCCATGCGAAGAGTGTGGCTTGCGATTCTGTTGCTGGTCGGGGTTGTGACGCAGGCCGGCGTCCTGGCGGGGCAGGCTACGGCGGCCGCGCCTCCGCCGGTGCGAGTGCTTGATGCGGGGCAGCGGACGAGCGGGTATTACGCGGTCGCCAACGGGCCCGCTTCGTTCGAGGTGAGCACCAGCGCGTTCCTGGTGTCGTACAACGGGATCTTGAACGGCCCGGGCCGGCTCCAATTCGGTGACAGGTGCTGGCTGGTGATCCACACGATTCACCCGTCGTTGACCAATGCCTACACGGACCTGACCCCGGCAGGGGACTTTCGGCTCATCGGTCCGGGCGTCGGTGTCCTCTGGCACTCCAACACCGCAGGGCTCGGTGGCAAACACCTGATGCTCACCCGCGACGCCAACCTGATCCTCACCACGGCCTCGGGGAAGGTCGTGTGGCAGTCGACGTCCAGTCAGTGCTGGCTGAACGCGAACTCAGTGCTGGCCAGCAAGCAGAGCCTGCGCAGCGGATGGACCAAGAACACCACGCCCAAGCCGTGGCTCGTGCTGACTGTGCAGGCCAACGGGAACCTGGTCCTTCGCTACGGGTCGACCATCGTCTGGCAGGTCCGTCCGAACGTGCCTGGCGCGTACCTGAGGTTCACCGCCGATGGCGAACTGATCCTGCGATCTCCGAGCGGTCAGGCGCTCTGGCGCAGCGGGCGGCATGCGAGCACCGGCTGCGCCTGCTGGCTCAGGCTGGATCCCTACGCGGGTCAGATCTCTGTCGTGGACTACAGCGGGCGGACGCCGGCCGTCATCTGGAAGAGCCCGCTGCGCCCACCGGTCTGACACTTCGACTGATGCTGACCTGGCGGCTCACGGCCCCTCAACCGTGAGCCGCCAGGAGTTCTGGGCTACTTGACCTCGTACGCCCGGGTGATCGTCTGGTCGACGGAGTTGCCGGCTGCGTCCCGCGCCTGAGCCCGGAGCGTGACGAAGCCGGACATCTGGTCGACGGACGCCTTCCAGACGGCCGCACCGGTACGTCGTACCGGCACTGGCTGCCAGGTCTTGCCGTCGTCGAAGGACGCGGACATCGTCAGGCTGACGATCGGCCGCACCGGCGCCTTGAATGCCGTCTGCACAGTCACCGGGAACTCGAACCGGCCTTGTGGTGCACGGTTCCGCTCATCCAGCTGCGGCGTGTACCGCACGTTCAGCAACGGCAGTGCGGTGTCCACACCATCCGGAGTGCGCTGGGACCGGAACGTCCAGCGTGAGGAGATCTCCGGGGACAGCTTGGTCCAGTTGTCCGCTCGCTTGGTCACCTTGGTCAGCTGGTACGACGCCTCAGACTCCGGTACGGCGAACGTCTGGATCGCGAGTGAATCGGACGCACCGATCTCCGTGCCGTTGCGGATCAGCGTGGTGTGCTCCGACGCGAGTCCCGCGTCGCCCAGCCGGTTGGGCGTTCCGTCGGCGAAGGACGGCACGTAGACGCTGACGCTGTCGCCGTCCCGGGAGACCCAAGGAAGTGCGTTGCGGCCGGGGTTACCGATCCGCGGGTCGGGCAGGCTCGGCCCGAACACGCCACGCTGCCAGTCGACCTTCGTGGTGCGCCCGGCCGGGTAGGCCTTCGCTTCGGAGTCGAGCAGGGTCAGGTACTCGTAGCCGTTCTCCGGCGTGTACCGGTAGACCTCGTTGCTGAAGGACCAGAGCACGTTCTTCGCCGAGTAGTACTCGGCGCGGCGGAACGGCAGGTTCATCCCGATCGCCGGTGTGAAGACGAAGGCCGGGACCGCGTGACCACTCGGGTCGCGCTGTGGCAGAGAGGCGAAGCTGTAGTTGTCGGCCCGATAGCCGGGCTCTCCGGCGTACGACGCGTCCAGCTGCGCGTAGTCACGCGGATTGGTGACGACCGACGGGTTGGCCGGGATCTGCCCGGGCCAGACGGCGGAGTCGTGGTAGAAGTACGGACTGTCCAGGTACAGCTCGCCTCCGGGGTCCTGTCCGTCCGGCATGCCGGCCCAGGCCACGTGGGCGAAGGCCGTGTACTTGTTGGGCGCGTGGGTCCGGTTCGGGACGACGTACATGACCGGGGTGAAGCTCGCCGTACCGCCGTTGGCGACGCCGACACCGCTCGTATAGGTCGTGCCGTCGATGAGAGTGCGCGCAGCACCGACACCGCCGGTCGCTGCGGTCGCATCAGTCACCGGAGCCCGTACGGCGATCTGCCGCGCCTTGCTGCCGTCGAGAGTGATCGGTCCGGCGGCGCCGAGCACCAGATCGGGTTCGGTGAAGTAGGTGACCTCGCCGAAGCCGGCGCCCTCGTCGTTGAGCTTCGCTGTGTAGCCGTCGACGATGTAGTGGCCCGACGGAAGCTTCACCGAGTCGCCTGCCGCCACGGAGTAGGCGATCAGCTTGTCCACGTCGACCAGGTAGGTCCCGGAGACATGGGTGTCGTCGTTGACCGCCGGTGCGCCGGTGCGGTCGTACATGACGACCTTGTGGTCGTAGGTGGTGATCTCCTTGCCCACACTGACTGTGGTGCGGACCGTCTTGCCGTTGCTAGTGGCAACCAACCAGGCAGCGTACGCACCCTCAGCCTCCGGACCAGAGGTGTTGGCTGTGACCTCAACGGTCGCACTGCCGTGTGCCGGAACCAGAAGCGAGGAGGTGCTCAGCTTGAAGAGCTTGGCGCCGTTGAGCTTCAGTGTGAGTCGCACGGGCTGCGCGCTGTCGTTGAAGTAGGTCACTGGCTTCGTGACTGGCTTGTCGTCGTTGTGCGGTGCCGGCTGCAGTCCCAGGTTCAGACTGCTCGGCATCGCGAGCACTGGCTGCTTGAGTGCCGCTGCGACGTCCACGCGTCCTGCACCCTGCGTGTAGATGCCCTGATCCTTCAGCCCGAGTGACGAGCCCATCAGCGCCGACTTCAGCTGCGGTGCCTTCCAGTCCGGGTGCGCTTGTGCCAGCAGTGCAGCAGCACCGGTGACATGCGGTGCGGCCATTGAGGTGCCCGACAGCTCGGCGTACGAAGCGTTGATCGCGAACGGGTCCAGTGGAGTGTTCGCAGCGCGCGCAGCAACGATCCGGCTGCCCGGAGCTGAGATGTCCGGCTTCACCGACAGGTCGCCGAGACGGGGTCCCTGACTGGAGAACTCGCTGTGGCCGTCGGACTTGGTCACCGAGGCGACCGCGAGTGCGGAGTCGGCGGCAGCCGGCTCGGACACCGTCTCGGCAGCACCGAAGTTGCCTGCGGAGACGACGAACAGCGTGCCAGTACTAGCGGTCAGCCGGTTGAGCGTCTCGGACAGGATGTCCGTGCCGTCGGACGGACCGCCACCGATGCTCATGTTCACCACTCGCGCACCGGACGAAGCGGCCCACTCCATGCCGGCGATGATGGCGGACGTCTCGCAGTTGCGGTCGCCGCAGACCTTGCCGATCATCAGGTCCGCATCCGGTGCCACACCGCGGTACTTGCCGCCCGACGCGGCGCCCGTACCGGCCACCGTCGACGCAGTGTGCGTACCGTGCCCGACTACATCGACCACGTCGTCGCTGGTGAAGCCCTTGGTCGCGATCACGCGGCCCTTCAGGTCCGGGTGAGTGGCGTCGTACCCGCTGTCGAGTACGGCGACCTTCACGCCCTTGCCTGTCAGTCCGGCCTTCCACGCCGCCGGTGCGCCGATCTGCGGGACACTGCGGTCCAGGTTCGGCGTCACACCGCCGTCCAGCCAGACCTTCTTCACGGTGCCGGCCAGCCCGGTACGGCGCTTGGCCTGCGGACTGTTGAGCCAGCTCCACCACAGGTCTGTGGCCTGAGCGCGTTCCTGCCCAATCGCTACGGCGTCGATGATCGGCAGTTCACGCTTCACCTGCGTGCCCTCTGGCAAGGCGGAGCGGACGGCGCGCGCCGCACCGTCGTACTGGACGAGTAGCGGGAGCTTGGGCGACGACTTGTCGTCCAGACCGAGTTGGCCGAGCAGAGCGATGTCGAACAGGCGTGGGTCGACCACACCGGCGTTGACGAGCGGCATGGCGTCCAGCGGGACCACCAGCTGCTGCTTGCCCAAGGCAAGCTTGTGGAAGGCCATCCGGTCCCGGCCAGGACCAGGGCGGACGTCGAGGGGGATGACACCGTTGCTGGTCTGTCGGGCGATCACCTTGTCGCCGGTCACCAGCGTGAAGGTCAAAGGGGCGATCAGAGAGCTAGTAGATGGCTGGGCACCAACAGCAGGCGGCACAGTCGAAGCCAGTACGACGAGCGCCACGGCTGCTGCGGTGGCCAGCGCTTTGCGGGGACGGAATCTGGGCAAGGTTCACCTCACGGGCGAAGAGGATCAGGGCAGGGTGAAGCGCGGTGACGGCTCAGACAGAGCCGTGACCGGAGGGGTCTTAGGGGTGGGTCAGCGACGAGCGGTGGAGGGCGGGGTGGGGTCGTCGTTGGTCCAGCCGGACTCGAGGGCGATGTCCGCGCCCTTGTTCGGACCGAACGTCTGCGAGGCGAGCAGGCGGCCGTGCACCGGGTCGATGATGTAGTCGAGCTGGCCGCTGCTGTACAGCGTCGGGCTGGCGCCCGGCTTGAGCCGGCCGAAGTCGGTCTTGAGCGAGATCTTGGTGCCGGTGCGGCCCAGCGGGTCCTTGACGTTCGGCTCGATGGTCACGCCGGGGATCATCGACAGCACCCGCAGTACGGCGCCGCGCAGCTTCGGCGGTGACGGTGCCTCGAACAGCAACCGGCCGGCCGCGGAGTACGCGGTGAAGTTCATCGCCTCCGGGTTCGCCGGGTCGGCGCCCTGGGCGAGGATCGCGCGCAGCTTCACCGGATCGGTGGGCAGGGCGGCGATCTGCTGCGCGCTGAGCGGCTTCTCGCCGCTCAGGTAGTAGCCGACCGGAACGTTCTCGAAGGACATCTTGTTGACCACCGGCTTGGTCCCAGCAGTCGTGATCGGGTCCGCCAGCTCACTCTGGTTCCAGGACGTCGGTGAACCCTGTGCACGCCACTTGGCCTCGTCGCCAGGGGTGGCCGGCTTGTAGCCCAACTCGACCCAGCCGAACCAGGACTCGACACCGGGCTTCATCGGCATCCACCGCTCGTCGATGCTCTCCCGCTTCAGCGTGTACTTCGGGTTGCCGACCCGGGTGCCGGTATCGATGTGCAGGGTGCGGACCCGGTAGTACTTGCCGGACACCTTCTCGTCGGCCTCCTGCTGGACGGCCGCAGCGATCAGCACCTCACTGGCGCTGGCCAGGCGTGGCGGCGTCAGCGTCGCAGGCGCCACCCCGACGTCTCCAGAGCCGGAGCCTTGCAACAGCGGCACGCCAAGCGCGATCACTGTGACCACCGCAGTGGTTGCGGTGACCGCACCACCGATCCAAGCCAGTCTGGTGCGGCTGCGGTGCTTCTCCTCGTGGATGAGCGCCTGCAGCTTCCGGCGGGCGGCAACCGACGCCTCCGGGCTCGGTCCGTCGTCTTCGGGGAAAGCGTTGCGGATCGACTCGAGCTCGTTCATCAGGAGTCACCTCCTGTCGGATCGGTGGGGCCGAGAGATTCGCGGATGACGCGCCGAGCCCGGGACAGTCGCGAGCAGACCGTGCCGTACGCGATCCCGAGGGCTGTGGCGACTTCGTCGTACGTGAGCTGACCTAGTGCGACCAGTAGCAGGACCTCACGGTCCTTGGTGGAGACCTTGGCCAGTGCGGCCGCTAGCTCGCGGCTGACGCCCTGTGCGGTCACCTGCGCGGCCACGCGTTCCTCGTGCCCACTGGTCGGTTCCGGGAGCGGTAGCTTGCTGGTGGCTCGCCAAGCGCGCACCTCGTTGCGGCGGTGCCGCCGGATCAGATTGGTCGCGATGCCGTACAGCCAGGCTCGGACCACCCCGTTGCGGCTGTTGAACCGCTCCCGCTGCCGGAACGCGATCAGAAACGTCTCCGCGGCCAGATCGTCGGCCAGATCACTGCCGAGCCGGCGGGCGACGTACGAGTGCACCTGCCCGAAGTACTGGTCGAAGATGTGCGTGAACCGCTCCGGCTCCCGCACCGACGCCTCCAGCACCAGGCTGTCCTCGTCAACCGAGGTGGGTGCAGCACGCACCCGGCCTGGAAGGGCGATGGCCGCCAAGGCCACGTCGGGCGTCATCGAACTCCTTACGTCTGCTGGGTCGCCGATCGGCTCGCCCTGTTCTTGCCCGATGTCCCCAGACCCCTTCTCGTGACCCCCGTCACACAGCAGCCCGGAGCTGGGCATGCCGGCGGGTAGACGCGCGAGGAGGTCCACTGGATGACAGCAGCGACCAGAAATCAGTGCGTGTCGAGCAGTCCGCGCGCAGCGGCCTCGTCCTTGGGCCAGACGTAGACGGTCCACCCGTCCTTGGTCCGGGCGGTCGTGGCCTTGATGCCGAAGTCCTTGAGCTTGGAGACGGTGATCCGGGCCTCGTTGTGGCTGTGCACGGTCCGTACGTCGATCAGCAGCCCGAACGAGTCCCGCTCGGCCGGGCGGTCGTCCACACGCCGGACCAGGGAGCCGCGCTTGGCCTTGGAGAAGGCCCAGCGGCAGAGCAGCACCATCAGCCCAGCGAACGCTATGGCGACCACGGGGAAGAGGAAGTACCGCTCGGCGAACACATACCCCATTCTGCTCCGAAACAAAATCTCGTGCGGTCTTGGCAACCATCCGTGTCTCCGGGGAGTCTTTACGAACACACGACGCTGCACAGCGGCCGATTACTCGGGGGCCGCCGGACGAGCGGAGGGCACGGACATGCACGCACCGACCCATGACAACGTCATACATCTGACCGGCATCCTGGACGTCCGCACAGTGGGCGACGTCCGCCAGACTCTCAACCACCTCATCGACACCTCCCACGGCGACGTCATAGTCGACCTGGAAGAGGTCGATGCCGTCGACGCGACCGGTCTGGGTCTGCTGGTGGCGACCCACCGCCGCACCCAGCTCCTCGGCCGTCAACTAGTCCTCTGGCACCCCCTCCCGTCCGTGGTGCGGATCCTGGCGGTCACCCGCCTGCACCGCATCCTCCACGTCGAACGGACCCCACTACCGATGACTGCCTGACTGTGACGTAGCCCCCTGGTGACACGAGTCACGAGGGGGCGACTCACAAGGTCACACAGTCCTACTCTCGGGTACATGGCGACTGGCGAGCGGGACCGGCCGTGGGTGATGCGGACCTACGCGGGGCACTCCTCCGCGGCTGAGTCGAATGCGTTGTTCCGGCGGAACCTGGAGAAGGGGCAGACCGGACTGTCGGTCGCCTTCGACCTGCCGACGCAGACCGGGTACGACGCGGATCACCCGCTGGCCAAGGGTGAGGTGGGCAAGGTCGGCGTACCGGTCGCGCATCTGGGCGACGTACGGGCGCTGTTCGATCAGATCCCGCTGGCGCAGATGAACACGTCGATGACGATCAACGCGCCGGCCATGTGGTTGCTGGCGCTCTACCAGGTCGCTGCGCAGGAGCAGGGGGCGTTGCCGTCCGAGCTGACCGGTACGACGCAGAACGACATCGTCAAGGAGTACCTGTCCCGCGGCACCTACGCCTTCCCGCCGGACGCCTCACTGCGACTCACCACTGACCTCATTGCCTACACGGTCGCGAACGTGCCCAAGTGGAACCCGATCAACATCTGCAGCTACCACCTGCAGGAGGCCGGGGCCACTCCGGTGCAGGAGCTCGCCTTCGCGCTCAGTACGGCGATCGCCGTACTGGACCGGGTGCGAGACGGCGGTCAGGTGGAGCCGGAGCAGTTCGGTGACGTGGTGCAGCGCATCTCCTTCTTCGTGAACTCCGGGGTGCGGTTCATCGAGGAGATGTGCAAGATGCGCGCGTTCGTTCGCCTCTGGGACGAACTGACGCTGGAGCGGTACGGCGTGACTGACGCCAAGGCCAGGCGCTTGCGGTACGGCGTCCAGGTGAACTCACTCGGTCTGACCGAGGCGCAGCCCGAGAACAACGTGCAGCGGATCGTGCTGGAGATGCTCGGAGTGACGCTCTCCAAGAGCGCCCGGGCGCGCGCAGTGCAGCTGCCGGCGTGGAACGAGGCCCTCGGCCTCCCGCGGCCGTGGGACCAGCAGTGGTCGCTCCGCATGCAGCAGGTGCTCGCGTACGAGTCCGATCTGCTCGAGTACGACGACATCTTCGACGGCTCGCATGTCATCGCAGCGAAGGTGGACGAGCTGGTCGCCGGGGCGCGTGACGAGATCGACCGCGTGCAGGCGATGGGCGGTGCGGTCGTAGCCGTCGAGAGTGGTTATCTGAAGAGCGCTCTGGTCGGTTCACATGCGGAGCGCTGGCAGCGGATCGAGTCCGGTGAGCAGGTCGTCGTCGGCGTCAACAAGTTCCAGAACACCGAGCCGTCGCCGCTCACAGCCGACCTGGACACGGCGATCCAGACTGTTGACCCGGCTGCCGAACAGGCCGCTCTGAACTCACTGCGCGAGTGGCGGGCGCAGCGCGACCAGAAGGCGGCTGACACCGCTCTGGCCAAGCTGCGCGAGACTGCGAAGGGCACCGGCAACCTGATGCCCGCAACGCTGGAGTGCGTCCGGGCTGGCGTGACGACGGGGGAGTGGTCCGGCGTACTGCGAGAGATGTTCGGTGAGTACCGCGCACCGACTGGAGTGTCTGGGGCGGTGGGAGTGTCTGCGGGTGGCGAGGCGATCGCCGCTGTGCGGGAGAAGGTCACCGAGACGTCGAACGAGCTGGGTGGCCGGCTGCGGTTCCTGGTCGGCAAGCCTGGGCTGGACGGCCACTCCAACGGTGCTGAGCAGGTAGCGGTCCGCGCGCGTGATGTCGGGTTCGAGGTGATCTACCAGGGCATCCGGCTGACGCCCGAGCAGATCGTGGCGGCCGCAGTGGCCGAGGACGTGCACTGTGTCGGGCTGTCGATCCTGTCCGGCTCGCACATGGAGCTGGTGCCGGCTGTCGTGGCCGGACTGCGCGAGGCTGGGCTGGAGGACGTGCCCGTGGTGGTCGGCGGCATCGTCCCGGACGCAGATGCCAAGGCTCTGCTCGCATCTGGTGTCGCTGCCGTCTACACGCCGAAGGACTACGACCTGACCGGGATGATGTCCGACGTGGTCGACGTCATCCGCCAGGCGAACAAGCTCTAGGACTACGTCCGGCGCGCCAGTAAGCTCCGGCCCGGCGGCTCCAATGGTAGTTTTTTGACCTCGGACGTTGAGGTCAACCATCTCCCGGAGGTCCCGCCCCATGCGTCGGTACGCCCCTGCCGCCACCTTGACCACGATCCTCGCCACGATCGCAGCCGTCGTCAGCCCTGCCGTCGCTACCACCTCGAGCGCGACCCCGGCTGCTGCCGGTTGTGATGCGGGCGCGGCTGGGTACACCACGGCTCTGCAGATCAACCTGCCCACGTCGGCGACCTGGCTCAACACGACGCCGCCGTACACGGTCAACAACACCGCGGCCATCGGGTCCAACTTCGACCGGGTCGGCTACTGCCTTGAGCTGAATGGCCCCAAGGGCGTGCAGTGGGTGTGGACGGCGATGGACCCGTTCACCAGCGATGCCAAGCGACTGGGCCTGCAGACCTCCGCAGGTCAGATCTTCCGGCAGCAGGTCACCGACCTCGAGGTGAGCTCCAACGTGGCCGGTGTGACGAACGGGACCGGCCAGACCGGCTACATCGAGATGTGGCCGAACCAGTACAGCGGTGCGGCCGCCGGTCAGGTACCCAACGCCTCCGCGAGCGCGTACGACGCGGATGACAGCCCGACCACGGTTCTCGGCCATGGCTCGTTCCAGATCCACCAGATCGGTGCCACCAAGCCGTCGACCGTGCCGGCCAAGCCGGTGCTCTCGATCAACAGGTTCTCCGAGTCGACCGCCAAGACCTTGGCGCTCGGCATCGGCACGAACACCGCCGGAGCACCCGACTGGACGCTGACCGACAACGCGGCGTCATACACGCAGCGCAAGCTGACTGTCTACGCCCGGCCTTCGCTGGTGAAGCTGACCGAGATGCCGCAGGACCTCAAGCTGATCCCGCGTGACAGTGAGAACGGCGCTAACCCCGCGGTGGCTGGCCAGGTGACGGCGACCGGGGTGGATCACGTGGAGCTGAGCGTCACTGGCAACGGTGCGACGCAGACCTTCACCGCTCCTGCCTCTGCGCCGTTCCGGTTCACGCCACGCATCCTGGCCGGCCGGTGGGACTACACCTTCGAGCTGAAGGCCGTCGGAGCTGGCATCGACCGCGTCGTGGCCAAGCGCACCGGAGTCGTTGCGGGCGACGTGTACGTCGTACAGGGACAGTCGAATGCCGAAGCAGCCAAGCGGTCCGGCGACGCGAATGTCGAGGAGTCCCCGTACCTGCGCAGTTTCGGGAGCTCCAACGCCGACCCGACCATCTCTGGTGCCGACCGGGTCTGGCACTACGCGACCGGCGACGTAACCCAGCAGTCCGGCTCGGCTGGTCAGTGGGCGATCCGGATGGGCCGTCGGCTCGTCGACACCTACGGCGTACCGGTGGCGCTGTTCAACGGCTCTCACGGCGGTAAGCCGATCAGCTTCTTCCAGCGCAACGACACCACGCCGAACGACCTCACCACGAACTATGGCCGGCTACGCAGTCGGTTGCAGGCGTCGGGAGTGCTCAGCAAGGTCAAGGGGGTGCTCTGGTACCAGGGCGAGCAAGACAGCGACAACGCGTCCGTCCACATCGCCGGCTTCACTTCTCTGCTGTCGGACTGGCGAACAGAGATGACTACGGCGAAGTACTTCGCCTACCAGGTCCGTACGTCGCCCTGTAACGACACCACGACCGTCAACCTCCGCGAGGCACAGCGCAAGCTCGGCGACACACAGGACGTCACCGTCCTGTCGACCAACGGCCTGTCCGGTCACGACGGCTGTCACTACGCCTACGCCGGTGGCTATCGCGAGATGGGCGACCACACCTTCGCTGTCGTCGCCAGAGACCTGTACGGCGGTCCCTCGGCCGGCGTGGCTCCGCCGAACCCGTCCAGCGTCACCAAGAGCGGTACGACTCTCACAGTGAAGCTCCGGTCGACTGACCCGCTCACAGTGGACCCCGGTGTGGGAGCCGACTTCCGGCTGGTCGGCTCCACTGTCACGGTCAGCTCCGTCGTCTACCAAGCCGACGGGTCGCTCAAACTGTCCTTGTCCGGTACGCCGACCGGTGCGACGGCACTCATCTACCAGGGTCACCTGAAGGCGGGACCGTGGATCACCAACGCCACCGGCACCGGCCTGCTGGCGTTCAACCTGGCCATCACCTAGGCGCCGGCCTTCTCCCGGACCAGGTCCTCGACGGCCTTCGGGATGGTGGTCTCGAAGTCCAGCAGCTTGGCCCAGGTGAGCGTCACAGTGATGAGGACCATGTCGGTGTAGAGGTCCTTCACACCGGCCACCCAGCCCTGGTACTGCTCCTCGTCGGCCATCACCTTGCGCCCGGCGATGATGTAGCCCTCCGGGATGCCGTCGGCCAGCTCGACCTCGGCGGTACCGCGCAGCAGCAGCACCTTGGGTGGGAAGGCGGCCGTGTCGATGGTCAGCGCGACCTTCGGGTTCTGCTTCAGCGCTGCGACCTTGGCCGCCTTCGGCGCGGTGGCGATCAGCAGCTTGTCGCCCTCCATCCAGAACCCGATCGGGACCGCCCGCGGGTCCCCGTCCAGGCCGTTGTAGGCGAAGCGTGCCGGTTCCGTGCCGTTCAGCAGCTGCTGGGAGTAGGGCTTGGCCAGGATCTCGGAGATCTGTTCGGGGGTCATTTCGGTTCCTTCCGGTTGGTGTTCTCATCAGGGAGACGGAGCCGGGTCACGGTCCTCGACATCAGTAGGTTGGGGAATTGTGGAATCTTTTGGATTCGGTCCCGGGACGATCCAGATCGCCGACGACGGCGCGGTGGCGCGGGTCCTGCACCCTGACGGCCGCCAGGTGCTCCAGAGCACCTGGGGCAAGGGCTTCGTCATCACGGACCGCGGCAGCCACCGCTTCGACCAGCCGGTCCTCACCAGGTGGCGAAGCAGCGGACTCGACCTCCTTCACCAGTTGGGCGACCTGGAGCTGCGCGTCGGCCGCCGCTTCGGCGAGCACTGGACGGAGACCTACGAACTCCGCAATCCGACCGCTGAGCCGGTAGCGGTCGGCTCACTCGCGATCAGTACGCCGTACCGCGACGTCTACCGCTCTAGCCGCGAGAGCCTCATTGGTGCGGTCCATGCGCACATCTGGACCGGCGGTGCGGACGCCTGGGCCTGGGCGGTCCCGATGGACGGCAGTAGCCCCGGACTGGGGCTGCAGCTCAAAGAAGGCGAGCTCTGGGCGTACTCCGTCGAGGGACGCGACACAGACAGCAGTAGCAACACCCGCGGCCTCCTCTACCTGCACGTCACTGACCACGCCCGCGCCCCGCACGCCATGGGCGGTCAGCCGCTGATCACGCTGCAACCGGGAGCGTCGTACCGGTGGACTTGGCAGCTTGGCTGGTACGACGATCTGCCGGCGTTCCATGTGGACCGCCAGCCACGTCTCGACGCGGATCGGTTGGCTGCCGACGTGGGCGAGACGATCGAGGTGCACGGCCACGGCCCGGTCACCAGCGACGAGCCCGGTCTGAAGTACGTGGAGGCCGACAACGCGCGGATCGCGCTGCTGTTCCACGAACCGCTGCGAGTGATCGTGGAACGGCGTACCCGCTTCATCCTCGACCACCAGCGCCGACCGGAGCTCGCAGACAGCCGCCGGTACGCCTTCGTGCCCTACGACAACGACAGTGGCCTCACAGTGCAGACGGGGACCTGGCGAGACTGGTCAGACGGACGTGAGCGCGTCGGTATGGCCCGTCTGCTGCAGGAGGTCCGCGACCGCGGCTGGGGTGATCGGGCCGAGCTGGATGAGGCACTGGCCGGGTATGAGCGTTTCGTCCGCGACTATCTGGTCGACGAGGACGGCACAGTGCACGAGGACAGCGTGGAGCAGGAACACATCCGGCTCTACAACTTCCCGTGGTTCGCACGCTTCCTTCTGGCGCAAGGCGATCGGGCCGGTGCAATCCGCGTGCTCGAGAAGTACTACGAGCTTGGCGGCGACCACTTCCTCGCTTTCGACCTCGGTCCGCTGTTGAGCGAGCTGGGGCTGCATGAGCACCTGATCCGGCATGCGCGCACGTTCCTCGAGTACGGCGACGAGCTGCCGCCGCACGAGGTCAACTACGAGCAGTCCATGGTGGCGCCGCTCCTGGAGCTCCTGGCCGCGGCGTACCGGATTGCACCAGACCAGATCGACGGTGCCGAGCTCAGCCGCCGACTGCCGTGGCTGACAGCGTTCGCAGCCGACCAACCGGACGTACGGCTGCGGTACGTACCGATCCGGCACTGGGACGGCTACTGGTTCGGACGGCTGCGGCTGTGGGGTGACGTCTTCCCGCACTACTGGTCCGTGCTCAGTGCAGCCGTGTACGACGCTTGGCCGCGCGAACTGGTCAGCCCCGAGCAGGCGGCCTGGCTGGACAGCGCGGCGGACGCCATCCTGCGAGCCAACCTCTTCGGCTTCTCCTCCGACGGTACGGCGACCTGTGCGTTCGTCTACCCGAGTTGTGTCAACGGCCAGCCGGCGCACGTCGCGGACCCGCTGGCCAACGACCAGGACTGGGCTCTCGTCTACGCCCTCCGTCGCAACAGCCCTGCGTTCTAACGATAGAAAATGGTAAAAGGACCAAAAGAACGTGAGAGATGCCACCGGCAGTTTACGAAAGTTACCTACCTAAGCGGGCCCCTCGAATGGTAACTTCACGCCAACGCCACCCGCCCTGGTGGCCGATCGTGGTGGGGGATGTCGCGTGGTCGCCAACGTCACCGCCGGCTTCGGCCGGCAGCCGCAGGACCTGTCCGAACACGAGAAGCTCGTCCGCGAGCTACTGCCCGACGATGTGGCCGAGGCCTATCTCGAGCTGACCCGAACCGGCGCTCGCGTCACCCACGTCGGTGACCCGATCGACCACGAGTTGCTGAACCGCCAACTGGCCTATCTGCAGCCCGCTCCCGACGCTCTGGTGATCAGAGCCGTCGACCCGCTGATCGCCGTGACCGGTCTGCTGACGCAGGTGCATCAGGAGCTGACCAAGCAGCACAGCAGGCTGCTGCAGGGATACGTGGCTGCCGCCGAGATGCATCAGATGCAGTTGCACGATCGGCGGTCCGACCACGTGCCGTCGGTGCTCGCTCAGATCATCACCGACCCCGACGAGCTCACCGCTCGCTGGACGACCTCTATCCAGACCGTCCAATGCACTTACCGGTCGATCGTCACTCCTGACGGCCCAGCGCGGGTGCTGCCGGCGCCCATCAATGCACAGTGCGACAGCATGCAGTTCCGTGAGCTCTGCACACCGGAGTACCTGGCTGACGGTGGTGTGCAGACAGCACTCGACGCCGGGGTCGCAGTACGCACGACCCGGACGCTGCCGACCAGCATGGTGATCGTCGACGACCACTTCGCACTGATCGGTCTGGCCGGCGGTGGCAGTACCGGCGCACTGCTGGTCCGCTCGGCGCCGATGGTCGCCGCACTGACGCAGTACTACGACCAGCTCTGGGAGAGCGCCACGCCGGTCATTCAGTCCCAGACAAAGGGCCTTGGCAGCACTGAGCGCGAAGTGCTCCGGCTGCTCGTCCATGGCCTCAAGGACGACGCGATCGCCCGCCATCTGCAGCTGAGCGTCCGGACAGTACGCCGTCACATCGCCGCGATCATGGACTTCGTCGACGCCCCCACCCGCTTCGCTGCGGGCGCGGCCGCGCATCGCCTGGGCCTACTGGGCTAAGAGGTGGGCCGCTGCAACGGCCCACCCTCTAGCTCACTGCAGGCTCGGCAGGAGTTTCTGCAGCGAGTCCATCAAGTACGTGTGCACGCTGGTCCCGTAGGAGATCCGGTGCGCACCGGCCGCGATCAGCTCGGCAGCCTTCGGTCCGTTAGGTGCAGCGTGCGCGTTGATCGGGCCGCCGATCTCAGCGACCAGCTCCGGCAGTACCTCGACTGGCGCAAAGATCGGGTAGATGCAGTCCGCGCCTGCCCGCCGGTAGATCCGCCCGCGGGCAACAGCGTCCGCAGGCGTGCCCTGCACCAGGAAGGTGTCGACCCGCGCGTTGATGACCAGGTCAGCACCCGCAGTCGCTCGCACCTCAGCCAGGTAGTCGGCGAACTCAGCAGGGTCGACCAGTCCGCCGCTCACCGAGTCCTCGAGGTTGCAGCCGACCGCACCGGTCTCCAGCAACCGCTCCGCGAACTCCTTGGCCGGCAGGCCGTACCCAGCCTCCATGTCCGCTGTCACCGGTACGTCGACCGCCCGGGCGATCCGGGCGACCGCGGTCAGCATCTCCGCGGCCGGGGTCAGCTGACCGTCGTCGTACCCGAGGACCCGAGCCACTGCGCCACTACTGGTGGCGATGGCCGCTGCGCCGCTGGCCGCGATGACCTTGGCGCTGACCGGGTCCCACGCGTTCGGCAGGATCAGCGGCGGCCCGGAGTGGTGCAGGGCCCGGAAGGCTTCAGCGGTCATGGCTTGTAGTGGCCGGGAGCCATCTTGCCGGTGATGCCGACCCGGTTCCACGCGTTGATCATGATGATCAACGCGATCAGCTGGGCCAGCTCCTTCTCGTCGAAGTGCTGGGCGGCCAGCTCGTACACGTCGTCCGGCACGTGGCCGTCGCTGACCAGGGTGATCGCTTCGGTCAGCTCCAGTGCGGCTTGCTCCTGCTCGGTGAACAGGTTGCGGGCCTCGCGCCAGACCGGCAGCAGGTTCAGCTTCTGCTGGGGGCCTTCGCCGTGCAGGTAGTCGAGGCTGTGCATGTCGGTGCAGTAGGCGCAGCCGTTGACCTGGGAGGCGCGCGCCCTGATCAGGTTGGCGAAGTTGGCGTCGAGGCCGGCGCCCGCGGTCTCGTCCAGCGCGATCAGCGCCTTGTAGAAGTCCGGGGCCACGGTGGCCAGCTTCACCCGTCGAGTTGTCGTTGTGCTCATGTCTCCAACCTAGGTCGGGATCGGCCCAGGTGTATGGTCCACTTCCATGGAAGATCCAGGGGCCAATTTCGGTGCTGATCTACATCTGGACCTCGCCGCCTCGCGTGGCCGCAACGACCTGGTCCACGCACTGCACGCCTCGATCCGGAGCGGCCGGCTCCCGGCCGGCACCCGGCTGCCGTCGTCGCGCTCGCTGGCCAAGGACCTCGGCATCGCCCGCAACACGGTGGCCGACGCCTACGGCCAACTCGTCGCCGAAGGCTGGCTGACCGCCCGCCAGGGCTCGGGCACTGTCGTTGCCAGCCGCGCCAGCACCACACCGCCCCCGGTCGCGACGGTGGCGCCGGTCCGCACCTTCCGCTACGACCTGACCCCGGGCTCACCCGACGTCTCGACATTTCCGCGTGGCGAGTGGCTGGCCGCCGCACGCAAGGCCTGGCCGGCTGCCCCGAACGAGGCGTTCGGCCTCGGTGATCCCCGCGGCCGGATCGAACTCCGGCGTACCCTCGCCGACTACCTGGCCCGCGCCCGCGGCGTCCGCGCCGACCCGGAACGCATCCTGATCTGCTCCGGCTACGTCCAGGCCCTCAGCCTGCTCTGCGAAGCAGTCCGCAACCTCGGCGGTACGACGGTCGCCACCGAGGAGTTCGGCTATGACCTGCACCGCGACGTCATCCGTGCCCGCGGTCTCGAACCCGTACCGCTCCCACTCGACCAGTACGGCGCCGACGTGTCCCACCTGACTGGACAGGCCGCCCTGCTCACCCCGGCCCATCAGATGCCGACCGGAGTCCCGCTCTCACCAGAACGCCGTACGGCGGCTGTGGAGTGGGCAGCCGAGTCAGGCGGGGTGCTGATCGAGGACGACTACGACGGTGAGTTCCGCTACGACCGGCAGGCCGTAGGAGCCCTGCAGGCGTTGGACCCTGAGCGGGTCGTCTACACCGGCACAGCGAGCAAGAGCCTCGCCCCGGGCGTCCGGCTCGCCTGGATGATCCTCCCGCAACACCTGCTCGAGCCGGTGATCGCAGCCAAGCGCGTGGCCGACTACCAGACCGCCACACTCGAGCAGTTGGTGCTCGCCGAGTTCATTGCCTCCGGCCACTACGACAGGCATGTACGGCGTTCGCGCCTGCACTACCGTCGTCGCCGCGACCGCCTGGTCGAGCTGCTCGCGGAACGCGCTCCGAACGTGCAGGTCGCCGGAATCGCGGCCGGCATGCACGTGCTGCTCGACGTACCGGGTGATGCCGAGGACATGGTCGCGCGTGCCGCCCGCCAAGGGCTCGGCCTGGCCAGCATGAGCACCTACCACTTCGCCCCGACCCCGGCGACCCGCCAAGCCGTCATCGTCGGCTACGGCACCCCACCCGACCACGCCTACCCAGGCGCCCTAGACCTTCTCTGCCAGGTCCTAGGCGTCTGATCGGGTAGCGGTCGCCGGATCGGCGGTTGGTTTGGGGGCCGGAACGCCCCACTCACCAACTGCCGCTGACGGGGTTTCCACCTCCCACCTGAGCGGCAACCCTCCAGCTCAGGGGATGCCCGTCCAGTTGGAGGGTTGCCCCCCGAAATTCTGAGTGGGCAACCCCCCAAGTGAATGGGCAACCCCCCAAGTGAATGGGCAACCCTCCAGGTGAGTGGGCAACCCTCCAGGTGAGTGGGCAACCCCCCAAGTGAGTGGGCAAGTCCCTGTTTGGCCGTGCAACCCCTCAGGTCAGGGGATGCCCATCGAGTTGGAGGGTTGCCCCCCGAAAATCGCGATGGGCAACCCTCCAGGTGGAGGGATATCTCCTCAGTTGGAGGGTTGCCCCCGGCCCCGGGCCGGGACCGGGTGGGAGGGCGCGGGACTTTGTGCACCCGTCAACCATTCGCGCGCGGCCGCAGTGGTTGAGCCGTGCTCAAGGTCGCGTGCCTGGTCCACCTTGTGCACCCGTCAACCATTCGCGCCGCGTCGGAGTGGTTGAGCCGTGCTCAAGGTCGTACCGGGGTGTGTCACGCCACCACTGGTGGCCGGAGACATGAAGTTGGGGGCGGAGAGCATGGGCAACAGGTCTCCAGCGATCACAAGGTGTCTCACGCCACGCAAACCGGACCCCGGCCGCAGTCAGCCCAGCTAGCGTCCGAATACACGCTGACCAGGCGCTGCGGTCGTTCGGACGTTAGCGCGCGGTCCGGTCAGGTATGGCGGTTACCCGGCAACGAGCGCCAGTACCTCGTCGGCGCAGCCCCAGGAGAGGGTGACGCCGGAGCCGCCGTGGCCGTAGCAGTGGATGACGTCGTCGACGCGTTCGCAGCGAACCGTCGGCCGGGACGGCCGCAGCCCGACCCGCGCTCGCAGAACCGTTGCCTTGCGCAACTGTGGCACGAGTGCAGCGGCCCGCTCCAGAATCGCCGAGGTGTCGTCAGCATTGACGCCTAGCGTCCAGTTGCCCGGCTCGCTCGTGCCGCCGACGATGACGTCGTTCGAGCGCGGGATGACACAGACTTCATCCGCGATCAGCCACTCCGAGATCCCACACGGCGAAACGCTCAGCACCTGCCCGCGCACCGGCGTCACGGTCTGGTCGGCTGCGGTCAGCCGCGCCCCGAGACCCGTGCAGTTGACCACGAGGTCCGCCGTACTGGGTAAGCCGGACAGGGCTGCGCGGGTCAGTGTGCCGCCGGCGTTCTCGAGCCGTTTCACCAACGCAGGCAGGTACTGCGGCATCGCGACCACCGGCGCGGTGAACGCCCACCCGTCCGCGTATCCGACCGGCGGTGACGCGACCCGGGTCAGATCCGGCAGGACATCGGCCCACGCCGGATCCGGGGTCCGCTCCACCAGCAGCTCACGCCCGTGCCGCAGCTGCACCGACGGCTCATGCTCGGCCAGCTTGGTGAATTCGTCGTACGACGCCTTGGCCCAGGCAGCAACGCGGTCGGCCGGCTCAGCGAGGTATGGACCCCAGATCGCGCCGGCCACCGCAGACGTCGTCTCCAGCGGTAGATCGCGAGCGAGAACCGCCACCTCGTAGCCACTCTCGGCCAGCCTGACGGCACACGTCAGTCCGATGACACCGGCACCCACCACAATCACGCGCATACGCACAGTGTTGCTTAGTGCAGGTCAACCGCCAACGAGTAGAAGCGGGTGATCTGCGTCTTGCCGTTGTTGTCGTCGGACATCAGGTACAGCTGGCGCCGTCCACCGGGCAGGTATCCGCCGAGCGCGAGGGCCTCGACGTTGTCGAGCAGCGGGTTCGGCTGCGGCTGCAGAGCCGTCGCACCTGACGGTGGGCAGTTCACCAGGTCGAACAGCAGCTCCTTCTGCAGGAACACCTTGTCCGAGGCATCGGCGAGCGAGGCGTGCGACGTGACGTCGGTTGCGTGCCGCAACGAGACCGTGAAGACCCGGATCGTGTTCCCGACCCCCGGCACGAAGGTGCGCTCCATCGACACCAGTTCAGTGGGGCTCACCCACGCCAGCTCGACCAGCGACAGCCCGGGGTCGGTCTTGTACGCGTACTGCGAGGCAACGCGGTAGTCGTGGCCTGGCCAACCGGCGTACCGCAGGATCCGGTTCCGCCCGCGACCGTCAGCGTCCCGTCCGTCCGGCGCCAACGGCTCCTCCATGCCCGCGAACACCGACCGCCCGTCCCGGCTGGCCGTCAGCGACTCGAAGGTCCCGTTCGAGACCGCCTCACCGGCCGGCGCCACCTGGAACCGCGACGGTACCGGCAGCGACCCGATCTGCAGACCGTCGGACAACCGGAACCGCCGGATCGACGGCTCCCGCTCGGACGTCGCCAGGATGGTCCGGTCACCGCGTTCGACGACGAGTCCCTCACCATCGAAGTCCTGCGCGTTGAACGGCGTACCGTCTGGTCGCTTGAGGATCGTCATCCCGTCCACGCTGACGGTCGGCTTGCTGCTGACCTTCAGGTTGAAGACCCGCGCAGGCGACGTGAGCACGTTGTCCACGAGCGCGACCGCGCTGTGCGGCCCGGTGACGTTGAGCGCTGACAACCCCGCGACCA
This sequence comes from Kribbella sp. NPDC058245, assembly GCF_042882005.1. Classification (NCBI taxonomy): domain Bacteria; kingdom Bacillati; phylum Actinomycetota; class Actinomycetes; order Propionibacteriales; family Kribbellaceae; genus Kribbella; species Kribbella sp. NPDC058245. Next base: position 148,869 of record NZ_JBHVWY010000019.1, read on the forward strand.
ACTGGCCGTCGTACGTCGTCTTGTTCAGTGCATCGCTGAACCCGAGGAACCGGGCATCAGGGGAGCACGCGCCGCCACCAACCGGCGGGTGGGCTACGGCGGTGAGTGGAGTGGCAAGCGCAGTGAGAACAACAGCAGCGGCGAGCGGCTTCTGCCAACGCATTCAAGGCTCCTCAGTCAACGACAGATGAACATCAGCGCACCAGACAGGGCCGCTTCGGATCGAAGGCCCAGTCCTTGATCACATACTGCATGGCGACTGCGTCATCACGTGCACCGAGTCCATGTTTCAGGTACAGCTCATGCGCTGCCTGCAAGGCGTCGCGGTCCAGACTGACCCCGAGCCCAGGGGCCGCCGGTACGGCGATCTGTCCGTCGACGATCTGCGGTGGCGCCGTGGTGAGCGCCTGTCCGTCCTGCCAGATCCAATGCGTGTCGAGTGCCGTGATCTGACCAGGAGCCGCGGCGCCGACCTGCGTGAACATCGCCAGCGAGATGTCGAAGTGGTTGTTCGAATGCGAACCCCACGTCAGCCCGAAGTCGTTGCAGAGCTGCGCGACCCGCACCGACCCGGCCATCGTCCAGAAGTGCGGATCCGCCAACGGGATGTCGACGGCGTCCATCCGTACCGCCTGGGCCAGCTCCCGCCAGTCGGTCGCGATCATGTTGGTTGCCGTGCGCAAGCCCGTCGTACGGCGGAACTCGGCCATCGTCTCGCGCCCGGAGAACCCGGCCTCGGCCCCACACGGATCCTCGACGTACGCGAGTACGTCGTCCAATCCGTTGCACAAGGCAACAGCTTCACGGAGCGACCATGCGCCATTCGGGTCGACCGTGATCCGAGCCTGAGGGAAGCGTTCAGCCAGTGCACGGACAGCGGCGATCTCGGCCGAACCCTCGAACACCCCGCCCTTCAACTTGAAGTCGGCGAACCCGTACCGCTCCTGAGCCGCCTCCGCCAACGCAACCACAGCCTCCGGCGTCAACGCGGGCTGCCGCCGCAACCGCGACCAGCGATCGTCCCCGGAGTCGTTCAGATACGGCAGATCCGTGCGCCCCGAATCGCCGACATAGAAGAGATAACCCAGCACCGGTACGGCGTCGCGCTGCTGACCGTCGCCGAGTAGCTCAGCCACCGGTACGCCGAGATGCTGGCCCACGAGGTCGAGGAGTGCGGACTCGAGTCCGGTCACCGCGTGCACCGTCGTACGGAGGTCGAAGGTCTGCAACCCGCGACCGCCCGCATCCCGGTCCGCAAAGGTGTCAGCCACCGAGCGCAGGAGTCGGCGGTAGCCGGCGATCTCTTGCCCCACAAGGAGTTCGGCGGCCTCGGTGATCGTGGTCGCGATGTTCGCGCCGCCTGGAACCTCGCCGAGTCCGGTGTTTCCGGAACTGTCGGTGGCGATCACTACATTGCGGGTGAAGAAGGGGCCGTGTGCGCCACTGAGGTTGAGCAGCATGCTGTCGTACCCGGCCACTGGCACGACCTCGATGGAGGTGATGGTTGGTGTCATTTCACGCGCCCGATCAGCTCGGTGAGCTGCTCAAGTTCATCGGCGGACAAATCTTGCAACGGCGGCCGGACCGGCCCGGCCGAGCGCCCAATAGCTTGAAGACCGGCCTTGACGATCGAGACGGCGTACCCCTTGGTGCGGTCGCGGATGTCGAGGTAGGGGAGGACGAAGTCGTTGAGCTTGCGGTAGACGGCGTCCCGGTCCTGCGCGCGCACGTCGGCGTAGAAGCCGAGGGCGAACTCGGGGACGAAGTTGAAGATCGCCGACGAGTAGGTGCTCACCCCGAGCTGCAGCAACGGCAGCGCGAAGGTCTCCGCGGTCGGCAGTCCGCCGATGTAGGTCAGCCGATCGCCCACGCGCGCGTAGGTCCGGGTCATCATCTCGATGTTGCCGACGCCGTCCTTCAGACACACCAGGTTGTCGTTGCGGTCGGCAAGTTCTGCGACCGAGACGTCGGTGAGGATGGCGTTCGCCCGGCTGTAGACGGTTACGCCGAGGCTGGTACTGCGGCAGACCGCCGACACGTGCTCGACGAGTCCACGCTGGCCGGCCTCGGTCAGGTACGGCGGCAGCAGCAACAACCCATCGGCGCCCGCGGCCTCGGCGGCCTGCGCCTGCTCGATCGCCGCGAACGTCCCACCCGTCGCCGGCGCGATCACCGGCACCCGCCCGGCCACCTCCGAGACGGCAGCCCGGACCACGGTGTCGATCTCGGCCGGCGTCAGCGAGAAGCCCTCGCCGGTCCCACCCGCGGCGAACAGCCCGGCGACGTCGTACTGGCTGAGCCAGGACAGATGCTCGCGGTACGCCGGTTCGTCGAAGCTCAGGTCGGGTCGGAAGTGCGTGACGGGGAACGAGAGCAGACCGGTCTTCAGCTGGGCGGCGAGTTCGGCGGGATTCACTCTTGCCAGCCTAGAAACGCCGCCGGATGCTGTCCAAGGTTGTTTTTGGATCTATCGATGCTCTCAGAGCATCGCGCTCGCCGTACTTGCCAAGTTGGAAAGTTCGATCCATACTTTCCAACATGGAAAGTATGGGGAGTCCGAGCGCAGACGATGCCGCAGCCGCACTGGACGACGTCCGCCGGTCACAAGCGAAACTGGCCGCCGGTCTACAGCTACCGAAGGGGTTCTACGGGAATATTGGGCTGGCGATCGCGGTCCAGATCTTTCTGACTGCGCGGAGTTTGTCCGCAGGCTCGGGCAAGCTGCCCGTTCTGGCCTTCGCGGGCGTGCTCGTCTTCGCTGTCGTGGCTTGGATTCAGATCGTGCGGTTCCGCCGTCTCAACGGCGCCCGGGTGCGCAGTCTGATCAGCAGGTTGGTACTGGGAACAGGCGCGCTTTCGTCGCTGACCTACGGTGCGGCCCTGGCCGGCGCGCTGTGGGCGGCGCTGGGCCACCACTGGTGGTTGAGCGGGGTGTGTTCCATTGCGGGCGGAGCCGGCTACGTCGCCGGGGGGATGCGCTGGATGCGCCTCTATCGAGCAGATCCGCAGTCCAACGGCCGCAACGAGTCTGCGTGGTGGCTCGCCGCCGTTGTCGGACTGGCGGTCGCTGGTCTGCTCCTGCTCGCCGCGGGCAGCTGATGATCGACCTGGATCCGCACCTGCAAGCGCCCGCCCGGCTCAAGCTCATGAGTCTGCTGGTGACCGTCACGGAGCTGGAGTTCGCGACCCTTCGCGAGCAACTCGAGGTCAGCGACTCGGTGCTGTCCAAACACATCGCGGCTCTGGCTGAGGTTGGCTATGTGCGCAGCCGCAAAGGCAGTCACCAGGGCCGCCGGACGACCTGGATCTCGATCACCGGCGGCGGCCGAAAGGCCCTCAGCACGCATGTCGCCGTACTGAGGGCCATCGTCGCCAACGTCGAATGAACTACTCGACGGTGACGGACTTCGCCAGGTTGCGCGGCTTGTCGACATCGTGGCCGAGGGCGACAGCGGCGTAGTACGCGAGAATCTGCAGCGGGATCGTGAGCAGGATCGGGTCGAGCTCCGGCTCGTTCTTCGGGACCACGATCTTCGCGGCGACACCGTCCGGTACGTCGACGCCCGGGTGGGTGACGACGTACAGGGGGCCGGAGCGAGCGGCGATCTCGTGCAGGGCGCCGATGTTGCGGTCGAGGAGCTCGTCCTGCGGGACGATCGCGACGCTTGGGACGTCCGGCGAGATCAGCGCGAGCGGGCCGTGCTTGAGCTCGGAGGTCTGGTAGGCCTCGGCGTGCCGGTAGGAGATCTCCTTGAGCTTCTGCGCGCCTTCCCGGGCGACCGGGTAGCCGCGGGTGCGGCCGACGAAGAAGATGCTCTCGTGCTGGGAGAGGCGACCGGCGATCTTGGCCAGCTCCTCCTCCTGCGCGACGATCGACTGGATGTGCTCGGGGAGCTTCTTCAGCCCCTCGATCAGCCGCCGCCCGTCGGCGGGGGAGACGTCGCGGATCCGGCCGAGGTGGATGCCGAGCATCGCGAACACGACGGCCATGTTGGTGAGCGCCTTGGTCGACGCGACCGAGACCTCCGGGCCGGCGTGCAGGTACACACCACCGTCGACCGCGCGGGCGATGCTGGAACCGACCGCGTTCACCAGGCCGATCACCCGGCCGCCCTTGCGCTTAAGTTCCTGTACGGCGACCAGGGTGTCCAGCGTCTCGCCGGACTGGCTGACCGCGATGTACAGCGTGTCGCGCTCGACCACCGGGTTGCGGTAGCGGAACTCCGAGGCGGGCTCGGCGTCGGCGGGGATCCGGGCGACCTCTTCGATGAACTGGGCGCCCATCTGACCGGCGTAGTACGCCGAGCCGCAGCCGAGGATCTTGACCCGCTTGATCTCACGGGCCTCGCGGGCGTCCATGTTCAGGCCACCGAGGTGGACGGTGTGGAAGCGCTCGTCGAGGCGACCCCGCAGCGCGCGGCCGACCGCGTCCGGCTGCTCGTGGATCTCCTTCATCATGAAGTGCTCGTGCAGGCCGCGCTCGTACTCGTCGGCCTCCCAGTCGACCGTTTTCGCGGTCTTGGTGGTCGGCGAGGCGTCCTGGGTGAAGGTGCGGTAGCCGTCGGCCTTGACGGTCGCCATCTCGCCGTCGTCCAAGTAGACGACCTGGCGGGTGTAGCGGATCAGCGCGGCCGCGTCGGAGGCGACGTGCATCTCGCCGTCGCCGATGCCGAGGATCAGCGGGCTGCCGTTGCGGGCGACCACGATCCGGTCGGGGAAGTCGAGGTCGATCACGGCGATGCCGTAGGTGCCCTCGATCCGGCGCAGTGCGGCCATCACCTTCTCTTCGAGGGTGGTGCCGTCGGCCTGCTCGATCAGGTGCGCGAGGACCTCGGTGTCGGTCTCGGAGCGCAGCTTGACGCCGGCCTCCTCGAGCTGGGCGCGGAGCGCACCGGCGTTGTCGAAGATGCCGTTGTGGACGACCGCGATCCGCTCGTTGCCGCTGGCGTGCGGGTGCGCGTTGTCCTTGCTCGGGCCGCCGTGGGTCGCCCAGCGGGTGTGTCCGATGCCGAGCTTGCCGCCGAACCGCTTCGGCAGCGAGGCCTCCAGCTCACGGACCCGTCCGGCGTCCTTGTGCACCTTCAGCTCGCTGGTACCGAGGACGGCGACTCCGGCCGAGTCGTACCCGCGGTACTCCAGTCTGGCCAGTCCGTCCACCAGGATGGGCGTGGCCGGCTTGGTGCCGACGTACCCGACGATTCCGCACATGTGTTGGTGCCTTTCGAAGGTCGTTGGTTGCCGTCAGCCGTAGACGATCCGTCGCAGCTGACGGGCAGAGAGTTCGGGGGAGCGCACGGGCCAGTGCCGGAGCTCGGTGCCGACGCGGGCGAAGATCTCGTCGTTGCGGGCACCGTAGGTCTGCAGCTCCCGATGACGGCGCCGGACATACTCCTCGGCCGTCTCGGTGAAATACGCCAGGACGTCGGCGACCACGCGCCGCGCATCGTCCGCGGAGAGTCCGGTCGTCCGGCTGACCTGCTCGGCCAGTTCGTCCACCGGGCCTGCCGCCGCCTCACTGATCACGCCCCAACTCTGCAGCGTTTCAGGGTCCAACACAAAGGATCTGCCCGAAATCGGGCAAAAATCCTGACGGGTCAACCTAGAACAGGCGCAGAACGTCCGATTCCATGCCGCGCAGCAGGTCGTAATCGACCGTCACACACTCCAGGCCGCGGTCGGTCGCCAGGAACTGGGCCTGCGGCTTGATCAGCTGGGCCGCGAAGATCCCCCGGACCGGGGCCAGCAGGGGGTCGCGGTTGAGAAGCTCGACGTACCGGGTGAGTTGCTCGACGCCGTCGATCTCGCCGCGCCGCTTGATCTCCACCGCGACGTGCTTCCCGTCGGCATCCCGGCACAGGAGGTCGACCGGGCCGATGGCGGTCGGGTACTCGCGCCGTACCAGCGTGAAGCCCTCGCCGAAGGTGTGGACGTGCTCGGCCAGCAGCTCCTGCAGGTGTGCCTCGACGCCGTCCTTGATCAGGCCGGGGTCGGTTCCGAGCTCGTACGCCGTGTCGCTGTGCACCTCCTTGATGGTGATCCGCAGCTCCTCGCCGGCCTTGTTCGTGACGCTCCAGACGTCGTCGTCCACGGTCAGCTTGCAGGGTGGCGACATCCAGTTGAGCGGTTTGTACGAACCACCGTCGGCATGGATCAGCACAGAGCCGTCCGCCTTCACCATCAGCAACCGCGGCGCCATCGGCAGATGGGCGGTCAGACGGCCGGAGTAGTCCACGGAACACGTTGCAATCACCAAGCGCACGAGGAGTGACGCTACAGCACGTCGACTGCTGTCGGCGGACCGTGCGAAGGTGGCGGTGCATAAGGAGGTTGGCATGAACCTGATGTGCCCGGCTCGGATCCTGTTGCTGCCAGGCGATGTGCAGGACGCGGCGGTGGGGGAGCGGATCGCGCAGGTGTACGCGGCGACGTTCGACGCGTCCGCGGGTGCGCGGCTGGCGGAGCGGCTCGGCGTACCGCTGACTGTGCTGCCAGACCTGGTACGGCGGCCGGACGCGGAACTGCAGGCGGTCGCGGACCAGCATCGCGGCGAGACCGTGGTCGTGCTCGGTGTCGATCTCGGTCTGAAACTGCCCGCGGTGGTGGAGCACACCGGCGACGGCTGGACCCGGGTGGCGACCGACAACGAGCGGACGCTGGCGACGTACGAGCAAGCGGCGGACAAGTTCCGCGAGTCGATCCCCAAAGATCCGCATTACCAGCTCATCGACCTCCTGGCCGGTGTGGTGGCACCGGGCGCCCGAGTTCTCGAGCTGGGCAGCGGTACCGGGCGGGACGCGGTTGAGCTCGAGCGCCGCGGCTATCTGGTTCGGCGGACGGAGGCGACCGAGGCCTTCCTGGAGATGATGCGCGCCGACGGTCACGACGCCGATCGGCTGGATGCGATCGCCGACGACTTCGGCGGACCGTACGACGCGGTCTTCGCCGACGCGGTCTTCCTGCATTTCGAGCGGACCCAGCTGGCCGAGGTCCTGCGCAAGGCCGTTCGTGCCGCACCCGTGCTCGCCTTCGCGACCATCGAGGGTTCCGGCGAGGAGTGGTCGAACCGCTACCTCGACCTGCCACGCCACTTCGTCATGTGGCAGGAGGAGCCGTTGCGCGAGTTGCTCGCCAGCACCGGCTGGACAGTCCGGGAGCTGATCCGCACTGCGGCCCCACGCCGCAGCTGGTTCGACGTCGTAGCGACCCGCACGTGATCCGGGCTGGCGTCCTCCTCTTCTCGGCGGAGGGGATCGCGGTGATCGAGCGCGTCCGCGACGGACTCACCTACTACGTACTGCCCGGCGGCCAAGTGGATCCGGGCGAGACGGTGGCTGAGGCGGCGCGGCGGGAGTCGCTTGAGGAGCTCGGCCTGCACGTGCGGATCCTCGGCGCCGTCGCAGTGGTGACCTTCCGCGAGAGCAACCAGCACTACTTCCTGGCCGAGGCGCTCGGGGGCGACTTCGGCACGGGGGACGGCCCCGAGATGGACAGCCCCGTCGACTCCGAGGCGGGCAGCTACCGGGCGATGTGGCTGCCACCCGCCCGGTACGGCGAGCTGAAGCCCAAACCGATCGGTGCGGCACTGGCCGCCGTACCGGATCCTCTCGCTGTGGCCAACGAGTGGTTGGACACACCGGTGGTTTTCGACGAGCCAGGGTGACTCAGCTCATGGGCTGACCAGTCGCGGACTGGCATAGTGCCTGCATGGCTCGGGAACTGCAGGTCGTCGGTGTGGTCGGTCTCGGCACGATGGGTGCCGGTATCGCGGAGGTGTTCGCGCGCCACGGTCTGACCGTGGTCGGTGTGGAGCGTGACGACGAGGCGGTCGAGCGCGGCCGCGGTCACATCCAGCACTCGACGGACCGGGCGGTGAAGCGCGGCAAGCTGTCGGTCGAGGACCAGCAGGCGCTGTTCGACCGGGTCACCTTCGCCACCTCGATCGAGGCGCTGGCGGACTGCGACCTGGTGATCGAGGCCGTGATCGAGCGGCTCGAACTGAAGCGCGAGATCTTCTCCGCGCTCGACAAGGTCGTCCGCGAGGACGCGATCCTGGCCACCAACACCTCGTCGTTGTCGGTCACCGAGATCTCGGTCGCCACCCAGCGCCCGCGCCGCGTCGTCGGCATGCACTTCTTCAACCCGGCGCCGGTGCAGGAGTTCGTCGAGGTCATCAAGACCGTCGTCACCGAGCCGGACGTCGTCGAGGACGTGCAGGCGCTGGCCCGCCGCCTCGACAAGGTCCCCGTGGTCGCGGCCGACCGGGCCGGCTTCATCGCCAACGCGCTGCTCTTCGGCTACCTGAACCACGCCGTCTCCATGGTGGAGTCGCACTACGCGACCCGCGAGGACGTCGACGCCGCGATGCGCCTGGGCTGCGGTTACCCGATGGGTCCGCTGGCGCTCCTTGACCTGATCGGCCTCGACACGGCGTATGAGATTCTCGACACGATGTACAAGCAGGGCCGCAACCGGCTGCACGCGCCGGCCCCGATCCTCAAGCAGATGGTCACCGCCGGCCTGCTCGGCCGCAAGACCGGCCGCGGCTTCTACACCTACGAGTCCCCGGACTCGCCGGTCGTCGTCGACGACGAGCAGACCCCTCAGGTGAACGGCGACGACACCGTGATCCGCCCGATCCAGCAGATCGGCGTGGTCGGCTCGGGCACGATGGCCGTCGGCATCATCGAGGTCTGCGCCAAGGCCGGGTACGACGTTCTGTACGTCGCGCGCGGGACCGAGAAGGTGGACAAGGTCCGGGCGGGTCTGGAGCGCTCGCTGGAGAAGGGTGTCCAGCGCGGCAAGCTCTCCTCCGACGAACGGGACGCCGCCCTGCGCCGGGTCACCGGGACCGCCCGGCTGGACGATCTCGCGAGCGCGGACCTGGTGATCGAGGCCGTGGTCGAGGAGTTGAGCGTCAAGCAGGCCCTGTTCGAGAGCTTCGACGAGATCTGTAAGCCGACCGCGATCCTGGCCACCACCACCTCGTCCCTGCCGGTGATCGACCTGGCGATGGCGACCAAGCGGCCCGCCGCCGTGGTCGGGCTGCACTTCTTCAACCCGGCGCCGGTGATGAAGCTGGTCGAGGTCGTCAGCACGGTCAGCACCGCCCAGGACGTCGCCGACACCGTCGCCGCCGTGGCCGTTGCCGCGGGCAAGCATCCGGTCCGCTGCGGCGACCGGGCCGGCTTCATCGTGAACGCGCTGCTCTTCCCGTACCTGAACGACGCGGTCCGGATGCTCGAGGCGCACTACGCCGGGGTCGACGAGATCGACGCCGCGATGAAGCTCGGCTGCCGCCTGCCGATGGGCCCGTTCGAGCTGCTCGACGTGGTCGGCCTGGACGTCTCGCTGGCCATTCAGCGGACGCTCTACCTGGAGTTCCGTGAGCCCGGGTTCGCCCCGGCGCCGCTGCTCGAGCACCTGGTCACGGCCGGCTACCTCGGCCGCAAGACCGCCCGCGGCTTCAGAGACTATGCATAGCCTGCGTCACTAGGGCGCGGGCAGCCCACACCATCGTCTCGGTGGCTTCCGCCGGAGACAGTTGGGCCGCATCACGGGTCGAGATCAACGCCTCGACCCCGCACGTCATGATCACGGCGCTCACCAGTCGCTGGAAGTCCGCCGTACTGAGGCGTGGTTCCAGCGGTGAGAGGGCTTGGCTGACGACGTCCTTGCGGGCCGAGGACCGGATCGGCTCCTCGACCTGACCCCGGTCGTCGAGTCCGCCGTGGTCCACCTGCGCGAACCACCGTTCCAAGGTCGCCTGCTGGACGCGCCGCCAGACCGCTTCGTCGCCGAACTGCCAGGTCGCGATCGAGCGGACCAGAGCCTCGATGCGCACCAGCGGGTCGTCGCCGGCGGCTGCCAGTACGGCGTCGTAGTCGGGCATGTTGTGCCGCGGCGCGACCGAGGCGTCAGCCTGCAGCGAGCGCGTGTTCGGGAAGTACCGGTACGCCGTCGCCACCGACACCTGGGCGGCCTCGGCAACCTCGGCGACGCTCGGCGACTCTCCTTCGCGGACGAGCTCGATGTACGCCTCGATCAGGGCCGTGCGGGTCCGTTGTTTCTGGTTCTCCCGGCCGGGCATGGGCGATTCCCTTTCGGGCAGACGACTTGACGTGAGAAAGATTTCTCATAACGATAGATCCATCTTACGACATACTTGGGGGTTCGGGATGATGACACCGGCGGAGATGGACGCAGTTCTCGATCGGCATTTCGCCGCCGAGGCCGCGCATGACCTCGAGGGCGTGCTGGCGACGCTCACCCCGGATGCCGAGCACGACGTCGCGGGCCAGGGTGTGCTGGTTGGGCATGAGGCGATCGCCGAGCGGTACCGGGTGCTCTTCGCTCAGGGGGACGAGGAGAAGTACGAGCCGGTACGGCGGTACCACGGGGACGACTTCGTCGTCGACGAGGTGCTCGCGACCCAGCTGATCGCCAACGACGACTTTGGTCCGCAGGCGCGCGGCAAGACGGTGACCTACCGGTTGCTGCACGTCTGTGAGTTCCGTGATGGGCTGATGACCCGCGAGAACGTCTGGCTCGACCTGGCCGGGATCATGGCTCAGGTCAGCTCATGAACTCGACGGACGCCAAGCCCTGGCGGTACGGTCCGCGGTCCGGTGTCAAGCCGGGCGCGAGCTGGACGGCGGGCGGCGCCTATCGCGTCCTGCCGACCACTCGCCCGCGCCCGGACCGACGTCGTACTCGTCGATCTGCTTAGGGCTCCTTGTCGCCGTAGTCCCCGCAAGGACCGCCGCCGATGGCTTCGGGGAGGGTCGTCGGTCGGTGGTCGGGGCGGATCAGCGGGTTGTAGAAGGCGGCGATCTCGGTGCTGGCCTCGGGAACGTAGTGGAAGATCAGCGACCGACGGAATCGGTCGGCGCTGCTGTTCGGGCGGGATCCGTGCACGACGCTGCCGTGGAAGAACAGCACGTCCCCGGCCGTCATCTTGGTCTGAACCTTCTGCAGGCCGTCGGGGATCGGCACCTCGGCGTTCGTGAACGACTCGGTGAGGTCGGCCGGCTCCGGGCACACCAGCTCAGTCCGATGCGACCCCGGTACGACGGCCAGTCCGCCGTTCTCGGCGTCGACGTCGTCGATCGCGATCCACGCCGCCAGGCAGGTCTCGGGATCGGCCCGCAGGAACATGTTGTCCTGGTGCAAGGCCTGACCGCGCCCACCTGGCGGCTTGAAGTAGAACATGGATTGGGCGGCGAGCGGCGGTCCGATCAGCGCGGTGACCACATCGAGGATCCGGCTGTCGAGCATCAGGTCCCGGGCGATCCGACCGGCCTCGACCTCGGTTCTGCGATGGGGGTGCACGAACCGCGGGTACCGGGCCAGCGGATCGCCGTCCGGGAGGCCGTCGTCGAAGTCCATCGATCGATCGGTCTCGACCTGCTCCATGAACGCCGTCCGCACGCGGGCGACTTCATCAGGGGTGAGGAGCTGCGGGACCTGGACGATCCCTTCGGTGGCGTAGATCTCGGCGACTGTCATAGGTCAAGGATCCGTCGCGGGCAGTGCGGAGGCGATAGCCTATCGAGCTGTGAACCTTCGAGATCCTGCTGAGACACCCAGAGCGGAGACATCCAGAGCGGAGGCGCCCAGGCCTGAAGTGCGCCGTCTGGTGGCCGGCGAGTTCGACGAGGGTCCGGAGTACGCGACCTTCCGCCGCCGCGGCACCACCGACTGGCTGCTCGTCCTGACGCTGCATGGCGCCGGGCACTTCAGCGAGATCGCCGCCCAACGGGGCACGGTCGTGCTGGTCCGGCCCGGCACCCTGCACGACTACGGGACCGTGGGGGAGCGGTGGCACTTCTTCTACGTCCACCTGCGCCCGAAACCGGAATGGCTGCCGCTGCTCGACTGGCCCGAGGTCGCCCCCGGCATCCTGCTCCTCCACCTCACCGCCATCGAGAAGATCGCCGACAATCTCCGCGACGCGGCCAGGTACCAACGCAGCCCGCTGCCGCACGGGGAACAACTCAGCGTGAACGCCCTCGAAGCCGCCCTCCTCTGGTGCGACACCCAGAACCCCAAGGCCGTCCGCATCGACGACCGCCTGCTCCGCGTGATCGAGCTGATCGACCTTTCGCTGAAGAGTCCGCTGGACCTGCCCAAGCTCGCTCGGGTCGCGAACCTCTCGGTCTCCCGCTTCGCCCACCTCTTCCGCGACCAGCTCGGCGTCACTCCGCAACAGTTCGTCGAACGCCGCCGGCTCGACGCCGCGGCCCGGCTCCTGGAGCTCACCACCCGCTCCATCGCCTCCGTCGCCGCCGAGGTCGGTTTCGCCGACCCGCTGTACTTCTCCACCCGCTTCCGCCGCCACACCGGGACCAGCCCCACGGCGTACCGGCGTCGCCAAGGACACTAGGTAGTCGTCTACCTACGCGTGAGGAGGGGCGGCACGCCGAAATCTCAGGGACTACTACCTGTCGTTAGCGCACGCATCGGACGCCGTACGCTTCTGCGCATGACTTCGCGTGCAGTAACGGTGGCGGCGGCTGTGTTGATGCTCGGGCTGGTCGCCTGCGCTCCGGAGGACCAGACGACCGGTACGCCGGCGCCGACCGGGGCCGATGCCTGTGGCAAGGACAAGCTGGCCCTCCGGACCGCCGGGACGCTGGCCGTCGGGACGGACAAGCCGGCGTACGAGCCGTGGTTCAGCAAGGACGACCCGAGCAACGGTCAGGGCTACGAGTCGGCCGTCACCTACGCGGTGGCCGAGAAGCTCGGGTTCGCCAAGACCGAGGTGAAGTGGCAGACCGTGCAGTTCAACGCCGCGTTCGCGCCCGGGCCGAAGAAGTTCGACCTCGACGTCAACCAGGTGTCGATCTCGGACGCGCGCCGCAAGGCGGTCGACTTCTCGTCCGGGTACTACGACGTCCGGCAGACCGTGATCACCACCGCGGGCAGCAAGATCGCGAACGCGAAGTCGGTCGCCGAGCTCGCCGACGCCAAGCTCGGTGCGCAGGTCGGGACGACCAGCTACACGGTCGCGAAGGACCAGATCAAGCCGAAGCAGCAGGTCGCCGCGTACGACACCAACGACCTGGCCGTCCAGGCGCTGAAGAACAAGCAGCTCGACGGCATCGTGGTCGACCTGCCGACCGCGTTCTACATGACCGCGGCGCAGCTCGACAACGGCAAGATCGTCGGGCAGTTGCCGGCGACCGGGACCACTGAGCAGTTCGGCTTCGTGCTCGAGAAGGACTCGAAGCTGACCGGCTGCGTGTCCCAGGCGGTCGACGCGCTGAAGACTGACGGAACCCTGGCCAAGCTGCAGAAGCAGTACCTGACCGAGGAAGGCGCGCCCGAGCTCTCATGAGTGAGTGGCAACCGTCCGTTCTGCAGCAGGAGCGGATCGCCTTCCGCCGTCGGCAGGCGCGGCGGTCGACGCTGATCGCAGTGGGCAGCTCGGTCGTTCTGCTGGTACTGGTTGCCGTCGGCATCGGTTCGACCCCGGGCTGGCCGCGGGTCCGGGAGACGTTCTTCAACGCCGACCGGGCCTGGGAGGCGCTGCCCACTGTCGCCCAGGGGCTCTGGCTGAACATCCGGGTGATGCTGATCTGCGCCGTACTGATCGTCATCTTCGGCCTCACGCTTGCGATCATGCGCACCCTGCGCGGGCCGATCTTCTTCCCGCTCCGCGTCTTCGCCGCCGCCTACACCGACGTGTTCCGCGGCCTGCCCCTGCTGCTGGTGATCTTCCTGCTCGGCTTCGGCGTCCCCGCGCTCCGCCTCAGCGGCCTCCCGAACGATGCGGTGATCTGGGGCGGCGCCGCGCTCGTCCTCACCTATTCGTCGTACGTCGCCGAGGTCTTCCGCGCCGGCATCGAATCGGTCCACCCTTCCCAACGAGCCGCCGCGCGCTCGCTCGGACTCACCTACCGCCAGACGCTGCGCTTCGTCGTACTGCCGCAAGCCGTCCGCCGCGTGCTCCCACCTTTGCTGAACGACTTCGTCAGCCTGCAAAAGGACTCCGGCCTGATCGCAGTACTCGGCGTGATCGACGCGATCCGTGCCGCCCAGCTCGAGACCGCGATCGACTTCAACTTCACCCCGTACGTCGTCGCGGGGCTGCTGTTCGTCGCGCTGACCATCCCCTTGACCCGGCTGACCGACTACGTCGCCCGCCGCCAAGGCTGGTACGGCGGGGGAGGGGGACCCGTATGACCCTGTTATCGCTCCGTGGAGTGCGCAAGTCGTACGGCGCGAACGTGGTGCTCGACTCCTTTGACCTGGAGGTCGACGAGGGGGAATGTGTCGTGCTGATCGGCGCATCGGGATCCGGCAAGTCGACGCTGCTGCGTTGCGTGAACCTGCTCGAGGTCGTCGATGACGGCGTGATCGAGTTGGCCGGCGCCGACATCACCGATCCGCAGGTGAACGCGGACAAGGTGCGCTCCGAGATCGGGTTCGTCTTCCAGTCCTACAACCTGTTCCCGCACCTGACCGTGCTCGACAACATCACCCTCGCCCCGATCCGCGTCCACGGCGTCGACCGCGCCACCGCCCGCACCCGAGCCCTCGCCATGCTCGACCGCGTAGGCCTGGCCGACAAGGCGGCTGCCAAGCCGGACGAGCTGTCCGGCGGTCAGCAACAACGCGCCGCCATCGCCCGAGCCATGGTCAACTCACCCCAGTTGCTCCTGCTCGACGAAGTCACCTCAGCTCTCGACCCCGAACTCGTCGGCGAAGTCCTAGACCTCCTGCGCGAGTTGAAGGAGGAAGGCATGACCATGCTCGTCTGCACCCACGAGATGGCCTTCGCCCGCGACGTAGCCGACCGAGTCTGCTTCCTCCACCAAGGTCGCCCACTGGAGGTAGGCCCACCGGCCGAGGTCCTCGACAACCCGAGAGAGTCCCGCACCCGCGAGTTCCTCAGCCGCATCCGCCCCTGACCCGGAGCCGAGGACACCACGTGGGGAGTGCGGACATCTGGCCAGGTGTCCGCGGTCCCCAGTTGGTGTGCCCAGTTGGTGTGCTCGGCTCAGCGGGCGGAGAGGTATTGGAGGACCGCCATCACTCGGCGGTTGTCGTCTTCGGACGGTGGGAGGTCGAGTTTGGCGAAGATGTTGTTGGTGTGTTTGGAGACTGCCTTCTCGGTGACGAACAGGGCGCCGGCGATGGCGGCGTTCGAGCGGCCTTCGGCCATCAGGCCGAGGACTTCGGACTCGCGCGGGGTGAGCCGGCCGATCGGTTCGTCGCGGGTGTTGCGGGCCAGGAGTTGGCCGATCACGTCCGGGTCCATCGCGGTGCCGCCGCCCGCGACCCGTCGTACCGAGTCGAGGAAGTCGGCCACGTTGGAGACGCGGTCCTTCAGGAGGTAGCCGACCGCGCCACCGCCGCCGGTGAGGAGCTCGCGCGCGTACAGCTGCTCGACGTACTGGGAGAGGACCAGGATCGGCAGGTTGGGGACCTGCTTGCGGGCCTCGATCGCGGCGCGCAGTCCCTCGTCGGTGAAGGTCGGGGGCAGCCGGACGTCGACAACGGCCACGTCCGGCCGGTGCTCCACCAGGGCGGGCACCAGCCGGGGACCGTTGTCGACTGCCTCGACGACCTCGAAGTCGTGCGCCTCCAGGAGACGGATCAGGCCGTCCCGGAGGAGGGCGTGGTCTTCAGCGATGAGGACTCGCAAGGCAGCTCCATGATCACGGTGGTCGGCCCGGCGCTCGGGCTCACCACGGTCAACGTACCGTCGAAGGCGGCCAGCCGCCGCTCGATACCGTACAGACCACCACCGGGGCGGACCACCGCACCTCCCACGCCGTCGTCGCCGACGATCATGTGCAGCTTCTCGTGCTCGTGGGTGATCTGGATCCAGGCGGTCGTCGCGGCCGAGTACTTCACCGCGTTCGCCAGGCACTCGGCCACCGCGAAGTACGCCGCGGACTCGACCGGCGCCGGGGGACGACCCGGTACGTCGTACATGACGTCGACCTTGAACGGGCAGGACATCGCGAGCGCCCTGACCGCTCCGTCGAGCCCGCGGTCGGCGAGCACCGGTGGGTGGATGCCCCGGACCAGGTCGCGCAGCTCGGACAGCGCCGTACTGGCGGACAGACGGGCCTCGGTCAGCAGCGCGGCGGCCTGGGCCGGGTCGCGGGCGACCATCTCCTCGGCCATACCGAGGTTCATGCTCAGCGCGGCCAGGCGGGCCTGGGCGCCGTCGTGCAGGTCGCGCTCGATCCGGCGCAGCTCGGCCGCCTGGGTGTCGACGGTCTCGGCGCGCGAGGTGGCCAGCTCCTGGACCCGCAGCGCCAGCTTGGCGCTCTCGGTCGGCCCGAGCAGCGAGCGGGCGATGTACGCGTTCGCCTTCAGCAGCCGCTCACCGGCGGCCTGCCAGATCATGAACCCGATCAGCGCGACCGGCATGACCAGGAAGCTGGTCCAGAAATTGACCGTGAACAACCCTCCGAACGGCTCGGTGAAGACACCCTCCGGGGTAACGCCGACCAGCAGCGGGTAGATCCCGTAGAAGAGCGTGCTCAGGAAGAGGACCGCACTGATCAGGCTCAGCGTGAACCCGACCACCGCGTTCACCAGCAGCCAAACGATGTCACGCCAGGTAGCGGGGTCGGAGAGCGTCGTCCGCAGCCACATCAGGATGCCGGGCAGCGGCGGCTTCTTGTACGGGCGGGGGATCGCCTCGCCGATGAAGCCGGCCAGCATCGTGCGGTGACAATTCGCGAACCAGCGGGTGGCCGGGACGAACGCGAGCAGCAGCGGGATGCCGACCCAGACGGCGATCAGCGGGATGGCCACCACGTTCAGCACGAAGAACGCGATCCCGATCTGCGCCAGGATGGCCAGGGCGAGCGCGATCCACGGCTGTGCGAGTTTGGGGTACCGCATCGGCGGCGCCGCAGTGGCAGTCGCAGTGGCAAGGGTGGTCATGCACCCATCATGACCGAGAGTGAGTCCGTAGCCAGTGGTGTTAACCCCCCTTCTTCACCGGGGGATTTCCCCCGGTGGATTCGGGGGATAGCAGGCCTGTGCGCGGCGCCCGCGCCGACAAAGCTTGCTCCATGACGACCACAGCGCACCTTCCGGGGACGACCCCAGACACCCGCGGGAGCGGATTCGCGCCGCTGCTGCGCGAGATCAAGGCTGCCGGACTCCTCGAACGCCGGACGGCGGCCTATGCCATCTCCATCGGCGTGAACGTGGCGCTGACGGCCCTCACCTGGATCGCGATCGCCGCGGTCGGAAGCTCCTGGTGGGTGCTGCTGCTCGCGCTCCCGCTGGGCATCCTGACCACCCGGGCCGCGTTCTTCGGGCACGACGCCGGGCACCAGCAGATCACCAACTCGCGCCGGCTGCACGACTGGATCGGGATGCTGCACGGCAACTTCGTCCTCGGGATGAGCTACGCCTGGTGGAACGACAAGCACAACCGCCACCACGCCAACCCGAATCACACCGACAAGGACCCGGACGTCGGCGAGGGCATCCTGGTCTGGACGCAGCAGCAGGCCGAGGGCCGCAAGGGTCTCGAGGGCTGGCTGAGCCGCAACCAGGCCCGGATCTTCTTCCCGCTGCTCACCCTCGAGGGCTTCAACCTCAAGGTCTCCAGCATCCGCTTCCTGCTGCAGCGTCGCCGCACCGAGCAGGTCGAGATCGGCCTGATGGTCGCGCACCTGGTCTGCTACTTCACCGCGCTCTTCGTGCTGCTGTCGCCGGCGCAGGCGCTGGTCTTCGCGCTGCTGCACCACATGATCTTCGGCCTGCACCTGGGCAGCGTCTTCGCACCGGGCCACAAAGGGATGGAGATGCCCGGTGAGGACAGCGACTGGGGCCACCTGGAGAAGCAGGTCCTGACCTCCCGCAACATCAACGGCGGCCTCGCGACGGACTGGATGATGGGTGGGCTGAACTATCAGATCGAGCACCATCTGTTCCCGAGCATGCCGCGGGCCAACCTGCGGTTCGCCCAGCCGATCGTCCAGCAGTACTGCGAAAAGGTCGGCCTGCCGTATCTGAGCACCGGACTAATTCATTCGTACCGAATGGGGTTGCGGCACCTGCACGAGGTCGGCCGCGAACTGCGCGAGGAAAAGGCGTTCACGCACTGAAAACTCCTTCTCTTACTGAGATTGCTCGATTACCTTCACTTCTCTCGGGGCCGCCCACCTTGTGAGGAGACCTGCATGACCGAAACGTCCGGTGTAAGCCGCCGCGGGCTGTTGGGCGCGGTTGCCGGCGTCACCGCCGCGACCGCGATCCCCGCCGCCCCCGCCTGGGCTGCGGACGACCAGCGGCCCGGTGCACTCAGTCACCCCAAGCTCGACAAGTACGACCGTCAGATCGTCTCCGGACTCTCCTCGGACCGGGCCCTGAGGCACCTGCAGGTTCTGTCCGAGGACATCGGCCCGCGGATCGGTGGGACCAGCAGCGAGAAGCGGGCGGCCGACTACATCGCCGACCAGCTGGACAGGTTCGGGTACCGGACCAAGCTGGAGCCGTTCCCGGTGGCGGACAAGTTCCTCGCGCAGATCGAGGACGTCCGCGACATCCTGCCGAACGACCTCTGCTGGCAGGCCGGAGCCGCTGCCGGCGGCAAACTCGACGTGACCGTGGAGGGGCCGGTCCGGGACGTCGGCCCAGCCACTGCACCGGTCTGGCCGGCCGACGTGGCCGGCTCGATCGTGATCGCGGATGACACCGCAGCCGCGCGCCCGGCCTTAGTCGCGGAGGCCGCGGCGCGGGGTGCTGTCGGAGTCATCCTGTTGCCGGCCGACCTGGTGTTCCCGCGCCGGGCGTCGGCGTTCGCACCAGCCGGTCTGACCGACGCACCGATCCCGGTGATCGGGGTCGCGCAGGTGCAGAAGCGGCTGCTTCGTGAGGCGCTCGCGGTGGTGACCTCACTGCCGCTGCGGATCAGTACCAAGGCCCACCGGGGTCTGACCTCCAACAACGTGATCGGTGAACGTCGGGGCCGCAGTGGCGCCAACGGCCCGATCGTGATGGTCAGCGGTCACTACGACTCGGTCATCGGCGCGCCCGGTGCGAACGACGACGGGTCCGGGACCGTCCTCACGATGGAGATCGCCCGGGTGATGAGCAAGCTCAACACCAACGCAACCCTGCGGTTCGCACTGTGGGGTTCGGAGGAGCAGGGGCTGATCGGATCGCGGTACCACGTGGCGCAGCTGCCGCAGGATCAGCGCGACCGGTACAAGGCCGTGTTCCAGAACGACATGGTCGCTACCAGTTGGGACCCAGCCGTCACCTACTGGATCCTGTCGTTCACCGGTCTGGCCAACACCGCGACCGACGCCGTACGGGCTTCTGGTCAGCGGCTCGGCTACGACCCGCAGATGGTCGGTCCGGTGCTGCGTGGTTCGTCGGACCACCAGTCGTTCCAGGAGGTCGGCATCGCGTCGGCGAACTTCTCCTGGCGCGGTGAGATCTCACCGGCTCACCTGGAACCGCCGTACCACTCGCCCGAGGACACCATCGTCAAGAACGTCAGCCTGGAACGCCTCCAGGTCTCGATGGAGCTGATCGGTACGGCGGCGTACGCGACCGCACGTCTGTAGTTGGCAGTGCCTGCACCGGGGTGACATGGCTCATACGGCTAGCCTTGAAGGGCTATGTCGCCCCGGAGCAGGAAACCGTCGAAGTGGCAGCGGCCCGTCAGCGACCGGCCGCTACTGGGTGGTTCCCAGTCGCGGGAGGACCGGTCGGACGGCGAGTGGAACGTCCGGCGCGTGTCGGGCTCCGCGTCCGGCAAGTCCTACCGCTGCCCTGGCTGCGATCAGCTGATCCCGCCGGCCACGCCGCACGTGGTGGTCTGGCCGGACAACCCCAGCCTGCTCGCCGCCCTGGGTGGCGCCCAGTCCCTCGACGAACGACGCCACTGGCACACCGCGTGCTGGGGCCGTCGGCGCTGACGAAAGGTCCCAAGATGAAGGGCAGTGCATGAAGCTCCCGGTCACGTCGTACGGCGAAACTGGTACGCCGGTCGTGGTCATGCACGGCCTGTTCGGCTCGGGCCGGAACTGGATGACGGCCGCCCGCCGACTCGCCGGGCAGCACCGCGTCTTCGCGCTCGACCTGCGCAACCACGGCTCGTCACCGCACGTGGACACCATGAGCTACCCGGAGATGGCCGACGACGTCCGGGAGACGATCGAGAGCCTCGGTACCGGCCCGGTCACGCTGGTCGGGCACTCGATGGGCGGCAAGACCGCCATGCTGACCGCACTGCTCTACCCGGGAGTGGTCGAGCGGCTGGTCGTCGTCGACGCTGCTCCGGTCACCTACCCGCCCGCGTTCGTCGAGTACGCGCAGGCGATGCGCAACGCCGATCTCTCGTCAGTGCAGCGTCGCGCCGATGTCGACGCCCAGTTGGTTGACGCCGTACCGACGCCGGGGACGCGAGCTTTCCTGCTGCAGAACCTCATCCTCGACGACACGGGCGCCCGCTGGCGGCCCAACCTGCCGGTGATCGAGGCCGCGCTGCCACAGATCTCCGGCTGGCCGTTCGGTCTCGAGGGCCGGCACTACGACGGGCCGACGCTGTTCATCTACGGCGGCAAGTCGGACTACGTCCAGCAGGACCACCGAGCCACGATCGCGTCGTACTTCCCACGCGTCCAGTACGCCGAGGTCCCGGAGGCCGGCCACTGGGTGCACGCCGAACGCCTCGACGACTTCCTCGCCGCGCTCGTGCCGTTCCTGCCGTGAGTGTTAGGCGTTGACTGGATCAACTGTGCGGCGGTAAGTTTTCAACACGGCTCGCTCGTCGGGGGTGTTGATGATCCGTTCGTTCGCGGTGGGAGACGGTCCCGAGCTGGCCGCCGCCTGGACCGCCGCGGCGCCGGCCGACCCGATCGGGTACCCGCGGTTCCGCGACCTCTTCCTGCTCGACCGGAACTTCGACCCGGCCGGCCTGAAAGTTGCCGTCAGCAACGGCCGGATCGTCGGCGCCGCGTACGCCGTCCGCCGGCTGATCGCAGTCACCGGCGCGGACCTGGAGCCGGCCACCGGCTGGATCCCCTTCTTCTTCGTTCATCCCGACGCGCGCGGTCGCGGTCTCGGCCGGGCGCTGCTCACGGCCGCGATGGACTGGCTCCGCGAAAGGGGATGCGCCGAGGTCTACTTCTCGTCGTACACGCCGAACTACTTCCTGCCCGGCCTCGACCGCCCGCGCTACCCGGCAGCTGAGCGCCTGCTGACATCGCTGGGCTTCGAACCCGGGTACGACGCGGTCGCGATGGACCGGAGTCTCATCGGGTATGCGATGCCGGCCGAGGTGGGCAAACGCCTCGACGAGTTGGTGGGGGAGGGCTACAGCTTCGGTACGCCGACCGGTGACGAGCTGACCGCGTTGATCCACCTGGCCGGCGCGGAGTTCACTCCGGACTGGGCTCGGGCGATCCGTGAGGCGGTCGTGGCCGGGATGCCGCTGGACCGAATCGTCGTGACGCGTGATCCGGATGGACGCATTCTCGGGTGGGCTCAGCATGCGACGTACGAAGGTGTGATCGAGCGGTTCGGCCCATTCGGCGTACTGCCTGAATGTCGTGGCACCGGTCTCGGCAAGCTCCTGCTGCACCTCACGCTGACGCGCATGGCCGCGCTCGGCGCCCACAGTGCGTGGTTCCTGTGGGCGGGCGAGCAGTCCGCCGCCGGCCGTCTCTACCTGAGCACCGGCTTCACCATCACCCGCACCTTCACCATCCTGCGTGCCAACGTCTGACGGGAGTCACCCATGACCAGAACCGTGCTCGCCATCGGCGCCCACATCGGCGACATGGACCTGACCGCCGGTCCGACCCTGGCCAAGCTGATCCTCGACGGCGCCAACGTCACCATCGTCGCCCTCACCCCCGGCGAACGCAGTCATCCGCGACTTGCGCCGGCCGAGTACAAGAAGCAGAAGATCGCCGAAGGCGAAGCGTTCGCCACCGCGATCGGCGCCGACTTCATGGTCCTCAATCACAGCGAAGGCTTCCTCCCCGACACCGACGAGGCGGCGATCGAACTGGCCACGATCATTCGCGACCAGCAACCCGACACCCTCATCACCCACTGGCATCACAGCGCCCACCGAGACCACGAGCACGCCGCCCGCCTCACCATCCGAGCCCGCTACCTGGCCGACCTCGCACTGGACCCCACCGAGCTAGGCCCCCTGGCAGACCTCCCCAGGCACGCCACCCGCACCCTCCTCCACACCGAGAACTGGCAGGACATGGACGGCTTCCACCCCACCCTCTACGTCCCCATCCCCGACGAAGCCTTCTACCGCTGGATCTCGGCCATTCGCCACCAACCCTTCGCCCGCGGCGAACACGGTTTCCGCCACATCGACTACTACACAGCCCTCCTCACCACCCGAGGCTGCCTAGCCGGCTACCCCCGAGCCGCCGCCTTCCACACCACCCCAACCCCCGAACTAACCAAACTCCCCGCCCCGTAAGGACGCTGATCGCGCACGCCGTGCCCTCCCGCCGGTGGACGGTCCGGTGGACCCAGATTCCATGGAAGTTGCCACGAAATCGTCTAGCTGGATAGACTGAATCCATGGGGAGTCAGAGAGTCTTCGATGCGACGGTCTCTCGTGAGGGCCGATGGTGGATGGTTGAGGTTCCTGAGCTGGACGGCATCACCCAGGCGCGCAGGCTCGACGAGATCGAGCAGGTCGCGCGGGAGTACGTTGCCCTGACTGCTGACCTGCCGCTGTCACAGGTGCAGGTGAGGTTCTCCGCGATCGACGCGGCAGGGCACGACCTCCTCGATGCGAAGGCGCTCGTCGAGGATCTGCGCGCGCAGGCCAAGAAACTGGAATCCCTGGTCGCCGACTTCAGCCGCGAGCTCGCCTCGGCGTTGACCAGCGCGGACGTTCCGGTACGCGACGTCAGCAATGTTCTCGGCGTCTCCCATCAACGCGTATCGCAGTTGGTCCAGGAAGCAGAAGAGGTGTCGTCACAGCTCGCCGACGTGGTGCGCGAGGTCATCGCCGACTACCGGCATGACCTTCTGATCCGTGGCAAGGACGGACGACTGCATCGCATCGTAGAGGTTGTGCCATCCGAACAGGGGAAGACATGAAGATCAGACGGTTTCCGGGTCAGCTCGTTTACAGTGAAGGCATGGATGACCAGCAGGTCGCCGAGCTGCGACGTCGCTTTCCGTGGTTTGGTTTGGCCAGCATCGATGAGCCCGACCTGTCAGTGCGGTATCGCGAGATCCTCGCGGACGCCCGCAAGGACCGTGAGATTGTTGAGGCGATCGAGGCTGTCCGGCGGGGTGCATGACTGCGTTGCTCTGTGATTCAGGCCCGTTGATTGCCATGTTCAGTGTCCGCGACCTGAACCACGAGCGCTGCGGGAACTTTTTGCTGGGATGGTCAGGAACGCTGCTCGTTCCTGAACCTGTGCTGGGCGAGACCTGCAATTTTCTCCGCAACAACGTGCGCAACGGTCCGTCCCTTGAGGTTCAGCTTCTCGAGGCAGTGACGGGGCGAACCGAAGCTTTCGAGGTGGTCGACCCGGCTCCTGAGGATCGATTGCGTGCTGCTGAGCTCAGCGCGCAACTGGTCTCGGGGCCGTTGGGTTATGTCGATGCTGTGATCCTGGCGCTGGCCGAGCGGCTGCAGGTGCCGGCGATCGCGAGTGTCGATTTCAAGTTCCTCGGGATGGCAACGCCGGTCTCCCGTCTGCAGCCATTGCGGTGGGTTCTGCAGGAACAGTGACACGACGGGGTCACTGTTCCTCGGGATGAGCCGGGCGTAGGTGGTGCGTGGCGCGGCAGGCCCCACGCACCGAAGAGACTACGAGGCGTCGGCTTTGCGGACCCAGACTTCGCGGATGATCAGGAGGATGGCAGCGGCT
This sequence comes from Kribbella sp. NPDC058245, assembly GCF_042882005.1. Taxonomy (NCBI): domain Bacteria; kingdom Bacillati; phylum Actinomycetota; class Actinomycetes; order Propionibacteriales; family Kribbellaceae; genus Kribbella; species Kribbella sp. NPDC058245. The sequence continues at coordinate 172,724 of NZ_JBHVWY010000019.1, forward strand.
GAGGGGATGGCCAGCAGGGCGCCTACTACGCCGAGGAGGGCGCCGCCGAGGAGGGCGGCGATGACGGTGACGGCGCCGGGGATGTCGACGGCTCGGCGCATGATGCGGGGAGCTACGACGTAGTTCTCGATCTGCTGGTAGATGATGCCGTAGATGAGGCAGGCGATGCCGGTCCAGAGACCGCCCGTGAAGCCGATCAGGGCGACGATGACGACGCCGATCAGGCCGCCGACCATCGGGATGAAGTCGCAGAACATGACGACGATCGCGAGGGCGACGGCGTACTCGCGCAGGCCGACGATCTCGAGGAAGAGGAACATCATCACGCCGGCGATCAGGGCGACCAGGAACTGGCCGCTGACGTAGCCACCGACGCGGGTGAGGACCTCGTCGCCGAGGATCGAGACGCGGGTACGGCGGGTGCGCGGCACCAGGCTGTAGGCCGCTCGCTTGACCGAGGGGAGCGAGGCCAGGAAGTAGAGCGTCAGGATCAGGATCGTGAAGGTGTTGAAGAGGGCACCGGCGACGACCTTGCCGACGCCGAGGATGCCGCCGAAGGCGCGTTGCGCCAGGGCCGGGTCCTGGATGTACTCCTGGGCCTTCTGGATGAAGTGGTACTGGTTGTCGAAGTTCTTCAGCGTCTTCGACTTCTGCAGGAGGTCGAGCCACCCTGGGGCGTTCGTGATCAGGCCGTCGATCTGGTCGGTGACGACCGGGACGATCGCGAAGCCGACGCCGGCGACGGCGAGGATCATCAGCAGGAAGACGACGCCGACCGAGAGGCCGCGCTTCAGGCCGCGGCGCATGAACCACTCGACGAGCGGGTTCAGGCCGACCGCGATGAACATCGAGACCAGCAACAGGATCAGCACCGAGCTGGCGCGACCGAGGGCGTTCCACAGGCCCCACGCGAACAGGACGCCGAGGGCCGCGAAGAACCCGAAGACGAACGGGTTCGACCGGCGGATCGGCGGACCGGGCTTGCCCATGCCCTCGTCGGGGTGGCGTTCGTCGATCAGCAGTTCGCCGGAGATGTCGTCGTCGGTGGTCTCGAGGTCCTCGGCCCTCTCGACCGTGGCGACGGCCTTGTTCGCCGCGGCCTCGGCCTGCTCGGCCGAGGTGCCGGCGTCGTCGGCCGAGTCGTCCGCCTGGTCGGCGGACTCCTCGGCGTCGTCGGCGGACTTCTCCGCGTGCTCAGCAGCGGCCTCGGCGTGCTCGGCGGCCGCTTGGGCCTCGCGGGTCGCCGCGGCGAGTTCTTCCGGAGTGGTCGCTGTCGAGTTGTCGTCGCCGGCTGGCGTCACATCGTGTCCTTCGGGGATCGCGCGCTGGTCTTGCGGTCCACCGAATTCTCCTGGGCGTCGAGGTCATCGAGGCGGAACTCGTCGATCCTCGTCGAGTCGACCGGCTGGTCATCGCCGTCAGCATCGTCGGCGTCGGCCGGCCCACCCGAGGACTTGCTGGTCAGCTGCTCAGCGATTGCCGGGTCCACCCGAAGACTGCTGTCGATCCGCGTCTCGTCGACCCGGGCCTCACCGGCGTCCGATCCGACGAACGGGCTCGAACCGGTGAACGGTCCGCCGTCGTCGAGCGCCGGGTCCGCGGCCGCCGTACCGGCGCCGAAGGCGTGGCTGTCGGTGCGGGGCTTCGGCGCGAAGGGGCTGTCACCCGTCGGCTTCGAGTCCGCGACGGGCTCGACAGCCGGCGAGGTGAACGGGTTGTCGGTCGACGGCGTGAACGAGCCACCCGCCGTACCAGGTCCGCCCGCCGAAGGGGAGACCCCATCCACAGAAGCGGAAGCGGAAGCCGGAGCTGGGGCCGAGCTCAGCGCGCTGGAGTCCGGACGGCTGAAGGGATTCACGTACGGCGTGACCGGCGCCGTCTCGGAGTCGAGTTCGGCCGCCTGGCGGGCGATGTTGCTGGCGATCTCGTTCAGACCGGCGATCTGGGTCAGGATGCCGTCACGACGCTTGGCGAGCCGCTCGGTCTCGCGGGCGACGATCGTGCGCGACCGCTCGGCCTCGTCGGCGGCGTTGGCGAGTTCGGACTCGGCGCGGGTGCGGGCGGTGCTCAGTACCTGCTCGGCCTCGCGGCGGGTCCGGCTCAGGGTCCGCTCGGCGGACTCCTCGGCCTCGGCGCGGATCTTGCGGGCCTGCTCGGTCGCCTCGGCCACCCGGCGCTCGGAGGCCTCGGCGGCCTCCTTCATCTGGGTGGTCAGGTTCTCGGTGTCGGCCGCGATCTGCTGGTGCTTGTCGGCCAGCTCCTTGGCCTGCTGCTCCCGCTCGTCGGCGAGCCGGGCGCGCAGGGCGGCCGACTCGCGCTGGATCGCGGTCCGGATCTTCTCGGCCTCGTGCAGCGCGCCGTTCTTCAGCGTGCTGGCCTGCGACTCGGCGGTCAGCGTGAGCTGCTCGGCCTTGCGGCGCGCGGCCTGCAGCACCTCGGCGCCCTCGGTCTCCGCGGTACGGCGGAGCTCGGCGGCATCACCTTCGGCGGTACGACGCATGCTGTCGGACTCGTTGAGGGCAACCGTCCGGATGTCCTCGGCCTCGCGCTCACCGGTCGCCCGCTGCGCAGCGGCCTCCTTGGCCGCGGTGGTCCGCAGCTCCTCGGCCTCGCGCCGGGCCTCCTCGAGCGCCTCGGCCGCCTGGTCCTGGGCGAGCCGCAGGATCTGCGCGGCCCGGTCACCGAGACCGGCGTACGACGGGTTGGCACTGGCCTCGAGTTGACGGCGCGTCTCGTCGAGCTGCCGCTGGATCGGAGCAACGCTGCCCTGCAGCTCGTCGGCCCGCGTGCGGACCTCCACGAGCTGCATCTCCAGGGCGCGAACGTAGTCGTCCACGGCTTGCTTGTCGTAGCCACGCCGACTGACCGGGAAACCTCCGGCCGCGGTCGCAGTGCGGTCGAAGAACGGCAGGCTCGACTCGTCAGGCATTCCTGAGTTTCCCTTCTGGCGGCTCAGCTGAATCCCCCAGCTTAAGCCTGTCAGACGGAGGCCCTGACCAGCCAATCGGGCCCCCGCCTAGAACAACTCAGCGATTGCGGAACCGATCGATCGCCTGCTGGTGCCGCGCCCGCAGCTCAGGATCCCGGACACCGAGACCCTCGGCCGGTGACAGCGTCAGGACGCCGACCTTGCCCTGGTGCAGGTTGTGGTGGACGTCGTACGCGGCCTGGGCGGTGTCCTCGAGGGAGTAGACGCGGCTGACGGTCGGGTGCACCATCCCCTTGGCGATCAGGCGGTTGGCCTCCCAGGCTTCGCGGTAGTTGGCGAAGTGCGAGCCGACGATGCGCTTCAGGTTCATCCAGAGGTAGCGGTTGTCGTACTCGTGCATGTAGCCGGACGTCGAGGCGCAGGTGACGATCGTGCCGCCCTTGCGGGCCACGAACACCGAGGCGCCGAAGGTCTCGCGGCCCGGGTGCTCGAAGACGATGTCGGGGTCGTCGCCGCCGGTCAGTTCGCGGATCCGGGCGCCGAGGCGCTTCCACTCCTTCGGGTCCTGGGTCGACGGGTCCTTCCAGAACTTGTAGCCCTCGGCGGACCGGTCGATGATCAGCTCCGCACCCATCGCGCGGCAGATCTCGGCCTTCTCCGGCGACGACACCACACAGACCGGGATCGCGCCGCCGTTGAGTGCGAACTGCGTCGCATACGACCCGAGCCCGCCGGACGCGCCCCAGATCAGTACGACGTCGCCCTGCTTCATGTTCGCGCCGTTGGACGAGACGAGCTGCCGGTACGCCGTGCTGTTCACCAGCCCGGGTGATGCGGCCTCTTCCCAGGTGAGGTGGGCCGGCTTCGGCATCAGCTGGTTGGACTTCACCAGCGCGATCTCGGCGAGGCCGCCGAAGTTGGTCTCGAAACCCCAGATCCGCTGCTCGGAGTCCATCATCGTGTCGTTGTGCCCGTCGGGGGATTCGAGCTCGACCGACAGGCAGTGCGCGACCACCTCGTCGCCGGGCTTCCAGGCGTTCACGCCCGGGCCCGTCCGCAGTACGACGCCGGCCAGGTCCGAGCCGACCACGTGGTACGGCAGGTCGTGGCGGGCGGTCAGCGGCGACAACTTCCCGTACCGCTTGAGGAACGAGAAGGTCGAGACCGGCTCGAAGATCGACGTCCAGACGGTGTTGTAGTTGATCGCGCTCGCCATCACCGCGACCAGCGCCTCACCCGGGCCGAGCTCGGGCGTCGGGACGTCGTCCAGATGCAGGCTCTTGCGCGGGTCCTTCTCCTTGGCGTCCAGACCTTCGAACATGTCCGCCTCGTCGGCGTGCACGGTGATGCCCCGGTAGTGGTCCGGTACGTCGATCCCACCTACCGCCGCACTGTCGCCGGCGAGGATCGCATCGAGGATCTGCTTCACGTCGTACCTCCTGCAAGGAGCGGACTGGTGAGCGGACGTTACCGTTGAGTATGCCTCGCGGGCTGTGCCTTGTGACACAGTTCGGCACCGGTGAGACCACCGTCACTTTTCCAGTCCACCGTTGTCAGTGGTCCCATAAATCAAACAAGCACAGTCACCGCAAGCGCGTGTGCAACCGCACTTGCGTGAAGTCGTCGCCAGACCGCAGTTGGGCGAGATCGCAGAGCTGGTTGGCGAGCCAGACGCCCCGGCCGCCGAGTCCGTCCAGCGGCGGCATCACCCGGCCGACGAGCAGGTTGTCGATCCGGCCGCGGTCGGCCACGTCGCAGACGAGCGAACCGTTCTCGATCCAGACCGACAAGGCACCGCGGCCGCCACCGAAGCGGATGCTGTTGGTGCAGATCTCGTGCAGCGCCAGCCCGAGGTCGTCCATCCGGTCCCGCGACACCCCGTGCGACGACGCCTGCCCGTTCACCCACTTCCGGACGTCGCCGAGATCGGCCAGCCCGAACTCCCACCGCTCGGCCCGATCCGGTACGTCGTTCAGTGGTGTCCGGAAGGTCTTCTCGGCCAGCGCCTCGGCTCCCGAGTGGGAAGCGGTGGGGCCGACTCCGGTTACTGCCGCGAAGGGACAGCAGAGGCGGAAGCCCGAGTCGCCGGTGAAGGCGAGGTCGGTCAATCCCTCGTGCAGCAAGGCTTCGTCGTACTCGGCCGTGGTCCGGCCCGGGTACATGGACTCGCTGAGGCCGTAGACCGGGCGGCCGCCGGACTGCGTGAGGACGTCGCGCCAGAACGGGATCAGCCGGGCGGGATTACGACCGGTGGTCGTCATATCGATAAAACGCAGCTGCGCGGCCGATGCTCCGAGGGCGTCGCGCAGCATGGCGATCCGGTCCGGCGGGAGTACCGCCACGATCGCCGCGTCCGTCGCCAGGCCGTCGTGCACGAACGGTGCCGACAGTCGCACGAACTCTTCGTCGCCGGAGTAGACGAAGGCTTCGTGCTGGAAACCCGCCGGCACACCGTCGAGAGAGTCGGTGGCGCTGTCCTTCAGCACTCGAACAGCGTAGTCCGCAAAATCCAACTCTGAAGGGGATAGAGCGCGCCGTCACCGGCTGTTGGCCAGCCGTAACACGCCGCCGTAACACTCAGGCGGGCTGTACGAGTTCAACCAGTACGCCGCCGGCCGACTTCGGGTGGATGAAGTTCACCCGGGATCCGGCGGTACCCCGGCGCGGTTCGTCGTACAGGAGCTCGGCCCCACGGGAGCGCAGTACGGCGGAGACCTGGTCGATGTCGCGGACCCGATAGGCCAGCTGCTGGATGCCCGGCCCGCGCTTGTCCAGGAACTTGGCGATCGGCGACGCGTCCGACAGCGGTGCGAGCAGCTGGATCGAGGAGCCGGAGGCGCCGACCGAGAGCATCGCCTCGCGGACGCCCTGCTCCTCGTTGACCTCCTCGTGCGCGACCGTCATCCCGAAGACGTCGGCGTAGTGGCGCACGGCCGCGTCGAAGTCCGGTACGGCGATGCCGACGTGATCGATCGCCTCGAAGAGCTCGTCCATCCCTTCACCCTAAGACTGCGTTGAGGCAATACGTCGTTCGTGTGACCCGTTCGACAGACGCGTACCAGTGCCGCCGCAGGTATCGTGACAGCATGTCTGACACGCAGAACCAAAGCGTCATCGTGGCCGGCGCGCGTACCCCGATCGGGAAGCTGCTGGGCGGTCTGAAGGGCTTCACCGGAGCCGAGCTCGGTGGGTTCGCGATCAAGGGCGCGCTGGACAAGGCCGGCGTCGCGCCGGACCAGGTCGAGTACGTGATCATGGGCCAGGTGCTGCAGGCCGGCGGCGGTCAGATCACCGCTCGCCAGGCCGCGGCCAAGGGCGGCATTCCGATGAGCGTCCCGGCGATCACCATCAACAAGGTGTGCCTGTCCGGCCTGAACGCGATCGCGCTCGCCGACCAGCTGATCCGCGCCGGCGAGTACGACGTCGTCGTGGCCGGCGGCATGGAGTCGATGACGAACGCGCCGCACCTGCTGCCGAAGTCCCGTGAGGGCTTCAAGTACGGCCAGGTCGCCCTGAAGGACTCGATGGAGTTCGACGGGCTCTGGGATGCGTTCACCGACCAGCCGATGGGCGCGCTCACCGACCAGGCCAACAACGAGGGCATCAAACTGACCCGCGAGGAGCAGGACGCGTTCGCCGTCCGCTCGCACGAGCGGGCCGCGGCCGCCTGGAAGAACGGTCTGTACGTCGACGAGGTCGTGCCGGTCGAGGTCCCGCAGCGCAAGGGCGACCCGATCGTGATCAGCGCCGACGAGGGTGTCCGTGCGGACACCTCGCTCGAGGTGCTGGGCAAGCTGCGGCCCGCGTTCGGCAAGGACGGCACGATCACGGCCGGTTCGTCGTCGCCGATCTCCGACGGCGGCTGCGCGGTCGTCGTGATGAGCAAGGCCAAGGCCGAGGAGCTCGGGCTGTCCTGGATCGCCGAGATCGGTGCGCACAGCTCGGTCGCCGGTCCGGACTCGACGCTGCAGAGCCAGCCCGCCAACGCGATCGCGAAGGCGTGCGCGAAGGAAGGCATCGAGCCGGCGGCACTCGACCTGGTCGAGATCAACGAGGCCTTCGCGTCCGTCGGGATCGCGTCCACGCGTGAGCTCGGGGTCGACGCCGACAAGGTGAACGTGAACGGTGGCGCGATCGCTGTCGGCCACCCGATCGGGATGTCGGGTGCGCGGCTCGTGCTGCACCTCGCGCTCGAGCTCGGTCGTCGTGGCGGCGGCGTCGGCGCGGCCGCACTCTGTGGTGGTGGCGGTCAGGGTGACGCGCTCATCGTTCGCGTGAACAAGAGCTGATGCCACGCCGCACCCCGCCGGTAGCGGAGCTGGTCGAGCGTGCCCGGGAGGGAGACTCCCGGGCCGTCGCCCGGCTGATCTCGCTGGTCGAGGACGAGTCACCGCTGCTGCGCGAGGTGATGGCTGCACTCTCCCCGTACGCCGGTCATGCGCACATCGTCGGGATCACCGGCTCACCCGGCGTGGGCAAGTCCACGTCCACCTCGGCGCTCGTGACGGCGTACCGGGGAACCGGGAAACGGGTGGCTGTTCTGGCGGTCGATCCATCGTCTCCGTTCTCTGGTGGTGCGTTGCTGGGCGACCGGGTGCGGATGCAGGACCACGCCCTGGACAAGGGCGTCTACATCCGGTCGATGGCGTCGCGCGGTCACCTGGGCGGGCTGTCGTGGTCGACGCCGCAGGCGTTGCGGGTGCTGGACGCGGCCGGGTTCGACGTGGTGTTCGTGGAGACGGTCGGGGTCGGGCAGTCCGAGGTGGAGATCGCCGGGATGGCCGACACCACGATCGTGCTGCTGGCGCCCGGGATGGGCGACGGGATCCAGGCGGCCAAGGCCGGCATCCTCGAGGTCGGCGATCTGTACGTCGTGAACAAGGCCGACCGTGATGGCGTCCAGAACGTCACTCGCGACCTGCGGCACATGCTGGCGCTGGCCGAGCGGGCCGAAGGTGCGTGGGTGCCGCCGATCCTGAAGACGGTGGCCTCGCGCAACGAAGGCATCGACGAGGTCGTGACGGCGATCGAGGACCGGCTGACCTGGATGCGCGGCAACGGCGTACTGGACGAGCGGCGACGCTCCCGGGCCCGCGACGAGATCGAGGCGATCGCGATGACCGCGCTGCGGACCCGGTTCGCGCATCTGCACGGTGATGCGCGGCTCGACGTACTGGCCGCGAAGGTGGCCGAAGGCAACACCGATCCCTACAGCGCGGCCGACGAACTGATCGCTGCCCTGTGATTTAGGTCTCGGTACTGCGACAGAGGGCCACCTTCTGTCACACCGTGTAATCGGGCTCCGAAGATTGGGCTACTGTCCCGTATTCGGGCAAATGTGCCACTATGTGGTCACTGTCTGCGATCCGCGTCTCATCACGGCGCGCCGATAGGTGCCATGCCCCCGGATCCGTTACACAATGGAGCTTGTAGCTGGTGAGCATTGTGCGGTGGGCTGTGTTCAGTCAGTGACAATTCGTGACGGTCCGTGATACAAACTCACAACACAGTCGACCCAGTGGTTGGAACGAGGAGTGGTGACATGCCGAAGAAGCTGTTGATCTGGGCTCTCATCGCCTTTGCCGGCTTCTATCTGTTCACGCAGCCGACGAACGCCGCCGACGCGGTGGGGGGCGCCTTCTCCGGAGTCGGTGATCTGTTCGGGAGCGTGATCACGTTCCTGACCGCGCTGTTCAACTGATCTGACGCCCAAGTGTCCCGTGACGAGCGATCGTGCGGGACACTTGTTGTACGGGGTCACACAGCGGGATCAGCAGACGCGTGACAGGGGAGTGAGCGGATGGCCGGAATTGGCCTCTTCCGGATGTTCGATCCGAAGGTACGGCGCCATCTGATCTCGGACGAGGGCGAAGTCGTCATCGACGAGGTTCGGCAGCACTGGGTCGTGTTCACGGTCCCGATGCTGGAGGTGCTGCTCGCGGCCGGGCTGCTGATCACGATGGTGACCACGCCGATCGGCGGGCAGCCGGTGCTGCTGGCGATCTGCCTGGTGCTGCTGACGCACTCCTTCTGGACCTTCCTCACCCATCACCGCGACCGCTTCGTGGTGACGAACATGCGGGTGATGCGGATCCGCGGCGTCTTCTCGCAGACCGTCGCGACCACCCCGATCGCGCGAGTCCTGGACATCACGCTGCAGAAGCCGATCATCGGGCGGATGCTGGGCTACGGCCACTTCGTCTTCGAGTCCGCCGCGCAGGACCAGGGCTTCCGCGAGATCAAGTGGGTCAGCCGGCCCGACGACCGCGACCTGACCATTCAGCGTGTCATCCAGCGCACCGGCCTGCGAGCCTCGGCCAGCGTCGACGTGGTCCAGAGCGACGAGGACTCCGACGACGACGGCACCGGCCCGATCGGGATGGACTCGGCCCAGGAGGTCACCACGACCACCGCGGCCCCGGCGCACCACTCGCGCCCCGCGCCGAGCAGTTCGCCGTCCGCCTCGAAGTCGATCTTCAACAGCGATCGTGGGAACTGGACCGACGACTGAACTCCTCGATCCGGCCTTGCTGATGGCGGCGTTCGGCCGCGGTCGCGGGCTCGGATCGGGACAGCTCGTCGACGGCCTCGCGATAGCGATGCAGACGCGCCAATAGCTCGGCCCGTACGGCGTGAGTCCGGGGACCCTGCTGTCGTTCGAGAAGGGTCAGTCCGGCCTGCGGGCCCTCGGCCTCCGCGGTCGCGACGGCGTGGGCCAGCTCTGCGGCGGGTGTCGGAGCGACGGAGAGCAGAAGGTCGTAGAGGCGGACGATCTCGCGCCAGTCGGTGATCGAGTACGCCGGTGCGCGCGCGTGCTCGGCCGCGATCGCGGCTTGCAGCTGATAGGGATCGGCCTGCCGGTCTGAGCGTTCCAGCGAGTCGTTCAGCAGTGAGATCCCGCGGGTGATCGCCGCCGCGTCCCACAGCGCGCGGTCCTGCCGATCGAGCGTGACGACCTCGCCATCAGCATCAAGCCGTGCTGGTCGGCGCGCCTCAGTGAGCAGGAGCAACGCCAGTACGGCGGTTGGCATCGGCTGGTCGGGGAGTAGTCCGTGCAGGAGCTCGGCCAACCGGATCGCCTCCGTGCACAGATCCAGGTTGTACGCCGGTTCTCCGTCGGCCGGCGCATGTCCGGAGGTGTACAGGCCGTGGACGACCGCACAGACCGCGGGCAGCCGGTCAGCGAGCTCGGCCGCGGGCGGAACGCGGTACGGGATGTTGGCGGCCGCGATCTTCTGCCGGGCGCGGGTCAGGCGCTTCGCGGTCGCGGCCTCGCTGGTGAGCATGACCGCGGCGATCGCGCCGGCGGAGAGCCCACACAGCGTTCGCAGCGCGAGCGCGACCCGAGTAGGCGGCGAGAGTGTGGGATGGCAACACGTGAAGATGAGCCGCAGTAGGTCGTCGTGCACGGTTTCATCGGACTCGACCGACTCGACGGAGACTGCTGGAACCTCAGCCGGTGCCGGGCGGGTCAGCTCCAGGAGTTCGGTCCCCGCCCGTTCCTTGTCTCCTCGGGCGCGCTCACGACGCAGGATGTCGATCGCCTTGCGGCGCGCAGTGACGGTCAGCCAGGCGCGCGGCTCCGGCGGTACTCCCGTGACCGGCCAGGCGCCGAGAGCCGCCAGGGTGGCTTCCTGGACGGCATCCTCGGCGAGCTGGACGTCGCCGACGGTCCGGATCAGGGTGGCGAGGATCCGCGTGCCCTCGATCCGGATCGTGTCGGCGATGGCGCCAAGGTAGATCGGTTCAGCCATGGGTTATCTGGCGTTGATGACCGGGCGGACCTCGACCGCGCCGTTCCAGGCGGCCGGGAGCTTGGCGGCGATCGCGATCGCTTCCTCCAGGTCCTCGGCCTCGATCAGGTAGTAGCCGGTCAGGGCTTCCTTGGTCTCGGCGTACGGCCCGTCGGTGGTGACGACCTGTCCGCCGCGCGCGCCCTCGACGCGGACCACGGTGGCGGTCGTCGTCGGGTGCAGCACAGCGCTGGCCTTGATCTGCCCGGCGTTCTCGATCGCGAACTGCCGGTACTCCGCGAGCTCGGCGGCCTGCTCGGGGGCCCACCAGTCGACGTCGGCGGTGTAGGTGAGTGCGAGGTACTGCGTCATGATGCGGCTCCTTCGGTCAGGACCACTCTGGTCCCTCGGAAAGGGAACGAACAGCACCTCGCCATCAGGACACTCTCATTGAGTCGCTTCCGTGAGGCGCCCACGGAACGCCTGGACGACGTCCTCCGAGCCGACGGTCTGGATGGCCTCGTTGCCGGTGCGCCCAAACAGCCACAGGTAGACCGAGCCCGGATCGCCGTAGATCTCCGCGGCCGAGTCGCCCTCGGATCCTTGCGTCACGGTGACGCTGGTGGCGTCGGCGCCGACGGTCCACGAGCGGCCCTCGGCGGTGATCCGCAGGGTCGCGTCGATCGGGTACTTGGTCCAGCTCTCGTCCCACCACGGACCGCCGAGGCTGGGGTACAGGAGCTCGTCGATCCCGTCCAGGGCGAGCTCAGCGGCGATCGGCGTGACCACGTCGTGCGCGAGCTCGGCGTCGATCCGGTGCACGACGGTCTCCAGCGCCATCCGCCGGTACCAGAAGCCCGTCGTAGTGTCCTTCGGGCTGAAGGTCCAGGTCTGCTGGGTCGTGCCGGCCTGCTTCAGCGCAGCGATCACCGCCGCCAGACCTTCGTCGTACAGCTCGAAAGCGTCGTGCTCGTCGATGCCCTCCGGCGGCCAAGGCTTCGGCAGGGCTCCTAGCTTCAGGACCTCGACCTTGTGCAGGTAGACCTGCGCGACATGCCGGACGACGGTCTCGACCGTCCAGCCCGGGCAACTCGGAACCGGCGCCTCCAGGCCGAGCTGGGCGACCTCACGCAGGCGGGCGGCCTCGGCGGTGAGCTGTTCGAGGTAGTACTCGGCGGACAATCCCATGTCTGTACCCATGTCCGGACCCTCCCACAGGCCGCCGACAGTTACTCTTCAGTTCATGGCGAGGAGACGGGCGTTGCCGTTCGATCCGATCGACGAGGCGTCGCGGCAGTGGGGTCAGCGGTGGGGCGCGGTCGAGCAGATGCGCGCGGTCACGTCGTTGATGCGGGCCCAGCAGATCGTGATCGGCGAGCTGGACGACATCCTCCGCAAGCACGGACTGACCTTCGCGCGGTTCGAGGCGCTGGTGCTGCTGACGTTCTCCCGGCGTGGTTCGCTGCCGCTGGGGAAGATGGGCGAGCGGCTGCAGGTGCACCCGACCTCGGTGACGTCGATCGTCCGGCGGCTGGAGGCGGCGAACCTGGTGCTGCGGATCCCGCACCCGGACGACGGTCGCGCCGTCCTGTGCGAGATCACCCAGGAGGGCCGGGACCTGGTCGAGCGGGCGACCGCGGACCTGGTCGCGGCGGACTTCGCGCTCAAGGGCCTGAGCGACGAGCAACTGAAGATGCTCTGGTCGGTGCTCGAGCCGCTGCGGCAGAGCGCCGGCGACTTCAGCTGACTCTGCTCACCAGTAGTTAACGGGCTTCTGTGGGTTGGAAATAGTTGGACGTCCAAGTATTTTGGGACCATGGACGCCGAGCAGATCGCAGCCGGCCGCAGCCGGTGGCAGCAGCGGTACGACGCCGCACGCAAGCGGGAGGCGGACTTCACCACGCTCTCCGGCACCGAGGTCGAGCCCGTCTACGGCCCGCCCGAGGGGGCGACCGATCCGCGGATGGAGCGGATCGGCTGGCCGGGCGAGTTCCCGTTCACCCGCGGTCTGCACGCGACCGGGTTCCGCGGCAAGCCGTGGACGATCCGGCAGTTCGCCGGCTTCGGCAACGCCGAGCAGACCAACGAGCGCTACAAGATGATCCTGAACGGCGGGGGCGGCGGCCTGTCCGTCGCCTTCGACATGCCGACGCTGATGGGTCGCGACTCCGACGAGCCGAAGGCGCTCGGCGAGGTCGGCCACTGCGGTGTCGCGATCGATTCGGCCGTCGACATGGACCGGTTGTTCAACGGCATCCCGCTGCAGGACGTCACCACCTCGATGACGATCTCCGGTCCCGCCGTACCGGCCTTCGTGATGTACCTGGTCGCCGCCGAGCGGCAGGGCGCGGACATCTCCAAGCTCAACGGGACGCTGCAGACCGACATCTTCAAGGAGTACATCGCGCAGAAGGAGTGGCTGTTCCCGCCGGAACCGCATCTGCGCCTGATCGGCGATCTGATGGAGTACTGCGCCGCCAACATCCCGGCGTACAAGCCGTTGAGCGTCTCCGGCTATCACATTCGCGAGGCGGGATCGACGGCCGGCCAGGAGCTCGCCTACACGCTCGCCGACGGTTTCGGGTACGTCGAGCTCGGCCTCGACCGTGGTCTCGACGTCGACGTCTTCGCGCCCGGTCTGTCGTTCTTCTTCGACAGTCACCTGGACTTCTTCGAGGAGATCGCGAAGTTCCGCGCGAGCCGCCGGATCTGGGCGCGCTGGATGCGTGACGTGTACGGCGCCAAGACGGACAAGGCTCAGTGGCTGCGTTTCCACACCCAGACCGCCGGTGTCTCGTTGACTGCCCAGCAGCCGACACTGAACGTCGTACGGACTGCTGTTGAAGCCCTGGCTGCCGTCCTGGGTGGCACGAACTCGCTGCACACCAACGCTCTTGACGAGACGCTTGCCCTGCCGACCGATCAGTCGGCCGAGATCGCGCTGCGCACGCAGTCGGTGCTGATGGAGGAGATCGGCGTCACCAACGTCGCCGACCCGCTCGGCGGCTCGTGGTACGTCGAGGCTTTGACCGACAAGATCGAGGCCGAGGCCGAGGAGATCTTCGCGCGGATCAAGGAGATGAGCCCGGACGGCACGATGACCGGAGGCATCCTGCGCGGCATCGAGGACGGCTGGTTCATGGCCGAGATCGCCGACGCGGCCTTCGAGTACCAGCAGAAGCTCGAGAAGGGCGAGAAGAAGATCGTCGGCGTGAACACGCTGACCGACACCGTCTCCGGCGGGCTGGAGATCCTCCGGGTCAGCCACGAGGTCGAGGTCGAGCAGTGCCGGGTGCTCGCGACGCGCAAGTCCCAACGCGACGAGGACCTGGTACGGCGTACGCTGGCGGCTCTTGTCGAAGCGGCCAGGGGGACTGGCAACCTGATCGAGCCCATGCTGGAGGCTGCGCGTGCGGAGGCCACGATGGGGGAAATCTGTCACGTTCTTCGGGACGAGTGGGGCGAGTACCGAGAGCCCGCCCGCTTCTGAGGCAGTAGTACCGGCAGAACCCTCAGCTGCAGCGCGCGTTCAGGCGGCGGCAGGTCCGCCTGACGGGCGAGCGGTCGTGGTCTGTGGTTCGGACCGGACCATGCTGCGGGTCGTCACCGAGCTGGTGAGCTCGGGCGAGCGGGTCGTGGCGGTCGTCAACCCGGCCTCGCGGCACTACGACCGGATCAGCGAGCTCGGCGCCCAGGTGATGGGCGTCCGGGTGATCAGTGAGTCGTTGCTGCGCCGGGCCGGGATCGACGCCAACGACGGCGAGGCGTCGACGGCGCGGGCCTTGGTGTTGCTGGACACCGACGACGTCCACAACGTGCACACGGCGCTGACCGCGCGCGACATGGATCCAGGGCTGCGGATCATCGTGCAGATGGTCAACCCGCGGCTGGGCAAGCAGTTGCACAGCCTGCTCGGCGACTGCGTGGTCATCTCCGGCCCGTCGCTGGCCGCGCCCGCGTTCGTGGCGGATGCGCTGGAGGACGACGAGCTCACGTGGCTCGACATCGGCGACCGGCGGCTGGTCGCAGGACAGGCCGAGCTGATCCGCGAACCCCATCTGACTGTCCTTGCCGACACGACCTCGTCCGCGACGCCCGTGCTGCTGCCCGAGGCGAGTGCGGATCCGAGTGGCGACATCGTGCTCGGTACCGGGATCCGCACGGTCTGGCGGACTCGCGACGTCCGGCGGGCCGGCTGGATCATGGCACTCAGCGACGTGCTCGATCGCCGGGTACGACGGATCGCGGCGGTGATGGCGATGCTGGTGATCATCGGAACGGTGCTCACGCATTTCATCGCCAGGATCGACTGGCTGCGGGCGCTCTATCTGGTCGCCGGGGCGGTCACCTCGGCCGGAATCGAGGACAACGTGTTCTCCGACGCGGCACCGTGGGCGAAGGTCGCGGCCGTGATCGTGCAGCTGACCGGCATCGTGCTGGTCGCGTTGCTGACCGCGGTGATCGTCGACTCGCTGATCGGCGCCCGGCTGTCTCGCGTGATCGGTGGGGTCCGCGGCCGGCCGCGCAACCACGTGGTCGTCTGCGGCCTCGGTACGGTCGGCGCCCGGGTGCTGGAGATCCTGTCCGAGCGTGGAGTCGCGGTGGTCGGCGTCGAGAAGGACGACGATGCGCCCGGCGTACAGACTGCGCATCGGCTGCGGATCCCGGTCGTGATCGGTGACAGCAGCAATGAAGAGACGCTGCGATCTGCTGGGGTTCAGCGGGCGCAGTCAGTGCTGGCGCTGACCGATGGCGACATCACCAACCTCGAGTCCGCGATGGTGGTCCGGGATCTCAATCCGGACGCGCGGATCACGATGCGGATGTTCGACCACGACCTGGCCCAGCGGGTCGAGCGGCGGCTCGGGCTCGGCCACAGCCGTTCGGTGTCGATGCTGGTCGCCCCTGCGATCGCGGCTGCGGCGGCCAACCGGCGCAGTCAGGTGACCGTGCCGGCCGGTCGGCGCGTCCTGCTGCTGACCGAGGTGACCGTGGAACCGGCCTCGGTCGCGGTCGGTCTCCGGCTCGGTGAACTCGACGAGGCCGGCGGGCTCCGGGTGCTCGCCCACAAGCGTGACACCGACCCCTGGGACTGGACCCCGGCGTACGACCGGCCCCTGCGCGGTGGTGATCGGATCGCGGTCGCTGGGACGCGGAGCGGCCTGGCGCGACTACTCCTGGCTACCCGGGCACCCAACGCTTGAGTAGCGTCGGAGAGGATAGACCTGTGAACGTACGCGGTGGGCGCCCCTTGGGCGCGAGCGGAATGCGAGGGCAGTGGTGAGCCAGTCCAACTTCTCCCGTCCCGGAGCGATCGATCTGTCAGCCTTGCGGCGGCCGGCCGGAGCCCCTGGGCCCGGAGCCGGTGCAGGTGCAGGTGCGCCCGGTACGCCGGCCGGTGGTGCTGCCGGCTCGTACGTGCTGAACGTGAGCGAGGCGACGTTCCAGAGCGACGTGATCGAGCGGTCCCTGCAGGTGGCCGTGGTGGTCGAGTTCTGGTCGCCGCGGGCGCAGGGCGCGGCCCAGCTCGGCGAGGTGCTGACCAAGCTCTCGACCGAGTACGCCGGAAAGTTCCTGCTGGCCCGGATCGACATCGACGCCAACCCGCAACTGGCCCAGGCGGTCGGCGTGCAGTCGGTACCGCTGGTGATCGCCGTACTGCGTGGTCAGGTCGTGCCGCTGTTCCAGGGTGCGCTCGGCGAGGCTGAGGCCCGCCAGTACCTCGACCAGCTGATGACGGTCGCTGTGGCGAACGGCGTCACCGGCCGGGCCGAGCCGGTCGGACCGGCCGCAGAGGCTCCCGTCGAGGAGGAGGACGCACCGAACCCGCGCTATGCGAAGGCGGAGGACGCGGTCGGTGCGGGTGATCTCGAGGGCGCGATCGCGGCGTACGAGGAACTGATCAAGGAGACGCCGAACGACGCCGAGGCGAAGTCGGGCCTGGCCCGGGTTCAGCTGGTGAAGCGGACCCAGGAGGCGCCGGCCGACATCCGCACGCGGGCGGCTGACAACCCGTCCGACATCGAGGCGCAGTTGCTGGTCGCCGATGTCGACCTGATGGGCGGTCACGTCGAGGACGCGTTCGCCCGGCTCATCACGACCATCCAGACGACCGCGGGGGACGAGCGCAACACCGTTCGCCTGCACCTGCTGGAGTTGTTCGAGGTCGTCGGCGCCGAGGACGAGCGCGTCGGCAAGGCGCGTCGCCGGTTGATGGCCGCGCTGTTCTAACGGTCGAGTATTGGATCTGTGGTCAGTGTTTCTGACACCCGGGCGAGGAGCGCACGCAGTACGTCGCGCTCCTCGTCGCTGAACGCAGCGGCAAGCCGGCGCTCGACGCCCGTGGCCCGCTCATCGGCCTGATCCAGCGCCTTCCGCCCGGCCGGAGTCGGGCGCGTCTCGATCACATGCTTGTGCAGCGGGTGCGGTGTGCGCTCGATCAGACCCGCCGCTTCCAGGTTGCGCAGGATCGTCGTCATCGTCTGCGGGGTCACCAGGCAGCGCCGAGCCAGCTCAGCGGCTGAGATCCCCGGCTGCTCGTCCAGCACGAACAGAGCGGCGTACTGCGGCACTGTCAGGCCTGCCGGCTTCACTGCGGCCGCCTTCGCGGCCTGCAGGTCTTGCTCGACCCGCTTCAGGTGACTACCGAGCCGCTCGTCGAAGGACATCCGCATACCACCCATCGTACGAACACTTTTCGGCATATATGCATTGACGAGCATCAGACCTCTGATTAGTCTCTGTACTCGTATCCATCCGAGAGGGGTTCTTCGATGTTGCGTTTCACTGCGGCTGTTGCCGCTGTTCTAGCTCTGACCTCGCCTGTTGTCCCTGCGGTGGCGGCCCCGGCTGGGGTCTCGATCACCGGGCACACCACTGACCGCTACCCCGAGGGGATCGCCTGGGATCCGACCCGGCAGGCGTTCCTGATCGGGTCGATCGCGACCGGCCGGATCTCGGTAGTCGGCCGCGATGGCGTCCCGCATCCGTACGGCGTCGCTCCCGGCATCTCCACCTTCGGGCTGCATGTCGATGCTCCGCGCAACCGCGTGCTTGTCACGTACGGCGATATCGGGTCGGGCGAGCGCTCGTCCGAGGCAACGGCGTACAAGCAGTCCGGCGTAGCCGTCTACAACCTGCGGACCGGTCGACTGCTCCAGCGCGTCGACCTGAACACCGCACGGCTGAACCCGGCCGGCGGCAAACACGGCGCGAACGACCTCGCGATCGATGCCGTGGGCAACAGTTATGTCACCGACCCGGCCGGGGACGCGATCTACAAGATCGACGCGGCCGGTCACGCGTCGGTGCTGGTCCGGGATGTCCGGCTGCGCGGCGACTCGATCGGTGCGAACGGGATTGTCTGGGATCCGGCCGGCTTCCTGCTGACGGTTCGCTACGACACCGGCGTACTGCTGAAGATCACGCGGGGCGGCCGCATCTCAGAGGTTGCCGTAGGCAAGAAACTGATCGGTGGCGACGGACTGGCGATCACCCACGACCGGCGGCTGATCGCCGTCACCAACAAGCTGGGTGCGCCCGGCGCCGAGGAGGTCACCGTGCTGTCGAGCAACGACGGTTACCGTACGGCGCGGGTACGGTCGGCGCAGGCCTGGCCCGTCGTCGCCCCGACCACCGCCGCCATCACCCCCGCCGGGACCTACGTCCTCAGCGGCAGCATCGACGTGCTGCTGAGTGGCGGCTCCTCGGACCGATTCACGATTCGTCGGGCCGACGTCGTACCGAAGAACGGGTAGTGGTCGCCCGCGGACCCGACAACTGAGCGTGCGACTCGACCTCGGATGCCTCGCCGACCGGCGACTACCCGTTCGCCGGTACACCTCGACCTGAAGGGGCGACACCTCGCGCCCACCCGTCCGCCGGTACGCCCCGAGCAGAAGGCTGCGGCACCCCGCGCCCATCCCGCGGACATTTGACCGGATATCCGCTCAACGTGCTGGTTCTCCCCTCAAATTTTGGGCGGAGAAGGGGCAACTTGAGGGGATCTCCCCTGAAATGGTCAGAGGCCGGGGCGGCGTCAGGCGGAGTGGCCGAGGAGTTGTTCGGTTCGCTGGCCCTCGCAGTTGGGGTCGGGGGAGATGAAGTGGTCGCCGTTCCCTGGGATATAGCAGCGGTAGATGGGGATGCTGCCGGGGGACGGCGACGTCCGGGCGTAGCCGACCGGGCCGAGTGGGCGGAGGCCTTCGCAGCCGGCGTCGCGGGTCAGCAGGTTGTGACCGCCGACCTGGCACTCGTAGAGCGCGACTGTGTCCGCAGCCGGTTCGCGGAGCAGCCGCCAGGTGCGTTCGGCGGCGAACCCACCGGGCAGGATGCGCGACGAGGCCCAGTGACCGCGGCTCGCGTTGTAGCCCCGCGTCAATGTTGTGTAGGGCAACTTTTCGAAGCCGCAGCTGAGTTGGGGCGGCGTCAGGTCACTGCGGTTGGCCAGCGCCCAAGTAGACCAGGCGGGCTTGGCCGAGCCATCGGTATTGCGCAGGCCGAGAGCCAGGCCGCCGGCGGTCTCATCGGGATGATCGACCATCCGGTGGTAGACGAAGTTCACGATGCCCGGAGTGCCTAGGACGTTGCGGAACACGTTGCAGACAGCCGCCGCCTGCTTGGCCGGTGAGGACGGCGACAGTGAGTTGACGCCGCTCTCGGTGAGTTGCACCTCGGTGGCCGCCGGGGTGTTCGGGAAGGTCTTCTGCAGCCAGCCGAGCAGGACGCCGACATTGCCGTGGGTGATGTACGGGTAGTCGTCCGGGCTGACCGCGTCGCTGCGCAGATCCTTCGCGTACGGGTGCGCGGCGACTCGCCAGGTGCGTGAACCGACGCGAGCCGCAAGCCCTTGCAGGACGGACATTCCGGCGAGCGTCGCCTCGCTCGCGGCGGGACGTTCGAGTTCGCTGCCGAACTGATGATCGATCGAGGTCAGCACCTTCGCCGCCGATTGCGCCGCGATGATCCGGTCGTACGCCGCGTTGTAGTTCGAGGCGATCTCGTCGAGCCAGCGGGTCTTGTCGCAGGCGGTGCCCTGACCGCAGCCGATGTCGAACCAGATGTTGCTGTTGACCTCGTTGCCGATCACGAAGTCCGCGATCCGGCCGTGGCCGTGCAGACCGTCGTACCGTTGCGCGATCATGCCGGCGAAACGGCCGTAGTCGGCGGGATCGTTCGGCGTACAGAACTGTTCGAAACCGGGCGCCGCGGGGGAGCAGGGCTTGCCGGCGCGGGCCCAGGCGGGGGTTCCGTAGACGACCGAGGTGACGATCACACCGCGATCGGTCCAGTCCTTGATGGCTGCGTCGGTCCGGGCGTCGACGGCGAAACAGTGGCCGTCGTACTCCTGCTCGGTGGCCGCACAGGGCGCTGCTTTGACCGACGGTTCCCAGGAGGCCCAGACCAGGTTCATCGCGACGCCGCCGGTGTTGTTGCCGGCGATCTCGTCGGGGTTGGCCCAGAAGTCGGGCTGGATCGCCTTGATCCGGTAGGCGTCCCGGGCCGGGTAGGGGAGGCCGGCCTGGGGTGCGGCTGCCGATTGGCCGGGCTGGAGGAGGGCGGCGACGGTCGCCAGGGCGATGACGAGACGGCTCAGCTGCATAAGCCGACGATGGCGGCTGACCGCGCGGGCGTCGAGCCTTGCGATCACCGCCGAAGACTCGGTGTGAACTCTTGTCATCGTGATGGATTTGGTTTGAGAATAATTCACATGAGCCTTGCCGCCGCTGGTCCGCCGCCGCCGAGCCTGGAGATGCGGATCCGTGGGCTGCTGCCCGCGCTCACTCCGGCACAGGCCCGGATCGCGACCGAGGTGCTGCGCGATCCGGCCGGGGTCGCCTCGTCGACGATCGGACAGCTCGCCGCCCGCTGCGGTACGTCGTTGCCGAGCGTCACTCGGTTCTGTCTCGCGCTCGGCCTTCCCGGGTACGCCGAACTCCGGCTCGGGCTCGCGGCCGAGACCGGCCGCAGCAGCCTGGGCTGGGAACGCGGTACCGGTGCCGAGGTCGGTCCCGACGACTCACTCGACGACGTTCTGCACACCCTGCTCCGGGCCGACACCCGAGCACTCGAGGACACCGTCGCGGCACTCGACGTGAACGCCCTCGGCCGCGCCGTACAAGCGATCTCCGACGCCCGCCGTACCGACCTGTACGCCGTCTCCGGCTCGGCGGCGGTTGCCTACGAACTGCGGCTCCGCCTGCACCGGATCGGCCGCGGCGCGAACAGTTGGAGCGACGTCCACAACGCACTCACCAGCGCCGCAATGCTCGGCCCGGGCGACGTGGCGGTCGGCATCTCGAACAGCGGCGAAACCATCGAGGTCGTCGAGCCGCTCACCCGCGCAGCCGCCCAAGGCGCCACGACCGTTGCCCTCACCAACTACCCGCGATCCCCACTCGCCCAGGCCGCCGACATCGTCCTGGTCACCGCCGCCCGCGACGTCACCTTCCGCTCCGGTGGTCTAGCCGGCCGCCACGCCCAAATGATCGTCCTTGACGCTCTCTACCTAGGCGTAGCCCAACGCGACTACCCCCTGGCCTCCCAAGCCTTCGAAGCCACCGCCGACGCCGTCTCCACCCACCGCCGCCGCTAACCCCGCGCTAACGTCCGAAGGACGCGCTGACGTGGTCTCCGATCCTTCGGACGTAGCGCGCTGGCTGCAGAGGCTCGCTTTGCGCACGGTCGCTTCGCACGCTGTCCAGGTAGGACCTCGCGCGGCCGAGTGGAAGGAGATTGCCGCCGGCAATCGATATCCGGCCGCACGGTCCTTCCACTCGATTGCACAGTTCTCACACTCGGCGGGGGCGCCTGGCATGGTCGGGCACGGGTGGCTCGTTGGGGTGGCTATTCGGGCTTGAGGGTGCCGGTGTAGATGCCGGGGGCTCGGAAGCGGAGGGCGGGGG
This sequence comes from Kribbella sp. NPDC058245, assembly GCF_042882005.1. NCBI lineage: Bacteria > Bacillati > Actinomycetota > Actinomycetes > Propionibacteriales > Kribbellaceae > Kribbella > Kribbella sp. NPDC058245. The sequence continues at coordinate 194,290 of NZ_JBHVWY010000019.1, forward strand.
CGGCGTACTCCTCCAGGGCGTGGGCGGTCCAGCCGACGATGCGGGCCAGGGCGAAGAGGGCTTCGCCGGCGTCGGGGCGGAGGTGGTGGGCGTGCATGACGGCGGCGATCGCCAGGTCGCTGTTGGGGAAGGACTTGGTGCGGGTGGCGATGGTGCGGACCACCTGCATGATCGGGGCGTCGCCGAGCAGGGTGAACAGGACCTCGGCGCGGGGGTCATGCGTTCGGTAGATCCTGTGGCCGAAGCCGGGGATCGGCGTACCGGTGCGGAGGCGGTCCGACAGGGCGCCAAGTGGGTCGTCCTTCGCGCGGTCCAGGAATTCGTAGGCCAGCGTCGGAGCCGCGCCGTGGTACTGACCGTCGAGTGCACCGAGGCCCGCCGACACGACGGCGTACAGGTTGGCTCGGGCGCTGGCGGCGACTCGGGCGGCGACCGTGGAGACTGCGAGGCCGTGGTCGGCGAGCAGGACCAGTACGGCGTCAAGGAGCTCGGGGCGTGGTGGCTGCGAGGACTCGGTGGCGGTGAGCTTCGGCCAGAGGCGGGTGCCGGGTGTGGCGGTGGGGGAGCCGGTGGGGCCGGGGAGGGCGGTGATGAGGGTGCCCAAAAGGGTTCGGGCTGCTGTGGTGATGGCGGTGGGCTGGAGGTCGAAGCGGAGCGGGTCTGCGGCGCTCAGTGCCGCAACGGCTACCCGGAGCTGGTCGGTGAGGCGGGCAGCGGGTGGCAGGACGGCCATGGCGGCTCGGGCGAGGTCGACAGAGGCGCGGTGGACGGGGAACGGGGGTTGGTCGGTGAGCTCGCCGGTCCAGAGCAGGTGCGCGACCGACTCGAGGGTCCGGGTGGTGGCCAGCTCGGGGACCGAGCGGCCGCGGTAGTAGAGCTCGTCACCGGACTGCAGGGTCAATGCGGACTCGGTCTCCTCGACGGCTCCGGAGTGCTCGACTGACCGGCTCGCCAGGCGCTCCACGTCGGCGACGGCGAACAGGCTGCCGCGCCGGCCGCGGGCTCGCACGCTCGTCAGCACTCCGCGGCTCACGTAGGCGTAGACCGTCTCCGGTTTCACGCGCAGCCGTCGCGCCACCTGAGCCGTCGTCAGGTAATCCTCGTCACCTTCTGCTGTCATCCCCGCTCCGTCATGCACTCATGTTGACTGGATCAACATTGACAATACTTGATTGCCTATCAACCCTGAAGTCATGTCAACGACGATCAATGTTCCGCCCGGTCTCCGCAATGTCGTCGTCACCGAGACGACCCTCGGCGACGTCCGCGGCGATGAAGGGTTCTACCACTACCGGCAGTACTCGGCGATCGATCTCGCCCAGTCGAAGACGTTGGAAGACGTCTGGTTCCTGCTCTTCGAAGGCCGGCTGCCGACCGCGGCCGAGCGCGACCAGTTCATCGCCGACCTCGCACCGCTGCGGGTGCTGCCGGACGAGGTCAGTGCAGTGCTCCCCGCCATCGCCACCGCGGGGCCTACATTTAACCCCCTGGCCGGCCTCCGAACCGCACTTTCCCTCTTAGCGGCCACCAAGAATTTGCCGCCATTGTGGGATGCCGACCCAGCGAGACGCAAAGCGGACGCGATGCTCGTCTGCGCGGTCACTCCGACCATCCTCGCCGCGCTGTACCGGCTCCGCGAATGTGCACAGCCCCTCGACCCCCGCTCCGAGCTGACCGCGGCCGCGAACTGGCTCTACCTGGTGACCGGCAAGGTGCCGACCGCCGTTGAGGCGACCGCCATTGAGCATTACTTGATCTCCACCGTCGATCATGGATTCAATGCGTCAACGTTTACGGCACGCGTCATCACCTCGACCGGCGCCGACCTGGTGGCGGCCATCGCCGGCGCGATCGGCGCGTTCTCCGGCCCACTGCACGGCGGCGCACCCGACCGCGCGCTGGCCAGCCTCGACGAGATCGGTACGCCGGACCGCATCGACGACTGGGTTCGCGCCAAGGTCGAGGCCGGCGACCGCATCATGGGCTTCGGTCACGCGGTCTACCGGACCGAGGACCCCCGCTCGCTGATGCTCCGCGACATCGCTCGCGGTATCGGTGGCGACCTCGTCGACTTCGCGACCACGGTCGAGCAGCGCATCGTCGACGTACTGGCTGAGCTCAAGCCCGGCCGCAACCTCTACGCCAATGTCGAGTTCTACGCCGGCGTCGTGATGGAGCTCTGCGGTCTCCCGCGCGCGATGTTCACGCCGACCTTCGCCGTCAGCCGTGTCATCGGCTGGTCGGCCAACATCCTCGAACAGGCCACCGACTCGAAGATCATCCGCCCGAGTGCGCAGTACGTCGGCCCGCCGCCACCGGCTCCCGTCGAGTGAACTTCAGGACCCCGTCCTCGATCGCACCGAAGCGGAAGGTGACCAGGTCGCGGGGGTAGTTCTGCCGCAACCGCCAGGGCCCACCGGCGCCCTGGCGGGGGAGGATGTCGGCGGCACGCCGGATGTAGCCCGAGGAGAGGTCGACCACGGGAACCCGAGGAGCGTCGTACTCGGCGGGGTCGATCTCGGGGCGGCAGATGTCGGTGCCGGTGGCGCGCAGGTGGTTGAGCAGCCGGGTGACGAACTGGGAGCTCAGGTCGGAGCGCAGCGTCCAGGAGTTGTTGGTGTAGCCGACGCACCAGGCCAGGTTCGGTACGCCGCTCAGCATCAGCCCGCGGTAGACGAAGGTCTCGTTGACCGGCACCGGCCGGCCGTCGACGGTGAGCTCGATCTTGCCCAGGGCAACCATCTTCAGGCCGGTCGCCGTCACGACCAGGTCGGCCTCGAGTTCCGCGCCGGACTTCAGCAGCAGGCCGGTCGGGGTGAAGCGCTCGATCTCGTCCGTCACCACGGACGCAGTCCCCTTGCGCAGTGCCCGGAACAGATCGGAGTCCGGGACGAGGCAGAGCCGCTGGTCCCACGGCTTGTACGTCGGGATGAAGTGCGGGTCGGCGGGGATCGAGTCGGGCAGTTGCTTGGCCGCCATCCGGTTGAGCAGCCAGGCGGCGTGGGCGGGGAACTTACGGAACGCGTTGTAGGTCAGCGTGCTCGTGGCGATGTTCTTCGTGCGGATCAGCCGATGTGCGAGCTTGTCCGGCAGCAGTCCGTGGATGCGATCGGCGAACGCGTCCACCGCAGGCCGGGAGGCGATGTAGCTCGGCGTCCGCTGCAGCATCGTCACGTGGGCCGCCGTCTCGGCCATCGCCGGGACGAGCGTGACCGCGGTCGCGCCGCTGCCGACGACCACCACGCGCTTGCCGGTGTAGTCCAGGTCCTCCGGCCAGTGCTGGGGGTGCACCACCTGCCCCTGGAACTCGGCCTGACCCGGGAAGTCGACGACGTACCCCTGGTCGTAGTCGTAGTAGCCGCTGCAGGTGTAGAGGAACGAGCACGTGTACGACGAGTCGCCAGTCTCGACCGTCCACAGCGCGGTCTCCGACGACCAGGACGCGCGCAGCACCTTCTGGCCGAACCGGATGTGCTTGTCGATCCCGTACGTCGACGCCGTCTCGTTCACGTACTCACGGATATCGGTGCCGTCCGCGATCGCCTTCCCTGCCCACGAGTGGAACGGGAAGCCGAGCGTGAACATGTCCGAGTCCGACCGGATCCCCGGATAGCGGAACAGGTCCCACGTCCCGCCGATCGCGTCGCGGGCCTCGAGGATCGCGTACGACCGGTCCGGCGACTGGGTCTGCAGCCGGTACGCCGCTCCGATCCCGGACAGGCCGGCGCCGACGATCAGGACGTCGAAGTGCTCCATGCGTTCCTCCTGGGGCGGAAGGGGCTTGTTGAGTATCCACTCAACAGTAGCGCGAAAACTTCCGCAACGGTGCTGTCGATTCCCCTCGGGCCCGATCGTCAGCAAGATGATCACTAGGACGCGGACTCAAGCGACGCGCCCTAGCAAGCCCGAGACAAGGGAGCCCGAGATGGCGCAGTACATGTTCCTGCTCTTCGACAGCGAGGAGTGGTACGACAACATCACCGCGGAGGAGTGGCAGTCGACGATGAAGCTGCACAACGCCTTCGCGGAGGCGGTCGAGGCGGCGGGGGCCAGCATCCTCGGTGGCGCGGCGCTGGAGCGGTCCAACACGGCGAGCACCGTCAAGCAGCGCGAGGGGGCGGAGCCGCTGGTCACCGACGGTCCGTTCATCGAGACCAAGGAGGCCCTCGGCGGCTTCTACCTGGTCGAGGCGCGCGACCTGGACCAGGCGCTCGAGCTGGCCAAGCAGTGCCCGTCCGGCAACGTCGAGGTCCGTCCCGTGATGGACACCTCCGCCGAAGCCGCGCCGCCTGCGTGAGTTGCTGCGTGAATTGATGGCAAACCACCCGCGCACGGTCGCTGCGGCGGTCGAGCGGGCGCACCGGGAGAGCTGGTCGACGGTGCTCGCCTCGGTGGTTCGGCTGACCCGGGATCTCGACCTGGCCGAGGACTGCACGCAGGACGCCTTCGTCCAAGCACTGCGGACCTGGCCGGACGAGATCCCGGTCAACCCGGGCGGCTGGCTGACCACGGTCGCGCGGCGGCTCGCCCTCGACCGGTTGCGGCGTGAGAGCACGCTCCGGCGGAAGCTGCCGCTGCTGATCGAGGAGCCGGGCGAGGTCGAGCAACCGACCGACCCGCTCCGCCTGGTCTTCACCTGCTGCCACCCGGCGCTGGCGCAGGAATCCCAGGTGGCGCTGACGCTGCGGCTGATCTGCGGCCTGACCACCCGCGAGGTGGCGGCCGGCTTGCTGATCAGCGAGCCCACGGCCGCGGCCCGCATCACCCGAGCCAAGAAGAAGATTGCGGCCGCTGGCATCCCGTACCGAATCCCGGCCGACCATGAGCTGGCGGCCCGGCTCGACGCGGTCCTCACCGTGGTCCACCTGGTCTACACAGCCGGCCACGTCGCAGCCGGTCCGGAACTGACCCGCACGGAGTTGACCGGTCGGGCGATCGAGCTCGCCGGCTTGCTCGTCCGGCTGATGCCGACCGAGACCGAACCCGAAGCCTTACTCGCCCTGCTCCTGATGACCGAGGCACGCGGCGACGCCCGGCTGAGCGCTGACGGCGAACTCGTCCTGCTCGCGGATCAGGACCGCTCCCGCTGGGACGTGAAGATGCTGGCCGAAGGAGTCTCGCGAGCCACCGCGGCTCTCCTCCGTGGACACGGCCGCTTCGCTTTACAAGCGGCGGTGGCGGGCCTGCACGTCACCGCGCCCTCCTGGGAAAAGACCGACTGGCGGCAGGTCGTCCGGATGTACGACGCCATGATGATCAGCTGGCCGACCCCGATCGTCGCGCTCAACCGAGCCGCCGCCCGCAGCCTCGTCCCCGGCGCCGATCTCGATCAGGTGCTCACGGAGTTAGATGCCCTAGGCAATGAACTGGCGCTGCGTTCCTACGCCTACCTGCCCGCCACGCGCGCCGACGTACTGGCTCGCTTGAACCGTCCGCACGAAGCCGCCCTCGCCTACGAGCAGGCGATGGAACTCACCAGCAACGAAGCCGAGCGCCGTTTCCTGGTACGACGACGCTCGGAGCTGGTCAACCGGTAGGGCCGGGGAACCAGAGGGTGTCGGCGGTCCCGGCCTCAAGGCGGCCGCGGTACACGTCGATCTTGTGGTCGATGAGCTCGAGGTTCTCCTGGAGCTCGGCGAGTTTGGTGAGCACCTCCGCGCGGTGCGACTCGAGCAGTGCGAGGCGCGCCTTCTCGTTACCCACGCCGGCCAGGACCAGATCGGCGTACTCGCGGATGACGCGGATCGGCATACCGGTCGATCGCAGACGGGTGCACATGTTGATCCACCGGAGGTCGAGCTCGCGGTACCGGCGCCGGCCGCCGCTGGTCCGGTCGACCGCGGTGATGACGAGGCCCGCACGTTCGTAGTACCGGAGGGTGTGGACGCTGACGCCGGTCCGCTCGGCGGCCTCGGCGATACTCACCCCGGCTTCGGGGACGGGCTGGGAGGAAAGCTTGACTTCGAGCACGCTCTAAATCCTAGGTTCAAGGAATGAGAGCTTCAACGAGACAGCGGCTGGTTCTGGCCATCTGCTGCCTGAGCATCATCATTTCGCTGATGGACGTCTCGATCGTCAACGTCGCCCTGCCGTCCATCCACAGCGATCTCAGTACGTCGGTCAGCGGGCTGCAGTGGACTGTCGACGCCTACACCCTGGTACTCGCCGTGCTCCTCCCGCTCGCGGGCTCCACCGCGGACCGGATCGGCCGGCGGCGCATCTTCCAGCTCGGCCTGATCGTCTTCGGGCTCGGCTCGCTCGCGTGCAGCCTGGCGCCCGGAATCGGCTGGCTGATCGCGGCCCGGGCTCTGCAGGCGATCGGTGGGACGATGCTGAACCCGGTCGCGATGGCGATCGTCGTCACCACCTTCCCGAACCGGACTGAGCGCGCCAAGGCGATCGGAGTCTTCGGCTCGATGTCCGGCCTCGCGTTCGCGCTGGGCCCGATCCTCGGCGGCGCGCTCGTCGCCACCTGGGGCTGGCGGTCGATCTTCTGGGTCAACCTGCCGATCGTCGTGATCGCCGTCGTCTGCACCCAACTGTTCGTCCCGGAGAGCCGCGCCGACAACGCCCGCCGCTTCGACCCGATCGGTCAGCTCCTGCTGGTCCTCACCCTCGGTTCGCTGGTCGCCGCGATCATCGAGTCCGGCCGCTGGAGTACGCCGACAACGGTCGGGCTCCTGGTCTGCACAGCACTGGCCGCGACCGCGCTGGTCGCGTACGAACGCCGCCGTACCGAGCCGTTGCTCGAACTGCGGTTGTTCCGCAGCCTCCGTTTCAGCTCCGCGCTGGTGATCGCCGTGGTCGCGTACTGCAGTTTCGGCGCCTACCTCTTCGTCACCACGCTCTACCTACAGAACGTCCGCGGCGTCTCGGCACTCGCCGCCGGATTGACGCTCCTGCCGCTCGGAGTCGCGATCCTGATCATCTCCCCGTACGCCGGCCGCCTGGTCGCCGCTCGCGGACCGGGCCTCCCACTCCTGATCGCCGGCACCGCCCTGGTGCTCAGTGCGCTGGCCTCGTTCACCATCGGGGCAACCACTCCACTGCCGGTCCTGCTCGGCATCTACCTGGTGTTCGGCATCTTCGTCGGCATGATCAACCCACCCCTGGTCAACACCGCCGTCTCCGAGATGCCCACCGACATGGCCGGCCTCGCCGCCTCGATGGTCTCCACCGGCCGCCAGGTCGGCATCAGCCTCGGCGTAGCCCTCGCCGGAACCGTCATCGCCTCAACACCCCTGGCCGGATGATCAATCCATCGCCCTGGCCATCGCCCTCCACCCCGCCGTACTCCATGTGCATTCGCCGGGGCTTGCACCCCCTGTCGTGACCTTGAACAAGCCATGACGTGTCCCCACCCACCCCGTCCTGTTCAAGCCCCCGATTTGTGCCCGTAAGGCGTGGTGGTGACGCGCCGCTCCGTCTGCGCCCGGCCCGGTACGGCGTTTCGTCGCGCGCCGCGCCGCGTCGCGCCGCGCCGCGCCGCGTCGCGCCGCGCCGCGCCGCGCCGCGTCGCCGGGTCCGGTACGGCGT
>NZ_JBHVWY010000020.1:0-81919 GCF_042882005.1 Kribbella sp. NPDC058245
CCGGAGGCGGTCGAGTCCCCTGCAAGCCAGGTAGGCGACTCGGCCGGCTATGTCTCGCTGTGGCTGAGCATGTCTGCGGCCGATCAAAAGACGGGGTGGCTGGGCCAGGCGGTGGCTGAGGGGGATGGCGAGGCCGCGACCGGGGCTCACCCTTGCCTGTGGCTGACGGGCTACGGTTGCGGTCCGGGAAGGCGCCGCGACCGGGTTCACCCTTGCGTGTGGCTGACGGGCTGTGGTTGCGGTTCGGGAGAGGCGCCGCGATCGGGGTGACGTTGGCTGTGGTTGGCGGAGTGTGGTTGCGGTTCGGGAAAGGGGGCTCTGGGCAACTGTCTGCGCCGGAGCAACCGGCCGCGTTCTCACGCTAGGAAGGTCGGCGGGTGTCGCGCGGGGGTGCTGGAGAGAGGCTAGCGAGATGATGCGGCGACCCAAGGAGGCGTTGGCTGGGGGTGCTTGGGTCAGGGCTGGGTGGTGGGTGCTTTGCGGCGGCCGTAGGTGCGGAGGGCTCGGAGGAGGTCGACTTCGCGGAAGGCCGGCCAGTAGAGGTCGCAGAACTCGATGTCGGAGCGGGTGGCCTGCCAGAGCAGGAAGTCCGACATTCGGAGCTCGCCGCTGGTGCGGATGACCAGGTCGGGGTCGGGGAGGCCGGGCACGTGCAGGTGCCGGCTGATGTCGTCTTCGGTGAGGTCGGCGGCAACGTCGGTCAGGTCGCGGCCGGCTTCGGCTGCCTCGTCGAGTACGCCGCGGATCGCGTCGAGCACCTCGAGGCGGCCGCTGTAGCCGATGGCAATCGTCAGATCACCGGCGCCGACCCGGTCGCGGGTGGCCTCGACCGCCTCCTTCAGGGCCCGGGCGGTCGAGTCGGGGAGCAGGTCCAGTTGCCCGGCGACATGCAGTCGCCAGCGGTGATCCCGCCGTACATGGTCAGCGAGGACGGTCTCTGTGAGCTGCATGAGGTAGTCGACCTCGGCCGAGTCGCGGCGCCGGATGTTGTCGGCGGAGGCGACCCACGCGGTCACGCAGTTCACGCCCGCGGCGGCGCACCAGGTCAGGAACTGCTCAAGGTGCTGCGCGCCAAAACGATGACCGAGCCGTACGTCGTCCAGTCCGGCCCGGCGTGCCCAGCGGCGGTTGCCGTCCATCACGATGGCGATGTGCCGCGGCTGCGGGAGACCGGTCAGCTGACGGCGGAGTCGGCGGGTGTAGAGACCGTAGAGAGGGTTCATCAGCTGGTCGCACTCGTCAGTACGTCGGCCAGGTCGAACTTCACCGGCTCTTCCAGCTGTTCGTAGGTACAAGACTCCGGCGTACGGTCCGGGCGCCAGCGAACGAACTGAGCGGTGTGACGAAAGCGCACACCCTCCATGTGGTCGTACCGCACCTCGACGACGCGCTCCGGGCGCAGGGGAGTGAATGAGAGATCCTTCCCGGCCTGCCAGCGACTACCTTCGGCGTTGCGCGGCGTCCGGGTGCCTTCCTCCTGCTTCGCCCACGCCCAGGGGTGGTCGTCGAACGTGGTGACCAGCTCCTGCATCTCCTCGAACAGTTCCTTACGCCGCTCGAGAGGGAAGGCGCCGATCACGCCGACGCTGGCGAGCGTGCCGTCGGCGTTGTGGAGACCGAGCAGCAGCGAGCCGATCCGGTCGGGACCGCTCTTGTGCAGGCGGTACCCGGCTACCACGCAGTCCGCCGTACGCTCCGGCTTCACCTTGAACATGGTCCGCTTGTCCGGGATGTAGAGCCCGTCGAGAGGCTTCGCGATCAGCCCGTCCAGCCCGGCGCCCTCGAACTGCTCGAACCACTGCCCGGCCGTGTCGTGGTCGCTGGTGGCCGGCGTGATGTGGATCGGTGCCTTCGCGTCCGCGAGCGCCCCCAGCAACGCCGTACGGCGCTCTGCGAACGGGCGCTCGGTGAAGTCCTCGTCACCAAGCGCCAGCAGGTCGAAGGCGACGAACCGCGCCGGCGTCTTCTCCGACAGCATGTTCACCCGGCTCGCCGCGGGATGAATACGTTGCTGCAACGCCTCGAAGTCGAGCCGGTCACCGGACTCGCCGATCACGATGATCTCCCCGTCGATCGCGCAGCGCTCCGGCAGATTCGCCTTGATCGCCTCGACCAGCTCCGGGAAGTACCGCGTCATCGGCTTCTCGTTCCGGCTCCCGATCTCCACCTCGTCCCCGTCCCGGAACACGATCGACCGGAACCCGTCCCACTTCGGCTCGTAACTGAGATCCCCGCGCGGAATCCCCTTCACAGGCTTCGCGAGCATCGGCTTCACCGGCGGCATCACAGGCAGGTCCATGTGGCCATTCTCACCCACCCTCAACTCCCGGGCGATTCACCGCGTCCTACCGGGTGAACAGATGTTGACCAACTCGGGAGGTTGATCATGCACATCAACGGTCAGAAGAAACTCCTTGGTACGGCGGCCGCACTCGTGGTGACCATGCCGTTCGTGCTCGGTAGTGCTGCGCCGGCGACGGCTGCGGTTTCGTGTGGGAAGTCCGTGGCGAACGTCGATGCGGTGACGTACGCGGACCGGCTCGTTCGGGCGTGGGGCAGCGGTGAGCAGGCTGCTACGTCCTGTTACGCCAGTACGGCGGCCGCTCACGCGCTGACCGCGCAGGCGACACCGGGCGGGATCCACTGGCGTCGTACCGGCACTGAAGGCGCGGCCGGGACGATCTACGTGACCTACCACGACGACGCTCGCGGCGGGAACCTCACGGTCGGCGTTCAGAACGTCGGGCTGCGGGGTGTCGGCGGCTGGCATGCCGCGACGAGCGCCAAGTTTGTCGGCGAGCCGAAGGCGTACGGCGCCTTGGACTGGTCGGACAACCTGATCCGCGCCTGGGGCCGCGGTGACACGAAGTGGATGGCGTACTACGCCACCCCGGACGTCACGAAGGCACTCACGAAGATCTCGAAGACCGGTGGCTCGCACTGGCGCCGGATCGCGGCCGACGCGGGCGCAGGCTCGACGTACGTGACCTACAAGAACGACGTCACTGGTCACCAGTTGGTGGTCGGCGTGTCGAACGTGGGGCTGGTCCAAGGTGACGCCCACGCGGCCGACCGCGTGCAGTACAAGTAGGGCACGACCCGCGAGGTCTGTGGACAGTGAGCCGGTCCGCACGGACAATTTCGTTCATGAGTCCGCTCCCGCTCACGAACGCGCGTCCGTCCGACGCCGAGCGTGATCACGCGCTCGCCGTGCTGCGCGACGGCGCCGGTTCGGGCCGGCTGTCGCACGACACGTTCATCCGCCGGATGAACTTCGTGCTGCACGCGCAGAGCCGGGGCGAGCTCGACTCGGTCCTGACCGACCTGCCCAAGCCCGAACCGCGATTCGCCGGCTGGATGCGCTCCGTGCGCACCCGGCTGGCGCGGGCCGACGTCTGGCGTCGCCTCGAGGATCTGGTCGGGATCCCGCTGGCCCGGCGGGAGCTCCTCGTCGTACCGGTCGCTCAGCTCGCACTACCTCCGGCCGGTTCGCCGACCGTCCGGATCGGCCGCGGCGACGGCGCCACCCTCCGCCTCGCGGACGTCTCGGTCTCCCGGCACCACGCCGAGCTCCGCCACGTCGGAGACGGCTGGATGGTCCGCGACCTCGGTTCCATGAACGGCACCGAACACAACGGCCGTCGCATCACCACACCGGTCCGCGTCCGCCCAGGCGATCAGTTGAGCTTCGGCGCCGTCACCTTCGTCCTCACGTGGAGCGACGACTCCCACTAACGTGGGGCGGCGGTTTGCCTCGTCGGGGTGATCGTGATCATGTCCGCGCGCCGACCCGACCGATACCCGATCTTTCTACTTGATGGGCATTGTCCCGCAGACGTTGCCGCCCTTCTGGGTGAAGCTGCCGTCCTTGTTCTTCGCCCAGAACTGCAAGCAGATCAGGTCGCCGACGGCGAAGTCCTTGTTGACCTCGAAGCGGTGCTCGACTTCGCCCTTCACCGTGTCACCGGTCCGCTTGTATCCGTGCGGACCGAAGATCTGAAAGAACCCTATGCCGGTGTCGGACAAACCGTCGTAACGCACTCCGAGCACGTCGTCGACGTGCAGGTTCTTGCCGTACATGGTGTTGCACAGCGACTGATTGTGGTTGCAGGCCCCGGCGCGGTTGGCAGACGCCGGCGCGGCCATCGCCACGGCAATCGCTGCGGTGACGCCGACCATTGCCACACCGCGATAGACCACCTGTCGGACAAGGTTCATGTATTCCTCCGCTCGGCGGCTCCCGGTCGGTCCGGGGCCCTGTCGGAGCCTACGTCGATTGTTGCCGGATGCATCGTTCAGAGCCTTGCAACAAAGTGCAAATTGCGGGACTCAACCTTCTCTGCGTCGCACCACATCTAAGGGATGCTGCCCGGTTTCGGGCGGCGTCTGGGGACGCGTGGAGGAAGAGATGAAGCAGCGCTGGTTGGCGGTCGCCGTGGCGGTGGCTGTTGCGGGGCAACGGTCGGGGTGGTGGCGGCCGGGAGTGGTGCGGATGCCGCTCAGGACGCCGGTACGGCGAAGTTGCCGGTGGGGGCGAAGGACAGGGTGGTGACGTTGATCACCGGGGACAAGGTGATTCTGCGCGACGGCGATCCGGCGAAGGTCCGGATCGAGCGCGGCCCGGGCCGGGACCACGTGGTGTTCTCGACTCAGCGCTCAGGTGGGAAGCTCGTCGTGATGCCGTCCGATGTGACCTCGGACGTTGCCGCGGGCAAGCTTGACCGACGGCTGTTCGAGGTCTCGACACTGCTGAAGTTCGGGTACGACGACGCGAAGACGCAGTCCACCCCGTTGATCATCTCGTACGGCGGTGCCCGGGCGACGTCGTTGCGCTCGGCAACCGTTCGTCAGGAGCTGCCCGCGATCGACGGAGCGGCGGTGTCGGCACCGAAGACCGGCGACTTCCTGCACCAGTTCGGAGCGCGGTCGGCGAATCCGGTCGCGACGATCTGGCTCGACGGCAAGCGCCACATCACCCTCGACCAGAGTGTTCCGCAGATCGGTGCACCGGCGGCCTGGAAGGCGGGCTTCACCGGCGAAGGCATGACGGTTGCGGTCCTGGACACGGGGATCGATGCGACCCACCCGGACCTCAAGGGCAAGATCGTTGCCGAGAAGAACTTCACCACCGAAAATGCGAACGACAACATCGGCCACGGCACGCACGTCGCCTCGACGATCGCCGGTACCGGCTCCGCGTCGAAGGGGAAGTACAAGGGCGTCGCGCCGGACGCGAAGCTGCTCGACGGCAAGGTCTGCTCGGGCGACGACTGCCCGGAGTCCGAGATGCTGGCCGGGATGCAGTGGGCCGCGGTCGATCAGAAGGCCAAGATCATCAACATGAGCATCGGTGGCCCGGACACCCCGGACATCGACCCGCTCGAAGAGGCCGTCAACCGGCTCTCCGCCCAGACCGGCGCCCTGTTCGTCATCTGCGCGGGCAACGAGGGCGAGGATGGCGGCAAGGTCGACTCACCTGGTAGCGCCGACGCGGCGCTCACGGTCGGTGCCGTCGACAAGAAGGATCAGTACGCGCCGTTCTCCAACCCTGGCCCGCGTGTCGGCGACGGCGGGCTCAAGCCGGACATCACGGCACCGGGCGTCGACATCGTGGCCGCGAAGTCCAAGGACTCGACCATCGGGGATCCGGTCGGCAAGTACTACCTCAAGATGAGCGGTACGTCGATGGCGACGCCGCACGTGGCCGCTTCAGCCGCGCTCCTGCTGCAGCAGCACCCGACCTGGACCGGGCCTGAGCTCAAGTCGGCACTGATGGGTTCGGCGAAGGCGCTGCCGAAGCAGACCGTGTTCCAGCAGGGTGCTGGGCGCGTCGACGTTGCAAAGGTGATCACGCAAACCGTGGTCGCGACAACGGGCAGCCTGTCGTTCGGGACCCAGTTTTGGCCGCACACCAACGACGAGCCCCTGGTGAAGGACCTCGAGTACCGCAACTTCGGAACCAAGCCAGTCACGCTGACGCTGACCAGCAGCGCCACCAAGACCTTCACGTTCAGCCCGACGACGCTGACGATCCCGGCCGGTGGCACCGGCACGGTCAAGGTCACCGCGGATACGCGCAAGGCCGCGATCGGCATGTACACCGGTCGTCTCGTGGCGACCGGCGGCGGTCAGACGGTCGGGACGCCGTACGCGATCGAGAAGGAGCAGGAGAAATACGATGTCACGATCAAGCACCTGCTCCCGAATGGTCAGCCGTCGGACAACTACGTGACCGGGATCGTCAACGTTGCCAACGGCAAGATCACCGAGGTCTTCCACGGCGCGGACGGTGTCGCGAAGGTGCGGCTGCCGAAGGGCCGGTACGTCGTCGACGCCACCATCAACGGGGACGCGGACCAGCAGTACCGCCTGGTCTGGCCGATGCTGAACCTCGACCACACGGCCGATCTGGTCGCGGACGCGCGGCTTGCGAAGCCGTTTGGGATCAAGCTGCCGAAGCCGGACGCCAAACTGACCGAGCTGCAGGTCGGCTACTCGCTGACCTATCCGGGCGGCGTGTTCGAGGGTGCGAACAGCACCTCCGACCTGAGCAAGCTGTACGCCGCCTCGCTCGGCACCCCCGCTTCGACGAAGGACTTCGTCGCCTACTCGTACTCCCGCTGGGGCAAGCAGGACAAGGACGGCCAGTTCATCGACTCGCCGTACAGCTACAACTTGATGCAAGGCGTCCGCGGTCGCTACCTCACCGGGTACAACCGGGTCGTCGACCAGAAGGCGCTGGCCACAGTGACCTCGCAGCACACCGCGGGGCAGCCGGGTGGCGTCGCGACGGATCTACGCATGGGCGGTCTGCCCGGCATGCAGCAGCCGACCGATCCTGAGCCCTTCTTCTACCACCTGCCAGCGAAGACTGTGCAGTACTTCGACGCCGGCGCCCGCTGGTCGGCCAACATCGACCAGGACCGGATCGAGAAGGGCGAGCTGGATCCCCTCGTGACCTGGCTGTCGGAGACCACCTACCGGCGCGGCAAGGCTTATCAGGAGCGGTGGGGTGCGTCTGTCGCGGCTCCGTCACTCAACGGCCGCACCAGCCGGACCGGGAACGAGATGTTCCTCGATGTGAACCCCAATACCGATCAGGACGGGCACCCCGGTGCGTCGGCCAACGAGAGCGGCACCTACAGCACGCGGTTGTTCCGCAACGGCAAGCTCGTCTCGACGGATGACACGCAGATCGACGTACCGGCGGCCAAGTCGTCGTACCGGCTGGAGAACACGCAGAAGGTTCCGGCGATGCAGCTCTCCACGCAGCTGAGCAACGTCTGGACGTTCACCTCGGCGACCACCGGCAAGAAGATGCTTCCGCTGCCCTTGTGGGGCGCGCAGTTCAAGCCCGCCGTCGACCTGAACAACTCGGTCAAGCGGACGGCGACCACCAACCTGCCGTTCGTGGTCAAGTACCAGCCGAAGGCACCGGTCGGCGCGCTGAAGAGCGTGCAGGTCTGGATCTCCGGTGACGGCGGGAGGACCTGGACGAAGGCGTCCGTTGTGTCCAGGCGCAAGGGCAACTATGTGGCGTCCTTCAAGACGCCCGCGAAGACGATCGCGCTCAAGTCGGTCGTCACCGACAAGGCCGGCAACACCGCCACGCAGACGGTCACCAACGCCTACCGGCTGCGCTGATCAGCCCGGATCGATGACGGTGGGGTGGGCCTCGGGACGCCCGCTCCACCAGGAACGGGCGGTCGCGTGTTCGGCGATGGTCTCGCGGTAGGTGTCGACGAAGGTCTGGTGGATGGCGTTGACCGTTTCCTGACTCACGTTGTCGACGCGCCAGCGCAAGGTACGGCGCCAGGACAGGGGCTGGCCGGCCAGCGGTTTCACGACGGTGCGGGGGAGCTCCCGCACCGTCGGGGCGCACAGGCAGATGCCGCGGCCGGCGCCGATCAGCTGCTCGATCTCGTTCGTGTCGAGGTTTCCGTAGCGGAACTGGGGCGTGAAGCCGGCGTCCTCGCAGACCTCGCGCAGGTACGCGAGCTCGCCGTCCTCCTTGCCGGCCGGCGGGCAGATCCAGACATCGTCGGCCAGCTCGACGAGCTTCACCTCGTCGGCACCGGCGAGATGGTGATCGGCGGGGAGCGCGATCCCGAACGGTTCGGGGAAGACCATCGTCTGCTCCCGGATCCCTTGCGGGCACGGTGGCGCGTAGGCGTCCTCGGCGCGGCCGATCATCGCGATGTCGAGGACGTCGGCGGCCAGGAGCTCGGTCAGTACGGCGCTCGACGAGTCCACCTGAGTCGCGATCTCACGGCCGGAGAGCGCTCTCTCGAGGCGCGACAGCCAGGCGCCGAACATGACTGTGCGCGACGAGCCGAGCCGGAGCGTGCCGGTGCCGGAGGTATAACGCCGGCTCGAACCGACCAGCTCGTCCATGTCCGCGAGCATCGCCCGCGATCTGCTCAGCACGTGCTTACCCAGCGGAGTCGGTACGACGCCGGTCGTGGCGCGCTCGAACAGGGACCCGCCGACCGCCTCCTCGATGCGGTGCAGCTGGGCGGTCAGTGACGGCTGGGAGACGCCGAGCGCCGCCGCGGCCTTGGAAACGCTGCCCGTGTCCGCGAGCCGGCACACCACGCGGAGATGGCGAAGTTCGAGCTCCATAGCGGGGAGGTTATGCCCTGCTGGGATATCACAGCCATCACGTAGAGGTGTCAATGTCGACGGACAGAGGATGCCGGACGTTCACCTGCCTGCCCTGCAAGGAGCCGGCGTCCTCTTTCTTCCGCCACCGGCCGGACCGGACTGCAGCCCCAGCGGCCGGTGGCGGAATCACCGCCCCCATCCAGTGAGGACGTGTCCCAGTGAAACGCACTGCCCTGCGTGCAGCGACAGTCGGAGGCGTGCTGAGTCTCGCGCTTCTGACCACCGCTGTGGTCACCACCAAGCTCCCGGCGGCCACCGCCGGTGAGAGCGCAGCACCGAAGCCCGATCCGCGGGCTGCCGCGATCCGTACCGCCGACCGCCTGGTCGAGGGACGGGCCGCCGAGTTGAAGGCCGGATCTGGGGACCGGTTCATCCGTCAGCAGGACATCAGTACGCCGTGGGGTCTGAACTACGTCGCTTACCAGCGCACGTACAACGACCTCGCCGTGATCGGCGGCGACTTCGTCGTCACCACTGACAACGCTGGTCACGCGAAGAGCATCACCGTCGCGCAGCAGCGACCGATCTCCGTCGACCGCACACCCGCGGTCACGAAGGCGGCCGCCCAGAAGGCGGCGCAGAAGACGATCGAGCAGGCCGACTCCGTCCCGGGTCAGCCGACGCTGGTCGTGTACGCCGGTGGCGCCAAGCCCGTGCTCGCGTGGGAGGCCCGTGTCCAGGGTCGCGACCACGGTGAGCTCCGCCGGCAGAAGGTGTACGTCGACGCCCACACCGGCAAGGTCGTGCACAAGATCGAGGAGAGCGCAGCCGGTACCGGAACCGGTATCTGGAACGGCTCCAACCTCACCATCGGTACGACGCAGTCCGGGTCGACGTACACGATGACCGACCCGGCGCGTCCGTCGCTGCGCTGTGGCGACTCGGCGAACGGCCAGACGTACTCCGGCTCCGACGACACGTGGGGGAGCACGTCGAAGACCGACAAGGAAGCCGGCTGCACCGACGTCATGTACGTCGCCGCCGGTGAGTGGGATCTGCTGAAGAACTGGTACGGGCGCAACGGCCTGGACAACCAGGGCAAGTGGGCCGATGCCCTGGTCGGGCTCGGCGATGTGAACGCCTACTGGGGTTCGCAGTACAACTCCGACGGCGTGATCTTCGGCTACAACAACGCCCGCCAGTGGATCACCGCGACCGACGTGGTCGCGCACGAGTACGGCCACGGGCTGGACGCGTACACGCCGGGCGGTATCTCCGGCTACCCGTCGCAGGAGGCGGTCGCGGACATCTGGGGAGCGCTCACCGAGGCGTACCTGAACAACCCGAACGACGCGCCGGACTACGAGGTCGGCGAGAAGATCGACCTGACCGGCAACGGCCCGATCCGGGTGATGTACAAGCCGTCGAACGTCTCCGGGCACCCGGACTGCAACTCGAGCAGCCTGCCGAACGAGATCCACGCCTCGGCCGGCCCGATGAACCACTGGTTCTACTTGCTTGCCGAGGGCACCAACCCCGGCAACGGCAAGCCGACCAGCCCGACGTGTAACAACACGACGCTGACCGGGATCGGCATCAAGGACGCCGGCAAGCTGTTCTACAACGCGATGCTGGGCAAGACGTCGAACATGTCCTACGGCAAGTGGCGTTCGACCACTCTGACCGCCGCCAAGAACCTGGACAGCAGCTGCGCGCTGTTCGGCAAGGTCAAGGCTGCCTGGGACGCCGTGACGGTCCCGGCCCAGTCCGGCGAGGCGACCTGCGCTCCGACCGGCAACGACTTCACGATGTCGGTCTCGCCCGCGAGCGGCTCTGTGAAACCCGGAGAGAGCGCTTCCGCGACCGTGAACACGGTCATCGGGAGTGGTTCCGCGCAGGCCGTCCAGCTGACCGCGAGCGGTCTGCCGTCCGGCGCGACCGCGTCGTTCGACCCGGCCTCGATCCAGTCCGGCAACTCGTCGACGCTGAAGATCAGCACCACCTCGACGACGCCGGAAGGCGCGTACGACATCCGGATCACCGGCGACGGCGCCGACGTGGACCGGACTGCGACGTACCGGCTGACCGTCGGCGGATCCACCCCGCCCGCCGACGTACCGAACATCGATGTGGAGAAGGTGAAGGCGCACCTCGCGGCGCTGCAGACGGCGGCCGACAACAACGGCGGTAACCGGCGGGCCGGCAGTGCGGGCCACACCGCGTCGATCAGCTACATCGAGCAGAAGCTGCGCGATGCCGGGTACACGGTGGCCAAGCAGCGCTGCACCAACTGCCAGTACCCGTCGGACAACCTGATCGCCGACTTCCCCGGTGGTGACGCGAACCAGGTGATCATGCTCGGCGCGCACCTGGACAGCGTGAGCGCCGGTCCGGGCAGCAACGACAACGGTTCCGGATCGGCCAACATCCTCGAGGTCGCGCTCGCCCTGGCCCAGGCCAAGCCGACGCTGGCCAAGCACGTGCGGTTCGCCTGGTGGACCGACGAGGAGCAGGGCCTGAACGGCTCGAAGTTCTACGTCAGCCAGCTGCCGACGGCCGACCGCTCGAAGATCAAGGCCTACCTGAACTTCGACATGGTCGCGTCCACCAACGCGGGCTACTTCGTCAACAACATCACCACGGACACCGGCAAGGTGCTGAAGGCGTTCTACGACGGGCTGAACCTGGCTCCGGAGGAGAACACCGAAGGTGCGGGACGTTCGGACGACGCGTCCTTCAAGAATGCCGGGATCCCGACCAGCGGTGTCGCCGCCGGGGCGAGTGCCCGCAAGACCAGCGCGCAGGCACAGAAATGGGGCGGCACCGCTGGCTCGGCGTACGACGCCTGCTACCACTCGGCGTGTGACAAGTACCCGTCGAACATCGCGACGACGGTGCTCGACCGCAGTGCCGACGCGACGGCGTACGCGCTCTGGAAGCTGGCTGTCGGCGACCAGCCGCCGGCGGGCAACGACTTCAGCCTGAGCCTCGACCCGGCCAGTGGATCAGTTGCCCCCGGCAACTCGGTGCAGACGACGGTCAAGACGGCGACCACAAGTGGTGACCCGCAGTCGGTGCAACTGGCCGCCACCGGCCTGCCGACCGGCGCGACCGCGACGTTCTCGCCGACCAGCGTGACGTCGGGTTCGTCAGCCACGCTGACGATCGCCGCCTCGGCGTCCACGGCGGCCGGTACGTACGACATCGTGGTGAAGGGGACCGGTGCGGTCAGCCACGAGTCGACGTACCGGCTGACGGTGACCGGATCACAATCCGGCACCGTGACCGTGCAGAACCCGGGCAGCCAGTTCGGGTTCGTCGGGTGGCAGAGCTTCCCGCTCCAGGTCCGGGCGACCTCGAGCGCGGGCCTGCCGGTCACCTTCAGCGCGACCGGTCTGCCGCCCGGGCTCGTGATCAGCTCTTCGGGGTCGATCACCGGGATGCCGACCACGCGTGGCACCTTCTCGACGACCGTCACCGGTACCGATTCCGGTGGTGCCTCCGGCAAGGCGACCTTCAGCTACACCATCTATTAACAGCGGGGCCGCGGAGGAACCCACCAGGTCCTCCGCCGCCCGTCCCCGCACCGCGGCCTTCTCCTGTTGAGGTGGGAGAAGGCCGCAGTGTGCCCGGCTACAACGTCCGAAGGACCGGAGACGGGCTCTCCGGGTTTTCGGACGCTAGGCGTCCGCCCCCCGTAACGTCCGCAGGATCGGAGACGGGCTCTCCGGTTTTTCGGACGTTAGGGGAGGAGGACGACCTTGCCCACGGTTCGGCGTTCTTCGAGGGCCCGGTGAGCGGAGGGTGCCTCGGAGAGCGGGAACGTGGTCGAGAGCGCTCTCCAGCGGCCCTCGACAGTGTCGTCGAGGGCCGCGCTCTCGAATTCGCGGAGCCGGCTGCGGATGTCACCGAGGGCGGCGGTGACCGTGACGCCGCGGGAGGACAGCTCAGGGGAGTCCTCCGGCAGTGGATCGCCGCCCGACCATCCGAACGTCAGCACCCGTCCGCCGTCACCCACGAGGTCGAGTGCGAGAAGCCCGCTCGGCCCGGCGACGCCGTCCAGCATCACGGTGACCGGCCGCTCGGCCACCACCTCGTCCGTCGCGAGATCGGCTCGGAGAGCGCTCACCCAGTTCGGATCGCGGTAGTCCGCGACGTACTGGGCACCGAGGTCGCGGACCAACTGCACCTTCGCCGGTCCACCCGCGAGCCCGATGACGGTCGCGCCCACATTGCGAGCGGCTTGGATCAGGTAGGCGCCGATGCCGCCCGCGGCCGACGTCACCAGTACGACGTCCTCGGCGGAGAGCGCTGCCTGCGCCAGGATCCCCGCGGCCGTCCGTCCCGTGCCGATCGCCGCAACAGCCTGTACGCCGTCCACATGGTCAGGTAGTTCGTACAGCGACTCCACCTTCGCGACCGCCAGTTCGGCGTACCCACCCGGGACCATCCCGAGATGCACAACCACCCGCTTGCCGATCCACGCGCCGTCCACCTCCGGCCCCACCTCACGTACGACGCCGGCCACCTCACGACCGGGAATGGTCGGCAGTTCGGGAGCGGAGAAAGCGCTCTCTCCGAGATCTCCCGCGCGGAGGAATGTGTCGAGCAGATGGACTCCCGCGGCTTCGACCTGGATCAGCACCATTCCAGGACCCGGCACCGGATCCGGGGCGTCCTCGTAGCGCAGGTTCTCCGGCGGCCCGAACGCATGCAACTGAATCGTCTTCATAACGCTGAAAGCTATGACCTCAACATCACTTGAGGTCAAGCGTCGCTTAGGGTTGCGGCATGGTGATTCGGCTGAGCGAGCGGTGGCCGGAGGTCAGCTCGGATCGGCTGCTCTCCGAGTGTGTGCCGCCACCCCGCTTCGCGGAGGCCCGGTTCGCGACGTACCGGCCGAACCCGGACGAGCCGTCCCAGGCCGAGGCGCTCGCCGTACTGACAGAGCGCGCCAGGCACTTGGCCCAGCCCCGGCAGGCGCCGTCGCTGTGGTCACGCCTGCGTGGCGCCAAGGCGGAAGTCGGCAAGCCTGGCGTTTACCTGGACGGTGGGTTCGGGGTCGGCAAGACCCACCTGCTCGCCTCGCTCTGGCACGAGTCCGCCGGTCCGAAGATGTACTGCACGTTCGTGGAGCTCACCAACCTGGTCGGCGCCCTCGGACTCCGCGCGGCCGTCGAGGCGCTCTCGTCGTACCGGCTGATCTGTATCGACGAGTTCGAGCTCGACGACCCCGGCGACACGATGCTGATCAGCCGGCTGCTCGGTCAATTGGTTGCCGCAGGCGTCCAACTTGCCGCGACCTCGAACACGCTGCCCGACAAACTGGGGGAGGGCCGCTTCCAGGCCATCGACTTCCTCCGCGAGATCCAGGCGCTGGCCGCCAACTTCGACGTACGGCGGATCGACGGCCCGGACTACCGGCATCGCGGTCTGCCGGTCGCGCCCGAGCCGCTGACCGACGAGCAGGTCGAGCAGACAGCGGCCGAGCGGCCCGCGACCTCGTGTGACCACTTCGTCGACCTCCATCACCATCTGGCACAACTGCATCCGAGTAAGTACGGCGCTCTGCTCGACGGCGTACAGACGGTCGCGATCACCGACCTCCGCCCGCTCGACGACGAGAACGTGGCGCTACGGATGGTGGTTCTCGCCGACCGCATGTACGACCGCGACCTGCCGTTGCTGGCCAGCGGCGTACCGCTGGACCACTTGTTCTCCGCCGCGATGCTCAAGGGCGGCTACCGCAAGAAGTACCTCCGGGCCCTGTCACGACTGATTGCGCTCTCCCGATGAAGATCCTGCTGCGGTTCATCGGCTACGTCGGCGGCACAGCGGTTCTGGCGTACGTCGCGTTCCTCGTCGGTACGGCGTACTACGACCGGAACATGTGTGCAGGCGATGACACCACCGACTGCCTTGCCGCCCTCGGCGGATTCTTCTGGAGCATCGGCACGATCGCCGTCTGCCTGATCGCGGTCGTCGTGACCGAGGTCATCCGGTGGCGTCGACGGCGATCAGGTCCGTGATGGCGCTCCCGCTACCGGGTGAGCTGACCTACTAGAACAGGCTCTTCGGTCTGCGGGATGGGTTCAGCGAAGGCATCCGTCCCGTGCAGGTCGATCGTGGGCAGCAGCCGGTCCAGCCAGCCGGGCAGCCACCAGTTGGCGTCGCCGAGCAGCTTCATGGTGGCTGGGACCAGCACCAGCCGCACGATCGTCGCGTCCACGAGGACCGCGACGGCCAGGCCGAGGCCGAACATCTTCGCGGTCGGGTTGTCGCCCAGGACGAAGCCGGAGAAGACGGCGATCATGATCAGCGCGGCGGAGCTGATCACCCGGCCGGTGACGGCGATGCCACGCACCACCGAGGCCTGGTTGTCGCCGGATGCGAGGTACTCCTCCCGCACCCGGGAGAGCAGGAACACCTCGTAGTCCATCGACAGCCCGAACAGGATCGCGAACATGAACAGTGGGATGAACGGCAGGATCGGCAGCGGAGCCTCGACACCGATCAGCTCGGCTGCCCAGCCCCACTGGAACACCATCACCATCACGCCGAAGGACGCGCCGATCCCGAGCAGGTTCATCAGCGCCGCCTTGAGCGGCACCAGGATCGACCGGAACACGACTGTCAGCAGCAGGAACGACAGCAGCACGACCGCACCGATGAACAGCGGCAGCCGGTCGGCGACCCGCTCGCCGACGTCGGCAGCCCCGGCCGTCGCGCCACCGATGTGAGCCTTACTCTGCCCCAGCACGGCGGGGAACACGTCCGCCCGAAGTCGCCGGATGGTCTTGACGGTCGCATCGTCCTGAGGCCCGGTGGTCGGATAGGCGATCAGCGTGGCCACACCGGCGGTCCGGGTGGGCTCGGCGACGGCCGCGATCCCCGGGTCCGCGGCGATGGCGTCGCGGAGCGGCTGGACGACGTTCGGGTCAGCTGAGGTGTCGACGGCGATGACCAGCGGTCCGTTGGCACCGGGACCGAAGCCTTGGGACACCAGGTCGTAGGCCTGCCGCTCGGTACGTTGCTGGGGCAGGGTGCCCTCGTCCGGCGTACCGACGCGGAGATCGAGGGCCGGTGCGGCCAGGGCGATCAGTACTACGGCCGTGCCGGCGGCGTAGGCCTTGGCGTGCCGGGAGACGTGCTCGCCCCAGCGCTGCCAGCCCGAGGTCGCTGCTGAGCGGCGGTGCCCGAAGCCGATCCGGTTGATCCAGTGCCCGGCCAGGCCGAGGAAGGCGGGGAGCAAGGTCAGCGAGGCGATCACCATGATCAGCACGATGATCGAGACCGAGATCCCACCGGCGGTCAGGAACGGCACGTTGGCCACGGCGAGACCGAGGATGGCGACGACGACCGTGCCGCCGGCGATCACGACCGATTGACCGGCGGTGGCGACGGCGCGGCCCACCGACTCCTCGACCGGCAGCCCTTGCGCGAGGTACTCGCGGTGCCGGGTGACGAGCAGCAGCGCGTAGTCGATACCGACACCGAGACCGACCATGCTGCCCACCACCGGCGCCCAGGTGGGCACGTCGATCAGGTAGGTGACGAGTGCCAGCGAGCTGGTGCCGAGGCCGATGCCGAACAGCGCCAGCCCGATCGGGAGCCCCATCGCGATCACCGATCCGAACGCGATCAGCAGGACCAGGGCGGCCACGACCAGGCCGATCATTTCGCCGATGCCGGTCTGGGCTTCCTCGAAGGCGACGGCGAGGTCGCCGCCCATCTCGATCCGCAGTGGTGAGCCCGCGGCCGCCTGGTCGACGAAGGTCTGGAGGTTGTCCCGATCCGCGCCGGACAGCTCCTCGATCACCGGGTACTGCAGCCGGACGATCGCCACCTTGCCGTCCGGCGAGATGGTCGCCGGCCCGGCGCCGAGGACGTTGGGCAACTGTGCTGCCTTGGCCCGGACGCCGGCCAGCGCCGTTCGCGCCTGGTCGGAGTCGGTGAAGGTCGCGCTCTGGTCCAGCGGGGTCAGCACGACCTGGGCGGTCAGTCCGCCCTGGTTCGCGCCGGCCGATGTCAGCAGGTCGGTCGCCTGCTGCGAGTCCAGCCCCGGTACGGCGGCGCTGTTGTCCAGCTTCTGGCCGAAGAGCCCGGCGGCGGCGAGCACGATCCCGGCCAGCACGAGCCAGGTCCCGATCACCGTCAGCGGTCGGCGGGCGGCGTACCGGCCCAGTCGGTAAAGAGCGTGCGGCATCATTCGTGTTCCCCTTCGGTGGTCCCGGTGAATCCCGGTCCCAGCGTGGCGATCCGCGGCGGCCGGTACCTCGGGCGAAAGGCCGCACCTTCCTCGGCTGACCGGTCGACCGGCGCGCCGTACTTTCGGCTGGTACGCCGGGCGCTCCCGCTGTCTACGCTGAGGCCATGGCGACGAATGCGGTGCGAGCTCTCTGGCGTGAGCCGCGTGCGCCGCAGCCACCGAGACGGGTTTGGCGGGACTGGCTGCTCGTCGGGCTGCTGCTGCCGACGGCGATCCTCGAAGGCGTACTGCGGGCCGATGTCGTATGGCGTCCCGTCGCCATCGTGCTCGCGGTGATCGTCATCGTGGCGCTGCTGTGGCGGCGTACCCATCCGTTGACCGTGGTGGTGATCGCGTTCGGGGTCGCGATCCTCGGATCTGTGGTCGCCCTGGTCTCCGACCTGCCGCCGGTGGGTCTGAACACGATGGTCGCCATTGTGTTGTTGCCGTACTCGCTCACACGGTGGGGCTCCGGGCGGGAGGTCGGGGTGGGGTTCGTGATCCTCCTGACCGCCCTGGTGACGGGGACGGCCGCGGACTACACGGGGATCAGCAACGCCATCTTTGCCGGGGTGTTCCTGCTCTCCCCGGCGGCGATCGGTGCCGCGGTCCGGTACTGGTCGGCCACTCGGTCTCGCGAGCTCGACCGGATGAGACTGCAGGAGCGCGCCCAACTCGCTCGCGAACTGCACGACACCGTCGCGCATCACGTCTCGGCCATCGCGGTCCGTGCGCAGGCCGGCCGGGTGGTCGCGGCGTCGCATCCTGAGGCGGCGCTGGAAGCCCTGGCCGTGATCGAGGCGGAGGCATCGCGGACGCTCGCCGAGATGCGGTTGATGGTCGGTGCACTGCGGGCCGAGGAGGTGGCGGCGCTCGCCCCGCAACAGGGAGTGGCCGACCTCGAGTCGCTGGCCGGCAGCGTTGGGGACGGGCCTCGAGTCCAGGTGGAGTTGGCGGG
This sequence comes from Kribbella sp. NPDC058245, assembly GCF_042882005.1. Lineage (NCBI taxonomy): Bacteria > Bacillati > Actinomycetota > Actinomycetes > Propionibacteriales > Kribbellaceae > Kribbella > Kribbella sp. NPDC058245. The sequence goes on from NZ_JBHVWY010000020.1 coordinate 17,811, forward strand.
AGACCTGACCGACCTGGGGTCACCGGTCGGGGCCGCGATCTATCGCATCGCCCAGGAGTCGATCACCAACGCGGCCCGGCACGCGCGGCACGCGACCCGCATCGACGTCCGGGTCGTCGGCGACGAGGAATGGATCCGGGTGACTGTGGACGACGACGGAGATGCCGGCTCGGCAGAGCGGAACCCAACGGGGTACGGGCTGATCGGAATGACTGAGCGGGCGACCTTGCTGGGCGGCACCTTCGTCGCCGGGCCCGGGGTCGAGCGAGGCTGGACCGTCGAAGCGGTGCTGCCGCGGACCGGGGTGGCGAGATGACCATTCGGGTGCTGGTCGCCGATGACCAAGAGATCATCCGCACCGGCCTGTCGATGATTCTCGGCGTACAGCCCGGGATCGAGGTGGTCGGCGAAGCCGCAGACGGCCACCAAGCGGTGGAAATGGCTCGCCGACTGCGGCCGGACGTCTGCCTGTTCGACATCCGGATGCCTGGGCTGGACGGGATCGGCGCGACCCGTGCGCTCGCCGGGCCTGGGGTTACCGATCCGCTGGCGGTGGTGGTGATCACCACCTTCGATCTGGATGAGTACGTGCACGGTGCGCTGAAGGCTGGTGCGCGGGGATTCTTGCTCAAGGATGCCGGGCCGGAGTTGCTGGTCCAGGCGATTCAGGCCGCGGCCGAGGGCGACGCGCTGATCGCGCCGAAGATCACCGCGCGGCTGCTTGCTGCGTTCTCCGACACCCGTCTCGGTCGGCCGACTGCGCAGCCGACCGAGCCGCTCACGGGGCGGGAGGAGGAGGTGCTGATCACGGTGGCCCGCGGCCGGACCAACTCCGAGATCGCCGCCGACCTCCACATCAGCCTCAGCACGGTCAAGACCCATCTTGCCGCCGTGATGACCAAGCTCGGCGCCCGCAACCGGGTCGAGATCGTCATGTGGGCTTACGAAACCGGCCGGATCAGCCGCTGACCTCCGCGGTCCCGGTCGCGTCATAGGGCAGGATGGGCGGATGGCGAAGCAGAAGAAGCAGAAGGCGGAGGAGGCCGGGGGGCTGCTCGAGCAGTTGCGTGTCCCCGCTGGCCCGGTGGACCTGACGACGTACGACACGCGGGCGACGACCGGGTTCGAGGGCGCCAAGGACGACGGCAAGCTCGCGCTGGAGACCCTCGGTGCCGAGGTGTCGGACTGGCAGGAGCGGCTGTTCGCCGAGGGCCGCAAGGGCGGAGAGCGCAGCGTTCTGCTGGTGCTGCAGGGGATGGACACGTCCGGCAAGGGCGGCGTGATCCGCCACGGCGCCGGACTGATGGACCCGCAGGGCCTGAAGATCACCTCGTTCAAGGCGCCGACGCCGGCCGAGAAGCGCCGCGGGTTCCTGTGGCGGATCCGGCAGGCCGTCCCGGGTCACGGGATGATCGGGATCTTCGACCGCTCGCACTACGAGGACGTGCTGATCGCGCGCGTCCGGAACCTGGTCGCGCCGAACGTGTGGGACCGGCGCTACGACCAGATCAACGAGTTCGAGGCCGAGCTGGCCGAGAGCGGCGTGACGATCCTGAAGTGCTACCTGCACATCTCGCACGACGAGCAGAAGGCGCGGCTCGAGGAGCGCCTCGACAACCCGACGAAGTACTGGAAGTACAACCCGGGTGACGTCGACGAACGCCAGCTCTGGCCGGACTACATGGACGCGTACCACGCGGCGATCGAGCGCTGTAACACCGATCAGGCGCCGTGGTTCGTGATCCCCAGCGACCGCAAGTGGTACCGCAACTGGGCTGTCACCACCCTGCTCCTGGAGACGCTGAAGGGCCTCGACCCGCAGTGGCCGGCGGCCGACTTCGACGTCGACCAGGAGAAGAAGCGCCTCGCCGCGACCTGACGCTCAGCCCTCCGGATCGATGTCGTGCTTGCGAAGCAGGTCGCGCAACCGTGCGACCTGCTCGTGCAGCCGCTCGTTCTCGTCCAGTACGGCGTTGAGCTCGGCGATCAGGTGATGCCGCCGCCCGTACGACGTCCAGCCCGCATCGCCGGCGACCATCGCGGCGACTGCCTCCTGCGACCGCTGGCGGCGATCGATCCGCCGCTCGGCCTGACTCCGTACGTCGGCGATCTCGACGCCGAGCCTGGAGAGCACCTGCGCGGCGACACCGTCGGTGTCCTTGAGCAAACCGAGCAGGAGATGCTCGGTGTCGATGTTCTCCGAGTCGAGCCGCCGTGCTTCCGTGAACGACTCCTCGAGGATCGACTTGGCCCTCGGGGTGAACGGGATCGTCCCCTCTGGGGCGTGCTGGCCGCGGCCGACGATCTCGACCACGAGCTCTCGCACTGCCGGTGCGCTGACCGTGGACAGAAGCTTCCCGGCGCCGCCCTCAGGGACGTTGATCAGACCGAGCAGCAGGTGCTCAGTGCCGATGTAACTGTGGTCGAGCTCCCGGGCTTCGTCCTGCGCGAGGATGACCACCTTGCGCGCCTGCTCTGTAAACCGTTCGTACATAGTGACTCGCCACCCCATCCACTCGTCGATCGCTGATTCCAATGCCTCGTCGAAGCCGAGCTGCTGTTCGAGCGTGGCCTCGAACTCGCCGCGCTGCATTCGTTCGCGAACGAAGTCGGCCACGCCGGTCGAGTCGCCGGCGGCGACTCGGTCGAGGAGTTCGTCGACCTCCTCGACAGGTTCGAGCCGGAGGTCGGTACGATTCAGCGCGGTGAACTGAAGCACCACCGCGACAGCGACCACTCGATTCGCGCCGCGGAACGGGCGGCCCCGGACCAGGCCGGCGAGCAGGACCGCGGTCGCCTCGGCCAGTCCGGCTGTACTGCGAACGTCGGCCAGCACGCGCTCGACCGCCTCGAGGTCGGTCCGGCGGACCGCCTCGGCGGAGTCGCAACGCAACACGCGCGCGGCGACGGCCAGGACGTCGTACAGGTCGAGGTAGCGCATCAGCCGTCCCCGCGGAGGCGGCGCAGGGACTCCTCGTGCCGGGTCAGGTTCTCCTCGAGCAGACGGCTGAAGTCGCTGTCCGCACGGCGCCGGTCAACCAGCTCGGCGATCGCTTCGCGCGCGACCTCCGACACCGATCGCCCTTCGACCGCCGCAATGGTCTGCAGCCGTTCAGCCAGCTCCGGGTCGAGCCGGAGCAGGATGTTCTTCGTCGCCTCTTTCGCCATGCCCACCAAGATAGCGTGATATCACGCTATCTCGGTAGGGCTGGGGTCAGGCGGACTGTACGAGGACCGGGCGCGGGGCCGGGGCCAGGGTGAGCAGGTCGAGCCCGGCGACGCCGTACCGGAGCAGGACCAGGCGGGCGACCTCGGCGCTGACGCCGAGGGGGCGCGAGACCGCGACCGCGCCGGCCTTGCGGGACATCGACTCCGCGCGGTCCGGCAGGACGCCGGGCGCGAGGAACAGCGAACCGACGGCGACGTGCCGACGGCCCTCGAGCCGGTACTGCAGGACGGCCTCGGCCGGCGACGGCGTGGCGGCGCAGACGAACGCGGCGGTGACGGGCAGCTTGTGCCGCTGGCCCCACAGGCGGGCCAGGCGGGTCACGCTGGCGTTGGCCTGGGAGTCGCTGGAACCGGCTGCCGCGAGCACGAGCGCGTCGAGTTCACGCACCCGGCCGTCCTTGAGCTCGGCGCGCATCCGGCGGTCGAGGACGTCCAGCAGCGAGTCGTCGTACCCGAGCACGTCGGAGGCGATGATCTGCAGGTTCGGGAACCGGTTGCGCGACTCGTCGATCACGGCCGGTACGTCGATCCGGGCGTGGAACGCGGACGACATCAGCAGTGGCAGGACGACGATCTCTTCCACACCCTCGGCGGCGAGCTTGCCGATCACCTGGTACGGCGTGGGCGGGCAGTGGTCGAGGAAGGAGGCTTCGATCCGCAGGTCGTCACGCATCTCGCGCAGGCACTTCACGAGTGAGTGGACGGTGGCAGCCGACCGTGGGTCGCGGCTGCCGTGGGCGAGGATCACGAGAGCTGGAGCAGTCACAGCAGTTCCCCTTCTTCGTCGTCGATCATGCCTGCCGCCAGCGTCCATCCGTCGTGGGCGTCGATCAGCAGGAAGGATCCAGTGATGGTGTTACTGGAGTACGGGTCGGCAGCAAGGGGAGCAGCGATTTTGAGCTGCACCTTGCCGATGTCGTTCAGATCCAGCCCGGCGGCGTCGATGACGCCGAGTGAATCCAAGTCGAGCACCCCGGTGATCTTGGTGACGATCGCCTGGGCCGTTGTGGTGGTGTGTTTGATGAGCAGCCGGGCGCCCACGGTCAGTGGGCGTTCCGACAGCCATGCCACGGTTGCGGAGAGTTCCCGGCGGGTGCCGGGGGAGGAGTCGGCCGCGACGATGACCGAGCCGCGAGCGACGTCGATGTTGTCGGCCAGCCGCACGGTGACCGCTTCACCGGCGACCGCGGACGGTCGTTCGGCGACCGCGGTGGCCGTCGCGGACACAACCGCGCGATCGATGCCGGCGACCGTCGTACGGCGGCCTGCCGGGAGCACGATGACCTGGTCGCCGACCGTGACGGTGCCGGAGGCAACGGTTCCGGAGTAGCCGCGGTAGTCGCGGTACTCGTCGTCGGTCTGGGGGCGGATCACGTACTGGACCGGGAACCGCAGCGGGCTGGCGGAGATGTCGGACCGGCCGGTCGCGGTCTCGAGGACCTCGAGCAGCGCGGGACCGTCGTACCAGGGTGTGTTCTGGGAGTGCTCGACGATGTTGTCGCCGACGAGCGCGGAGACCGGGATGGTCTTGAGGTCGGCGATGCCGAGCTTGTCGGCGAGCTGCCCGACCTCTTTGGCGATGCCGGTGTAGACGGCCTCGTCGTAGTTGACCAGGTCGATCTTGTTGACCGCGAGGACGACGTGCGGGACCCGCAGCAGGCCCATCACGGCGAGGTGCCGGCGGGTCTGTTCCAGTACGCCGTGCCGCGCGTCGACCAGGATGATCACGACATCCGCGGTGGAGGCGCCGGTGACGGTGTTGCGGGTGTACTGCACGTGCCCGGGGCAGTCGGCCAGGATGAACGAGCGCTTGTCGGTGGCGAAGTACCGGTAGGCGACGTCGATCGTGATGCCCTGCTCGCGTTCGGCGCGCAGGCCGTCGGTGAGCAGAGCGAAGTCGAAGTCACCACCGCGGGCCTCGGAGACCGTCTTCACGTGCGCGATCTGGTCGGCGAGGATCGCCTTGCAGTCGTGCAGGAGCCGTCCGACCAGAGTGGACTTGCCGTCATCCACGGATCCCGCAGTCGCAAGCCTGAGAAGAGTGCTCATCAGAAGTACCCCTCTCGTTTGCGGTCTTCCATGGCGGCCTCGCTGGCCCGGTCGTCGGCGCGGGTCGCGCCGCGCTCGGTGATGGTGCTCGCGGCAACCTCCACGACGACCTCGGCGGCGGTCGCCGCGGTCGAGGCGACGGCGCCGGTGCAGGACATGTCACCGACGGTGCGGTAGCGAACGGTGCGCTGGGCAACGGTCTCGCCGTCGCGCGGCTGCGAGTAGGGGCCGACGGCAAGCAACATGCCGTCGCGCTCGAACACGTCCCGCTGGTGGGCGTAGTAGATGCTTGGTAGCGGGATGTTCTCGCGGGCGATGTAGTTCCAGACGTCCAGCTCCGTCCAGTTGGACAGCGGGAACACCCGCACGTGCTCGCCCGGCTTGTGCTTGCCGTTGTACAGCGACCACAGCTCGGGGCGCTGGTTGCGCGGGTCCCACTGGCCGAACTCGTCACGCAGGCTGAAGATGCGCTCCTTGGCCCGGGCGCGCTCCTCGTCGCGGCGGCCGCCGCCGAAGACCGCGTCGAAGCGGTGCTCGTTGATTGCGTCCAGCAACGGCACGGTCTGCAGCTGGTTCCGGGTACCGTCCGAGCGCTCCCGCAGCCGGCCGTCGGCGAGGTAGTCCTCGACCTTGGCGACCTCGAGCCGCAGCCCCAGCTGGGCCACGGTCGTGTCGCGGTAGTCGAGCACCTCGGTGAAGTTGTGCCCAGTATCGACGTGCAGCAACGTGAACGGCACACCGGCCGGCGCGAACGCCTTGCGGGCCAGGTGCAGCATCACGATCGAGTCCTTGCCGCCGGAGAACAAGATCACCGGGCGCTCGAACTCCGCCGCCACCTCACGGAAGACAAAGATGGACTCGCTCTCGAGTGCGTCCAGCTCGGTCACCGTGTTGGTACTCAGGGGAGCCTCCAGTGCTCGGGGCGGTGGGGCGGGGAAGGTATCCAGGACTGCGGTCATGTGTGGAGCCCGCATTCGACCTTGCCCGTGCCCGACCAGCGGCCGCTGCGCGGGTCCTCACCGGGGGCGACGCGCTGGGTGCACGGTTCGCAACCGATCGACGGGTAACCGTCGTACTGGAGCAGGTTGACCAGTACGCCGTTGTCGCTGATGTAGGTATCCAGGTCTTCCTGGGTCCACGGGGCGATCGGGTTCAGTTTCACCATGTCGCGCTTCTCGTCGTACTCGACGACGGGAGTGTTCGCGCGGGTCGGCGCCTCCTCGCGGCGGATGCCGGTAACCCACGCCTTGTAGTGCGACAGGTGCCGGTTCAGCGGCTCGACCTTGCGGAGTGCGCAGCACTGGTCCGGACGACGCTCGTACAGCTTCTCGCCGTACTCGGCGTTCTGCTCTTCGACAGTCTGCAGGGGAGTGGCGTTGATGAGGTTGATCGGCAGCATCTGCGCGACCGCATCGCGGGTGCCGATGGTCTCGACGAAGTGGTAGCCGGTGTCGAGGAAGAGCACGTCGACGCCGGGAGCCGCCTCGGCCGCCAGGTGGGGGAGTGCCCCGTCTGCCATCGAAGCGGTCACCACGAGGTCGTCCCCGAAGGTCTCCCGCGCCCACGCCAGCACTTCCTGTGCCGAGGCGTCGGCTAGTCGAACGTTCGCCTCCTCGGCGAGCGACTTCAAGTCAGTACTCATTCGACATTCACCCGCAACCCGATCATCTTGAGCGAAAACACCCGTGCACACGGCCGGCACTCCCACGCGCCATGGCCCTCTTCGGAAGGACGAAGGTCCTCGTCCCCGCAATAGGGGCAGTAGAGAGGGGCAGCACGTTCACTCATGTCAACGCCTCCTGATCCGCACGGGTGGCCCACTGGGCGAAGCGCTCTCCCTCGGTGCGCTCCTTCAGGTAGTTCTGGGTGACGCGCTCGACGTAGTCGGTCAGGTCGTCGGACGTGACCTTGTGGCCGCGCAGCTTGCGGCCGAAGCCGGCGTCCAGGCCGAGGCCGCCGCCGAGGTGCACCTGGTAACCGGGTACTTGGTTGCCGCTGGCATCCATCACGAGCTGACCCTTGAGGCCGATGTCGGCGACCTGGATCCGGGCGCAGGAGTTCGGGCAGCCGTTGACGTTCACCGTGATCGGTACGTCGAGGTCGGGGATCCGCTCCTCGAGCTCGTCGATCAGCTGGGCCGCGCGGGCCTTGGTCTCGACGATCGCCAGCTTGCAGAACTCGATGCCGGTGCAGGCCATCGTGTTCCGCCGCCAGGCCGACGGCCGGGCCTGGAAGCCCAGCGCGGCCAGCGCCGCCACCAGCGACTCGACCTTCGACTCCTCGACGTCCAGCACGATCAGCTTCTGCTGGGCGGTGGTCCGGATCCGGTCCGAGCCGTGCGCCGCGACGACGTCCGCGACCTTGGCCAGCTTCTCGCCGGAGACGCGACCGACGACCGGCGCGACACCGACGAAGTACTTGCCGTCCTTCTGCTTGTGCACGCCGACGTGATCGCCCTGGACGGCGGGAATCTCGGGCGCGGGTCCGTCGATCAGCTTCCGCTTGAGGTACTTCTCCTCGAGAACCTCACGGAACTTCTCGATACCCCAGTCCGCGACCAGGAACTTGATCCGCGCCCGGGTCCGCAGCCGGCGGTAGCCGTAGTCGCGGTAGATGCTGCAGATACCCCACCAGGCCTCGTGCACCTCGTCGAGCGGCACCCACGCGCCGAGCCGCTGCGCGAGCATCGGGTTGGTCGACAGCCCGCCGCCGACCCAGACGTCGAAGCCCGGGCCGTGCTCGGGGTGCACCACGCCGACGAACGCGATGTCGTTCACTTCCGGTACGACGTCGTGCGACGGGTGACCGGTCATCGCGGTCTTGAACTTCCGCGGCAGGTTCGAGAACTCCTGGGTACCGATGTACTTCTCGACGATGTCGTCGATGGCCGGGGTCGGGTCGATGATCTCGTCCGCGGCGATGCCGGCCACCGGGCTGGAGATGATCACCCGCGGCACGTCACCGCAGGCCTCGGTCGTGTACAGGCCGACGGCCTCGAGCTGCTGCCAGATCGCGGGCACGTCCTCGACCCGGATCCAGTGCAGCTGGATGTTCTGCCGGTCGGTGATGTCGGCGGTGTCGCGGGCGTACGTGGTGGAGATCTCGGCGATCACCCGGAGCTGCTCGGTGCTCAGCTGGCCGCCCTCGATGCGGACCCGGAGCATGAAGAACTTGTCGTCGAGCTCTTCGGGCTCGAGCGTCGCGGTCTTGCCGCCGTCGATCCCGGGCTTGCGCTGGGTGTACAGCCCCCACCAGCGGAAGCGGCCGCGCAGGTCGGCCGGGTCGATCGAGTCGAAACCGCGGTGCGCGTAGACGTTCTCGATCCGGGCCCGGACGTTCAGGCCGTCGTCGTTCTTCTTGTTCTCCTCGTTCTTGTTCAGCGGCTCGCGGTAGCCGAGGGCCCACTGACCCTCGCCCTTGCCCTTACGGGGGCGGGGCGCCTTGGCGGGGGGAGCAGAGGTGACGCCAGTCATCCGGCAGGTGTCCTTGTCGTTATGACAGGTGCGTCCGCCGCAGGGGGGATCGAAACGTCGTCGGTTCGATGCGTCTGCGCGGTGCGCACCCAGCGGTGATCGGGGAGATCAGGGGGCCTCGAGCAGGCCCGGCGGGGTGGCTGTCAGAACATCGAAGGACAACAGATGGCGCTGCGCATCCGCCCGAGGTCGACATGAATCCGACCTACGAGGTGAGTGGAGCGGGCAGCGAGCATGTTCACAAGAGTCAGCGGGAACGGCCGACAAATCAACCCATCATCCTGCATCGCGAGATGCGATCTCACGATGTGGCTATCTCCACCAGTCTGGTGGGAATTGTTCCACGCCTGAAATCGTGCAGGCAATGGGACTTGTACAAGCAATCTTGTCTAACTACCCTGGACGGCATGTCACCCAAGAGGGCCCGCACGCCCGGAGCATCCCGGGTCCAGGCCGTGGATCATCCGCTACGGCGCCGCCTGCTCGACCTCCTGGCCGTCGACGGGCCGTCCACCGTCTCGATTCTGGCGGCCACCACGGGGGAGATGGTCGGCAACATCAGTCATCACCTCAAGGTGCTCGCGACCGCCGGGGTGATCGAGGAGGTCCCCGAGCTGGCGAAGGACAAGCGCGAGCGGTGGTGGAAGAGCGTCTGGTCGTCGTACTCGTGGCGTCTCGGCGATGACGAGCCGGGCGCGGAGCTGATCGGCGGGGTGGCCGAGGAGAGCAATGTCACGTACCGCGCCGCCAAGGTCCGGGACTGGGTTGCGCGCCGCCCGGAGTACGGCACGGCGTGGGCCGAAGCGGAGCTGACGCTCGATGTCTGGCTGCGCCTGACGCCGGAGCGGCTGGCCGAGCTCCGAGGCCGGTTGCAGGACGTGCTCGAGGAGTACGTCGACCAGCCGTCGACCGAAGCGGAGGCGGAGCCGGTGTATCTGTTCGCCCAAGGAGTGCCGGCGCAGCCGTAAGCCCTGTACTTTTCCTCGGATCAACAGGAAACTTTCCTAACTGTTGATGGAGGAGGTCGTGGTGAAGGCGTTGTGGCGGGTGGGGTCGGTTCTGATGGCGGCGGGGCTGGTGCTGGGCCTGGTCGGTCCGGTCGAGGCCGCGACCGGGGGTGCGGTGCGGGTCAATCAGCTGGGGTACGGCGCCTTCGACGGTAAGGCGGCGTATGTGCTGAGCCAGGGTGCTGTGACCGGTCGTGCCTTCCGGGTGGTGGACGACCGCGGCCGGCAGGTGCTGACCGGGCGCGTCGGCACTGAACTGGGGGAGTGGAACGCGAAGTACCAGCACGTGTCCGCGCTGGACCTCTCACGGTTGTGGGTGCCGGGGACGTATCGGGTCGAGGTGCCAGGGGTTGCGTCGTCGCCTGCTTTTGTCATCCGGGCTGATGGGGATGCGCTGGCGACGTCGGCGAAGGACAAGGCGGTGACGTTCTTCACCGAGCAGCGGGACGGCGCGAACGTCGTACCGGGTTCGCTCGGGCGCAAGCCTGCGCACCTGACGGATCGGTCCGCGTCGGTTTATGAGACACCGACGTTCGTCGATCCGGAGACCGATCAGACGGTGGGGGAGTTGCGCCGGATCGGTGCTCCGGTGGATGTCGAGGGCGGCTGGTACGACGCCGGCGACTACCTGAAGTTCACGCACATCGCGGCGTACTCGGAATCGTTGCTGTGGGCATCGACCCGGGATGCGCGGCAGCCGGATAGCAAGGTACTGAACGAGGCTCGGCACGGGCTCAACTGGCTCGACAAGATGTGGGACGAGCGGTCGAAGACCCTCTACATCCAGGTCGGCGTCGGGACCGGGAACGCCGAAGAGACGTTCATCGGCGACCACGACATCTGGCGGCTGCCGGAGGCGGACGACCACCTGACCGCGCCCGCGGAACGTCACCTGCGCAACCGGCCGGTGTTCCGCGCCGCGGCGCCGGGGAAGCCGATCAGCCCGAACCTGGCCGGCCGGACGGCGGCCGCTTTCGCGCTCGCGGCGCAGGTCGAGGCGCGGACCGATCGCAAGCTGGCTCGCAAGCATTTGGAGACCGCGGCGCAGATCTATGCGATGGCCAAGACCACTGGGGTCGGCCAGTTGGTGACGTCGCTGCCGTTTGCCTTCTACCCAGAGTCCGCGTGGCGCGATGACCTCGAGTTGGGCGCGACTGAGCTGGCGCTGGCGGCTCAGCGGTTGGGCGATCGGCGAGCATCCGGTTGGGTGCGGCAGGCGTCGTACTGGGCTGATCAGTATCTGCAGCACGAGGCTGGAGGCGACACGCTCAACCTGTACGACGTGAGCGCGCTGGCGCATGCGGACCTGATCCGCGCGGCGCGGCCGGACCGTCCGTTGGTTCGCAAGCTGACGAGTGATCTGCGGGCGCAGCTCGAGATCGGGGCCAAGCGGGCGGCCGGTGATCCGTTCCGGGCGGGAGCGCAGTACGCCAACTTTGACGCCGTACCGCACACCTTTGGCCTGTCCGCGACCGCGCGCCTCTACCACAAGGCGACGGGCGACCGCCAGTACGACGCCTTCGGTGCGCAGCAGCTCGACTGGGCGTTCGGGGCCAACGCGTGGGGTGTGTCGTTCATGGTCGGCGTCGGCGCGAACCCCGGGCGCTGCCCGCACCACCAGATCGGCAACATCACCGGCCGCCAGGTCGTGGGTGCCGTCGTCAACGGGCCGAACTCGGCGGAGCTCTTCGAGGAAGGACTCGGGGACAACCTCGACGGCATGAACCCGTGCCCGGCCAACGGCGTCGACGCCTACGCCGAGTTCACCGGCCACGGCTCGCGCTACGTCGACGACGTCCGCTCCTGGCAAGCCTCCGAACCCGCCGACGACTTCGCCGCCATCGCCGTCTACGCCCTCACCCGCTAGGAGCTGTACCGACGGACGGGTAGTGGTCGGCCTGTGGAGGTACCCGCACGATGCTGGTAGGCGGGGCAGCGCGGCCCAGCGGTGACCTCTACCCGTTCTTCGGTACACGTCTACAGTTGCGGGGTGCTGAGTGCGGGGGAGATCGCGGCCGGGGTTCAGGCGGGTTCGCTGGATGCCGTTAAGGTGATCGAGGAGGCGCTGGAGGCTGCTCGGCGGTTGGATCCGGTGCTGCATTTTCTGGAGGAGCTGGATGGTGAGCGGGCGCTTCGGCTGGCGAAGGAGGTTGATCCCTCCGGGGCGCTGGCTGGGGTGCCGTTCTTGGTGAAGGCTCGGACGCCGCCGGAGTCGCCGATCCTGGAGCGGTTGCTGGCGGCGGGAGCGATTCCGATCGGTACGGCGACGCGGGCGCGACCGGGTCCCGGCTCGCAGACGTATGGGTGGAACGGGTCTGAGTACACACGGAACCCGTGGGATCTCACGCGGTCGTCAGGTGGGTCGACGGCTGGGGGAGCGGCGGCGGTCGCGGCGGGCGTCGTACCGCTGGCGACTGGTGGGGATAGCGGTGGGTCGCTCAGGATTCCGGCGTCGTTCTGTGGGCTGGTGGGATTCAAGGGGACGCTCGGCCGAGTGCCGCGCGCTGTCGGGCGGGCCCTGGGTGGGTTGACGACCGCTGGGGTGATCGGCGCGAACCTGGACGACGTGATGCTGGCGACGAGCCTCGCGAGTGGACCGCATCGGCTGGATCCGACCGCGTTGCCGCATTGGCCGGTGCCGATCCTTGCCGACGGCCCCTTTCGGGTCGCCTACCTGTCTAGCCTCAGTGCGTACGCCGTGGATCCGGGCGTCGACCGGGTTGTGCGCGACTGCTTGTCAGTCGTCGAGGTGGTCGACGTACCGCTCGAGCTGCTCCCGACGGACGACGCATGGCAGGCGTTGTCCGCACTGGATGCCGGACGCGGGGTCAACGCGGCAGAAGCCTCTTGTGCCCGCCAAGTGCGGGACCGGAACAACACAGCGCTTGCCGATCTGTTCGATGTCGTCGACGCACTCGTCACACCCACGACGCTGACCGTTGCCCACGGCTACGACCAGTACAACGAGAACATCATCGTCGGCGATCCGTGCTGGGCCTTCAACGTGACCGGGCATCCGGCGGTGAGCGTGCCGGCCGGACTCCTCGACGGGCTTCCCGTTGGAGTGCAGGTCGTCTCTCGGTACGGCGACGATGCGACCGCGCTGGCCGTGGCCAAGCAGTTGATGGTCAAGCTTTAGCGCGGGTGTTCGGCGCGCCAGTCCTTCATGGTCTGCTCGAGATCCGCGTGCACGAAGCTGAAGAAGTCGGCGGCCTCGGAGAGCCGGCGGCCGACGGTCGTGTCGGTGCCGAAGAGGCTCGCACCGTAGCTGCTGCTGGCGGCCCACTCGGTCAGCGCCTGGTTGCGGCGTTCGAGAATCGCGGCGAAGACGTCCTCGCGAATCCGGTAGTGGTCCTTGCGCGAACCGGGCATCCGCTCCCGCGAGATGAACGACATCTGGATCAGTTGCCGGACCGCGCCGGAGACCGCGGGCTGGCTGATCTTGAGGGTGTCGGCCAGTTCTGCCGCGGTCATGGTGCCATCGGGACTGACCAGCATCCGGCCCATCACCCGGGCCGACATCGTCGGTACGCCGCTGTTCGCCATCACACCGGCGAAGCGTTCGACGTACTGACTGATCTCTTCCGGAGTGGGCGCCATGATTGAACCTTACACAAACCAGCGCCCGCTCCACGGCTTGTGGAACGGGCGCTCGTGAGGGCTGTCAGCTGAGCTCGAGACCCGGGTAGAGCGGGTGCTTGTCGAGGATCTCGGCGGAGGCTGCGCGGGTCTTGTCGGCGACGCCGTCGGCCAACACGTACTTGGCCTTGGACGGCGCACCGGCGGCCGTATTGGTCGGTGTGGTGGCGGACAGCACGTCCACGATCAGCTCGGCGACCTTGTCGAACTCGTCGGCACCGAACCCGCGGGTGGTGAGTGCCGGCGTACCGATCCGGACACCCGAGGTGTACCAGGCGCCGTTCGGGTCGCGGGGGACCGCGTTGCGGTTGGTGACGATGCCCGCGTCGAGCAGCGCCGACTCGGCCTGGCGGCCGGTGATCCCGTACGACGAGACGTCGAGCAGGACCAGGTGGTTCTCCGTACCGTCCGTGACGAGCTTGACGCCACGCTTCATCAGACCCTCGGCGAGGGTGACCGCGTTGTCGGCGACGGCCTGCGCGTAGGTCTGGAACGACGGCTGGCGGGCCTCGGCCAGCGCGACCGCCTTGGCGGCCATCGTCTGGCTGAGCGGGCCACCGAGGACCATCGGGCAACCGCGGTCGACGGACTCGGCGAACTCCGGCTGGCACAGCACCATGCCGCCGCGCGGTCCGCGCAGGGACTTGTGCGTGGTGGTCGTGGTGACGTGCGCGTGCGGTACCGGGTCGAAGTCGCCGGTGAAGACCTTGCCCGCGACCAGACCGGCGAAGTGCGCCATGTCGACCATCAGGGTCGCGCCGACCTCGTCGGCGATCTCGCGCATCTTGGCGAAATTCACCTTGCGCGGGTAGGCCGAGTAGCCGGCGATCAGGATCAGCGGCTTGAACTCACGGGCCTTGCGCGCGACCTCGTCGTAGTCGAGCAGGCCGGTCTCGGCGTTGGTGCCGTAGGAGTGCTGGTTGAACATCTTGCCGGAGATGTTCGGGCGGAAGCCGTGCGTCAGGTGACCGCCGGCGTCCAGCGACATGCCGAGCATCTTCTGGTCGCCGAGCGCCTTGCGGAGCTTGGCCCAGTCCTCGTCGGACAGGTCGTTGACGTGCTTGGCGCCGACCTCGGCCAGCGCCGGGGACTCGATCCGCTGGGCGAGGATCGCCCAGAAGGCGACCAGGTTGGCGTCGATCCCGGAGTGCGGCTGGACGTAGGCGTGCGGGGCGTTGAAGAGCGCCTTGGCGTGCTCGGCCGCGGCGGTCTCGACGGTGTCGACGTTCTGGCAGCCGGCGTAGAAGCGGTGCCCGACGGTGCCCTCGGCGTACTTGTCGGACAGCCAGTTGCCCATCGTCAGCAAGGTGGCGGGGGAGGCGTAGTTCTCACTCGCGATCAGCTTCAGCGAGGAGCGCTGGTCGGCCAGCTCGGCCTTGATCGCGCCCGCGATGGTCGGCTCGACCGAGGCGATCACCTGCAGGGCGTTGTTGTACGCGGCCGACGCCGCGGCGGCGTCGAAGGGTTGGTGAGTCATCGAAGTCTCTCCTGCGGTTGCAGTGGGTCGAAGGCACCCAGGCGCACGGTGCCGACGGGTTTCGCTCCCCGGTGGTTCTCCACCTTCAGCGCGCCAGTCGCGACAGCGGTCAGCCTATCGTGCGCTCGACGATCTCCCGGAACGGTGTCGTTCGCGGAAGTGTCCCGAACACGCCGCCCCAGTCCCCGGCCAGTCGCGACGCCACGAACGCGTCCGCCACCGCGGGCGTCGAGTACCGCACCAGCAGCGACGCCTGCAGGCACAACGCCATCCGCGCGGCCAACCGCCGCGCCCCGGCCTCAGCCCCCTCGATGTCGGACAGCGCCTGCAGTACGTCGCTCACTGCCGCGTCGAGCCGGTGATCAGCACCCTGCGCCGCCCCAACTTCCAGCAGCCACGCCTCCAACGACTCCGGCCGCCGGAGCGCCCGCAGGACGTCGAGCGCGTTGACGTTGCCCGACCCTTCCCAGATCGAGTTCAACGGCGACTCCCGGAAGAGCAGCGGCAGCCCCGACTCCTCCACGAACCCGTTCCCGCCGAGACACTCCAACGCCTCAGCCACCATGAACGAGGTCCGCTTACAAACCCAGAACTTCGCCAAGGGAAGCGCGATCCGCCGGAACGCCCCGGCGCGCTCATCACCTGACGCCGAGGCGTCGACCGCCGCGGCCAGACGCATCGCGAGAGCGGTTGCTGCTTCGCTCTCGATCGCCAGGTCCGCCAGGACGTTTTGCATGGCGGGTTTGTCGACCAGGAGGCTGCCGAAGGCGGAGCGGTGCTGGGCGTGCCAGGTGGCTTCGACGAGGGCTCTTCTTTGCAGGGCGGCGGAGCCCAGGACGCAGTCGAGGCGGGTGGCGGCGACCATTTCGATGATCGTCCGGACGCCGGCGCCTTCGTCACCCAGGCGGTAGCCGATGGTGTTGTGGAACTCGACCTCGCTGGACGCGTTGGAGCGATTGCCGAGTTTGTCCTTCAGCCGTTGCAGGGCGAACGTGTTCCGGTTGCCATCAGCAAGGACTCGCGGTACGACGAAACAGCTCAGCCCGTCCGGCGCCTGCGCGAGCACCAGGAACACGTCGACCTGCGGCGCCGAGCAGAACCACTTGTGCCCGTTCAGCAGGTACTCCTCGCCCGTAGGCGTCGCCGTCGTCAGGTTGGCCCGGACATCGGATCCACCCTGCTTCTCGGTCATCCCCATCCCGGCCAGCACGCCACGCTTGGCTGCGCCGGGCAACCGTCGTACGTCGTACTGGGTCGCGGCCAACTGCGGAACCCACTCGGCCGCGAGGCGCTCGTCAGCCCGCAACGCCGGTACGGCGGCGTACGTCATCGAGATCGGGCAGCCGTGGCCCGGCTCGACCTGCGACCAGACGTAGAACCCGGCCGCCCGCGTCAGATGCGGCGACGGCCGGTCACTCGTCCACGGCGCGGCCTGCAGCCCGAACCCGACGGCCTGCTCCATCAACCAGTGCCACGACGGGTGGAACTCGACCTCGTCGATCCGGTTCCCGTACCGGTCGTGGGTCCGCAGAACCGGCGGATACTGGTTCGCCGGGAGAGCGTGAGAGAGCGCTTCCTGCGATCCCGCGAGCTCTCCGATCCGGACCAGACCAGGGTCGTCCGCGAGGTCGGCGTACGGGCGCAAAGCGGCACCGAGCGCCGCGTCCCGGGTGAAGAAGTTCACCCCTTGCAGTGGGGGAGCCTGATTCGTTACAGCGTTTGGGTCCGCCATATCAGTACGGTAAGCGGTATGGCACGTTCAGGGGCAGGGCCCGCGAGTGGGAGCTCGGTCTCCTTGGCATGGGTCCGCAAGATCCCCTCGACGATCTGGAAGCTGCTCACCCAGACGGTCGGGGAGTGTCTGCGCTACCGGGTCACCGGGCTGGCCGCCGAGGGAGCGTTCTTCGCGATCCTCTCGCTGCCGCCGCTGATCTTCGGTCTGGCCGGAAGCCTCGGGTACATCAGCCGGTGGCTCGACGTCGTCCAGATCGCGAAGATCAAACTCGAGATCGCGGAGCTCGCCGCGAGAGCGCTCACCGACGACTCCGTGAACAGCGTCATCGTGCCGACCTTGGACAAGGTGCTGAACGGCGGCCGGCCCGACGTCATCTCGATCGGGTTCGTGCTGGCTCTGTGGTCGGGCAGCCGGGCGCTGAACGTCTTCGTCGACACCATCACGATCATGTACGGGATGGGCGGCAAGCGCGGCATCGTCCGGACCCGCGCGCTGTCCTTCACCCTGTACAGCGTCGCCCTGATCATCGGCGTGATCGTGCTTCCACTGGTGCTGGCCGGGCCGGAGGCGGTCGACCAGATCCTGCCCGCCCGCCTGGACTTCCTGAACCAGCTGTACTGGCCGGTCGTCACGATCCTGTCGGCGGGCTTCCTGAACACGCTCTACCACGTGTCCGTACCGGTCCGGACGCCGTGGGTCTCCGACCTGCCGGGCGCGTTCCTGGCGCTGTCGATCTGGATCCTCGGCAGCTTCGTGCTCCGC
Source organism: Kribbella sp. NPDC058245 (assembly GCF_042882005.1). Classification (NCBI taxonomy): domain Bacteria; kingdom Bacillati; phylum Actinomycetota; class Actinomycetes; order Propionibacteriales; family Kribbellaceae; genus Kribbella; species Kribbella sp. NPDC058245. The sequence continues at coordinate 35,181 of NZ_JBHVWY010000020.1, forward strand.
TGGGTCCTGCAGAGCACCGTCGGCGGTACGTCGATCTACGGTCCGCTCGCGGCACCGATCGCCGTACTGATGTGGCTGTACATGACGACGATCGCCGTACTGATCGGTGCTGCTCTGAACGCGGTCGTGAACCGGCTGTGGCCGGCCAGGACGCAGGAGCCGCCGCTGCCGAAGTTCGCGGACGACGACGAGATCGAGCCGGTGATGAAGGCCGAGCCGGAGCCACACCACCACGATGAGCCGGACCACGCAGGGGTACCGGACGGGCACGAGCGGCCCGAGCTGCAGATCGCGCGCAAGATCGAGAAGCTGGCCGAGCCCTTGCCGGAATCCTTGCCCTCGTCGGAGCCCGCGCCCGCGCCCGCGGCGGCCAAGGCTGAGGCCGAGCCGCCGAAGGCAGAGGTGACCCCGGCGACGGCCCCCGACGAAGAGCCGGCGACGGCGGGAACCGAAAACCCGGTGCGCACGACGAATCGGACGACATAGGCTGGTCGCGTCGCGATCACCGGTCCTCGATCAGGACCCGCAGGAACAGGAAGGGAGGCCCCCGCCATGAGCCACTACCAGGTCCAGCACCGGGCCGATGTCTCCCGTTTCGTCCGTCCGCTGAGCTGAACTCGCGGCCGGACCTTCCGAAAGGTTCGTCATGTCCGTGACACTCGAGGCTCTGGGACTGGACAGCTCCACAGCCGCCTTCTTTCACAAAGCACTGCCTCTGAAGACTGTGCCGGCCGAGCTCGTGCCGGGACGCGTCGCCCGCGTCGACAAGGGCCTGGCGACAGTTCTGACCGAGGACGGTCCGGTCCGCGCCTCGTGGTCGGGCGCGCTCCTCGGTGCGATCGCCGGTGATCCGCACGCAGCGCCCTGCACAGGGGACTGGGCGGTGCTGCGGCATTGGCCTGACGACCGCATCACGCTGGAGTCGCTGGCTCCGCGCCGTACGGCGATCGTCCGCGCCGAGGTCAGCGGTACGTCGAAAGGCCAGATGCTGGCCGCGAACGTCGACGTGATCGCGATCGTGGTCGGTCTGCATCCGGAACCGAACATCGGCCGGATAGAGCGCTTTCTCGCGCTGGCGTGGGAGAGCGGTGCGCGGCCGGTCGTCGTACTGACGAAGGCAGACCTGGTTGGTGATGCGGACGCCATCGCCGAGGACGTGGCAGCGGCCGCTCCGGGAGCCGACGTACTGGTCTGTAGTACAGCCACCGGCGAGGGCCTGGACGCGGTGCGGGATCTCCTGGCGGATGACGCGACGCTGGCGTTGCTCGGGTCGAGTGGCGCGGGCAAGTCGTCGCTGGTGAATGCCCTCGCCGGCGTGGAACTGCTGGACGTGCAGGAGATCCGTGAGGACGGCAAGGGCCGGCATACGTCGGTACGGCGTGAGCTCGTCGTCCTGCCAGGTGGTGGAGTGGTGATCGACACTCCGGGGCTGCGGGGGATTGGCCTGCAGGAGCACGGTGAGGGGCTGGCCGCGGCGTTCCCGGATGTCACTGCGCTAGCGGAGAGCTGCCGCTTCAAGGACTGCTCGCACGACGGTGAGCCGGGCTGTGCGGTGAAGGCGGCGTTGGCCGACGGGACGCTTCCGTATCGGCGGTACGACAGTTGGGTGCAGCTGCGCAAGGAGGCGGCGTACATGGCACGGCGCTCGGATGCACGGGCGCGCGCGTTGGCGAAGAAGGAGTGGGTGCGGGCGAGTAAGTCGTACCGCCGCGACGTCAAGCCGCGGTAGGTGATCGGGGCAGTGGAATTAAGTACTGACATGATCTTGGTATGGATCGCGCCGTACTGATCACTGGAGCTTCGCGCGGCATCGGTGCCGCAACCGCCCACGCGTTTGCCGCCGACGGTGACCGGGTCGCCGTCCACTACAGCTCGTCCCGCGAGTCCGCCGAGAAGGTCTTGGCGGCTCTCCCGGGTGACGGACACGTGCTGGTTCACGCCGACCTCGCCGACGCGGACGCCGTACAAGCGATGGTGGACGAGGCTGCGGCCGGCCTGGGCCGGATCGACGTCCTCGTCAACAACGCCGGCGTCTACCACCCGCACCGTATCCGTGAGACGACGTACGCCGAGTGGCAGCAAGCCTGGACCGACACCCTCGCCGTCAACCTCCTGGGCCCCGCCAACGCCACCTGGTGCGCCGTCCGCCACATGTCCCGCGGCGGCCGCATCATCAACGTCTCCTCCCGAGGCGCCTTCCGAGGCGAACCCAACCAACCCGCCTACGGCGCCTCCAAAGCGGCCATCGTCTCCTTCACCCAATCCCTGGCCCGCGCCCTAGGTCCCGAAGGCATCGCCGTCACCGCCATCGCCCCCGGCTGGACCACCACCGACATGGCAGCCGAAAACCTAGCCGGCGAAGGCTACGACCGCCGCCGTCTGGAAAGCCCGCTGGAACGCGTAGCCGCCGCACCCGAAGTAGCCGCCGCCATCCTCTACCTGGCCAGCCCCGCCGCCGAGTTCGCCACCGGCACCATCCTCGACTTCAACGGCGCCTCCCACCTCCGCATGTAACCCAGGGACTCGCCAGCGTCGTCTCCAAATCGCCAGACGTCGTCGCGACCCCAGCGCCGTTGCCCACGCCACCAGTTGCGCCCGGACACAGCAAGTCGACGCCGGAGACCCCACGCAACAGGTCTCCGCCAACCACAACCTGTCTCACGCCACCACTGATGGCGCGAGCACGAGCACGGGCACCACCCGAGCAGACGCCCCACCAAATCCGGCTCTTCTGATCCATTCGTGGGGTGGTGCGGCGTACCGGTCTCTTCCCCGTGTGGTGGGTCAGTTGACCGGCGTGCTGGTGGGCTGGCTGGGCGCTGTTTCACCGGCCTGCTTGCAGTTGCTGGCGGTGTGGACAGGAAATGGGGGCTGTGGACAAGGCATAGCTTGTTCAAGCCCCCCGCGGGGAGTGCGCACCCCCGGGCTGTATCCGCCGCCCCTCGGGGTGCCGGACCTGTGCCACTGTCCAACCTCTCGCGCGGCTAGTTGTGCAGGTGGTGCTGAGCGTGAAGTGTCCGAGCCGTGCGGAGTTAGTCAGTGCTGGCGGTCCGCCGCCGCCCCCCACGCCCTCTCTCCCCGCATCCTCTGCCCCGGGCGAGCACGGTGGGTTCAGTCGCCGCGCAGAAAGAGCGATCCGACGTCGAGTGGAAGGAGATTGCCGCCAGGAATCGATGTCCGGCAGCACAGTGCGTTCAGTCGTCGACATCCTCCCCACGCTCGCCGATCACATCGCCCGAGACCCTGCGATCGGACGGCGACCCGCCGGTCCGACAATGCGCAAACAGCCCACACGTACGTCACAAAAGCCCCAAATCCACCCCAGCCACCCGACGAACCAGCGCGAGCGCCAGACGGAACCGTATGAGCAAACGCCAGCCACCTACGGGAACCGGGGAGCGTGCCCAGCCACAGGAGGCCGATGCGAAGCGAGGCCGTAGGGGGTGCGGGTGGCGAAGCCCCCGCCTCGCGCCGAGCGAAGCGAAGGCGCACAAATGACGAGGGCGAGGCGGCGAGCGCTGTAAAGCGCCGCACACCTCGCCTATCGCCTTCGTGGACGATACTGGGATCGAACCAGTGACCTCTTCCGTGTCAGGGAAGCGCGCTACCGCTGCGCCAATCGTCCAAGCAACTGCAAACCATCAGAGGTGGAGACGGGATTCGAACCCGTGTGGACGGCTTTGCAGGCCGCTGCCTAGCCTCTCGGCCACTCCACCAGGCGTGAAGCCTGGCTCGTACAACCAACTCCGAGCGGACGACCGGGCTCGAACCGGCGACCTTAACCTTGGCAAGGTTACGCTCTACCAACTGAGCTACGTCCGCACTACGACCGGTTTGGTGTTCTCCGGCGCGAGCAGAACAGTAGCGCACTTTCGGCGTCTTCCAAAACTGAGTTTTCACGCCTGAAAACAGCCTCATCAGCCACACAAGTACCACGTGTTCTGTCCACTCAACACGCCGGGAACGGCCCGGATTTCGGCACCTCATCCGGCCGCCGTCACCTCGACCGGAAGCCCGCCCGCGTGCACCAGCACGCGCCCTCCCAACGGCCTAGGCAACCGCACCACCACCATCCGCCCAGCCAGAGCGAGCGGCACCGGCGAGCCCGGCCGGTACGGAACCTCCTCGATCTCGACCAGCACCGCCGTCGACGATTCATGCACCGCCCGCACCCGCACCGCCGCGTACGACGGCAGCGACCCCCCGAACAAAAGCCGGATCGTTCGCCCGCCATCCATCAGCATCGACGCCGACATCCCAGGCGATCCGCCCCGCCAGCGAGTGCTCAACCCCTCCGGCCACCACATCCGCGACTCGGTCCAGGCATCCAGCATCAGCAACGTGACGGCCCCGCCACCCGCTCGTGTGCGCGGCACTCGTTCAGCAAGCTCAAGCCGGTACGCCGGTAGTGGTCGGTGCCCGCGGTCCGTCCGGAACTCAGGTGACACGAGCCGCACCTTCGTCACCCGCACCGGATCGGAGTCGTCGGGGTGCATCGGCTGCAATCGATCGAGCAATCCCGGCGGCAGTTCGACATCCGAAACCACCGGCCGCACACCCAGTACGCGTTCCCGATCCTCGATCCGCGGCAACTGGCCCGGCCCGATCGCCGCGTCCATCAACACGATCGGCCGCGGCTCCCGCCGTACCGGAAACTCGTCCCACAACGCCAGCGCCTCTTCGACCTGCATCGCGCCGCCCCTTAGTCCAAGCAGAACTCGTTTCCTTCGACATCCAGCATCGTGATGCAGGACTCGTTGAACCCGTCAGCTTCTTGGATCTGAAAGACCGTCGCCCCGAGCTTCTCCAGCCGCGCCTGCTCAGCCTTCAATGCGGCCAACCGCTCGGCACCGACCATCCCAGTCCCCACCCGCACATCAAGGTGTACCCGGTTCTTCACCACCTTGCCCTCCGGCACCCGCTGAAAGAACAACCGAGGCCCCACGCCATTCGGATCCACGCAAGCAAACGCAGACCCCTGCACCTCAGCCGGCAACGACACGTTGAACGCATCCCACGGCTCAAACCCCGGCGGCGGCGGAGGTACGACGTACCCCAGCACCTCACACCAGAACCGAGCCACCCGCTCGGGCTCAGCACAATCAAAAGTCACCTGAACCTGCCTGACCGATGCCATACCCTCACCCTAAGTCGGTCCCCGGACAGAACGAGAGCGATTAATGCGCTACCTGTACCTAGTCACTCATCCCGAAGCTCAGCATCACGTGGACGGGCTGGTAGGCGGTTGGTACGACTCAGCCCTCACGCGCCGCGGCCACCAACAAGCGGAGCGCATAGCCGACGTACTGCAGGCCAAGATCGGCGCGAACCCGGTCGAGGTCCACTCCTCCGACCTACGCCGTACGACGCAGACCGCCGAAACCATCGCCGCTCGCTTCGACACCAAGGTGCACCTCGACCCACGCCTTCGCGAACGCACCAACGGTGACGCCGACGGTCGCCCCCAGTCCTGGCTAACAGAACGCCGCATCCCGCTGCCCGAGTACGGCGACCGCTTAGCCCACCACGACGGCCCGGAAGGCGCAGAGACCCGCCTACACCTAGTCGAACGCCTCTACCCGGCCCTAGAGGAAATCCTCAGCCGTGAATCCGAGACGCAAATCATCGTCTCCCACGGCAACGCCACCAGCTACCTCATCTCAGCCTGGCTGGGCATCCCCATGCTCAACACCGACCGAGGCTTCTTCCCCCTCACCTCGGGCGGTATCACGACCCTCCGCCGCAACGACACCCACTACAGCAACCAGGTCCTAGCGCTCAACGAAACTGACCACCTGGACGTCTAGCGTGTCCGAATGACTGCGACCGACCCGCGGCCCCCCGCGATCCGGAAACAAGACACCCTCCACCGCCTCGAGCACGATGTGGATGCCTGGGTGGCGACGGCGAGCCCCGACGGCACGCCGTACCTGATGCCCCTCTCCTTCCTCTGGACCGGCCAGCACCTCTTCCTGTCCACCACCGAAACAAACCCCACCGCCCGCAACCTCCGCACGAACCCAGTAGCCCAACTAACCCTCGGCGAGTTCCGCGACGTCATCCACATCACCGCCACCGCCGACTCCACCCAACCAACCCCCGCCGAAGCTCAAGCCTTCGTCACCAAAGCGGGCTTCGACCCCCGCCCCCTCCCCAACTACCCCTTCATCCGCCTGACCCCCACAAAGATCCAAGCCTGGCAAGAAGTGAACGAAATAAAGGACCGCCTCCTCATGCAAGGCGGCCTCTGGCTCATCTGAACAACCTGACGGGCATGTCAAGCTGCCCGTGCCGGCTCCGACTGGGGAGTGTCATCAACTCGGGCAATGAGGGAGTACGTCATGTCAGGCAACAGGATCGTGGTGTCGGTGCAGGTATCGCTGGACGGCCGGACCGCAGGCCCCAATGGTGAACTCGACTGGTTCGTGGTCAAGGACGAACTGCACGCGCACTTCGTGACGGAGCACAGCAAAGCCGGCATGTTCCTCTACGGCCGCCGCACCTACGAGGGCATGGCCGGCTACTGGCCGACCGCGGATCAAGACCCCGCCAACGCCCCATGGCTGATCAGGTACGCAAAGCTGTGGAAGTCGACGCCCAAGGCCGTGTTCTCCAGATCGATCCAGTCCGCCAACTGGAACACCACCGTCCTACCCGACCTGGACGCCCTCACCCATCTGCAGGAGCAAGCCCCCGGCGACCTCTACCTAATAGGCAGCCCCGAAACGATCACCACCCTCGCCCGCCACAACCTGATTGACGAATACCAGCTCTACATCCACCCCGTAGCCCTAGGAACCGGCCCCGCCCTCCTCCACGAGGTAGGCAACCGCCAGCCCCTAACCCTGGCCGAAACCGAAACCTTCGACCAGACAGTCACCAAACTCACCTACCACCGCCGCGCCTAGCAACCACAACCACCAGGTCCCCGACCACCCACCTTGGACGCCGGAACGCAGACCCACGATGCGTTTCCGTGGAGGCGGGCTCAGGCATTAACGAGAACGGGACGCTGTTCTGCCGGTAGCCGTGGGGCCGAGTACGGCGAGCAGCCGCGCCCGGGATGTCGTTACGTCCGAAGGCCCGTGATACGTGGTCGGCGTGTATTCGGACGTTGTGATCTGGACTGGCACAACGCGACTCGCCCCGGACGCGCTGCCCCGACAGCGCGGTCTACACGACCCGTCGACCGCGACGTCCTGATCATCCGTAGGTCAACCTGCGGGGATGTGTCTTGAACTGCTACCAGCGACTGCTCGACCCACGCACCAACCCGAATGATCGAGGCAAGGAGCGCGCCCCCACCACAGCAGGCCGATGCGAAGCGAGCGCCGTAGGGGGTGCGGGTGGCGAAGCCCCCGCAACGCGCCGAGCGAAGCAAAGGCGCACAAATGACGAAGGCGACGCGGCGAGCGCTCGTAAGAGCGCCGCACACGTCGCCTATCGACTTCGTGGGCGATACTGGGTTCGAACCAGTGACCTCTTCGGTGTGAAGGCGGATCCGCCGTACCGCCAGGGTTTTCTACGTGTCGACAGAGACTCCGTGGGGTTGCGTCCCGACGCTCCTAACCAGGTGTAGGCAGCTAGCTTGCTGCCTTCTCGCTGCCCGTGTGTTGTGGCTGCGGTACCGCTGAAGCCGACTAGGCGGACCTACTCGGCATCTGGATCATGGTCAAGCACGAAGGTCTGTTGCCACTCCTTGGCGGGGACGCACTTCTCAACTGTGCTCTTGCCGCCAGGGCAATAGTGTCCAAATATCGGGCATGCTCCAGTCGTGTCCGGGTTGTCGGAGAAATCGTCCGGATCGATCGGTTCATTGAGGATCGTTTCAAAGAAGTCTTTTCGATCGGGAAAGTCGTCGAAGTATCCTTGCGCTAAACGCTCTTCGATGTTTTCCTTCCATGCCATATGTTCGGCCATGCTTGTCTTTGGGAGGGACATATTTTCAATGCAATGCTCATATTTACAGATCAGGCCGAATTCTTCCCAGTTTTCATTCGGGTTGAAATTGAGTGAGTAGCCCAATACGAACGAGTCGTTCAGGACGTCCGTCAGTGCGAGGATTCGTTCGGCGTCGACTGGGGTTACGTCGCCTCTCAGTGGTGTCTCCCGTGTCAGATCCCAGATGACCTTCATTAGCGCCACTTGCTCCGGCCAGAGGTGGCTGCGCTTGGCGATGAAGCCGATCAGCTTCTCGGGCTCGTCGTGTGGCGGCATCCGATCATCGGAGTAGTGATTGGCGGTCTGGCGCAGGCTTTGGACCAGCGCCCACCGAATCTGTGCGATGACATCGCCGGGATGCTCCACGGCGTCAGCTCGGACTTCAGCCGCTATCTCGATGAATGGCGGCCATTCGTGCTCGGGATGTGCAAGGACGCCTTCGAGGTACATCCTTGCCTGAACTTCTGAACCGACCTTTTCTCCGGCGTCCAGCTTTGTGCGAAAGAGGAACTTGGTGCCGCCAGGCAGCTCTGCTGACTCCAGTAATGGTGCAAGCGCCAAGACGGCGGCGACGAGAATCATGGTGATCGAGATGGCGTCGAGTTTCACCCGATCAGGGAATACTCCCCTACCGATAAGTAGGAGCAGCAAAATCGTGATCGTTACCCCGCGCAGGATGTCCCATCTTGCTTTCTTTGCCATTTCCCTCCCGCAGACTCGTCAGATCCTTGAGTCGCCCAACCTGTCGAGGACCCACCCCCACGTGAAGTCCATTGCTACACGATCACCTGTACCTGAATCCAGGGGTCGAAGCGAGGAAGCAGACCCGTCGTGCGGATCAACGACCTGAATGCCCGCGTAACGGAGTACAGCTAGCGAGGCGAGCCATGCGGGGTGCCCGGCCAGGTCCTTCTTGGCGAACGGGACTGCGACAGTTGGCGTACGGGCACCGAGTGCCGTGCACAGCGTGGTTAGGGCGTACGAATGTGCGTTCCCATTGGCCCAGGCGTTGAGGGTGTTGAAGGTGGCGGGGACGACGGCGACGGCGTCGGCTGGTGGGGTGCGGCGGGGTTGGTCGGGGGTTCGGTTGCCGGTGATGACGGAGGCATCGTCTAGGTCCTGGTCGGCTAGCCAGGGGAGCGCGGCGTCCGTGGGGATGAGGTAGGGGTCCCAGCCAGCGGCGCGGGCGGCTCGGACGCCGTCACCGGCCCGGGAGGCTAGGGGAGCGCCGCAGACGACGATGTAGAGGGTCTTGCTGGTCAATCTAGGACTCCTGCACGGGTCGCGATGGCGGTTAAGGCTGGGGTGGGTTTGCGGGAGCGGCGGAGGAGTTCGCGGACGATGGTGTGATAGCGGATCGCCTCGGGGGCGACGCGTTCGGCTTGCTGGAGGTGGAGGATCGCTTCCATGTCGTTTTTCGCCTGGGTTTGCGCCCATGCGAGGTCGATGTGAAGGCGGGAGCGGCGCCCCTGGAGGCCCGCCGGCAAGGTGCTGGAGTCGATTTCGGTAGCGGCCCGGAGTACGTCGTACGGGTCGCCGAACTCTGACGCCACTGAGGCGCGGTGGATCTGGACATTGGTCGGTCCGAAGGCGGTCCACCAGTGGTTGCCGTCGTGGCCTAGGAGGTCGGCAAGCTGACCGGCTCTGTTCAGGCGCTCGGAGGCTGTGGCGCGGTCGGTACGGCGGGCAGCGATGACGGACGAGATGAGCCACAGGGAACCGGCGAGCGAGACGGTGTCCGGCTTGTCAGAGCCGATCAGCGGCATCAGTCCCTCAGCGGATCGGATGGCCACACGCTCGGCATCTTCGATCCGCTCGCTTCGCAGCAGCGCAATCACGATCTGATAGGCGGCCATGCCTTGGGCGGCCTTGGAGTCAGCCGCGATAGCGGCATGGGTTGCGCGGTCGGCGGCCAGCCAGCCGAGCTGATGTTCGCCCACCTTCGTCAGTATCTTTGCTGCGGCGACGTAGACCGAACACCGGGCGAGATGCGTCTCTCGGTCGTCGGGGCCCTGGTAGCCGTCGAGCGCGTCGGCCGCCTCGATCAGGGCGGGCAGCATCTCGCATGCGCGGTGGTACTCCGCAGCTTGGTACGCCTGGTGGACCTGGACGGCTCCGACTCGGAGCTGGGGGAGCGGCCACGGGGTTGCCTGCTCGCCCAACAGGTGGTGGTAGCTCGCGAGTTGGCTTCGGATGGCGTCGACGGCGGCTACTTGCTCGGGTGCGTCCGGCGCGAGGACCCAGTCCCGGCCGATGAGGTCGGCGACGTCGATGCGTAGGACGGTTGCTAGGTCGTTGAGAGTGGACAGGCGATCTACGCCGCGTACCCCGCGCTCTACCTGAGAGAGCCAGGACCGCGACATTCCGACGAGGCCAGCTAGGGCGTCCTGCGACATTCCGCGTCGCTTGCGGTACGCCCCGATGCGAATCTCCACTACCCCTAGTGTTCTTCAAGACGAAGGCTTAGGCCGCAAAAGCCGTATCCCTCTCCAGCATCAGCCACAGCGCAGAACCGAGCAAGCGCGCCCGAGCCACAAGCGGCCGATGCGAAGCGAGGCCGTAGGGGGGTGCGGGTGGCGAAGCCCCCGCTCGCGGCAAGCGAAGCGCAGCCGCACAAAATGACGAAGGCGACCTGGTCTGCGCATTCCGCAGACACAGATCGCCTATCGACTTCGTGGGCGATACTGGGTTCGAACCAGTGACCTCTTCGGTGTGAACGAAGCGCGCTACCACTGCGCCAATCGCCCAGGCTGGTGGTGCTGATGTTGCCTGGTGGGGTCTTGCGGGTGAAACCTTAGCGCATGATCCGGCGACGTTCTAATCGGGGCGGGCTACTCTTGGGCAAGGACGGAGACCCCGTCACGTTGGAGACGTGATTGTGACTTTCTCGCACGACACCGAGCAGGCGCTCGGCACGCTGGTCCGGCTGGTCAACACGCTGCCCGGGCCGAACAGCCAGGTCGACACGATGGGGACCTTGGAGGAGCTGGAGAAGTTCGTCCAGGAGCGGGAGTTCAGTGCGGTAGGGACGCTGACGGACAAGGATCTGGCCGATGTGCGGGATCTGCGGCCGTTGTTCTCGCCGGTGTTCACGACGGAGTCGGACGCGACGGCGGCGGCGATGATCAACGCGATCGTCGCGCGCGGTACGACGACGCCGCGGCTGACGAACCATGACGGGCACCCGTGGCACATCCACTACTCGCGGGACGGTTCGTCGCTGGCGTGCCGGATCACCGTGGAGTGTGGGATCGCGCTGGCCCAGGTGATCTCGGCGGGGGAGCGGGAGCGGCTGCGGCGGTGTGAGGCGCCGGACTGCGATGACGCTTTGATCGATCTGTCGCGCAACCGCTCGAAGCGCTACTGCGACGCCCGCACCTGCGGGAACCGTTTACACGTTGCCGCCTACCGCGAACGACGTAAGGCATCGGAGGAGTAACTCGACGAAGGCGCCCTGGACCAGAGATATGGTCCGTGGCGCTTTCGTGCAACTACGGGTTGAGGTCTTCGAGTGAACGGTCGGCGAAGATCTTCATCACTTGCGCGGTGATCGAGCCCGGTGCGGACAGTTCGCGGTCGTCGACGCGGTGGATGCCTTGGACATCGCGCGTGGTCGACGTGAGGAAGATCTCGTCGGCCTCGAAGAGCTGCGCCAGCGGTACGTCGCGCTCGGTCGCGCCGAACCATTCGACGACGAGCGCGCGCGTCACGCCGGCGAGTGCGCCCGACTCGAGAGTGGGGGTCACGAGCTCACCGTCGTACACGCAGAAGATGTTCGAGCCGGTGCCTTCGCAGAGGGCGCCGACGGTGTTCGCGAAGATCGCTTCGCTGCCGCCGCGCTCCTTGGCATAGGCGAGGGCGCGGACGTTTTCGGCGTACGACGTGGTCTTCAGGCCGGCGACTGCGCTGCGCTCGTTGCGTGTCCACGGGACAGTCACGATGGCCGAGGTCGGCGCGGGCGGCTCGATGGCCTGGGAGGCGATCACGATCGTCGGGCCGGTCGTCCCGCGGTCCGACGAGAGCGGGGAGACGCCGCCGGTGAACGTGATCCGCAGCCGGCCGAAGGCGATGCCAGGATCGGCCGCGAGGACATCGGTGATGCCGCCCTCGATGCGGGTCACGTCCGGCTCCGGCAGACCGAGACCTACTGCGGAGCGGACCAGCCGCTCCAGATGCCGCCGTACGGCGAACGGCTGTCCGTCGACGATCTTGATCGTCTCGAACACCCCGTCACCCGTGGTCAGCCCGTGGTCGAGCGCGGGAACCGTCGCCAGTTCACCGGCCAGCTCGCCGTTCACCCAGATCCGCATGTGCCGCTCCTTCCACCGAACACCTTAGTGCTAAGGCGAATCGCGTCCTGCTGGTGACCAGCAGGTGACGGTACGTCGTCCTGTGGGGGACCCCGATTTTTGCAGTCGGGCCAGGATGGGCTAATGTTCTTCTCGCACCGGGGAACACCAAACCGGGCGTAGTGCGGACGTAGCTCAGTTGGTAGAGCGTAACCTTGCCAAGGTTAAGGTCGCCGGTTCGAGCCCGGTCGTCCGCTCGGAGATGGTTTTGACGGACCAAGCATTTGTGCTTGGTGGAGTGGCCGAGAGGCGAGGCAACGGCCTGCAAAGCCGTGTACACGGGTTCGAATCCCGTCTCCACCTCGAGAACCTTTGTTCTTGAACGGACGATTGGCGCAGCGGTAGCGCGCTTCCCTGACACGGAAGAGGTCACTGGTTCGATCCCAGTATCGTCCACGAAGGCGATAGGCGAGGTGTGCGGCGCTTTACAGCGCTCGCCGCCTCGCCTTCGTCGTTTGTGCGCCTTCGCTTCGCTCGGCGCGTTGCGGGGGCTTCGCCACCCGCACCCCCTGCGCCTCGCTTCGCATCGGCGGCGACCGTGGGGGCACGCTGCTCGGTTCCCGGTCTGTGGCTGGGGTTTGCTCGTACGGCGCCGTCTGGGCTTGCGTTCGTTTGTCGGGTGTGGCTGAGGCGCGCTTGTTCGGTGCCGTATGGGGCTCGCGTTGGTTCGTTGGGTGTGGCTGGGCGGGCTTGTTCGGTTCCGCGCCCGGGTTGGGGTGGATTCGGTGGGGCGTCCGCTCCGGTATGTGATCGCGCTCGCGCTCGCGCCACCAGTGGTGGCGTGAGATAGGTCGTGGTTGCTGGAGACCTGTTGCACGGAGTCTCCGGCACCGATTGTCTGTCTCCGGGCGCAAGTGGTGGCGTGGGACGACGGTGCCGGGGGCAAGTCGGCGTGGCGACAACGTCCGGAGGCCTGGTCCGCGGAATTTGAGGGGGTATCCCTTCAAGTTGACCCATCTCCGGTCGTATTTCGGGGGGAGAAGGGTCAACTTCAGGGGTTGTCCGTTCAAATTGCCGCGCCGGCGGAGGTGGGGATGAGTGGTCTGCAATGGGGATTGTGCAAGAGGTCTTGAGTAATCCCCGGGGTGCTGTGGCCTAAGTGGGGAACGCGAAGGGCCGTTGGGGGCGGGGTGGGGGTTAGTAGTAGCGGCGGAGGCGGGGCCAGAGGGTGGACCAGGGGGCGGTGGGGGCGGCGCAGAGGACTAGGGCGGCGCCGTTTTCGTCGTTGGGGACCTGGTTGGTGATGGTGGCGAGTTGGCGGCAGTCGGTGAAGAACTGCTCGAAGTTGAGGCTGCGGGAGAGTTCTACGAGCAGGACGGGGCCGGTCTGGGCATCGGTGGGTTGTTCCCAGTCGGCGAAGCTCATGTGACTGGAGTAGGCCGTGGGGAGGCCGTGCTGGGGACCGAAGCGGCGGAGGGCGCCGGCTTCGCCGTAGTTGCCGGCGAAGAGGGTGGCGGTGGCGCGTTGGTCCGCTGGGATCTGGTTCCAGGCTTCGGCGACGGAGGCGGCGAGTTCGGGCCAGCCGATCTGTTCGCCTTGCTCCTTGTTGACTGGGATGACGAAGTTGACTGCGGACGCCGGGAGCACGGGGAGGGTGAAGACGAGGGAGGTGGCTGTGGTGAAGACCAACGCCGCTGCGGCCAAGGAGCGATGCCTGGTGATCCAGGCGAGAGCGGGTTCGGCGCCGGCTGCGATGAAGACGTACAGCAAGGGGAGGGCGTAGTAGGACTTGCCGCCTGCGGCCAGTACGGCGACGCAGAGGAGTGGGTACGCGAGCGCGATTGCGCGGGACCACTGGAGTTTCCAGAGCCGCCTGAAGCCTGCTACCCAGACGGGGAGGAGGAGCGGGGAGAGCTGGAGGATCTGCAGGGGGATGAACATGATGCGGTTCTCGGTGCCGTCGTCCTCGCTGATGCCGCCGGCGACGGTGAGTTGGGGCCAGTCGTGCTGGAACTGCCAGATGAGGTTCGGGAGTGCGATCAGGCCGGCGATCGCAACACCTGCAGGTAGCCACCACGAACGCAGTACGTGGCGTGGCCCGACGAGTAGCAGGGCCAGCAGGAGTGCCGCGATCGGCAGGACGATCAGGTACTTGTTCTGGAGAGCGATGCCTGCTGTCAGGCCCAGGGCTAGCCACCAGCGGGTGTCGTTGGTGCGTAGGAGCTTGACGGCGAAGAGCGCGATCAGCATCCAGGCCAGCAGGTCGTAGGTCGCGGTCGAGACCAGGTGGCCGACGCCGGGGAGGAAGCCCGAGACTGCGGCGCAGACCGCGGCTACCGTTTGGCCGGCTCGGCCGCTGCCGAACTCTCGGGCCAGGAGCGCGATCACGATGACGGTGGCGGCGCTGGCGAGGGTGGAGACGACGCGGAGGCCCATCGGGGTGTTGCCGAAGACTTCGGTGGACAGACGAGCGAGCAGCGGAGTGAGGGGCGGCTGGTCGACGTAGCCCCACGCGAGTTTCTGGCCGGCGACCATGAAGTAGAGCTCGTCGCGGTGGTAGCCGTAGCGGCCGGACAGGGCAGTCAGTACGGCGGCCAGGACCGCGGCGACCGTGAAGACCGGCCGAGCCGCGAAGGCATCGACGGGGCGTGGGGCGTTCATGGGGGGAATGCTGGCAGCCGGACGGGGCCATCACCAGGGTTGAGCTTGGCCGTGGAGATGCTTTGATATGCCAACCGGACGGCGTGAGGGAGGACTGTCGGCATGCTGCTCTACGAGGAGATTTGCGCGCGGTTGCTCGACCAGATCCGGCGTGGGGTGCTGGGGCCGGGGGATCGGGTGGCTTCGGAGATGGAGCTGGCGGCGGAGTTCAACGTCAGCCGGATTACTTCGAAGCGGGCGCTCGAGGTGCTGCGCGAGGCCGGGCTGGTGGAGCGGGTCCGGGGTAAGGGCACGTTCGTGGTGCGGGCGCTGCCCGACTTGTCCGAGGTGACGATGCCGTTGCGAGGGCGGGTGGCGACGCCGCGACGGGCGGCGCGGACGGTGGCGCTCGTCGTACCGGATTTGTCGGATTCGTACGGGCTCGAGTTGATGTGTGCGATCGAGGAGCGGTGTGCTGAGCACGAGACGCACTTGATCGTACGGCGGACGCACGGGCGGCAGGCCGATGAGGAGAAGGCCGTGGACTCGCTGGTGGCGACTGGCGAGGTCGACGGGCTGATCGTGTTCCCGGTGCATGGGGACTTCTACAACGCGAGTCTGTTGCGGCAGGTCCTCGACGGGTATCCGATCGTGCTGGTCGACCGGCATCTGTCGGGGATTCCGGTGGCTGCGGTGCATACCGACAACGTGGCGGCGGCGCGGGCGCTGACGTCGCGGTTGCTGGATCAAGGGCATCGGCACATCGCGTTTCTCTCGCCGCCGCCGGTGAACACGTCGTCGATCGAGGATCGGCTCGACGGGTTCCGGGCCGCGTTCGAGGGCGGGCGTGGTTATGCCTACGAGCTGACCGAGCTGCGGAGCACGTTGCCGGGGTCGACGACGCCGGAGGCGATCCGGGGTGATGTCGAGGTGATCCGGGCGTTCCGGGATCGGTTCCCCGAGGTGACGGCGTACTTCGCGTGTGAGTACAACCTCGCGCGGATGACGGATCGCGCGCTCGGCGGGGACCAGGTGGTGGTGTGCTTCGACTCACCGGGTGACTCGATCGACGGGCCGCTGTTCCTGCATGTGCGGCAGAACCAGGCCGAGATGGGCCGGATGGCGGTCGACCTGCTGGTCGCTCGGCTTCGTGGTGAGACGGTGCCGAATCTGTCGTACGTGCCGTTCGAGCTTGTTGATGCCGAGGGCAACGGATCGGTCACCTGACTTTCGGCAGTACTGCGAGAACCGGCGGCTGTGTAGCGTCGGCGCCATGAATTGGCGGCGCTGGGGTGATGCCGGCCTGTGGGTCGCGTTGAGTTTTCCTGTGCTCGCGGAGAGCGGTACCCGGCATGATCCGTGGTGGATGCAGGCGGCGTGTGTCCTGACGCTGGGCGCGGCCGTGGTGTCGCGGCGGGGCCGCCCCCTGCTTGCGTTGGCGCTCGTTTCCTGGGCAGAGAGCGCTATCTTGGCGTTCTCGATCGGGACCCGGAGCGGCGTTCCGGTCGCCTTGGTGCCCGCGATCGTGATGCTGAGCTATCTGGCCGGGCGTCGCGAGACACAGCTCCGGCACTTCGTGACGTTGTGCAGCTGGACGTTGCTCGGGATGTTGGTGCTGTCGCTGATCGTACGGCCGGAGGTGCAGATCACCGAGGCGGTGCTGACCTGGCTGATCGTGCTGTTGCTCGCGCTGCTGCTAGTGGTGTTGCCGTGGTTGGTCGGCCGGTACCGCGCTCAGCAGACCTTGCTCGCGTCGGCCGGTTGGGAACGGGCGGAGCGGATCGAGCGCGAGCAACGAATGGCGGTCGCGCAAGAACGCCTCAGAGAGCGCTCTCGGATCGCTCAGGACATGCACGACTCGGTCGGGCATGAGCTCAGCCTGATCGCGTTGCGGGCCGCGGCTCTGGAGCTTGATCCGGCGCTGGGTGATGAGCAGCGGTTGGCCGCCAGTTCGTTGCGTGAGGCGGCGGCGGCGGCGACGGAACGGCTGGGCGAGATCATCGGCGTACTGCGGGATGCCGAGGCGACGACGGTTCCGCAGGATGAGTCGGTCGCGGCGTTGGTCGAACGTGCGGCCGAGTCCGGGCTGTCGGTGGAGCTGCTCGAGGAAGGCGATGCCGCGTTGTCGCCGATGGTCGACCGCGCCGTGCATCGAGTGGTGCAGGAATCGTTGACCAACGCGAGCAAGCACGCACCTGGGGGAGCGGTATCTGTGCACGTGCTGCGCGAGGGCGACCAGGTGGTGGTGACTGTCGTCGACACCGGTGCGCAGCGCCCGGTGCCGAAGGTGATGTCGTCGACCGGCCGCGGGCTGGACGGCCTGCGCGAGCGCGTTCGCCTGGTCGGCGGAAGTCTGCACGCGGCGCCGCGGCCTACGGGTGGGTTCGAGGTACGAGCGGTGATGCCACGCGAAGGTGGTCGCCCCGAACCGGAGCGCGACGCGGCGCCTGCCGGTAGCTCGATGGTCGAGCGAGATCGGGTACGGCGGAGCGCGCGGCGCGGCCTGGTCACGGCAGTGGCGGTTCCGTTGGTGCTGGGCGCGGTGATCGGAGTGGTTGCTCTGGGCTACTACCTGGTGGCCGGATACAGCTCGATCCTGCGACCGCCCCAGTACGACGGACTGGCGATCGGGCAGGCGGAGAACGACGTACGGAGAGCGCTCCCTGCGATGGAGATGATCGATCCGCCGTCGGAGGCGTTCACACCACCGAGTGGATGGACGTGTGCTTACTACCGTCCTGATGAGCCGTTCTCGATCACCTTCGCGTACCGGTTGTGCTTTGCCGGTGGGGTGCTCGTGGAGAAGGCAGTTGTACAGAGTGGTTCGGTTTCACCGACTCCGGAGAGCACGGGATGACGATCAGGGTTCTGCTGGCCGACGACGAGATGATGGTCCGGGCCGGAGTGAAGGCGATCCTCGGGACCGATGAGGCGATCGAAGTGGTTGCCGAGGCCTCCGATGGGCTGGAGGCCGTTGAGCTGGTACGACGGCATCGGCCGGACGTCGCCGTACTGGACATCCGGATGCCGCGGATGGACGGGCTCGCGGCCGGTGCGGAGATTCGGCGGACGGTGCCGGAGACGGCGGTGGTGATGCTGACGACGTTCTCCGAGGATGCGTATATCGCCCGCGCGTTGGGTGATGGGGCCAGTGGGTTTCTGCTGAAGTCAGGGGATCCGCGGGAGTTGATCGCCGGGCTGAAGGCTGTTGCGGAAGGTGCTGCCTATCTGTCGCCGCGGATTGCGCAGCGGGTGATTGCCGAGCTGAGCGGCGGGTCGATGGCTCGGGCCGTTGCGGCGAAGGAGCAGGTGGACGGGTTGAGCCCGCGCGAGCGGGAGGTGCTCGGCCTGGTCGGTGCCGGGATGTCGAATGCCGAGATCGCCCAGCGGCTGTTCCTGGTCGAGGGAACGGTGAAGGCGTATGTGAGTGCGATCCTGCTACGACTGGCGGTGAAGAACCGGGTGCAGGCGGCGATCGTTGCCTATGAAGCCGGATTGGTGACGACTTGATCGCCGCCGATGGCAGGAACCTGCGACGCTCCGGGTGGTGACATGGCGTGGACTCCGGGTCATGGGATAGTGGGACACCCGAGGACCTCACCCTCGGATCGACACACCAGCCTGTGGGGCGTCCACCGCCCCTTCTCACAGAAATCGGGGACCCAGGTCGTGACCGACTCGCACAACTCCGGACAGCACAAAGACCGGGAAGCGGCGGCGGCCGAGGTCCGGAGAATGTGGCAGCCGACGCCCTCCTGGACCCAGCCGGACCCGAACTCCGAGCCCGCCACCGACGAGGTCGAGGAGACCCCGGACGCGCTGTCCGAGGACTTCCCGGGCGACTCGTGGTCCCGCCCCGCGGGTCAGCCGGCTCCGTGGGAGAAGCAGAACCCGAGCCAGCCCCAGCCGGAGCCCCCGGCCCCGCCGGCCCCGTCCTGGACGCAGCCGGCCTCGACCGAGCCCGCAGCATCCTGGACGCAGCCTGCCGCCGAGAAGCCCGACTTCGAAGACGAGACAGTCGACGAGGTAGAGGCGCCCGACGAGGCCGCGCACGGTAGCCATGCCGCCCCGGTCGAGGCATCAGCCGCATCCGAGGTGCCGAGCGCACCCGCCCACGACTCAGGTCCGGCTGGTGCTCCGGTGCCGCCGCAGACTCCGGTGTTCGGCGGTCAGTCGTTCAACGTTTCAGGCCCGGCCTTCGGGCAGAGCACTCCGCCGGCGCAGAACCCTCAGCCGCAAGGCCCCCAGCAAGGACAGCAGCAGGGCCAGCAAGGCCAGCAGGGTGGCCAGCCGTTGTCACCGGCCGCGCAGCACTTCTTCCCGCAAGGGATCCCCGGCCAGAACGTTCCGCAGCAGCGCGACGTCTCCTACCGCACGGACGAGCTGATGCAGGCGCTGCCGTTGCCGCGCGAGGCTCCGGCGGAGCGTGGTGTGCGTAGCGTGCTGCGGCTTCGCCCGGGTACGACGGAGCGCACCGAGCGGATCGCGCGAGCGACTGCCGCGACCGCGTTCCGTCGTCCGGTCACGATCGTGGTGGCGAACCCGAAGGGCGGCTCGGGCAAGACCCCGACCACGCTGCTGCTGGCGGGCGCGCTCGGTCAGGCACGTGGTGGCGGTGTCGTGGCGTGGGACAACAACGAACTGCGCGGCAACATGCACCTGCGCACGCACGACACGAACGCGCGCTCCACGGTCACCGACATGCTCCAGGCGATGGCGATGCTGACCCAGCCGGATGCACGGCTGGGTGACGTCGCGGCGTACCTGCGGCACCAGGTCTCTGGTCAGTACGACGTGCTCACGTCGGCGACCACGACGTACGCGCAGATCGAGGCGAAGGACTTCGACCAGATCCACCGCCTGCTGAGCCGGTTCTACAAGGTGCTCGTGATCGACACCGGGAACAACGAGGGCTCCAGCAACTGGCGCGAGGCGATGAAGGCGGCCGACGCCCTCGTCATCCCGATCAAGTGGAAGAGCCTGTCCTGCGCGGCCGCCGTGCAGATGCTCGAGGAGCTGGACAGCCAGGGTCCCGAGGCTCAGCGGCTGATCCGCCGTGCGGTCATCGCGGTCTCGAACGGTCCGGGTGACGTCAACCGCGAGGTGGAGAAGCAGCTCCGGCCGTACTTCGAGTCTCGCGCGGCCGCGGTCGTCGACATCCCCACCGACCAGCACATCGCCGCCGAAGGCCCGCTCGACCACTCGGCCCTCCAGCCGGCCACCCGCCGTGCCGGCCTCGAGCTGGCGGCCAAGGTGTCCGAGCAGATCACCATCGCGCTGAACGTCCCGCGCTAGCTACATCGCGAATGCACCTCCAGCTCAAGGCGAGCTGGAGGTGCATTGTTGTTTCAGCCGGCCTCGGCTAGCTCGGGCTCAGGCTCGACCTGAGGTTGAGGGCGACGCTTGCGGAGATAGTGGCGCACGACCTCGACGATCACGGTGACGGCGAGGGCTAGGCCGATGCCGAGGGCGACGCCCTTGAGGGGGTTGTCCTCGAAGGCTTTGCCGCCGATGTAGCCGACGAGGGTGCAGTAGAGGCCCCAGCTGATGGCGGCGAGAGCGGCGTACGGCGTGAAGCGGCGGAGGGGGTAGCGGACGCTGCCCATGGTGAGGGTGACGGCGGTGCGGCCGCCGGGGATGTAGCGGGCGACGATGAGAACCAGGCCGCCGCGGTCGGCGAGCGATCGGCGGGCCCACAAGATGGCGGTATGGCGTTTCGTGCCGGGCTTGACGCGGTCGAGCATCCGGCCGCCGGCGCCGCGGCCTAGCCAGTAGGAGAGATGGTCGCCGAGGAAGGCGCCGACAGCGGCGGCCACGATGACGCCGTACAGGTTGGGGTGGCCGATGGAGGCGGCGAAGACGCCGGCGGTGACGACCAGGGTCTCGCTGGGGATGGCAGGGAAGAAGCCGTCGAGGGCGGCGAACCCCCAGACCGTCACGTAGATCCACCAGGAGGACATCAGTTCTTCGGCGAAGTGGAGCAATGCGTCGGCCATGACATGACGGTATGAAGGACGGACCCCTGTCCACATCGGACGAGAGACGGGAACGACCCCCTACTTTCGTCAGGGATCCGAGTACGCCGATACCATTCGTGCGGGACCGGCAGTGGGCCGGTCGTAGGCGAGGAGTGCACCGTGTCGGAAGTCAAGGTCCATCTGGTCGGCGTCGAGGGCGAGGCTGAGCGGAGTGTGACCGAGACGACGACGATCGGGGAGCTGTTCGCTGAGCTCTTCGGTCAGGACCGCTCCGCCATCGCCGCGCGCGTCAACGGTGAGCTGCGGGACCTGTCGAAGGTGATCGAGGACGGCGACGAGATCGAGCCGGTCAAGGCCGCCTCAGACGACGGCCGCGCGATCATCCGGCACTCGACCGCGCACGTGCTCGCGCAGGCGGTGCAGGAGCTGTTCCCGGACGCTAAGCTCGGCATCGGCCCGCCCGTCGAGAACGGCTTCTACTATGACTTCGACGTCGAGACCCCGTTCACGCCGGACGACCTCGGCAAGCTCGAGAAGAAGATGCAGCAGATCATCAAGGAGCGGCAGCGGTTCAGCCGCCGGGTGGTCAGCGACGACGATGCGCGCGAGGAACTCAAGGCCGAGCCGTACAAGCTCGAGCTGATCGGTATCAAGGGCTCCGCGGCCGACGCGGCTGAGGGCGCTTCAGTTGAGGTGGGTGGCGGCGAGCTGACCATCTACGACAACATCCGCCGCGACGACACCGTCGCCTGGAAGGACCTGTGTCGTGGTCCGCACGTCCCGGCCACCGGGTACCTGGGCAACTTCAAGCTGATGCGGACGGCAGCGGCGTACTGGCGTGGCTCTGAGAAGAACCCGCAGCTGCAGCGCATCTACGGTACGGCGTGGGAGTCGCGCGACGAGCTGAAGGCGTACCTGACCCGCTTGGAGGAGGCCGCCAAGCGCGACCACCGCAAGCTGGGCAACGAGCTCGACCTGTTCAGCTTCCCCGACGAGATCGGCTCCGGCCTCGCGGTCTTCCACCCCAAGGGCGGCGTGCTGCGCAAGGTGATGGAGGACTATTCCCGCCAGCGCCACGTCGAGGACGGATACGAGTTCGTCTACTCGCCGCACATCACCAAGGGCCAGCTGTTCGAGACGTCCGGCCACCTGGACTGGTACGCCGACGGCATGTACCCGCCCATGCACCTGGACGAGGAGAGGGGCGCGGACGGGCAGATCCGCAAGCAGGGCCAGGACTACTACCTGAAGCCGATGAACTGCCCGATGCACAACCTGATCTTCGCCGCCCGTGGTCGCTCGTACCGTGAGCTGCCGCTGCGCCTGTTCGAGTTCGGGACGGTCTACCGGCTGGAGAAGTCCGGCGTCATCCACGGCATGACCCGGGCCCGCGGCTTCACCCAGGACGACGCGCACATCTACTGCACCCGTGAGCAGATGCGCGACGAGCTGAAGAACCTGCTCACGTTCGTGCTCGGCCTGCTCGCCGACTACGGCCTGGACGACTTCTACCTCGAGCTCTCCACGAAGAACCCGGAGAAGTTCGTCGGGTCCGACGAGGTCTGGGAAGAGGCCACCAACACGCTGCGCGAGGTCGCCGAGGGCTCCGGCCTGGAGCTGGTCCCGGACCCGGGCGGCGCCGCGTTCTACGGCCCGAAGATCTCCGTCCAGGCGCGTGACGCGATCGGCCGGACCTGGCAGATGTCGACGATTCAGCTGGACTTCAACCTGCCGGAGCGGTTCGAGCTGGAGTACACGGCTCCGGACGGTTCGCGTCAGCGCCCGGTGATGATCCACCGCGCGCTGTTCGGTTCGATCGAGCGGTTCGTCGCGGTCCTGGTCGAGCACTACGCCGGCGTCTTCCCGCCGTGGCTCGCGCCGGTCCAGGTGGTCGGCATCCCGATCACCGACGGCCACGTCGACTACCTCTACGACGTCGCGCGGCAGCTGAAGGCGCACGGGATCCGGATCGAGGTCGACGGTTCCGACGACCGGATGCAGAAGAAGATCCGCAACGCGCAGAAGTCCAAGGTCCCGTACATGCTGATCGCCGGTGACGAGGACATGGCCGCCGGGTCGGTGTCGTTCCGGTACCGCGACGGGTCGCAGAAGAACGGCGTACCGGTGGCGGATGCGATCGCCGAGATCGTCGAGGCCGTGCAGAAGCGCACCCAGGTTTGACATCCACCCGGCGTAAGCCGGGTTCAGCCACTGACCGGGGAGGTCGAGCGGTGAGGTTCGCGGTTCGCAGGCCGGTCCGACGGCTGGCCTCCCCGCGCAGTCACGGCATGCCCTGCCGCGATGTTCTTGGCAGCATTCACATCGGCGTGATCGGTGTGTCCGCAGGTCACACAGCGAAAGACCGCTTGGCTCTTGCGGTTCTCTCTCGCAGTGTGGCCGCAACGGTGACAACGTTGCGAAGTAGAAGAGGCTCTGACGACCTCAACCCGTCCAGGCGCCTTGTCTCGGAGCCGCTGGGCGATCATCCCCCATGCACTGTCGCGGACCCGACGATTCAGCTGGGACTTGCGATGCACTCCGACCCCAGGGTGTTCCCTGGTTCCTCGGGCCGAGCGGGTCATCTGCCTCACCCGCAGGTCTTCGAGCTTGATGAGATCGAAGCGTTCGGCGAGCATGGTCGTCTGCTTCTCGATCCAGTCCTTGCGCCGATCGCGTTGACGCGCCAGCATGCGGGCGACCGCGAGTTTGATGCGTCCCCGTCTTTTCGAGCCCGGCTGAGCTCGGCTGAGTTTGCGAGCCAGATGCTCGAAACGGCGCTGCTCGGCTGGGCGAAGCTGCGGAGCAATGAGCAGTTCTCCGGTCGACAGAGCGATGGTGACGGCGACTCCGCGATCGATGCCAACGACCTTCTCGCGTCCCGGCGCTTTGATCTCCGGGGGGATCACTGCAAAGGCAATATGCCATCGGCCGGATCGGTCGAGTGTCACCCGATACGACTTCGCGGCGGGCGGGAGTCGGCTCCACCGGAATCTGACCCATCCCACCTTGGGGATTCGAACCGCGCCGACATTCTTGCTCAGACGACGAAGATGCGCAGGCTTGAACGCGACCATGCGGAATCCTTCGTTGACGCCGGCCTTCCGCCAGGTAGGTCGCCGATGCGTTCCGTTGAAGAATCCACACATCGCCTGGTTGAAGTCGCGCAACGCCTGCTGCTGAACGGTCTGAGAACCATCCCGCAGCCACTCGAAATCCCTGCGAGCCTCGGTGAGCTGCCGAGACTGCTCGAGGTAGCCGGGTGCCGATCGCCGGTCGGGAGTCCAGAAGGCGTGCTGCTCGACCGCGAGATTCCAGACAAAGCGGGCATGCCTGCAGTGAAGCAGCAAGGCGTCCGCCTGCGAGGGTGTCGGCTGCAGACGGTATCTGGACATGAACCAAGCGTTGCATCGACCACCGACAGTTTCGGGACGGATGAGCCATGGACGACGAGACAGCGCCGGACTCGCCGTATGTTCCTGACGAGGTGGTGCGGCAGGACGGGGTCGGGGTGGGCGATCCGTTCCTGCGGCTGTGGACGCCGCACCGGATGGCCTACATCGAGGGTGAGAACAAGCCCACGAGCAAGGACGCGGGCTCGGGCTGCCCGTTCTGCCGGTTGCCGGGGTTGCCGGATACCGACGCGTTGATCGTGCACCGGGCCGAGGCGGCGTACGCCGTACTGAATCTGTATCCCTACAACCCGGGGCACCTGATGCTCGTCCCGTACCGGCACGTGGCCGACTACACCGAGCTGACGCCCGCCGAGGTATCCGACATCTCGGCGTTGACGCAGCAGGCGATGCAGGCGGTGCGCGCGGTGTCAGACGCGCACGGGTTCAACATCGGCATGAACCAGGGCGAGATCGCCGGGGCCGGGATCGCAGGTCACCTGCACCAGCACGTCGTACCGCGCTGGTCCGGCGACGCGAACTTCATGCCGGTGATCGGGCACACCAAGGTCCTGCCGCAGCTACTCGCCGACACCCGCGCCCTACTCGCCAAGTCCTGGCCGAGCTAACCGGGCGCGGTCCGTCTTTGTGGAAACTAAAAGCCGCTCCGTGGCAATTAGTTTCCACAAAGAGCGTCGCCGGCCGACTACGGCTCGCGGACACCCGCGCGCTGCTCGCCTAGTCGTGGCCGACTGACTAGCGCCGCGAACGACTCGACTCGGGTGACGAAAGCGTCCTCGTCCGGGGCCAGCGACGTGGTGGGGCCGTTGCCGGTGCCGACGAGATAACACGGGACCCCCAGCTGCCGGGCAAGGTCGACATCGGATGAGGAGTCGCCGACGACGAAGGCGAAATCCTCCGCACGGTAAGCGCCACCCTCGAGTGCGAGCCGGTACTTCGCGGCACCGTCGGGCACCGGCCCGGCGTCGTCTCCCGGCAGGTCGTCCCGGGTCCGCACCCGGTCGAACAGTTCCCTGATCCCGAGTTCTTCCAGGAGCGTCCCGGTCTCGGCGCTGCCGACCCAGCCGCTGATCAGGTCGAGGGTGTAGCCACGTTCACGCAGTACGGCGGCCGCCGTGGCCACGCCGTCGTACAGCACGCCGTGGTGCGGCAGGTACCGCCGGACCACCTCGTCGACGTGGTCCGAGACTTGCTTGGTGCCGATGCGGAGTCCGGACCAGACCGATGCCCAATAGGCCGGGGCGTTGATCTCCGCTTGTGGCGGCGGCTTCTGGGCGGCATCCCGGTAGAGGTCGGAGCAGAACTGGTAGAACATCTCGGCGTAGTCCAGGATCGTGCCGTCCCTGTCAACGATGATCCGCACGGATGCTGCCCTCCTGATCCAGCGGGAGAGGCCGGACCGGCAAGTTGCCTTCTGGACGGCGTTCCCACGGGAAGATCACCCAGTCGTCGACGACGCACCCGTGGAACGTCGGCCAGACACTGGTGTTCTGGTTCACG
Source organism: Kribbella sp. NPDC058245 (assembly GCF_042882005.1). Taxonomy (NCBI): domain Bacteria; kingdom Bacillati; phylum Actinomycetota; class Actinomycetes; order Propionibacteriales; family Kribbellaceae; genus Kribbella; species Kribbella sp. NPDC058245. Next base: position 60,939 of record NZ_JBHVWY010000020.1, read on the forward strand.
ATGACCGAGGCGGAGCGGATCGTGGCCGGCCCGTGGGCGGCCAGATGGTCCGTGGCGCTCGCCAAGGTGGCTCCGTCACCGACGATGTCGTCCACGATCAGCACGCTGCGCCCGCGCAGCGAGGTGGCGGACGGGACCAGGTAGCGGATCTCCGGGGACCCCGAGCGATCGCTGTAGCGCTCGTCGCTGGTGTTGCGGACTGCGCCGAGGACGTAGAAGTCCGGAGTACGTTCACCGTGCTGCGCGAGCGCGACCGCGGCCGGCAGGCCACCACGAGCCAGCCCGACGATCGCGTCCGGGGCAGTGCCGCTGTCCGCGATCTGTGCCGCCAGCCGATCGACCAGGAACCCGAAGTCGGACCAGCTCATCGCGTACGGCGCGGTCCGCGTCCACAGGCCGGTCATCGGAGCACCCATACCGCGTCAGGCTGTTGCATCGGCACTCCTGGACTGCTGGAATTCCTGCCAGCCGTGGGCGCGGGTTTCGCACGACGGGCAGCGGCCGCAGCCGTAGCCCCAGTCGAAGCGTTGGGAGCGGTCGCCGTGGTAGCAGGTATGGGTCATCTCGACGATCTGCTCGACCCGACCGAGTGCGGCGGCCAGCTCCCAGGTCTGGGCCTTGGTGAGCCGCAGGAGCGGGGTCTCGATCGAGAACCCGGGCTCGTCGAGTCCGAGCCGGAGCGAGCCCGTCAGTGACTCGACGAACGAGATCCGGCAGTCCGGGTAGCCGGCGTCGTCGGTCGAGCAGACCCCGGTCACCAGGCTGGTCGCGCCCCGGACGACGCCCAGCGCCGCGGCGTAGCCCAGCAGGATGACGTTTCGTCCCGGGACGAAGGAGGAGGGCAGACCGTGGCGTTCCGCGTAGACGTTGCCGGTGCCGGCCGCGTCCAAGCGGGAGTCGATGGCTTCGTCGGTGAGCGACGAGCCGCCCATCTGCCGGAACGCAGGCCCTAGGTCGAGCACCTCGTGGTCGACACCGGCAGTCTCGGCCAGCCGGCGCGCGCAGTCCAGCTCCACCCGATGTCGCTGGCCGTAGTCGAAGGAGACCGCGACGACCTCGTCGTGGTGTTCGAGTGCCCAGAACAGGCAGGTCCCGGAGTCCTGACCGCCCGACAGGGACACGATCGCCTTGTCAGTCATCGATGACCTGCTTCCCGCTCGACGGTGGTGGTGAGGGCGGCCCGCCGGTCGCGCAGGTCGCCGCGCGCGGCCGTCGTACCGGTCATGGTCCGGGGCGCCTGGACGCCGCGCATCGCCATGCAGAAGTGCTCGGCCTCGATCTCCACCAGGAGTCCCCGGGGCCGGAGGTGCTGCTCGATCGCGTCCGCGATCTGCACGGTCATCCGTTCCTGGACCTGGAGCCTGCGCGCGAACGCGTCCACCACGCGGGCGATCTTGGACAGTCCGACGATGCGGCCGTCGGGGATGTAGGAGACGTGCGCGAAGCCGACGAACGGCAGCAGATGATGCTCGCACAGGGAATAGACCGGGATGCTACGGACCGTCACCAGTTCGTCGTAGCCCGCGGCGTCGAACGTGGTGAACAGTCCGGCGATGTCGACGGAGTACCCGGCGGTGAGGTCCTGAACGGCCGCCGCGGCCCGGCGTGGGGTGTCGAGGAGCCCTTCGCGGTCCGGATCCTCGGCCGGGACCTGGGAGAGGATCGCGTAGAAGCTCCGCTCCAGCGGATCGCGTGCCTGACCTGGGGTCGTCCGATGGGTGTCTGGTTGGACAAGCGACATGGTTCAACGGCCCTTCTCGGTGCCCCAGGCAACGACATGCAACTGGGGGAGGACGACACAGTCACGGCTGCGGGGGTCCGGTGCGACCCGCTCGCACAGCCAGCGGAACCGCCGGGCGACTCCGTCGAGCTGGAACTCGGTGTCGACGTCGGTCCCGGCGGACAGGAACAGCGGCCACGGATCCCCGGCCCGATCGCGGTGACTCGCCCGGAAGGCGAGGGCGAACTCGTAGTCCGCCTCGTCGAAACAGACGACCTTGAGGCAGGTGTCGGTGCCCTGGCGGGTCCGTGCCACGTGCTCCATGAACGCGGTCGTTTCGTCGCCCAGTGCGTGCTCCGACATGCCGCTCGACGGTGGCTTCGGGCTGACGACGAGCCGGTCGACACCGCCGAGCCAGTCCCGCCAGACCGAGCCCTGGGTCTCGACACTGACCCGCATCCCGGCCGTCTGCAGTTGCCGGACAAGATCCCCGATCTCATGCAGCGCGGGATTCCCGCCGGACAGCACGGCCAGCAGCCCGCTGGGGTCGTCGGCCAGGCCGAGCAGCCGCTGGGCGATCTCGTCGGTGGTGAGGAAGGTGGCGGTACGGCGGACGACCTCCGGGGTGACGGCATGCAGGGAATCGCACCAGCTGCACCGGTAATCGCACCCGCCGAAGCGGACGAAGACGCAGGGCGTTCCGGCATCGGGACCTTCGCCCTGGATGGTCGGCCCGAACAACTCGATCACGGGATGCTTGCGCTCGGTCGGAGCGGGACGGGTGGCCGGGATCGTCATACGTCGTCGGTCCCGTAGTACACGGTCGCGCGGCCCGACGGGGTCTCCCAGACCGACAGCCGGGACACCGGGGCGCCGCGGGAGCGAAACGTGAGCGCGATCCAGTGGGCGATGTTCTCGGCGGTCGTCGGCCAGCACCCGTCGGCGCCGATCGACTCGTTGAGGTCCTGGTGGTCCAGGCGCGGCTCGAGATGCTCCTTCCAGATCGCGGAGAGCGTGCCGAAGTCGACGACCATCCCGTCATCGGACTCGCCCCGGGGCTGTTTGACCTCGCCCTCGACGACCGCCTCGACGGTGTAGGTGTGACCGTGCGGATTGCGGCATTTCCCAGCGTGCGAGGGCAGGTGATGAGCGGCGTCGAAAGACCAGGTCTTGGCGATCTCGGCGCGCCGGACCGATCGGCCGGTGTCGTCCTTCGATGAGTTTTCGGTAAAGGGCACATGAACTCCCGATAGGTGCGTGCGGACACGGCGGAATCCCTGATTCCCGGTGATTTTCCGGGGTGGGCTGTCCGCGATCCACTCTAGGTGAATCATGGCAATTCGGTGCGGGGGCAGCGCGTCGCAAAAGCCTTCCAGGGCGGTACTTCGACCGTTTGCCCAGAAGGGCAATGGACTCATTGGCAAAAGGGCAATCGGCGCATTGGAGAGAATGTCACAGTCCGCGCGCAGCACCGATTGGTATTACCACGGACGCGAATACCACCGGGCCATCCAATTGGTCGTAGACCAATTGGCAATAACCGGCCGTGGAGTTGCCGAATCCCGAAGTTGGTGTCACCTCAGGAAGAGCGGCATCATCTGGTCGACGATTGCGGTCAGGGCGTCGAGGCTGACTTCGCGGGGTGGGGTGGTGAGGGCGGTGACGCGGACGACGCGGCGGCCGAGTCGGAAGACGAGCTCGCCGTCTTCGGGTAGGTAGTAGCCGGGCCGGCCGACTGGGGCGTTCCGCGGTGGTGGGACGCGTTGGGACTCGGGGATGGTCGTCTGGTCGAACGCCTCCACGATGGACACGGTCGCGTCGTACGTGCCCCAGATGCAGGTCAGCGCTCCGTGCACCCGATAGTCCCGCCGCAACTGAGCAGCAGCACCCATGAACTTCTCGGCCGCCGAGTTCGACAGTTGGCAAGTGGCGTCGGTCTGCCGGCCGTTTCGAAGCACAGCCGGTACGGCGTCCCTCGCGGCCATCGCGATCGTCACGGCCTTGGCGCGGTCGAGTCCGTCGGCGCGACCCTGGTCGATCCCGCCGGCCGGGGTGATGCGGACGGCGTGCTCAGCGGTGATGAACACGATCCGGGACTCGGTGATCTGCGCCTCTGGCCCGAGCTCGGTCAGCGGGGAGATGTGCCCGGCGCCGGTGAGCAGGCGGCTGAGGGCGTCGGGCTGGCGGGGGAGCGCCGTCACGCCGACCGTGACCGAGCGGCCCTCGACGAGCAGCGTGCACAGGTCGAGAGCGGGTAGACCGCCGTCGTTCCAGGCGAACGGGTTGGCGGTGACCGGGACGCTCAACCGCGTCGTGAGGTCGCCGGCGATCGTCGTACAGACCTGTGGTCCGGGAGCGCCCGCCGTACCGTCGAGGCCGGAAGCCTGTGGGGGAGCGATCACGGTCGGTACGCCGGCGGGTACGGGCGGCTCGGTCGGCCGGGCGCGATCCGCGTTCCGGGCGACCGAACAGCCGGGCAGAACGAGTGCGACGAGGACGGCGAACAGGGCGATTCGCATGTCTCACCTCCCGGGCGGTTGAGTCCAGGATCACTCGCCGAAGGGTGGCTGTCATCCGATGGTGATCGGGAGCGGATACGATCACCGACGCCATGCTTAACAGATTCCGGCATTTCTGGACCTTGGTGATCACGCCGATCGCCAACCTCCTGCTCAAGCTCGGCGTGAGCGCCGACATGGTCACGCTCGTCGGCACCGTTGGGGTGTCCGCCGGAGCGCTGATCTTCTTCCCCCGCGGTCACCTCTGGCTGGGCGCGGTGGTGATCACCTGTTTCGTCTTCTCGGACCTGATCGACGGGCACATGGCCCGGACGTCGGGGACGTCGTCGAAGTGGGGTTCGTACCTCGACTCCACCTTGGACCGGATCGCCGACGGCGCCATCTACGGCGGTCTGGTGCTGTTCTACGCGAACTCGCACGCCGGCAACTCGACGCTGATGGCGTCGGTGACGCTGTGGGCGCTGGTGATGGGTGCGGTCACGTCGTACGCGCGGGCCAAGGCCGAGAGCCTCGGGTACAAGGCGAGCGGTGGGCTGGCCGAGCGCGCCGACCGGCTGGTGTTCACGCTGGTGGTCGCGTTCTTCTCGGATCTGTTCAACCTGCCGATCCTGCTCGAGATCGTGATCTGGTACATCGCGGTGGCGAGCACGATCACCGTCGTTCAGCGGTCGCTGTCGGTGCGCAAGCAGGTGCGGGAGAACCCGGAGAGCGCCGGCCTCGACACCCCACCGCCTGCACCGCCGGCGGACCCGAAGAGCTGATCTGTGGAAGCCCTCCGCCAGCGGGTTGTGGATCTTGCGTTCGCGCTCGCCTGGACCGTCGTACGCCGCCTGCCGGAACGAACCGTCACCTGGTTGTTCCGGCGCGCGGCGGATCGGACGTACCGCACTAACGGGCGCGGTGTGCAGCGGCTGCGGAGCAATCTCGCGGTCGTCTGCCCGGAGGCGAGCGCGGCCGAGCTCGATGAGCTGACCCACGCTGGGATGCGGTCGTACCTGCGGTACTGGCAGGAGGCGTTCCGGCTGCCGGACTGGACCGACGAGCAGATCATCGGACGGGTTCGCACGGTGAACGAGAAGCTGCTGCGCGACGCGCACGCCGCGGGCAAGGGCGTGATCTGCGGCCTTCCGCACCTGGCGAACTACGACCACGCGGGCGCCTGGGCCGGCCGGACCGGGATGCCGGTGTGGACGGTCGCGGAGCGGCTGAAGCCCGAGTCGCTGTTCGACCGGTTCATTGCCTACCGCAAGCAGCTCGGCATGTCGGTGTTGCCGCTCACCGGCAGTGAGGTCGATGTCACCGGAGTCCTGGCCGAACAGCTGCAGGCCGGTCAGTTCGTCTGCCTGGTCGCTGATCGCGATCTGTCCGAGCGCGGCGTACCGGTCACGTTCTTCGGTCGTCCGTCGCGGATGCCGGCCGGCCCGGCCGCACTGAGCCTCAAGACCGGAGCCCCGCTGATCCCAGCCACGCTGCACTACGACGGCCCGGACCTGGTCATCACCTTCCACGACCCCGTCGGCACCGAAGGCGGAGCCGCCGCGATGACGCAACGCTGTGCCGATGCCTACGCGCAGGGGATCGCTGCTCACCCCCAGGACTGGCACATGTTGCAGCGGATTTTCCTGGACGAGTGACAATCGTTTCGTGAGGATCGGCGTGGTGTGCCCGTACTCGCTGGGCATGCCCGGCGGTGTGCAGAACCATGTCCGCGATCTGGCCGAGGCGCTCCTCGACCTCGGACACGAGGTCTCGGTCCTCGCGCCGGTCGACGACAACGAGGTCCCCCCGTACGTCGTTTCCTCCGGTCGCGCCGTCGGGGTCCCGTACAACGGCTCGGTGGCCCGGGTCACCTTCGGGCCGCGGACCGCGGCGCGGGTGAAGAGCTGGCTGGCCGAAGGCGACTTCGATGTCGTCCACGTGCACGAGCCCACGACGCCGAGTGCCTCGATCATCGCGCTCTGGTCCGCGGGCGGTCCGTTCGTGGCGACGTTCCACACCTGGCAGGTCCGGTCGCGGGCGATGAGTGCGGCCGCCAGTCTGCTGCGGCCGGCGCTGGAGAAGATCGATGCGCGGATCGCGGTCTCGGAGAACGCGCGCTCGATGATGGTTCAGCACGTCGGTGGCGAGGCCGTCGTGATCCCCAACGGTCTGTACACGGCTCGCTTCAAGGGCAGTCCGCGCCAGGAGTGGCAGGGCGATGGCACGATCAGCTTCCTCGGCCGGCTCGACGAGCCGCGCAAGGGTCTGGGCGTCCTGCTGAAGGCAGTCCCGGCGCTCGTGACCAAGCGACCCGGGCTGAAAGTGCTCGTGGCCGGCGCCGGACAGGCCGACGAGGCGTGGCGGTCGCTGCCGTTCTGGTGCCGCGACAACGTGCTCTTCCTCGGCATGGTCGACGACGAGGCCCGCGCCGACATGCTCGCCGGTTCAGACGTCTACATCGCTCCGCACCTGGGCGGTGAGAGCTTCGGCATCGTTCTGCTTGAGGCGATGGCAGCCGGAGCACCAGTGCTGGCCAGCGACCTGCCCGCCTTCAGGCAGGTCCTGGAAAACGGCCGACTGGGCGACCTGTTCGAGCCCGGTGACGTCGGCATCCTCACTGACCGCATCCTCCACCTGCTGGACTCACCAGCTGATCGCGAACGACTCCGGTCCGCCGGACTGACCGCCGTACAGGCTTATGACTGGTCGGTCCTGGTGCCCGACCTGATGTCGGTCTACGAACTTGTCGCTCGCCGCTAGGCCAGTTGGGCGCCGACTGCCTTGATCTCGTCCAGGTCGCCTGAGTGCGGCTGCCAGGGGAGGACCATGGGGTCGTTGGGGTAGCGGGGGATGACGTGCAGGTGGGTGTGGAACACGGTCTGCCAGGCGTCGGCGCCGATGCAGCTCAGCAGGTTCGCGCCGGTGGCGCCGTCGAGGCGGTCGATGACGCGGCTGATCAGGGACTGGGCCAGCAAGGTGATAGCCGCGAGGTCCTCGGGTGCGGTCTCGCGGAGGTCGGTCGAGTGCGCGCGCGGAATCACCAGCAGGTGACCGGGTGTCGCCGGGGCGATGTCCATGAAGGCGATCGCCCGCTCGTTCTCGCCGACCTGGGTCGACGGAATGGTTCCGGCCACGATCCCGCAGAAGAGACAGTTCTCGCTCATCGGCCCACACTATCGAGTGCGGCGGTTTGTGGTCGTGATGTCAGAATGACTGCACCACCCACGAAGTTGAGGAGCCCGATGCCGGACGAGGTACTGCGCCCGAGCGCGGGGACTGCGGTGAGCCCGTGGATGCTGACGCGGGTGATCTACATTGCGGTCCTGGGCGGGGTGCTGCCGGTCACGTGGCTGGCGTTCGTGAACAGTGGGCGGCTCGGGGTCGCTGACTCCAAGCGTGGGCTGATCGTGACGGTCGGGCTGTTCGGCATGGTGATCGAGTTCTTCGCAGTCGGGCTGCTGATGCCGGACGGTGGAGCGTGGTGGAAGGCGCTGCTGCCGATGCGGATCGTCGCGGCACTCTGTTACTACGTGCAGTACCGGATCCAGCGGCAGCCCGATCGGGTGTTCCAGTTGAGCGGCCGCGAGTACGCCGTACCGTTCGGAGCCGGAAACCTGGCCATGGTGGCGATCGGTGTGTTCACCGAACTGATGATCGCGGTGGTGGCGAGCTCATGAGCGACGAACTGCTCCGGCCGACGATCAGTTCGGCCGTGGATCCCGCGGTGCGGCCCTGGCGGCTGACGACGCAGGCCTTCGTGGCGTTCTTCGGTGGTGTGATCGCCGGGACGATCATCGCCTGGCTGAACAGCGGGCGGCTCGGCGTCGAGCGCAGCAAGCGCTGGCTGATCGCGGGCACCGGCGTCGTTGGGCTGGGCGCGGTGATCGCGATCTACGCGCTGCTGAACGGCGACGGTGAGCGGACGTCGAGTCTGCGGATCGTCGTCCGGGTCGTCGCGGTGCTGTGCATCCTGGCGCAGATGCGCTGGCAGCGGCCGATGGACCGGGCGTTCCAGCTGCGCGGGACCGACTACCACTCGATGTGGGTGCTCGGTCCGATCCTGGTCGTGGTCTGTGCGGTGGCCGAGGCCCTCCTTCTCGCTCTGGTGGTGACGTTGTGAACGAGCCGACCGAGGCCCGCCTGCAGATGGCTGGTCACTGGCTGCAGATCGGTCATCCCGAGCGAACCCTGGACGAGCTCCAGGGACTGTGGGGTGATGCGGCCGTCGACTTCCGCGCCTACCTGTTCCGTGGGGCCGCGCTCCATCAACTGGACCGGAACGCGGAAGCGATCGACGTACTGAAGGATGGTCTGGCGTTGCACGGGCCGTTCCTGCCGCTGCTGCAGGTGCTCGGGTCCGCGCTGCGCTCCGAAGGACGGTTGCCCGAGGCCGAGGCGGCGTACCTGCAAGGTCTGAGCCTGGACCCGAACGACCCGGACCTGCTGATCGGCTATGCCCGCGTCTGCCTGACAGCCGGCCAAGCCGAGAAGGCCAGTGCGCTGGTCGAGCGCGCAGCGTCGCATGCGCCGGAGAGCGCGGTCGTGTCGGCGGCCCGGGCCGAGGTGGCGTTCGCGCTCGGCAAGGACCAGGACATGCGCCGGCACAGCACCGAGGCACTGTCCCACGATCCGGAAGACCCGCACGCTCGCGCCTTGCACGGTACGGCGTCGATGCTGACCGGGGACGCGCGGTCGGGCTACAACTCGCTTGCCTCGGCCGCCGCCTCGCAGCCCGGCGACCAGGACCTGCGTGCGGCCGCCCGCGAGGCCAAGCTGATCAACCACCCGCTGATGCTGCCGCTGCGGCCGTTCCAGCGCGTCAACCCGCTGATCGTCTGGATCGGCGCGGTCGCGATCATCTACGGCCTGCGCGCCGCCGGCCTCGCCCCGCTGTCGTTCGTGTTCGCGATGGTCTGGCTCGGGTTCTGTATCTATTCGTGGGTGGTGCCGTCCCTGCTCCGCCGCTACCTGAACCGAAAGTGGGGCGCATGAGCAACGAACGGATCGACGCACTCCGCAAGGCGGTCGACGCCAACCCGGACGACGTGCTGCTGCGGCTGGTCCTCGCCGAGTCGCTGGCTAGCGCCGAGCACGTCGAAGAGGCGCTCGACCAGTACGTCGTACTGCTCGACAAGGACGGTCTGCCCGAGGACCAGTTCGTGCCGGTGGGGGAGCTGGCCGCGACCAACGGCCGGCTCGCGCTGCTGCGCAGCCTGCTGGAGACGGCGCGGCAGAAGGGCGTGGTCGAGGGGACGGGGCGGCTGCAGCAGTTGGTCGACGAGATGATCTCCGAGCGCAGCGGCGTGAAGATCAAGGTCGGCCCGGAGGCGGAGACGCCGTTCGAGGCTGATACCCGCAAGGAGACCACGACCTTCGACCAGGTCGGCGGCATGGAGGAGATCAAGCGGGTCATCCACCGCATGGTCATCCTGCCGCTCAGCCGCCCGGAGCTGTACGAGAAGTACGGCCGCAAGTCCGGCGGCGGCGTGCTGCTCTACGGCCCGCCCGGTTGCGGCAAGACGCTGCTGGCCCGCGCGACCGCGGGGGAGTGCGGGCTGCCGTTCATCAACGTCCGCATCGAAGACGTGATGGACCCCTACCTCGGCGTCTCCGAGCGCAACCTGCACGCCGCCTTCGAGCGCGCCCGCGCGAATGCACCGTGCGTGTTGTTCCTCGACGAGCTTGACGCGTTGGCCTTCGCCCGGCACAAGCACGGCGGGTCCGAGGCGCGCCGGCTGGTCGACGTACTGCTGCAGGAGCTGGACGCGATCGGCTCCGAGAACGACGGCCTTTTGGTGCTCGCGGCAACCAATGCGCCTTGGGACGTGGACGAGGCGATGCTTCGACCTGGCCGTTTCGACCGGGTGATCTTCGTGCCGCCGCCGGATGAGCCGGCTCGCGCCGACATCCTGTCGGTGCTGGTGAAGGACGTGCCGGCCGCCGGGCTCGACCTGAAGGCGATCGCCGGGCAGACGCCGATGTTCAGCGGCGCGGACCTGCGTGCGCTGATCGAGCGCGGCGTCGACCGGGTGATCGACGAAGCGCTGGCCAATGGCGGCGAACCACCGCTGGCCATGCACCACCTCACGGACGTCCTGAACGCGGTGAAGCCGTCCACGCTGGACTGGCTGCACCGCGTCCGCTCCTACATCGAGTTCGCGAACCAGAGCGAGCGGTACGACGATGTCGCGTCGTACCTGAAGTCCCGCGACGTCCGGCGCCGCCTCAACCGCGACACCAAGAGCTAACGTCCGAAAACACGCCGACGACGTACTGCGGCTGTTCGGACGTTGTGACGGGTGTGGGGCTAGCGTCCGAAAACACGCTGACCACGTACTGCGGGCGTTCGGACGTTAGGTGGGTTTGACCTTGGAGGCGACCGCGTCGGGCATGGGTTCGTAGCGGGCGAAGGCGCGGCTGAAGCTTGCTGCGCCGTGGGACAGCGACCGCAGGTCGATGGTGTAGCGGGTGATCTCCACCTGCGGCACCTCGGCCTTCACCAGGGTGCGGTCGTCCCCGACCTTGTCGGTCCCGAGCAGCCGACCGCGCCGCCCGGACAGATCGCTCATCACCGAACCGACAAGCTCATCCGGTACCAGCACCGAGACCAGGTCGACCGGCTCGAGCAGACTGACCTTCGTCGCCGCCGCGGCCTCGCGCAACGCGAGCCCACCGGCCATCTGGAACGCCATGTCCGACGAGTCCACGCTGTGTGCCTTGCCGTCGAGCAACGTCACCCGGATGTTGACCATCGGGAACCCGGCCGTGCAGCCCTTCTCCATCTGCGCGCGCACGCCCTTCTCCACGCTCGGGATGAACTGCCGCGGTACGGAGCCGCCCACCACCTTGTCGACGAACTCGAAGTCCGAACCACCGGGGAGCGGCTCCACCTCGATGTCACACACGGCGTACTGACCGTGGCCGCCGGACTGCTTCACATGCCGGCCGTGCCCCTTGGCCTTGCCGCCGAACGTCTCCCGCAGCGGCACCCGCAACTCCACGGTATCCACGGTCACGCCGTACCGGTTGGACAGAGCATCCAGTACGACGTCTGAGTGCGCCTCGCCCATGCACCACAGCACGATCTGATGCGTCTCGGGGTTCTGCTCGATCCGCAGGGTCGGGTCCTCGGCGGCCAGTCGCTGCAGCCCGGCACCGAGCTTGTCCTCGTCAGTCTTCGCATGGGCCTGGATCGCGATCGGCAACAACGGCTCGGGCATCGTCCACGGCTTCAGCAGCAGCGGGTCGGCCTTGTCCGACAACGTGTCGCCGGTCTCGGCCCGCGTGAGCCTTCCGATCGCGCACAGATCGCCCGCGATCACCGTGCCGGCCGGGCGCTGCTGCTTGCCCTGCGGGAACGACAGGGTGCCGATCCGCTCGTCCTCGTCATGGTCCTCATGGGTGTTCACATCACCGAAGAAGGACGTGAAATGGCCCGACACATGAACTGTCGTGTCGGGCCTGATGGTGCCGGAGAACACCCGCACCAGGCTCACCCTGCCGACGTACGGGTCCGAGGTCGTCTTCACCACCTCGGCGAGCAGCGGACCGCTCGGATCGCAGGCCAGTCCTTTGCGCGGTACTCCGTGGGGAGTGAACACCTCGGGAAGCCGATGCTCCAGTGGTGACGGGAACCCGCTGGTCGCGACCTCGAGCAGTTCGTGCATGCCGACCCCGGAACCGCTGCAGACCGGCACCACCGGGAAGAACGAGCCGCGTGCGACCGCGCGCTCGAGGTCCTCGATCAGCACCTGCTTGTCGATCTCCTCGCCGCCGAGGTACCGCTCCATCAGCGACTCATCCTCGGACTCCTCGATGATGCCCTCGATCAGCGAATCACGAAGCTCCTCGTACGACGGGTCTGTGGTGGACAGCAGCCCGACCAGTCCGTCGTCAGCCGGCATGTAGATCGGCAGCACCTTGTCGCCGAACGCGTCCTGCGCGGCGGCGAGCGCGTTGGCGTAGTTCGCCCGGGCGTGATCGAGCTTGGTGATCACGACGGCGCGCGGCATCCCGACCTGGTCGCATTCCTGCCAGACCGCCTTGGTCGGCTCGTCGACACCTTCGTTCGCGGTGATCACGAACAGCGCGCAATCGGCCGCTCGGAGTCCGGCCCGCAGTTCGCCGACGAAATCGGCGTACCCAGGAGTGTCGATCAGGTTCAGCTTGATGCCGTTGTAGGGGAGTGAGGCGAGCGCGAGCCCGACCGACCGCTGCTGACGCGCCTCGGCGTCGTCGTAGTCGCAGACCGTCGTGCCGTCCAGGACGGTGCCGGGTCTGGACAGGACGCCGGAGGCCACCAGCAGGGCCTCGACCAGCGTGGTCTTGCCGGAGCCTGACGGTCCGACGAGCACCACGTTGCGAAGGGCGGCCGGGCTGTCCACATTGGGGGCGGCGCCAGCACCCGGGGCCGTCTGCGTTTTGTCTGCCATGACGTACCTCCTGGGTCATCCACCATTCCCCTAACGGTCCGTTTGCACAAGCCCATCGGGCGGCCTCCCACCGGCGGACCCCGGCGGTCGATAGTGTCGCGGGCATGCGTAGGGCACTCGGGGTCGTCATCAGCCTGCTCGTCACCACACTGGCCATGGCCGGCTTCGCGCTGCCCGCGTCGGCGGCGACCGGGGACGAGGTGCGCTCCTTCACCATCAACTACACGGTGACGCCGGACGGCGTGCTCCAGGTGAAGGAGACGATCGCCTACCACTTCGGCAGCTACGGCCGGCACGGCATCTACCGGTTCCTGGTCACCCGCGAACCGTGGGCCGACGACCGGTCGAAGGACCAGAAGTACGACGTCTCGAACATCAAGGTCGACAGCCCGACCGGGGCCCCGGACACCTTCGACACGACGACCGAGAAGAAGGACAGCGATCGCGACCAGACGGTCAAGATCACGATCGGCGACGAGGACAAGACGATCAGCGGCCAGGAGGCGACGTACGTCATCACGTACGACGTCCGCGGCGCGCTTCGGCACTTCAACGACCACAGCGAGCTGTACTGGGACGCGACCGGTGGTTCCTGGGAAGCGCCGATCAAGCAGGTCACGGTCAACGTCGACGTACCGCAGGGCGTGCAGCAGGTGGAGTGCTTCACCGGCACCCGCGGAGCCACTACCAACTGTCCGCAGAAGTCGGTCGTGGCCGGGAAGGGTGTCTTCAAAGCATCCGACCTCGCCCAAGGTGAGCAGTTGACGATCGTGGCCGGGATCAAGGCCGGCGTGGTGCAGAACGACGCGCCGATCGTGGTCGACCCGCCGAACTGGCTGCAGCGCAACGGCCTGAACATCCCGGCGCTGATCGGCTCCGGCATCGTCAGCCTGTTCGCACTGGTCGTCGCCGCGATCTACGCGAGGACCGGCAACAAGGACCAGCGGTTCGCCGGGATGCCTCCGGGGACGTTCCCACCGGACGGCATCGCCGCCGTACCGGAGAAGAACACCCTGGACGACGATCAGATCCCGGTCGCCTTTGCGCCGCCGCGGATCCCGGTCGCCGAGGCTGGGCTGCTCATCGACGCCAAGGCCAACACCACCGAGGTCGCCGCGACCTTGATCGACATGGCGGTCCGCGGCGGAGTCCGGATCCAGAACGACGGCACCGAGCGGCACGCGGTTCTCGTCGACGCCAGTGTGGCGACCGCGCCGCACGAGCAGGCGCTGTTGCAGGGCATGTTCCCGGGGCTCGTCCCCGGCGCCTCGGTCACCCTTGAGCGACGCCCGGTCGGGGACACGTCGATGGCGGCGACCGCGACGGCGATGCTGAACGCGCTGCGGGAACAGGTCGCGGCGCGGCAGTGGTACACCCGGCTGCCGTCCAAGATCGGCACCCGCGGCGGCTCGGTCTTCAAGTCGGGCACCGGCTGCGCCTGTATGGCGATGATCGGCATCTGGATCTTCGGCGGCGGCATCATCGGTACGGCGACCGCCGCGTCGACCGGTGGATTCGGCCGGGCCGTCGTGATCGCCGTACCGGTGCTGGCGGTCATCATCGCGATCGCGACCTGGGTGCGGATCCGCGGCCGCGGTCAGCGGACACCGGCCGGGCGTGCGGTCAGCGACCAGGTGATCGGCTTCCGTAAGTACCTGGCCACTGCCGAGGCGGATCAGCTCCGCTTCGAGGAGGGCGAGGACATCTTCAGCAAGTACCTGCCCTGGGCGATCGCCTTCGACCTGGCCGACCGCTGGCAGAAGGTCTGCGAGCGGCTCGTCGCCGCAGGCCGGCTGACACCCGATCCCTACTGGTACGTCGGTCCGTCGTACTACAGCTCCGGCTGGACTGCTGGTGCTGTGAGTTCGACGGTCGCGCAGACGTTCCAGCCGCCGCCCACTCCGTCCAGCAGCGGCGGTGGCGGCGGTAGCTCGTCCGGCTTCAGTGGCGGCTCGTCGGGTGGCGGCGGTGGAGGTGGCGGCGGCGGGTCCTGGTAGCGGTCAGGCCTCCTCGGCAACCCGCTTGAGCCACTCGCGGATCAGGCTGTCGAACAGTTCAGGCTGCTCGATCTGCAGGTTGTGCCCCGCCACATCCAGTACGGCGAACGTCGCGCGCGGGTAGTGGGGGAGCAGCGCGTACTGATCCTCGAACCCGACCACTGCGTCCTGCCGCCCGCAGATAATCAGCGTCGGCCGCGTGTACGGCGGACCGTCTTCCGGATCAACCGTGAGTTCACGCTTCTTCAGGATCCGCTCGAGTGCCTTGATGTCGGCGAGCGCCAGCCCAGGCGCGATGTCTCGCCGGTACGCCGTCAGCGCGGCCGCCGTCTCGACCACGGCGAGGTCGGTGAAGTCCTCATCCGGACCCAACGATTCGCGGACACCGGGCTCGGACCGTAGGACGACGTGCTCCGGGAGATGGCGATCGGCGTTCTCTACCACGGTTCCGATCGGACAGATCATCGCCAGGCCCAGCATTTGCGTGGGCCGCGCACGGGCGATCGCGCGGCCGAGATAACCGCCGTACGACTCACCGATCAGCAGGAACGGCGTCGTACCGATCTGCTCGTCGATGAACGCCTGTACAGCGCTGAGAATCCCATCGGAGCTGTTGACTCCGTCGGCCGGGCTCTGGCCCATCGCCGGGAGGTCGGGGTAGAGCCGGCGGTACCCGGGCAGGCCGGTGAAGATCGGCTCGAGGCAGCCGGTCATCAACCGGTGATCGGGAGTCCAGCCGTGCAGCGCGAGTACAGGGATTCCTTCGCCGTGGGCAACGAAGTGCAGGGGCATGAAGGGGTCGCTTTCTGTCGGGGGCTCATGCCTATAGTCGCTGCATGTCGAGTCATACGCTTGCTCCTGATGCCGATGTGCTGCGATCCCGCCTCGAGCGCGCCCGGACGGCGGCCGCCGGTACCGGTCTGGTGATCGCGCCCGGCTCCGATCTGCGCTACCTGATCGGTCAGGGTGGTGGCTCGTTCGAGCGGCTCACCGCGCTGGTGATCCCAGCAGACGGCGTACTGGCGTTGGTGGTTCCGAAGCTGGAGGCGCCGGGATATGCGGGCTTGCCGCTGGAGGCACTCGGGATCGAGGTGCTGACGTGGGTGGATGGCGACGATCCTTATGCGCTGGCCGCTTCGCGCTTGTCGGGCGCCGAGCAGGTTGCGGTCAGCGATTTCACGCCCGCGCTGCATGTGCTCGCGCTGCGGTCGGCGTTGCCGAAGGCCGAGCAGGTGCTGGCTGGGCCGATCGTGCGCGAGCTGCGGATGCGGAAGGACGCGGCGGAGCTTGAGGCGCTGCGCAGGGCCGGTGCTGCGATCGACCGCGTCCATGCGCGGGTCGGCGAGTGGCTGCGGCCGGGCCGGACTGAGGCTGAGGTCGGTGCGGACATTGCTGCGGCGATCGTCGAGGAGGGGCACGAGGCAGCTGACTTCGTGATCGTCGGTAGTGGGCCGAACGGGGCGAGTCCGCATCACTCGCTGTCGGATCGGGTGATCGAGGCCGGTGATGTCGTGGTGGTTGACATCGGTGGGCCGGTTCCGGAGGGGTACAACTCCGATTCGACTCGGACGTATGCGCTGGGCGCTCCGCGGGATGCGGATGTGGCAGCGACGTACGCCGTACTGCAAGAGGCGCAGCAAGCGGCCGTGGACGCGGTGCGGCCGGGGGTGTCTGCCGAGTCGATCGATGCGGCGGCGCGTGCGGTGATTGATGCGGCTGGGTTCGGTGAGTTCTTCATCCATCGGACCGGGCACGGGATCGGGCTTGATGTGCACGAGGAGCCGTACATCGTCGCGGGCAACTCGTTGCTGTTGGAGCCGGGGATGGCGTTCAGCATCGAGCCGGGCATCTACCAGCCGGGTCGCTGGGGTGCGCGGATCGAGGACATCGTCGTGGTGACCGCCGACGGCGTCGAGCCGATGAACCGGCGGCCACACGAGTTGGTGGTGCTTTAGCTGGCGCGGAACGTCTTGCGGTAGGCGAGTGGCGAGACGCCGAGGTCGGACCGGAGGTGGTGCCGGAGTGAGGCCGCCGTACCGAGTCCGGCTGCCTCGGCGATCCGATCGACAGTCAGCCCTGTCGTCTCCAACAGGTGGCAGGCGTGCCGGACGCGCTGCTGCAGCAACCACGTGCCCGGCGACTGACCGGTCTCAGCCTTGAAGCGGCGGCTGAAGGTTCGCACGCTCATCCGGGCGTGCTCGGCCAGGGCCTGCAGGCTCAGCTCCCGATCGAGGTGCTGCAGCGCCCAGGCTCGGGTCGGTGCGGTCCCATCGGTGCCTTCAGCCGGTACGGCGCGTTCGATGAACTGGGATTGGCCGCCGTCACGCCAGGGCGGGACCACGCAGGCGCGGGCGGCGCGGTTGGCGATATCGCTGCCGAAGTCGCGGCGGATCAGATGCAGGCAGAGATCGACCCCGGCGGCGAGACCGGCCGACGTGAGGATGTCGCCGTCGTCGATGAACAGTTGGTCCTCGCGCAGATCGACCTGTGGGTAGCGTTCGCGGAACAGGTCGGCACGCTTCCAATGCGTGGTCGCCGGGCGCCCGTCGAGAAGGCCGGCCGCGCCGAGCACGAAGGCTCCGGTGCAGATCGACGCGATCCGCGTGCCGGGGCGGATCATGGCGAGCGCGTCGGCGACCGCGGTCGGCAGTGTGCCCTCGTAGCGCGGCTGCGGGATGTAGGTGCCGGGGATGATCACGGTGTCCGCCTCGGCCAGCACCTCCGGGCCGTAGTCCGGGATCAGGCTGAATCCCGCCGCGGCTCGGACCGGACCACGATCGATGCCGCAGACGCGAACGTCGTACAAGTGGGTGCCGTCTGCCGTGGTCGCGGCGCCGAGGACGGTGGACGGGATGGTCAGGTCGAAGCCGACGACCGGTTCGAGGGCCAGGACGGCGACCACGTGAGGCTTCATGGCCACATCTTGACACATGCTGGCGTTCTGGCCACTGGTACGGCGTGCGCGGGGGCGGCACAGTAGTCGCGTGACACAGACTGTGGAGACGAAGAAGCCTGCTCGGGTGCACTTGGCCTGGGCAGTCGCCGGGGTGGGGTTCGTAACGCTGATCGGGGCGGCCGGGTTCCGGTCCGTGCCGAGTGTGCTGCTGGATCCGCTGCACGAGGAGTTCGGCTGGTCGCACGCGACGATCTCGTCGGCCGTGTCGATCAACCTGCTGCTGTACGGCCTGATCTCACCGTTCGCGGCCGCGCTGATGGACCGCCTCGGTCTGCGGCGCGTGGTCAGCGGAGCGCTGGTGCTGATCGCGCTCGGCAGCGGTCTGACGATCTTCATGCACTCGTCCTGGCAGCTCCTGCTCTGCTGGGGTCTGCTCGTCGGCGTCGGTACCGGCTCGATGTCGATGACGTTCGTCGCGACCATCACCGGCCGCTGGTTCGTCGAGCGGCGTGGGCTGGTCACCGGTCTGCTGACCGCGGCCGGCGCGACCGGACAGCTGGTCTTCCTCCCGCTGATCGCTCACCTCGCTGCCGCCTACGGGTGGCGGACTCCGGCTTTGGTGGCCGCCGGTGCGGCGTTGGCCGTCGTACCGCTGGTGTTGATCTTCCTGCGTGACTACCCGAGCGATGTCGGCCTGCGCGCGTACGGCGCTCCCGAGGGCAGCCTCGCCGGTCAGCGCATTGCGACCACCGGCAGTTCGGCGCTGCGGGCGCTCACCGCGCTGCGGACGGCCGCTCGGCGTCCGTCGTTCTGGATGCTGGCAGGTGGGTTCGCGATCTGTGGTGCGTCGACGAACGGGCTGATCGGTACGCACTTCGTCACCGCGGCGCACGACCACGGCATGCCGATCACGACCGCGGCGTCGTTGCTCGCACTCGTTGGCGTCTTCGATGTCGGCGGGACGATTCTGTCCGGCTGGCTCACCGACCGCTGGGATCCGCGGTACCTGCTGATCGCCTACTACTCGTTGCGCGGTCTGTCGCTGCTGGTGCTGCCGTCACTGCTCGGACCGACTGCGCAGCCGAGTGTCTGGGTCTTCATCATCTTCTACGGCCTCGACTGGGTCGCCACCGTGCCGCCGACCGTGGCGCTGTGCCGCGAATGGTTCGGAGTGGACGGGCCGATCGTGTTCGGCTGGGTCTTCGCCTCGCACCAGGTCGGTGCCGCTCTTGCCGCGACGGGGGCCGGGGCGATCCGGGATACGCAAGGCAGCTACAACCTCGCTTGGTATCTGGCCGGTGGTCTATGCGCAGCCGCGGCCTTGATGTCCGCCTGCATCGGGCGCCGAGTGCGGGCATCGGACGCCGCAACGGTCTGACCGTTAATTGGTCGGCCTGAACGCAGGCACAGGGGTTACTCTGCGGCCATGAGGCAGGGGGAGATCGACAAGATTGCTCAGGAGACCGGCTTCTCCGGTGTCGTCCAGATCGATCGCGGGGGCGAGGTCGAGTTCGCGAAGGCGTACGGGCTGGCGAACCGCGCCTACCAGGTTCCGAACTCGCTGGACACCCGGTTCGGTATCGCCAGCGGCAGTAAGGGTTTCACTGCCCTGGCGGTGATCTCGCTGGTCCGCGAGGGAGCGCTCGACCTGAGCACCACAGCCCGATCGCTGCTCGGCAAGGACCTGCCGCTGATCGCGGACGACGTGACGGTCGAACACCTCCTCACGCATACGTCCGGTATCGGTGACTACCTGGACGAAGACTCCGACTCCGAGATCACCGACTACTTCATCGGCGCGGCCCACGAACTGACGACCACCGAGGACTTCCTGCCGCTGCTGGACGGTCATCCGAGCAAGTTCCGCGCCGGCGAACGGTTCTGCTACTGCAACGGCGGCTTCGTGGTCCTCGCCCTGCTGGCCGAGCGCGCCAGCGGCGTCGGCTACCACGATCTCGTCCGGCAACGGGTGCTGCGCCCGGCCGGCATGACTCGAACCGACTTCCTCCGATCCGACGAACTGCCGGCCGATGCGGCCGTGGGCTACCTGCCCTTGGACGGCGTGGATCGCACGAACGTCTTCCACCTCCCCGTGCTGTCCACCGGCGACGGCGGCATCCACACCACCGCAGCAGACGTCTCGACGTTCTGGCGCGCGCTCTTCGCCGGCGACATCGTGGATTCCGTCGACGACGTCGTGCGCCCACGCTGCGACGTACCGGAACAATCCCGGCGCTACGGCCTCGGCTTCTGGCTGGACGGAGCCACCGACACCGCCATGCTGGTCGGGTACGACGCGGGCGAGTCGTTCAAGTCCACGCACGACCCGCACACCGGTACGACCTGCACAGTGCTCTCCAACACCTCACCGGGAGCCTGGCCCATCGCGCGCGCGTTCGTCAGCTAGCCTCGATCTAGGTTGAGGTTGAGTTGGTCGGAGGGCGGAGCCATGGGTGGAGTCGTGGACGTGCAGCCGGGTGAGCTGACAGTCGGTCAGCTGTCGCAACGAAGCGGAGTGGCGATCTCCGCCCTGCACTTCTACGAACGCCAGAACCTGATCCTCAGCCGCCGTACCGCCGGCAACCAACGCCGCTACAAACGCGACACCCTCCGCCGAGTTGCGTTGATCCGCATCGCCCAGCGCGTCGGCATCCCGCTGTCCGAAGTCGCCGCCATCCTCGCCCTGCTGCCCGAGAACCGCACCCCCACTCGCCAGGACTGGGAACGCATCTCCGAATGCTGGCAGGCGGAGCTCGACCGCCGCATCCTGCACCTCGAACAACTCCGCAACGACTTCAAGGACTGCATCGGCTGCGGCTGCCTGTCCCTCGACCGCTGCGCGCTAGCCAACCCGTACGACGCCCTCGCCACCAAAGGCCCCGGCCCCCAACGCCTCCTCACCGATTCCGGCACCCCCTGCCACCCCACCCAATGTGCCTAGCCACCACCAACGACTGCACATAGTCCCGCCTCCCCGCCTCCGCGCCGCGCCCCGACCGCGCGTCCGCGCGTGCCGTGTTCACTACCTGCAGTCCTTCGTGCTGTCGTGTCGGAGCTGGCCGGTACGACGCTGTGGTCGCGAAGGGCGTTGCCTGATCCCCGAATCCGGCGCCCGCTATCGCCCCCGGCCGGCGGGTGATCGACACGAGCGACTGCAGGTAGTCCCGGCTCTGCGGCTCCGCGCCGCGCCCCGACCCCGCGTCCGCGCGTGCCGCGTTCACTACCTGCAGTCCTTCGTGCTGTCGTGTCGGAGCTGACCCCGTACGACGCTGTGGTCGCGAAGGGCGTTGCCTGTTCCCCGAACCGGCGCCCCCTATCGCCCCCGGCGGGCGCGTGATCGATACGAGCGACTGCAGGTAGTCCCGGCTCTGCGGCTCCGCGCCGCGCCCCGACCCCGCGTCCGCGCGTGCCGCGTTCACTACCTGCAGTCCTTCGTGC
>NZ_JBHVWY010000020.1:82018-177922 GCF_042882005.1 Kribbella sp. NPDC058245
CTGCCGTGTCGGAGCTGACCCCGTACGACGCCCTGGTCGCGAAGGGCGTTGCCTGATGCCCGAACCCGGCGCTCCCTATCGCCCCGGCCTGTGCGTGATCGACACGAGCGACTGCAGGTAGTCCCGCCTCCGCGGCTCCGCGCCACGCCCCGACCCCGCGTCCGCGCGTGCCGCGTTCACTACCTGCAGTCCTTCGTGCTGCCGTGTCGGAGCTGACCCGTACGACGCTCTGGTCGCGAGGGGCGCTGCCTGATCCCCGAATCCGGCATCCCTATCACCCCCCCGGCCGGCGCGTGATCGACACGAGCGACTGCAGGTAGTCCCGCCTCCGCGGCTCCGAGGCACGGCCCCAGCCCTCGTCGGCGCCTGCCGCGTTCACCACCTGTAGTCCTTCGTGCTGCTGCGGATGGTGGTCCGGTTGGCGACCGCCTGGCCGTCTGCGCATTTCAGCGGATATCCGTTCAAGTGGCTCCTTCTCCCCTCAAATCTCGGGGGGAGAAGGGACAACTTCAGGGGTTATCCGTTCAAATTTCTCGACGCGAGGCGCGAGGCGCGAGGCGCGAGGCGGGTGGGCGGGGAGGGCGGGAGGGCGTGGACAAGGGGTGGGGGTGGGGCGGGAGGCCCAGGCTCGGGAGTACCTGCAGTCGTTCGTGTTGGTCGGGCGCATTGGCCGGGATGGCGGAGGCCGTGGGGGCGGGCGTGGACGAGGGGCGGGCGTGGACGAGGGGTGGGGGTGGACGAGGGGTTGGTGGGGTCGGGATTGGGGGATGGGCGGGGAGTTATCCACAGGGGGTGGTGGGTGGACTGCGGTTGGGGGGTGGGGGCGTCTAGGGTCGGGGGCATGGCTGACAGCAATGCGAGTTTGACCCTGACTGAGGCGCGCGCGGGGATTGCGGGTGGCGTGATCCAGGCGATCGCGGGGGAGGGCGCGCGGCTGCGCGACGACCAGGAGACTGCGGTTGCGGCGCTGTGTGAGCCGGCGGCGCGGGTGCTCGTCGTACAGGCGACGGGGTGGGGCAAGTCGGCTGTTTACTGGGCAGCTACTGCGATCCGGCGGGCGGAGGGTGCGGGGCCGACGTTGGTGGTTTCGCCGCTGCTGTCGCTGATGCGGGACCAGGTCGGTGCGGCCGGGCGAGCGGGTCTGCGGGCGGCGACGCTGAACTCGAACAACGTGGACGAGTGGTCGGGGATCGAGCAGGATCTTCGCTCTGGAGCGATCGACGTACTGCTGGTGTCGCCCGAGCGGCTCGCGAACCCCGGCTTCGGTCGCCGGGTGCTGGACAGCCTGGCGGGTGAGGTCGGGCTGCTAGTGATCGACGAGGCTCACGCTGTTTCCGACTGGGGTCATGACTTCCGGCCGGACTACCGCCGAGTCTCCGATGTGCTTCAGCACCTGAACCCCAAGACACCGGTCCTCGCGACGACAGCGACCGCCAACGAGCGAGTCACCGATGACGTCGCCCACCAGTTGGGCGAGTCCACGCTGGTACTACGTGGGCCGCTCGCGAGGTCGAGTCTCCAGCTCGCAGTGGTGGACAGGTTGTCGCCGTTGCAGCGGTTCGCGTGGGTGGTTGATCACCTGCCGAAGCTGCCGGGATCGGGCATCGTCTACGCGCTGACGGTCGCGGATGCGCAGCGGCTGGCCGCGACGATCCAGGAGATCCACGGCCGCGACTTACCAGTGGCGGCGTACACGGGTCAGTTGGAGGCCGGGGAGCGGCATAGCCTCGAAGACGCGCTGCGCGAGAACCGGTTGAAGGCGCTGATCGCGACGTCTGCCCTTGGCATGGGATACGACAAGCCTGACCTCGGGTTCGTGGTCCACGTCGGTTCACCGCCGTCGCCGGTCTCGTACTACCAGCAGGTCGGGCGTGCCGGCCGCGGCATCGACCACGCGATCGTTGCCCTGCTGCCCTCGGATGCCGACTCCGGCATCTGGGACTACTTCGCCACCGCGACCATTCCCGTCCCGGAAAACGTGAACCGTCTCCTTCACGCCATGGAGGCCTACGGGCCGGACCAGCCGGCGTCCGTACCCGCGCTCGAGGCCGAGACCGGCCTGCGCCGGACCCGCGTCGAGCTGATGCTCAAGCAGCTCGCCGTCGACGGCGTCACCGAGCGGCTCGAGAAGGGCTGGATCCGCACCGGCAAGGACTGGACGTTCGACGCTGCACACTACGACGGCATCGTTGCGGTACGGCGGCGCGAGGCCGACATCATGCGCGCCTACACCCGCGGCGAACGTTGCCTCATGCAACTGCTCCAGGAGTCCCTGGACGACGCGTCAGCGGAGCCCTGTGGCCGCTGCTCGGTCTGCCTCGGCGCGTTGCCGGAGCCGTTGTCAGCAGCGCCTAATGCCGACACGGTCGCCACCGTCACCGGTCTGCTCCGTGGTGAGGTGCACGTCCTCGAACCCCGCAAGATGTGGCCGGGCGGTTCCTTCGGGCCGCGCGGGAAGATCCCCGCGAACCTGTCCGCCGACCACGGTCGCTCCCTCATCTACGCCGACGCCCCGGAATGGCGCGAGGTCCTCGCCGCCGCCTTCGGAGGAGGCGGCGAGCCGTCCGCCGACGCAGTCGAGGCGCTCCAGGCGGGCGCGGTCGCCGCGCTGTCCCGCTGGCGCAGCACGTGGTCCAGCCGACCGGAGGTGGTCGTCCCGCTCGCCGCAGCCGGTCACACTGCGGTCACCAATGCGGTCGCCGACCGGATCGCCACCGTCGGCCGCCTGGATCGAGCCGACCTCACTGTGGATCGCTCCGGCTACACCGATGACCTGTCCTCGGCCGACGAGGCCCGGGTCTGGCGTGACGGTCTCGCGGTCGATCCCACCACCGCACAGACGATTGCCGGTCGCACCGTGCTGCTCCTGGTCGACGCCAGCTCGTCCCAGTGGCCGGTCACCGTCGCCGCGGCCAAACTTCGAGAGGCCGGAGCATCCGCCGTACTGCCACTGCTCCTGCACAAGCGCCCCTGAAACCGGATTGACGACGCAGGAAGGATAGTTGGGTGGAGATCAACAGCCTTGGCTACCGTACCGACCTGTTCCTGCTGGGCCTGGGCGGCAGCGAGATCAGCGACACCGGCCCGTACGTCGTCATCCGCACACCCGCCAACCCGACGTTCTGGTGGGGTAACTACCTGCTGCATCGCACTCCGCTCGAGCCCGGGGATCTCGAGCGGCGCGTGACGGAGTTCCGCGCTGAGTTCCCCGCGGCGAAACACGTTGCCCTGGGCATCGACACCACCGACGGGGTGCTGGGCATCGACCCGCAGGAGGTGATCGCCGCCGGCGGCCGGGCGGACCCCAGCGTGGTGATGACGACGTCGAGCGTGAACGCGCCCAAGCGCCCGAACACGACCTCGACGTTCCGGTTCCTCGACGGTGACGACGACTGGCAGCGGGTCGTCGACCTCACCCTCGCCACCAGCACCATGACGGTCGACGACGGCCATCGCGAGTTCACCCGGCTGAAGGTGGCGCACGAGCGGGAGCTTGTCGAGGCCGGACACGGGAAGTGGTTCGGTGCGTTCGACGGCGACCGGCTGCAGGCGTCGCTGGGCCTGATGCTCGACGGCGAAGGCCTCGCCCGGTTCCAGAACGTGCAGACCCATCCCGACGACCGCAACCAGGGCATCGCCAGCACCCTCATCCACCGCGCGTCGACGTATGGGTTCGAGCAAGGCGCGAAGACCCTCGTGATGGTCGCCGACCCCGGCTACCTCGCCATCCACATCTACCGCACCCTCGGCTTCAACGACACGGAAACCCAACTGGCGATCACGATTCCGCCGGCCTGACCATTCAGGGAGACTGCCATGCGCCCGACCCACATCATCGCGAATCTCTCGGTCCCCGACATCGGAGCGGCGCGCGAGTTCTACGCGGACTATCTCGGGCTCAGTGACGAGGGAATCACAATGGACTGGGTCTCCAGATTCCAGTCCCCGGACGGCCGTGCTGCCGTCCAGTTGGTGACGCACGACGCGACCGCTCCGCAGGACTCAGTGCTCTCGGTCGCGGTCGGCGACGAGGTCGAAGAGGCGTACGCGGAAGCCCAACGGCGCGGCTTCGAGATCGTCCATCCGCTCACCACCGAACCGTGGGGTCTGCGGCGCTTCCTCGTGCGCGCTCCCGACGGCAACGTGATCAACATCAACAGCCACCGGGACGAGTGAACACGCCTTCTCCTAGGCTGGGCGGTATGACGGACTCTGGGGTCGTACTGGTGACCGGCGGTAGCCGGGGGATCGGCGCCGCGGCCTCGATCGCCTTGGCGGCGGACGGCTGGGATGTCGGCATCGGCTATCGCACCCGCGACGACGAGGCTGCCCGCGTGGTGGAGGCAGTCGAGAAGCTCGGTCGCCGCGCGATCGCCGTACAGGCAGATGTTGTCGAGCCGGAAGACGTCGAGCGCCTCTTCGACGCCGTGACCACCGCGCTCGGGCCGATCACCGCGCTCATCAACAACGCCGGCGTGGTCTCCCCTGCAGGCAGGGTGGACCAGTACGACGTCGCCCGGCTCGACAACGTTTTCCGGATCAACGCGATCAGCGCGTTCCTGGTCGCGGGAGCCGCGGTGCGGCGGATGTCCACCCAGTACGGCGGAAGCGGCGGCGTGATCGTCAACGTGTCCTCGCGAGCCGCCGTCCTCGGATCGGCGGGGGAGTACGTCGACTACGCAGCCAGCAAGGCCGCGGTTGACGCATTGACGGTCGGCCTGGCCAACGAGGTCGCGAAGGAAGGAATCCGCGTCCTCGGCGTCCGCCCCGGCCTGATCGAGACCGACAGCCATGAACCAGGCCGGCTCGATCGACTCGGTACGACGCCGCCACTCGGCCGACCCGGTACGCCGGAGGAGGTCGCCGAGCTGATCACCTTCCTCGCCTCGGAGCGCTCGTCGTACATGACCGGCACGACCATCGATGTCTCGGGCGGCCGCTGACGATGGGGTTGCGGCCGGTCGACCTGGCACGGCGGGCGGGCGTGTCCACGCAGCTCATCCGCAACTACGAGGCGGACGGGATCCTGCCGCCGGCACCGCGCACGGACAGCGGCTATCGCCAGTACGGCGAGGAGCACGTGTCGGCGCTACTCACCTATCGCGCGCTCGCGCCGGGGTTCGGCGCAGAGATCGCGCGGTACATCATGCAGGCGGTTCACGCGGGGGACGAGGAATCGGCGTACCGGCTGGTGGACCAAGCCCACGCTGGTCTCTACGAGCAGCGCCTTGCGACGGACGCCGCGAGCGAAGCGCTCAACTCGGCCGCGGCGGAGTTCCGCGACGAGCCAGCACCGACCGGCCCAGCTCTCCTGGTTGGCGAGTTGGCGCACCGCCTTGGTGTGCGAACCTCGGCCCTGCGCGTGTGGGAGGCGGCTGGCCTGCTGCTGCCGACCCGGGAGCGAACGACGAAGTACCGTCGCTACGAACCCGAGCAGATCCGCGACGCTCGCATCATCCACATGCTCCGCCAAGGGCGGTACTCGTTCGACCAGATCCGACCGGTCCTCGAGGGCCTGCGTCAGACCGGCAGCACCGAAGCGCTCCGGAACGCGATCGCCGAACGCCGGGCCGCGCACGACCGGATCACGAAGGCGATGCTGTACGGCGCGGGTCTCCTCCATCAGCTGGTCGAGGAGAAGCGAGCTGAGTCGGTTCCGACCGCCCTCTGACCGTCACCCGATCACCAGGCTGCCAGTGCGCACCCTCGGTCGGTCCCGCGTCCTCGACCGCGGACATCGAGGCGATCAGTCGCGACGGCGTGCCCTTGGCCAGCTCGCTCAACCGGGCCGCCTCGTTCACCGGATCACCGATCACCGTGTACTCGAGCCGCCGCACATCGCCGACAGTCCCGGCCACCACGATCCCGGCCGTCACCCCGATCCCAGCCGTTGCCTCAGGCAACTCCGCACTCAGCCGCCGACTCAGCGCTCGTCCAGCGCGCAATGCCGCACCCGCAGGATCGATCAGCTCAGCCGGCGCCCCGAAGATCGCCAGCGAGGCGTCACCGGCGAACTTGTTCACAAACCCGCCTTCACGCGCCACCTCGTCGACCACGATGGCGAAGAAGCGGTTGAGCAACTGAACCACCTCAACCGGCGGCCGCTCCGCCGCGAGCTTCGTCGACCCGACGAGGTCAACGAACAGCACCGCGACGAACCGCTCCTCACCACCGAGCCGGTCACTGGTCAACGCCTCCCGGACGACCTCAGGGCCGACGTACTTGCCGAAGACCTCGCGGATTCGTTCGCGCTCGCGGAGCCCGGCCGCCATCCGGTTGAACCCGGCCTGCAGCGAACCGAGCTCGGTCCCGTCGAAGACCGGGATCCGGATGTTCAGCTCGCCCTCACCGATCAGGGTGAGCGCATTGCGCACCGACCGGACCGGGGCAACCACCGAGCGGGCCGACAGCAGGATCAGCAGCCAACCCATGCCGATGGCAACGATGCCCAGGGCAAGGATCATCACCGACAGCCGGGTCGCCGAGACCGTACCGTCGATCAGCGCGAGGATCGCTGCCAGCATCAGGCCCGCGACCGGCGTCGCCGAGCCGGCCGCCCAGAACAGGACCACCCGCGCCTTGAGGCCGAAGGCCAGCAGCCGTCGCGGGGGAGCGGCGTCGGCCAGCGCCCGCGCGGCGACCGGCCGCAGGGCGAACTCGGTCAGGAGGTAGGAGACCGCGCAGGTGACGATCATGCCGTCGAAGATGGTCACGGCGATCCGCAGCGCGTTCTCAGGCTGGATCACCACGGTGACCGCCGTAAAGGCGATCGTGGCAACCATCCACAGCACGGCCTCGATCACGGTCAGGCGCAGCGGGAGCCGGAGCGTGGAGATCTGCTCCTTGCGGGTGGCCGCGCGGTCCTCGTCGACCCAGGCGGTGTAGCGGAGCGCAACCCTGCTGGACCAGACCACGCCGACGATCAGGGCGAGCAGGAAGTACGCCGGTACGCCGATCGCCTCGATGTGCTGCAGTTCGTCGCTCAGCGGGGGACCGGGGAGCACGAACACGGCCAGCACGAAGACCACGGCCGCGCCGATCAGATTGGTACCGATCGAGAACGTTGTCATCAGCACCCGGAGCCGGATCCGCAGCATCCGGGTGCTCTGATCGGCCGGCCCGAGCAGCCAGGATCCGAACGGCCGCCGGTTCAGGACCAGCTCGGCATCACCGTGCGATGTCATGATCACAGTCTGCTCCGGGCCTTGCAGCTTCGTGCAACAACCCCGCCGATGAGGCGCGATGACACCGGGTATTTGGCACGGTGGTGCGGGTGGCCCAGATCGGCCGCCTGAGACGCCATGCCCGTGGGTAATGTTCCCCGGACGCACTCACTCGGGAGCTTTCCGTGACGCACGATCGCCACTCTTATGCCGAACCACTCGTGGTCCGGACCACCCATCTCGAGCTCGATCTCGAGCTGGATTTCACCGCGAAGGTGCTCACCGGCACCGCCACGCACACGCTCGACTGGGGCGGGTCCAGCGACCGGCTCGTGCTCGACACGCGTGACTTGACCGTGCTCGCGGTCGAGGGCGAGACGCCGGACGGCTGGGAGCCGCTCGAGTACAGCCTCGCGGTGCCGGACAAGGAGCTGGGATCGGCGCTGACGATCCGGACCTCACGGCAGGAGCGGGTCCGGGTGAGCTACCGGACGGCGCCGACCGCGACCGGGCTGCAGTGGCTGGAGCCGTCGATGACGGCCGGCGGCGTGATGCCGTTCATGTTCAGTCAGTCGCAGGCGATCCACGCGCGCAGCTGGGTACCGATCCAGGACACCCCCGGCGTTCGGTTCAGCTACGCCGCGCACGTGACCGCGCCGCCCGAGCTGATGGTACTGATGGGCGCGGACAACGGGACCGCCTCCCGCCGTACCGGCTCGTATGACGTCGTGATGCCCGAGCCGATCCCGTCGTACCTGCTGGCGATCGCGGCCGGTGACCTCGTGTTCGAGCCGATCGGTGAGCGATCGGGCATCTGGGCCGAGCCGACAATGGCCGGGCGGGCGGCGCAGGAGTTCGCCGACACCGAAGAGATGATGCGGGTCACCGAGGCGCTGTTCGGCCCGTACCGCTGGGGCCGCTACGACATCCTCGTGCTGCCACCGTCCTTCCCGTACGGCGGGATGGAGAACCCGCGGATGACGTTCGCGACGCCGACCGTGGTGATCGGCGACAAGTCGCTGGTCAGCCTGGTGGCCCACGAACTCGCGCACAGCTGGTCGGGCAACCTGGTCACCCAGGACAGCTGGGACGACATCTGGCTGAACGAAGGCTTCACGGCGTACGTCGAGAACCGGATCGTCGAGGCGGTCTACGGGACCGAGTTCGCGATGATGGAGACCGCGATCAAGCAGCACGCGACCGTGGTGAAGCTCGACCCACTCACCCCGGCCGAGCTGGCCGTCGAACTGCCGGGCCTGAACCACCGGTCCGAGTACCACGGCATCACGTCGCTCGGCCCGTTGAAGGGCTCATGGTTCCTGACCTGGCTGGAGGAGCGGTTCTCGCGGGACGTGTTCGACCCGTTCATCCGCGGCTACTTCGATCGCTTCGCCTTCCGCAGCATCAACTCCGACGACTTCGTCGGCCACCTGCAGGAGCACCTCCTCGACCCGCACCCCGGAGTTGTCACCGACGCCGAGCTGGCCGCCTGGCTCGAAGAGCCCGGCATCCCCGCCTTCGCCGAGCGCGCGGTCTCCGCCCGCTTCCAGGTCGTCGACGAGGCCCGCACCCAATGGTTCGCCTCCGGCGAGCTCCCGGCCGGCGCATCGAGCTGGACCACCCAGGAGTGGCTCCGCTTCCTCGACGCCGCCCCCGACATGCTGAGCCCCAACCAGCTCCAGCAACTGGACCGAGCCTTCGGCCTCACCGGCACCGCCAACGGCGAGATCGCCCGCCGCTGGTACCAGATCGTCGCCGCCAGCAGCTACGAGCCCGCCTACGCCGAACTAGCCGCCTTCCTCACCGAAGTAGGCCGCATGAAGCTAGTCCTCCCCGTCTACCGAGCCCTGGCCGGCAGCGACCGAGCCTTCGCCTCCGAAGTCTTCGCCAAAGCCCGCCCCGGCTACCACCCCATCACCACCGCCGCAGTCCAAAAGATCCTCGGCCAGTAGTTCACTGCGGTACGTGCAGGACGCAGCGGTGGAGGGTGTGGGTGGGGGTGTAGCCGAGGGTGGCGTTGATTCGGCGCATGGGGTGGTTGGTGTCGACGGTGTCGGTTAGTACGGCGGGTAGGTCGGGGAAGCGGGTTTGGGCCCAGCGGATCTGTTCGGTCTTGACCCAGCGGGCTAGGCCTCGGCCGCGGTGGGCTGGGAGGACTGCGGTGCCGTAGTTCTGGGCGTCGGTCTTGCCGTCGCCTGGTACGACGAGTTCGGTGAAGGCGACGATCTCGCCGGTGGACTCGTCGAGGGCAGCCACCGTCATCAGGTGCTCGCCGCGTTGGGCGATCAGCTCGGCGGCGTGCCGGGTGCGGGCGACGTCCCACGGGTCGGGGCCGTAGGTGATCCCGCCGGTTGGGGCGTCGTCCATGCCGGTTCGTGCGTTTGTGAACGTCTGTGCGAGCTCATCCGGTACGACGTCTGCCCACGTCAGCAGGCGGTACCCGGGAGGCGGCGGCATCGGGGTGACCGCGGTCCTGAGGTCGAGGCGGCTGTAGATGAGCGTCATGCCGATCGTGAACCCGTGCCGCACCAGGAACTCGTACGACGGTGAGTCCGCGCCGACCTCGGCCACGACGAGCCGCGCGTGCTGATCACGGGCAGCAGCGACAGCGGCGTACAGGAGTTGGCTTCCGACACCACGGCGGCGCTCGGCCGGGTGGACGGTGATCTCCAGATCGGCCAGGTGTGCGATCGAGTCGCGGCTGTGCAGGCGGAGGAAGGCGGAGCCGACCGGGTTGCCGGCGGCGTCCGCGGCGAGCCAGGCGATGCGGTGGCTGAACGGCCGGTAGTCGGGATCGGTCAGCGGAGTCAGTCGAATGCTCAAACCGCGACGATAGCGCCCGAGCGGGCCACGTGCCGCGAGACCCCGAATCGGCTACGGTGCTGCGGAGCTGACCGGGGTACACGCCGCATGGGGAGACAGGAGCATTGGGTGGA
Organism: Kribbella sp. NPDC058245; assembly: GCF_042882005.1. Taxonomy (NCBI): domain Bacteria; kingdom Bacillati; phylum Actinomycetota; class Actinomycetes; order Propionibacteriales; family Kribbellaceae; genus Kribbella; species Kribbella sp. NPDC058245. Next base: position 92,118 of record NZ_JBHVWY010000020.1, read on the forward strand.
TGAGCTGAGTGCCGACGCGATCCGGACGATCGGGGCCGACCACATCGCACTACGCGAGCAGGTCCTGTTGGAGCTGCGCCGGCGGATCGTCGACGGTGATTACGCGCAGGGCGAGCGGCTGACCGAGACCCGGCTGGCCGACGACTTCGGCGTCTCCCGCAACCCTGTCCGCGAAGCGCTCCGCGTCGTCGAGGCCGAAGGCTTCGTGCAGATCCTGCCCCGCCGCGGTGCCGTCGTCGCCACGCTCGACGAGACCGCCGTCCGCGACCTCTTCTCGGTCCGCGAACAGCTCGAGACCCTCGCCGCCGGCCTGGCCGCCGAACGGGCCAGCGAGGAAGACATCGCCCGGCTGCGGGGCGTGTGCGACCAGGCTCGCGTCGCCACCGACGCGAAGGACTTCGACCGCGTCGCCGAACTGAACAGCGACTTCCACCGCGCCGTCATCGAGGTCAGCGGCAACCGCTGGCTGCACTCGATCTCCGCCGCCATGTACCACCACGTGCACTGGGTCTTCCGCGTCGGCGCCGCCCAACGAGCCCCCCACTCGTCAGAGGAGCACGTCCGCCTCGTCGACGCCATCGCCGCCGGTGACGCCCCCGCCGCCACCGAAGCCGCCCGCCTCCACGTAGAAGCCGCCGCCAAAGCAGCCCTCGGCCACCGCCCCACCCCCTAACGCAATTTCCCTGGCTAGGCACCCACCTTGGGGGTTCTCCACCCATAACCGGGGTGCTTAACCCCCAATCTCACTGCCTAGCCAGCCAAATGCAGCCGTGGCGCCGCCGCCCGCGCCGCCCTGGACCGCCAATCCACCGGCTAAGCCCATTTCCCTGGCTAAGCACCCGCGTGGGGGGTTAAGCACCGATAACCAGGGTGCTTAACCCCTGATGGGGGTGGCTAGCCAGGCAAATGAGGGGGAGGGGTTCAGCGGCCGACGGCGTAGCCTTGCATGCCGCGGGGGTTGGCGGCCGCGGACAGGACACCATCCGGGTCTCGGCGTACGGCGCAGAGGCGGCCGAGGCTCCACGGGTCGGACTCGGTCACCACGTGGCCGCGTCGTACCAGCTCATCCCGTACGGCGTTCCCTAGCCGGCTCTCGATGACGAGCCCGCCCGGCTCGTTCGCGCGCGGGTAGAACGACGACGGGAACCCGGTCGTGTGCCAGGCCGGCGCATCGATCGCCTCCTGCAGGTCCATCCCGCCACCGAGGTGCCGCAGCAGGAACAGCAGTTGCCACTGATCCTGCTGATCCCCGCCCGGCGAACCACACGCCAGTACCGGCCGCCCGTCCCGCAGCACGAGCGTCGGCGTGAGCGTGGTCCGCGGACGCTTGCCCGGAGCAAGGGATGCGGGCAGCCCTTCCTCGAGCCAGAACATCTGCGCCCGGCTGCCCAGGCAGAACCCCAGCGACGGGATCGTCGGTGATGACTGCAACCACCCACCACTTGGCGTCGCCGAGATGATGTTGCCCCAGCGATCCACCACATCGACATGACAGGTGTCGCCCCGCGTCACGCCGTCCCGCGCCACCGTCGGCTCACCGACACTCGCATCGATCGCATAGTTGCCCTCAGCAATGGATGGCAGCCGCGGCGCACGACCGTCCGGCGACCCCGGTCGCAGCTCGAACGTCGCGTCGGAACCGACCAGCCGCGCCCGCTCAGCGGCGTACGCGGGGGAGAGCAACGACTTCAGCGGTACGTCGCCATCGCCGTACCAGGCCTCGCGGTCCGCATACGACAGCTTCATCACCTCAACCGTCGTGTGCACCCCCTCAGCACTCGCCAGGTCCACATCACCCAACTCAGCCAGCACCGCCAGCGACTGCAGCAACGCCGGTCCCTGACCCCAGGCCCCGGTCTTCGCGACCGTGTGCCCGTTCCAGTCCAGCGTCGTCGCGTCTTCCCAATGAGCCTCAAACCCAGCCATGTCGGCCCCGGTGATCAACCCGCCATGGTCCGAACCACTCGAGTCCCGATGCGGCAGCCGCGAGAACTCATCAATCGCCTCGGCAACGAAACCCTCGCGCCAAGCCTTCCGAGAACCCTCCAGCTGTACGACGCGATCGGCCCCAGCCGCCTCGCCCTCCACCACGAGTCGCTCCAGAGTCTCGGCGTACGCCGAGTTCCGGAAGAGCCCGCGGGGCGGCTGCCCGTCGACCAACCACAGCGCAGCCGACGTCGGCCAGTGCTCCGAGAACAACCCCTGAACCGTCGCCACGGTGTCGGTCACCCGCGGCACCAGTGGATGCCCGTTGCGGGCGTAGTCGATCGCCGGTTCCAGTACGACGCGCAGCGGCAGCGTGCCGTGGTCGCGCAGCAACAGCAACCACGCATCGACCGCCCCCGGCACAGTCGCGGCCAGCGGCCCGGACCCAGGCACCAGCGTCAGCCCCAGCGACGTGTAGTGCTCGATGGTCGCCCCAGCCGGCGCAACCCCCTGACCACACAGCACTCGCGGCGTCGGGTCGTCTGCCGTCGCCACGATCGCCGGTACCTCACCGCCAGGCCCATTGAGATGCGGCTCCACCACATGCAGCACGAACCCCGCGGCCGCCGCCGCGTCGAACGCGTTCCCGCCGAGCTCCAGCATCCGCATCGCCGACTGCGACGCCAGCCAGTGCGTCGACGAGACCATGCCGAACGTGCCACGCAGCGTGGGCCGGGTGGTGAACGTCATCAGGCAACTCCTTCAGCTGTTCGTACGTCGGGACCGCTACCGTCGGCCGCCACCAGGTGACAGGCCACCTGATGATCACCCGATCCGATCACACGCCGCTCCGGCACGACAGTCCGGCACTTGTCGATCGCCACCGGACAGCGGGTGTGGAACCGGCAACCGTCCGGCGGATCAATGGCCGACGGCAGGTCATCACCCAGCAGCACTGGCTTGCGCTGCCGCTGTGCCACCGGGTCGGGAACGGGCGCGGCCGACAACAACGCCTGCGTGTACGGATGAGCCGGCGTACCGAAGATGCGCGCCCGCGGCCCCTGCTCAACCAGCTGACCCAGGTACATCACGGCGACCTCATCAGCCAGGTACTCCACCGCCGACAGGTCGTGCGTGATGAAGAGGCACGCGAACCCAAGATCGCGCTGCAGGTCAGCCAGCAGATTCAGTACGGCGGCCTGCACCGACACGTCGAGTGCACTCGTCGGCTCGTCCGCCACGAGCAGCCGTGGCTCGGAGATGAGCGCCCGGGCGATGCTGACCCGCTGGCGCTGTCCGCCCGACAGCTCATGCGGAGACCGCTGAGCGACCTCCGGGCGCAGCCCCACTCGCGTGAGCGCCTCAGACACCTGCCCTGCAATGTCCTTGCGGCGCATCAGCCGCAGTGGCTCCCCAATGATGTCTCCGACCGACAGTCGCGGATCCAGCGAGCCTGCGGGGTCCTGGAAGACGATGGAGACATCTCGTCGGTGCGAGCGCAGTTGGCGGCGGTTTAGGTGGGTGATGTCCGCACCGGCGAGTCTGACCGTGCCTCCGGTCGGTTCGAGCAGTCTGACGATGCAGCGGCCGACTGTGGACTTTCCAGAGCCGCTCTCGCCGACCAGCGCGACCACTGAGCCTTCACGGATCCGCAGGGTGACACCGTCGACCGCACGGACCGGACCGAAGTGCATGACGAGGTCTTCGACCTCCAGTGCGTTCATAGGGCTCCCACCGGGTTCCAGCATGCCAGTCCGTGCGCATCACGCGTCAGCTCCGGCTGAGACGCCGTACAGGTGTCTAGAGCTTGTCCGCAGCGGTCGGCGAACGTGCACGCGTCCGGTTGCTCAGCCAGCACCGGCACCAGCCCCGGAATCTCCGCAAGCCGGTGCGTGCCCGCGTGACGGCCGGCGGCGGGTGAGGCGCCCAGGAGGCCGGTTGTGTACGGGTGCTGTGGATGCGCGAACAGCTCGTGCACCTCGGCCGTCTCGACCACGCGACCGGCGTACATGACCGCGACCCGGTCCGCGAGATCGGCCACCACCCCGAGGTCGTGCGTGATCAGTACGACGCTCGTCCCGAGCCGTTCGCGTAGTCCTCGCAGAACGTCGAGGATCCCCGCCTGGATGGTGACGTCGAGAGCCGTGGTCGGCTCGTCGGCAATCAGCACCTTCGGATCGCAGGCGACCGCCATCGCGATCATCACCCGTTGCCGCATCCCGCCTGAGAGCTGATGCGGATAGTCGTCGACGCGGCGTTCGGCCGACGGAATCCCGACCAGCTTCAGCAGCTCGATCGACCGCGCCCGGGCTGCGTGCTTTCCCAGCTTGAGATGCGTGCGCAGGACCTCACCGATCTGTGAGCCGACCGTGAAGACCGGGTTCAGCGATGTCATCGGCTCCTGGAAGATGTAGGCGATCTCGCGGCCGCGGATCGAGCGCAGCGTGCGCTTGTCCGCGCCGATCAGCTCAACACCGTCGAGCCGCACCGAACCCTCAACGCGCGCCGATCGGGGGAGCAGCCCGGCCAGACTCATCGCCGTCACGCTCTTCCCGCAGCCCGACTCGCCGACGATCGCGAGCACCTCACTCGCACCGACCTCTAGACCAACCCGATCGACAGCTGACAGCTGACCGTCCTCGGTCCGGAACGACACGGACAGATCCCGCACTTCCAGTACGGCGCTCATCGGCGACTCGCCTTCGGATCGAGGGCGTCACGCAGACTGTCGCCGACGATGTTGAACGCCAGCGTCAGCAGCATGATCGCGAGACCCGGCATCACCGCCGCCCACGGCGCTCGCGCGGCGAACTGCTGCGCATCGGACAGCATCGTGCCCAGGCTCGGCGCCGGCGGCTGAATCCCGAGGCCGAGGAACGACAACACGGCCTCGCCGAGGATCGCGGCCGGAATCGCGACCGTCGCCTGGACGATGATCACCGACGCCGCGTTGGGCAGGATGTGCCGGCCGAGTACCCAGGCGTCACTCGCGCCCTCGACGATCGCTGCGGCGACGAAGTCCAGCGACTTGAGCCGCAGCGTCTCCGACCGCACGATCCGGATCACCCCCGGGATCTGCGCGATCCCGATCGCGATCGCCGCATTCCCCAGACTCGCGCCGCGGATTGCGGCCAGGCCCACCGCGAGGATCAGGAACGGGAAGGCCAGCACCAGATCGGTCATGCGCGAGATCAGCGCGTCGATCGCCCGGAAGTAGCCAGCCATCAGCCCCAGCGGTACGCCGATCACCAGCGAGGTCGCGACCGCGAGCAGCCCGACATGGAGCGAGGCGCGCAGCCCGAACATGATCCGCGAGACCACGTCCCGGCCGAGATCATCGGTCCCGAGCAGATGGCCCGCCGTACCGGGTGGTGCGAAGGCTTGCTCCAATGCGGTCTGCGTCGGTTCGTGCGGTGCGAGGAAGTTGGCGAAGACCGCGAGGATGATCGCAAGCACGAGAACCACGAGCCCGGTGATCGCGAGCGGGTTGCGCAGGATGCGCCGTACAACCTTGTGCCTCATGCCTCACCCCGGACGCGGATCCGCGGATCGATGACGGAGTACAGGAGGTCGACGAGCAGGTTGATCACGATGTACGCCGTTGCTGTCACCAGCACGACCGCCTGGATCACCGGATAGTCGCGCTGGAACACCGCGTCGACCGTGAGCTTGCCGAACCCCGGCAGCGCGAAGATCCGCTCGGTCACGACCGCACCCGAGATCAACGCACCCAGCTGCAGACCGACGATCGTCACCACAACGATCAGGCTGTTGCGCAGCGCATGCCGGCCGATCACCGCACGCGGCGACAGGCCCTTGGCTTCGGCGGTGCGGATGTAGTCGGCCGACAGTGCGTCGAGCATGGACGATCGGGTCTGCCGCATGATCACCGCGGCCAGGCCGGTGCCGAGGATCAGCGCCGGCAGGACGAGGTGGTGCAGATTGGCGACCGGGTTCGTGAAGAACGGGACGAACCCGGAGGCCGGAAAGAGGCCGAGGGCAACGGACAGGTAGAGGATCGCCATCAGGCCGAGCCAGAAGTTCGGCACCGACAACCCGAGCAGAGCGAGTGCGTTCGCAGCCCACTCGGCCGGACGACCTCGCCGTACGGCGGCAACCACGCCCGCGCCGATCCCGATCACACCGGCCACGAGGAGCGCGAGCACCGACAGCTCGATCGTCACGGGAAGCGCGCCGGCGATCATCCCGCCGACCGGCTCACCGGTCCGGATCGATTGACCGAGATCACCGCGCGCCGCGTGACTGATGAACTGCCAGAACTGCACCAGCCACGACTGGTCGAGCCCGTACTGCTCCCGGATTGCCCGCAGCGATTCCGGATCGCGGTCCTCACCGGCCAGCGCCAGCGCGGGATCGCCCGGGAGAGCGCGCACTCCGGCGAACACCACGATCGTCGCGAGGATCAGCGTCACCGCCGACTGCCAGAGTCGATGCAGGAGGTACCGGCTCATTTCGCGAACCCGGCGAACGCCGTCCGGATCACCCCGTCCGGGTAGGTCTGCACGCCGAGCAGCTTCTTCGAGACGCCGGTCAGGTTGCGTTGCCGGTACAGGTAGATCAGCGGCTCGTCCTGCTGCAGCTTGGTGACGACATCGCCGTACAGCTTGATCCGCTGCGCCTGGTCGGTCGACTGCCGCGCGTCGGTGAGCAGCTTGTCGACCTCGGGGCTGCTGTACCCGGCAACGTTCTGGCTGCCCGTCGTACCGACGAAGTTGAAGATGTTCGCGTCGGGGTCGACGCGGCCGGACCAGCCCAGCTGGAGGATCTCGAAGTCGCCGCGGTCCTGCTGATCGAGCAGCGAGGCATACTCGACCGGCTTGATCACCAGGTCGAATCCACCGTCCTTCACCATCGCCTGCAGCGCCTGCGCGAGCCGCAGACTGTCCGGGTTGTTCGAAGTGATCATCGAGACCTTGTACGGCGTGCTCACGCCGGCCGCCGCGAGTAGTTCCTTCGCCTTGGCCGGGTCATGGGCCGGACACGCCTGCGCGGCCTCGGAGGTGAACTCGCTTCTCGGCGAGATCGGTGAGCAGGCAACGGTGTTGAGCCCGTTGAAGATCGTCTTGACCAGTGCCGCGCGGTCGATCGAGAGGTCGAACGCCTGCCGGACTCGCGGGTCCTTCGCGATCGGGGTGTCGAGCTGCTTGAGCGGATTGCCGACGCCGTTCGCGTTGGCAATGTTGATCGTGATGCCCTGGTAGCCGAGCGACTGCGACTGCAGGACGCTGATCGTGCTGTCCTTCTGCAGAGCGGGCGCATCCTGGCTCGAGAGCGAGTCGGCGACCTGTGCATCGCCGGATCGCAGGTTGGCCGAGCGGATGCTGGAGTCGGTGATGATGCGGTACTCGATCGTGTCCAGGTGCACCTTGGCGGCGTCGTAGTACTGGGGATCCTTGACGACCTTGATCGAGTTCTGCGCGACCCGGTTGGCGAACTTGAACGGGCCGACACAGGCGGGCGCCGTGGAGAAGTTCGCACCGAGCTTCGCGACCGCGGTCGGGCTCAGCACCATGCCGGCCCGGTCGGCCAGCGCCGCGGTGAGCGGAGCGAACGGCTTCGACAGCTTGATCACCACGGTGTTCGGATCAGGTGTATCGATCCCGCTGATCGGGCCGAGCTCGCTCTTGCGCGCCGATCCGGCGAGCGTCAGGCCACGCTCGATCGTCGTCTTCACGGCGGCCGAGTCGAAGGTGCCGCCGTCGGAGAACTTCACGCCCTGACGCAGCGGGATCGTCAGGCTGAGTCCGTCCGCCGCGACCGTCGGAAGTGCAGTCGCCAACTGCGGTACGACCTTGGCATCCGGACCAAGGTCGTACAGCTTCTCGCACATGGTGTGGAAGACATACCGCGAGTACAGGCTGCGCGACAGCGTCGGATCCAGCTTGTCCGGATCCGCGGAGAGCGCGACCGTCAGCGTCCCGCCCGCCTTCACCTGCGCCGGATCCGCCGGGTCCCCGAACACGTCCTGTCCAGCCTGGCTGGTCGTCGTACCGGGGGAGTCCCCGGCCGGCTGCACCGGCGAGCAGCCGACCGTGACGAGGGCGATCGCGGTCGCGAGAACGAGCGGAAGTCGAGGAGTCATCAGGTGCTCCCATGCGTAGGCGGTTCCCCGACTGTTTCATGTATACAACCCACCTGCGCAAGTGATTGGGCGAGTTTTCCCGAACCTTTGCTCTCGGTGATCAGCCCTCGACGGGATAGGTCAGCAGCCCGGCCGGTACGGCGCGATCACCGACCGCGAGCGCCATCAGATGCGGCCCGTCGTGCTGCGGATGGTGGATCCCGAAGCCGGTCGCCTGCCGGAACCCGAACCGCGGGTAGTAGTCCGCGTGCCCCAGCACCACGACGGCCGGTGCGTCATAGTCGGGCGCCAGCCTCAGCACAGCTCGCACGGCCGCGTTGCCGGCCCCTCTGCCCTGGTACGCCGGTAATACGGCAACCGGGCCGAGCGACAGCACCCGCGTGGATCCCACAGCGGCGTGGGTCAACAGCGCATAAGCGATCGGCTGGTCGTCAGCGATCGCCACGCACACGAGTTCAGGAATCCAAGCCGCTGGTTCGGCGCGCAATGCGTCGAGGTAGTCGACCTCGTACTGCCGACCGAACGCTTCCCGGGTGATGTCACGCAGTACCGGCTCGTCGGCGGGCGTCGCGACACGGGTCTTCCAGGTAATGGACAACGGAGAATGCCTCTCGGAGAGAGCGACCCGCTCAGGCGGATCAGGGGTGAGTTGGATGACCGTCCGGCTGTCGCGGCTACGCGACAGCGCCGGCGCGCGCGGTCATCAACCCACCTCCTCAGATCTCCGAAGTCGCCATCACCTTATCCCTGCTTGGACTTCTTCGGAATCGGTTTTGCCGGACTCGGAAAGGACTGGACGAGGTGACGCTTGGGCTTGTAGCTTGCGACGACCGCGACACTGCCCGAGGAGGTGGTACCCGATGACCGCAGTAGCTCTGTGGGTGCTCCCTGCCCTGGCGCCGTCGGGCAACTGACGGAGGCGTCGCCGGGAGCGCTTCGACGACTCCCGAAAGGCAACACCTCATGGATTCTCCTCAGTTCGATGTGATCATCGCCGGGTGCGGGCCGACCGGCGCGATGCTGGCCGCCGAGTTGCGGCTGTACGACGTACGGGTGCTCGTGCTGGAGAAGGAGACCGAACCGGCGTCGGCCGTGCGCATCGTCGGGCTGCATATCCGCAGTCTCGAGCTGATGGCGATGCGCGGTTTGCTGGATCGCCTTCTGGAGCAGGGAAGGCCGCGGCCGGCTGGCGGGTTCTTTGCCGCCATCAACAAGCCCGCGCCGCCGGATCTGGATTCCGCACATGCCTATCTGTTGGGTATTCCACAGCCGGTGATCGTTCAGCTCCTTGAGGAGCATGCTGTCTCTGGCGGTGCGTCGGTACGACGCGGTTGCGCGGTGACCGGTGTCTCGCAGGACGCCACCGGCGTATCGGTCGAACTGGCCGACGGTGAGGTGCTGCGGTCGCGGTACCTCGTCGGCTGCGACGGCGGGCGCAGTGCGGTTCGGAAATTGGTCGGCGTCGGCTTCCCGGGGGAGCCCGCCCAGACCGAGACGCTCATGGGTGAGCTCTCGCTGACCATGCCTGCGGATGAGCTTGCCGAGGTGGTGCGCTCGGTCCGCTCGTTGCGCAGATCCTTCAGCGTGACGCCCTTCGGAGACGAGGTCTATCGCGTCGTGATCCCGACCGGGGGAGTCAGCGGACGGGATGAGCCGCCGACCCTCGAAGACTTCCAGCAGGCTTTACTCGCTGTCGCCGGAACCGACTTCGGCGCGCACTCGCCGCGCTGGCTGTCCCGCTTCGGCGACGCGACCCGCCTGGCGGAACGGTACGTCGTAGGGCGGGTGCTGCTGGCCGGCGACGCGGCCCACATCCATCCGCCTCTCGGCGGTCAAGGACTCAACCTCGGACTCCAGGACGCCTTCAACCTCGGCTGGAAACTGGCCGCCGAGATCCGCGGCTGGGCCCCACCTGGTCTGCTCGACACCTACGAAGCCGAACGCCACCCGGTCGCCGCCGACGTCCTCGACAACACCCGCGCCCAGATGGAACTGAACGCCATCGGACCTGGTCCACAAGCATTGCGCAGGCTGTTCACCGAACTGATGGACTTCGACGAGGTGAACCGCCTCCTGATCGAAAAAGTCACCGGCCTCAACATCCGCTACGACTTCGGCGAAGGCCCCGACCTCCTCGGCCGCCGCCTCCGCGACCTTGAGGTCAAGTCCGGCCGCCTCTACGACCACCTCCACCGCGGCCGCGGCCTCCTCCTCGACCGCACCACCCACCTGACCGTCGGCTCCTGGTCAGATCGAGTCGACCACCTCGCCGACCCGACCGCACCCATCGACGTACCGGCCCTCCTCCTACGTCCCGACGGCCACATCGCCTGGATCGGCAACAACCAACCCGACCTCAACCACCACCTCACCCGCTGGTTCGGCGCCTAACCGAACACCGGCACACACTGACCACGGCCCGCGCCGGCGGTGGTGGCGGCACGAAGGACTGCACGTGGTCGGCATCCGCCTCAGCCACCGATGGGTCGTCCCGCGCCACCACTGGCGGCAGGAGACAGGAACTTGCGGCCAGAGACCTCAAGCAACAGGTCTCCGGCCACCACAACCTGTCTCAGGCCATCACAGATGGCGCGGACCTGGTCATCTCCATGGTCTGCAATGTGCATTGTGCAAGAGGTCTTGTCTAACCGCTGAGGCGAAATTGCCTCTCCGACAGGAAACCAGCAAAAGCAGCAGTCAGGCGTCGAGTCGCCAGGTGTCGGCTCGGAGGAGGTCGATGGGGCCGCTCGGTGTGGTGGCGGTGACGGTCAGGCCTTCTCCGCCCAGGACGACGTCGGTGTGGATAGACGAGTTGTTCAGTCCGCGGGTGTATCGCTCTTCCGCCGTCATGGTCGTGCCGCCCTCGAGGGCGAAGGGGAAGCTCTGGCCCCAGGCGATGTGGGAGCCGGCGTTCTCGTCGAACAAGGTGTTGTGAAAGACGACCTTCGCCTGGGCGATCCGGGAGTCTCGGTCGACCAGCGCCACTTCGCCGAGGCTGCGGGCGCCTGGGTCCGTGTCGAGCTGGGCGCGAACAACATCTGCGCCGCTGCTGGCCGAGACGTCGGTGATCCGGCCGCCCGCGAAGGTGAGTTGCAGGCCCTCCACCAGTTGCCCGGCGATCACGACCGGTCTGGTCAGCCGGACCGCCCCGTCGGCACGACGTCGATCGGGGCTGGTGAAGACTTCCTCGGTCGGGATGTTCGGGAGATACGGGATGCCGGCCGGATCGACGATCGAACCGCCGGTCCAGCGGCAGTCGGGCAGCAGTCCGACGGTCAGGTCGGTACCTTCGCCGACGTACCGGAGTTCGCTGATCTGCAAGGCGTCGAGCGCGGCGCACCGAGCGGCGAGGGCTGCCGCCCGCTCCCGCCAGGCGGTGACCGGATCCACCTCGTCGAGCCGCATGGCTCGAGCGATGACGTCCCAGAGTCGATCGACGTCCGGCTCGCCGTACACCTGGGTTGCCCAGTGCTCAGTCGGCGCGGCCACCACGGTCCACCGCGACTGCCCGGTCATCGCCGCCTGCTGCCGGGCGATCCGCTCCTGGAGTCGTACGGCGGCCATCCGTGCGGGGTCGATTCCGGCGTACAGGCTGGGATCCGGCGTACCGACCACGTCGATCGATGCGACGCCCTCCTCGGTCCAGCCCCGCGTGCGTTCGAGCGCCCAGGCCCGGTCGGCCGTCAGTGTCGGCAGGTCGCTGTGCATGAGGTCGGACCGGCGGGTGACGGCGTCGGACCAGACCACCTCCACCCATCGTGCTCCGATTCGGTAGGCGCTCTCGACCACCGCCCGCGCTACCTCGGCCTGAGCAACGTCGGCGTTGATCACCACGCCCTGCCCGGGTTGGACGTTCACGCCGACCTGCACGACCAGATCGGCGAATCGCTGCAGCAGTTGTTCCTTCATCCCCAGCCCCTCACATAGCTATTCACGTTGGCGTGAACATTGGCAGATGTGTGAACATTGCACAAGACACGACGATGAAGGAGCCGCTATGCAGCGTCCGGCCGAGCCTCGCCCGGTGCGGGTGATCACCGACGTCGAGACGATGCGGGTGCTGTCGGATCCGACCAGGGTCGCGATCCTGCGCCTGTTGATGAGTGGTGATCGGAGTGCGCCGCCGGTGCTGTCGGCCAAGGAGATCGCGGCAGCCCTCGGCGAACCGCAGACCAAGCTGTACCGCCATCTCAAGCAACTGGAGGCGGTCAGCCTGATCGCGGTGGCTGAGACGCGGCTTGTCTCCGGCATCCAGGAGCACCGCTATCGAACCGGTCAACTCGACTTCACCATCAGCCGCGACCTGGTCACCAACGAAGGGTCGGCCGAGTTCGCCGACACCCTCACCGCCCTCTTCAGTGAGTTCCGCACCGAATTGATCGCGAACCTCAGCAAGGGCCGGGTGCCGGTCGGCTCAGCGTCGGAGGATCCGCTTGGCCTCGTGGTGGGGCGCGGGATGGTGACCAGGGTGAACCCAGGCCGCGCCGCCGAGTTCCGGCGCCGCCTGGTCGCGCTGCAGGCCGAGTTCGATGCCCTCGAGGACGACGATCCGGACGGCATCCCGGTCCACCTTCTGGTCGGCTGGTACGCCGTTACCGAGCCTGAGTGACGGCCTCCTCCAAGGCGAGGAGTGGATCAGGTGACGCGAGTGCGGCTGGGGTCCAGACCTCGTCGATCAGGCGATAGGCGTGCCAGTTGCCGTGGTGATCCAGCCGCAGTTGGGCGTCGGGTCGCACGGTCAGCCGGTTGCCGGTGATCCCGATGGTGTCGATCTCCTCCGCGAGGAGATCCATCCGTGCCCTGGCCAGCTCCGCGGGCGTCGGTTCCCAGGGGCGCTCGAGTACGTCGAGTCCGGCGACACCGCCGTACCGCCAGGCGTGAACGCCGAGGCCGAGCTCGGTCGGTCGCGCGGTCGCTTCGGCAAGGCCGGCGAGCAGTTCGGGGAAGTCGGCAGCCAGCCGTACGGCGTCCTGCCATTCGTCCAGCGGTTGTGGTTCCGGCGTTCCGTTGAGGAGGGCGATGAGCAGTGCACGCGCTCGCCGGGAGGCGTCGAGGACGAGGATCGGCAGTACGCCGGGAGCCAGCGGCGGCGGTGGCTCGATCCCGCTGACCGCCAACTCCTCCAGCGATACCTTCCGTGGTACGTCGGGCAACTCCGGCAATGAACCTCGGGGTGAGCTGACCTGAACCTCAGGTCGAGCCTCAACCTCGGCAGCCGGACCGGCGGAGCGGGCGACGAGTTGGTCGAGCAGTACGTCGCGGGAGCGGCCTCGCAGGTGGAGCAGGACGAAGGGATCGGAGTCGAGCAGCCAGGCGACTTGGTAGGACAGGCCGGCGGCGTGTTGGCACGGCAGTTCCCAGGCGTCGCATGTGCAGCTCGGGTCGAGATCGCCGATGCCGGGCAGCAGCGCGATGCCGGCGGACTCTGCGGCCTCGACCAGGTCGTGCGGCATCTCACCGTCAAGGAGAGCTGCAATGTGCCCGGCCCGCGACGCGACCTGGTCCAGGAACCGCTCCCACTCGGGCTCGGTCAGCTCGTCCACCCGGACGGCGACCTCGTAGGTGTCGTCGGGGGAGTAGACCGTCGCGCCGATCCGGCCCGGGCTGATCGTGATCGTCCCGACGTACCCGGAGTTCGCGTACCGGCGGCCCTTCTTCAGCTGCATGTTGTCCAGCGAGGTGTCCTCCAACGCCTGCACCCACGCGCGCGCCCACCACGACTGGCCGCGGGTGCTCCGCCGCTGCGCCGGGAAGGCCGGGTACCCCTGCGCGGCGCTCATCGCAGACCTCCCCGCAGCTCGACGAGGTCGGCGAGCTCGTCATTCGACAGCTCGGTGAGGGCCGCTTCGCCGCCGGCCAGTACGGCGTCGGCCAGCTCGCGTTTCGCGGCGAGCATGGCCGCGATCCGGTCCTCGATCGTGCCTTCGGCAATCAAGCGGTGGACCTGCACGGGCTTGGTCTGTCCGATCCGGTACGCGCGGTCGGTCGCCTGATCCTCGACCGCCGGATTCCACCAGCGGTCGTAGTGCACGACGTGGTCTGCCCGCGTCAGGTTGAGCCCGGTCCCGGCTGCCTTCAGTGACAGCAAGAAGACCGGTACGTCGCCTGCCTGGAACCGCTCGACCATCTCCTCGCGCCTCCGGACCGGGGTCCCACCGTGCAGCAGTTGGGTCGCGATGCCACGCGCCGCCAGATGACGCTCCAGCAGTCGCGCCATCGCGACGTACTGGGTGAAGACCAGGACCGCGCCGTCCTCGGCGACGATCGTCTCGAGCAGTTCGTCGAGGAGTTCGAGCTTGCCGGAGCGGCCGGTCAGTCGTGCGTCCTCGCCTTCCTTCAGGTACTGCGCGGGGTGGTTGCAGATCTGCTTGAGGCCGGTCAGCAGCTTCACGATCGCGCCGCGGCGGGCCATTCGATCGCTGGCGGTGACCGCTGCCATCAGTTCGCGCACGGTCGCTTCGTAGAGGCTGGCCTGTTCCCGGGTGAGCGAGACGGCCTGATCCGTCTCGGTCTTCGGGGGCAGCTCGGGTGCGATCCCTGGGTCGGACTTCTTCCGCCGGAGCAGGAACGGCCGGACCAGTTTCGCGAGCCGCTCCGCGACCTCTTCGTCTTTGTCGGCCTCGATCGGCGTTGCCCACTGGGTCCGGAACGTGCTGAGCCGCCCGAGCAACCCGGGTGTCGTCCAGTCGAGAATCGCCCAGAGCTCGGACAGGTTGTTCTCCACCGGTGTGCCGGTCAGCGCGACCCGCGCCTGGGAAGGCACGGTTCGCAGCGCCTTCGCCGTCCCGGATGAGGGGTTCTTCACGTGCTGCGCCTCGTCCGCGACCAGGAGACCCCAGCGATGGGCGCCCAGTCGGGCGGCGTCGCGCCGAAGTGTCCCGTACGTCGTGAGCACGAACCCCTCCTCGGCTCCTTCGAGTGATCGAGCCGAACCGTGGAAACGCCGCACTGGTGTGCCGGGGGCGAAGCGGTTGACCTCGCGCTCCCAGTTCCCGAGCAGGGAGGCCGGGCAGACAACCAGCGTCGGACCGGCAGTCCCGGCGGACTCCTGCCGATGCAGGTGCAGCGAGATCAGCGTGACCGTCTTGCCGAGACCCATGTCGTCGGCGAGGCAGCCACCGAGTCCGAGCGACGTCATCCGGGCCAGCCACCGCAGGCCGCGCAGTTGGTAGTCGCGCAGTGTCGCCTGCAGCCCGGCCGGTACGTCGATGAGCTCGTCCGCGTGCTCGGGATCGGCGATCCGGGTGCGCAGCTCGGACAGCCACTCGGTGGGCTCGACCTTGATCTGCTGACCGTCCACCTCGGTGGTGCCGGTCAGGGCAGCGCTCAAGGCGTCGATCGGCGTGACCGGTTTGAGGATGCGATCGCGGGCCTTGCGGGCCAGCTCGGGGTCGATCAGCATCCACTGGTCGCGCAGCCGGACCACCGGGCGGGTTGCCTCGGCGAGCTTGTCCAGCTCGTCTTCGGTCAGCGGGTCGTCGCCGAGCGCGACTTGCCAGCGGAAGTCGAGGGTGGCGTCGCCGCCGAAGAAGCTCGGCAGGTCGCTTGGCCGGCGCTGTGGTGCGGTGATCGCGGCTCGCGCCTTGAGGTCGCGACCGAGGCTGCGTGGCCAATGAAGCTCAACCCCAGCGGCGGCCAGCCGCTGGGCAGTGCCGGTCAGGAGGTCGCCGACCTCGTAGTCGGCCAGCTCGATCTGATCGGGTACGGCGGAATCCAGCAGCCGCGCCAACGGCGCCCAGACTCGCCCGGCCCGGCGGAGTGCGAGGGTCACGTCGATCCGGGCGCGTGGACCGAACCCGGGGACCACGGCGGCCCAGACGTCGTCCGCGTCGCGCACGAGCGTTGGGTCCTTGAGGCTGTGCAACTGGACGACGGCGTGAAATGCCTGCGATTCCGACATCTCGATCCGCAGTGAGACTCGGACCCCGCTGTCGAGCCCGACCGACACCTCGTCGGCCCAGCGCCGCAGTCCTTCGGCCCGCTGTGGAGCCTTGGCCGCGAACAGACCACTGCCCTGTGCCTTCGCGGCGGCGGGGGAGCGCGGCATCCCGTCGGCCACCGCATCCCAGAACGCCCGGACCAAGGCTTCGGCCTCGAGCTCGCCAGGGATCTCAAGAGCCGGCATCGCGGAGGCGAGCGCGACCAGCCGGGTGACGTCAGCCGACTCCAGTGGTCCCATCCGCCAGGCGTCGTACCCGTCGGGGGAGACCCCGGGCAACAACTTGCCCCGGGCAACCAATTGCAGCGCCGCGACCGCCGCGGAACCCCAGAACGCCGCCGACGGATGCGCGCCCGGCTCGCGCCGCATCCGTCCGAGCATCGGTACGGCGTCGGCCACGCGCACGCTGATCGCGCGCACTGAGCCCGTCTCCAGTTCGACCTGGACCTGCTCACCAAGACCGAGCGGGAGCGAGCCGCCGTCCGGATCCCAGAACAGGACCTTCCCCTCGCGCGGTGGATCCGATGGCACGAACCCGACCGCACACCC
The DNA here is from genome assembly GCF_042882005.1 of Kribbella sp. NPDC058245. Classification (NCBI taxonomy): domain Bacteria; kingdom Bacillati; phylum Actinomycetota; class Actinomycetes; order Propionibacteriales; family Kribbellaceae; genus Kribbella; species Kribbella sp. NPDC058245. Next base: position 108,635 of record NZ_JBHVWY010000020.1, read on the forward strand.
CGACAACTCAGACAACCGAACTCCCCAACAGTCCCGACCGATCAGTCCCCGTCACCACAGTTCGCTCAGGCCGTGACCACCTCGACCTCAGCCGGGTCGGCGAACTGTGTGCGGTAGAGCTCTTCGTAGCGACCCTCGGCCGCGAGCAGGGCGGTGTGCGTGCCCTGCTCGACGATGCGGCCGTCCTCGATCACGAGGATCTGGTCGGCGGCGCGGATGGTGGAGAGCCGGTGCGCGATGACAACCGCCGTACGGCCGGCAAGCGCTTCGGTGAGTGCAGCCTGCACGGCCGCCTCGTTGGTCGAGTCCAGCGCGGCGGTTGCTTCGTCGAGGATGACGACGCGCGGTTGAGCCAGCAGCAGGCGCGCGATCGTCAGTCGCTGCCGCTCACCACCGGACAGCCGGTAGCCACGCTCGCCGACGACCGTGTCGAGGTTATCCGGCAGCGACCGGATCAGGTCCTCGAGCCGGGCGCGGCGCAGTGAATCCCACAGCTCGTCTTCAGTCGCCTCGGGCCGGGCGAGCAGCAAGTTCTCCCGGATCGAGTCGTGGAACAGGTGGCCGTCCTGCGTGACCATGCCGAGCGTTTCCCGCAGCGATTCGGCCGATACATCCCGTACGTCGATGCCCGCGAGCTGCACCGAGCCCGAGTCGACGTCGTACAGCCGGGGGATGAGCTGGGCGATCGTGGACTTGCCGGCACCGGAGGAACCGACGAGCGCGACCATCTGTCCAGCCTCGGCCCGGAACGACATGTCGTGCAGGACCTCGACTCCGCCGCGCGTGTCGAGCTTCGCAACCTCCTCGAGCGAGGCCAGTGAGACTTTGTCGGCCGATGGGTAGGCGAAGCGGACGTTGGTGAACTCGACCGAGACCGGTCCGGCCGGCACGGTGCCCGCGTCGGGCTTGTCCTGGATGAGCGGCTTGAGGTCGAGGACCTCGAAGACCCGCTCGAAGCTGACCAGCGCGGTCATCACCTCGAGCCGCGCACTCGCCAGCGCAGTGAGCGGCGCGTAGAGACGCGTGAGCAGGAGCGCCATCGAGACGACGGCGCCGGCGTCGAGCTGGTCACGCAGGGCGTAGAACCCGCCGAGGCCGTAGACCACGGCAAGCGCCAGTGCCGACACCAGGGTCAGCGAGGTGACGAAGATCCATTGCACCATCGCCGTCCGGACACCGATGTCGCGCACCCGCCGGGCCCGCGTGGCGAACTCGGCCGACTCGCGCGCCGGGCGGCCGAAGAGCTTCACCAGCGTCGCGCCGGGCGCGGAGAACCGCTCGGTCATCTGCGTGCTCATCGTCGCGTTGTAGTTGGCGGCCTCGCGCTCGAGCGCGGCCAGCCGTCGCCCGACCCGCCGGGCCGGAATCACGAAGATCGGTAGGATCACCAGCGCGAGGAGCGTGATCTGCCAGGACACGCGCAGCATCACCACCAGCGTCAGGGCGAGCATCACGAGGTTGCTCACCACGCCGGACAACGTGTCGCTGAACGCGCGCTGCGCGCCGATCACGTCGTTGTTCAGCCGGGAGACCAGCGCGCCGGTGCGGGTGCGGGTGAAGAAGGCGATCGGCATCCGCTGGATGTGGTCGAAGACCGCGGTCCGCAGGTCGAGGATGAGCCCTTCCCCGATCCGGGCCGACAGCCACCGGGTGAGCATGCTGATGCCGGCCTCCGCGACCGCGATCACCGCGATCAGCACGGCCAGGCGCACGACGATCTCGACGGCCTTGTTGCCGACGATGGCGTCGACCACGCGGCCGGCCAGCACCGGCGTGGCCACGGCGAGCACGGCCGCGCCGATGCTGAGGATGAGGAACGAGATCAGCTGGCGTTTGTGCGGGCGCGCGAACGCGAGGATCCGGAGCAGGGTCGCCTTCGAGAACGGGCGTCTGTCGTCTGAGGCGTGCATCGCGTGGTACAGCGAGTTCCACGCGGTCATTTCCATACTCACAGCTGGCTCCACGGCGTCGGTCGATCGGGTGAGTCGATGATTCCCTACCTCACCGACAGTTTCCGACCGTAGAACCTCGACACAGCTTGAGGTCAATCCCCGATCGAACTGGGTACAGTGTACGAAGAATATCCGATCCGGCAGAATCGCGCACATGACGCAGGAGTACAGCGGTAGCGGGGACCCGGCGAAGAGCCTCGAGCTGCTCTGGCGCAAGCAGAAGCAGCCGACCCGGGGCCCGAAGCCGGCGCTGACCGTCGAAGGCATCGTCGAGGCGGCGCTCCGGATCGCCGACGCGGAGGGGATCGGCGCGATGTCGATGCGCCGGGTCGCCGACGAGGTCGGTGCCGGTGCGATGACGCTCTACCGCTACATCCCCGGAAAGGCCGAGCTTCTCGACGTCATGCTCGACACCGTGTACGGCGAGCTGCCGCGTCGCGTCGTACCGGGGGATTGGCGGGCGAAGCTGGATGAGGTGGCTCGGGAGAACCGGGAGCTCTACCTGCGACATGCCTGGATGCTGCAGGTGGCGGTGAGTCGCCCGCCGCTCGGTCCGCACGTGATGGCGAAGTACGAGTACGAGTTGGCCGCGATCGAAGGGATCGGGCTGACCGACGTCGAGATGGACGCCACGGTCGCCCTCGTCAACGGTTACGTGCACGGCGCCGTACGGGCGGCTGTGGAGGCGCGGCAGGTCATCCAGCATTCGGGGATGACCGACAAGGAGTGGTGGCTGGCCCATGTGCCGCATCTGGACCGGATCGCCGATGTCGAGAGCTTCCCTCTGTCGACCCGCGTCGGGAGTACCGTCGGCGAGGAGTTCGACGCGCCGTACGACTCCGATTACGCCTTCGAGTACGGACTGGCCAGGCTGCTCGACGGGATCGCGACTCTGGTGCGGGATCGCCGGTAAATACAGTTGTGAGTGAGTACTCACTCAGTTAGTCTCGACGCGTGACCCCACGAGCCACTCCCATGCCACCCGACGAACGGCGCGCAGCCATCGTCGCGGCCGCGTTGCCGTTGCTCGAGGAGTTCGGCGCGGATGTGAGCACCAAGCAGATCGCCGACGCGGCGGGAATCGCCGAGGGGACGATCTTCCGCGCCTTCGGCAGCAAGGACGCCCTCATCGACGCCGCGCTCGCGAAGGCCTTCGACCCCAGCTACCTGCTGACCGAGCTCACCGCCGTCGACAGCTCGCTGCCGCTGCGCGAGCGCATGGTGGCGATGGTCGACGTCAGCCAGCAGCGGCTGCGCGGGGTGTTCCGGCTGATGTTCGCGATGCGCGTCGCCCGGCCGCCGGAGCTGAAGTCCACAGCGCTGGACCAGGCCCGGCGCAAGCGTCAGGGCGACCTGGTGAACCTGGCGTACGCAGACCTGCTGCGCCCGGATGCCGACCAGCTGCGCTTCTCGCCCGAGGAGGTCGTGCACCGGCTGCGGATGATCACGTTCTCCGCGACCCACCCAATGATTTCCGATGGCCACGCACTGACTGCCGAGGAGATCGTCGACTTCGCCCTCGACGGTGTCCGCAGGAACGCAACAGGTCAGTCATCGGTCACCGAGGAGATCGCCGAATTCGCACTCGGCGGTCGCCAGTCACACCACCCAGGGGATGATTGATGTTAGTTCGACTCTTGCGTACGCACCTGCGTCCGTACGCGGGAAACCTGACCCTGGTGGTCGTCCTGCAGCTGGTCGGGACGATCGCCTCCCTCTACCTCCCCAGCCTCAACGCCGACATCATCGACAAGGGCGTCGTGACCGGGGACACCGGTTACATCCTGCAGACCGGCAGCTGGATGCTCGGCGTCAGCCTGGTGCAGATTCTCTGCACGGTCGTCGCGGTGTTCTTCGGGGCCAAGACCGCGGCGCTGTTCGGTCGCGACGTGCGCGCCGCGGTGTTCCACAAGGTCGGCGAGTTCTCCGCCCGTGAGGTGAACCAGTTCGGTGCCCCGACGCTGATCTCGCGCAGCACTAACGACGTCACCCAGGTGCAGATGCTGGTCGTCACCACCTGCACGATGCTGGTCGCCGCGCCGATCACGATGATCGGCGGCATCTTCATGGCCGTCCGTGAGGACGCCGGCCTGTCCTGGCTGGTCGCTGTCGCGGTCCCGCTGCTGGCAGTCTGTATCGGCCTGATCGCGAGCCGGATGGTGCCGCAGTTCCAGCGGATGCAGAAGTACGTCGACGGCGTGAACCGCGTGCTGCGTGAGCAGATCACCGGCATCCGGGTCGTCCGCGCGTTCGTCCGCGAACCGCACGAGACCGAACGCTTCGGTACGGCGAACGGTGACCTGACCGACTCCGCGATCCGGGCCGGCCGGCTGATGGCGCTGATCTTCCCTGTCGTGATGCTGATCCTGAACCTGTCCAGCGTCGCGGTGCTGTGGTTCGGCGCCTCCCGCGTGGAGAGCGGGGCGATGGAGGTCGGTGAACTGACCGCCTTCCTGAGCTACCTGATCCAGATCCTGTTCTCGGTGATGATGGCGACGTTCGTGATGATCATGGTGCCGCGCGCTACCGTCTGTGCGGACCGGATCACCGAGGTGCTCTACACCGACTCGTCGGTGGTGGTGCCGCTCAGCCCGATCACGGAGTTCACCGGTCAGGGGCAGCTGGTCTTCGAGAACGCGTCGTTCTCGTTCCCGGGTGCTGCTGAGCCGGTCTTGCGCGACGTCAGTTTCGTGGCGTCGCCAGGGCAGACGACCGCGATCATCGGGAGCACCGGCGCCGGTAAGACGACGCTGCTCTCGCTGGTCCCGCGCCTGATGGACGCCACCGAGGGACGCGTGCTGGTGGACGGGATCGATGTACGGGACATCGAGCCGGAGGCGCTCTGGGAGCGCATCGGGCTGGTGCCGCAGCGTCCGTACCTGTTCTCTGGGACGGTGGCGAGCAACCTGCGCTACGGCAATCCCGAGGCCACCGACGAGGAGCTCTGGACGGCGCTGGAGATTGCCCAGGGCAAGGACTTCGTCGAGTCGATGGCGCAGGGGCTGGAGTCGCCGATCGCGCAGGGCGGCACGAACGTGTCCGGCGGTCAGCGGCAACGGCTGGCGATCGCTCGGGCGCTGGTCCGCAAACCGGAGATCTACCTGTTCGACGACTCGTTCTCGGCGCTCGACCTGGCCACGGACGCCCGCCTGCGGGCGGCGCTGCGGCCGGTGACGCGCGAGGCGTGTGTGGTGATCGTTGCCCAGCGGGTGTCCACGATCGTGGATGCCGACCAGATCATCGTGATCGAGGACGGCGCGATCGTCGGCCAGGGCCGGCACGACGAGTTGCTCGACACCTGTCCGACGTACGTCGAGATCGTCGAGTCCCAGCGTTCTGCGGAGGAGGCAGCATGAGTGAGGAAAACGCTGTCCCCGAGGGGGAGCCGAAGACGGTCAAGGCCACGGAGCGGCCGACCACGGGCCGGGCGTTCGGGCCTCCGGGAGGGATCCCGGGGGACAAGTCGATGAACTTCGGTCCGTCGGCCAAGCGGCTGCTCAAGCGGCTGCGCCCGCAGCGGGTGCAGGTGTCGGTCGTCGTCGTACTGGCGATCTGCAGTGTCGGCCTGTCGGTGCTGGGCCCGAAGATCCTCGGCCGGGTCACCGACATCATCTTCGCCGGCTTCATCGGCAAGAAGTTCCCGAACACCATGACCAAGCAGCAGATCATCGAGCAGACCCGCGCCTCGGGCAACGGCCGGCTCGCCGACCTGTTGCAGGGGATCGACCTGGTCCCCGGCGCCGGTATCGATTTCGATGCCTTGCGCAACGTTCTGATGCTGGTGCTGGCCCTGTACGTCGGCTCTTTCTTCCTGTCCTGGATGCAGGGCTACATCCTGAACGGCGTCGTCCAGCGGACTGTGTTCAGCCTGCGGTCCGAGGTCGAGGACAAGCTGAACCGGCTGCCGCTGAGCTACTTCGACGGTGCGCCGCGCGGTGAACTGCTGAGCCGGGTCACCAACGACATCGACAACATCTCGACCAGCCTGCAGCAGACGCTGAGCCAGTTGCTCACCTCGCTGCTCACGGTGATCGGCGTACTGACGATGATGTTCGTGGTCTCGCCGTTGCTGGCGCTGATCGCACTGGTGTCGATCCCGATCTCGATGATCGTGACGGCCTTGATCGCCAAGCGGTCGCAGGCCAGGTTCGTCGCCCAGTGGCGGCACACCGGCGCGCTGAACGGCCAGATCGAGGAGGCGTTCACCGGGCACGAGCTGGTGAAGGTGTTCGGCCGGCAGAAGGAGATCGAGGCGTCGTTCGCGAAGAAGAACGAGGAGCTATACCAGGCCGCGTTCGGGGCCCAGTTCATCTCGGGCCTGATCATGCCGCTGATGATGTTCGTCGGGAACCTGAACTACGTGGTGATCGCGGTCGTCGGTGGTCTGCGGGTCGCCTCCGGTCAGTTGTCGCTGGGTGACGTGCAGGCGTTCATCCAGTACTCGCGCCAGTTCACCCAGCCGCTCACCCAGGTCGCCTCGATGGCGAACCTGCTGCAGTCGGGTGTCGCGTCGGCCGAGCGGGTCTTCGAGGTCCTCGACGCCGAGGAGCAGGTGCCGGACGACGCCACCCCGGAGACCGTCACGCAGGCCCGGGGCCGGGTCGAGTTCGAGCACGTGTCGTTCTCGTACAACCCGGACAAGCCGCTGATCACCGACCTGAGCCTGGTCGCCGAACCCGGGATGACGGTCGCGATCGTCGGCCCGACCGGCGCCGGCAAGACCACCCTGGTCAACCTGATCATGCGGTTCTACGAGCTCAACGGCGGCCGGATCACGCTCGACGGTATCGACATCACCGAGCTGACCCGCCACGACCTGCGCTCGCGGATCGGGATGGTCCTGCAGGACACCTGGCTGTTCGGCGGCACCATCCGCGACAACATCCTCTACGGCAACCTGAACGCTACCGAGGAAGACATGCTGGCCGCGGCCAAGGCGACGTACGTGGACCGCTTCGTGCACAGCCTGCCCGACGGCTACGACACGGTCATCGACGAGGAAGGCAGCAACGTCAGCGCCGGTGAGAAGCAGCTCCTCACCATCGCCCGCGCGTTCCTGGCCGACCCGCAGTTGCTGATCCTCGACGAAGCGACCAGCTCGGTCGACACCCGCACCGAGGTCCTGGTCCAGCGCGCCATGGCCGCACTCCGGTCCGATCGCACCAGCTTCGTCATCGCCCACCGGCTCTCCACCATCCGGGATGCGAACCTGATCCTGGTGATGGAGAACGGCGCCATCGTCGAACAGGGCAACCACCGAGAGCTGCTCGCCCTCGACGGTGCCTACGCCAACCTCTACAACGCCCAGTTCAGCGGCGCGGTAGCGGACATCGACGCCGAAGCTGTAGCCGTCGGCCCCGGAGGAGCACCGGTCCTCCGCAGCTGACCTGTAGATAACTGGCCCGCAGTTGTTGGGGGTGTGGACAGGAAATGGGTGCCTTGAACAAGGCATAACTTGTTCAAGGCCCCCGCAGCCAGTGCACACCCCCGGGATCTGCCCCGGGGATTCCCGCTGGAGTCCCGACGGGTCGAGATCTCGATGTCGGTCAGCGTCGACTACCAGGCGGTCATGGCTTGGCTTGATGCGGCGCTGGCGTGATGGGTCAGCCATTCCCGGAACGCGGCGGGGGCCGAGTACATGGGCATGTGGTCGGCGTGGGGGAGCACCGACAGCGTCGTGTCGGGCGCTTCGGCGGCTAGGCGTTGGGCCCAGAGCTGGGTGCCTTGGAAGTCGTGTCTGCCGACGAGGACGTGCACCGGTACGGCGAGTTCGGCGAACCGGGTCTTGATCGGCGGGTCGAGTTCTTGGCCGTGGGCCTCGGGCATGGTCAGCACGCGGGCGTTGGCGACGGCGAGCCCGGTCAGGAGCCGGCGGTCGGCCTCGGCGACCTGTGGGCACCAGCCGTCGATGTCGTGAGCTGCCGCCGCCGGGATGCCTTCGGTCTCGAGGAGGTCCGCGATCTCGGCGAAATGCGCGCGCATCACGACGCGAGCGCCTCCTCGACCGGCGACGGATCGGGGAACTCGCCGAAGGACGGGGCCAGCGCGCAGACCTTGGAGACCCGCTTGGGATGGCGGTGCGCGAAAGCCAGTGCCCGGCGGCCGCCGTCCGATGAACCGACCAGGACCGCCCGGGAGATACCGGCCGCGTCCAGTACGGCGAGCAGGTCCGCGATCTCGTCGTACGGGCTGAACGACGGGGACGACAGACCGTTGTCGCGATAGTCCCAGGTGGTGACGCGGGCGAACTTCGCGAGCCAGGCGACGGTCGGACCCCACATCCGGGTGTCGGCCAGGCCGCCGTTCAGGAGGACGACGTCGAGACCGCCGTCGCCGTGCTGTTCGTAGTAGAGGTACCCGTCAGGGACGTCGACATAGTGTCCGCGCATGCCCCGGAGTTTCTCGCTCGCCGGGGCATGCGCACATCGGGAAGATTCCCTAGATGCCGCGGGACAGGCGCCGTACGGCGAGTTCGGCCAGGAGGGCGGCGGCGTCGGGGAGGACGGAGTCGTCGAAGTCGGCCAAGGGGGAGTGGTTGTCGGCGGCCTTGTCGGGGTCGGCGGCACGGCAGGCGCTGAGGTTGAGGTAGACGCCCGGGACCTCGTTCAGGACGTAGGACATGTCCTCGGAGCCGCAGCGCGGGTTGGCGCGCTCGCGGAAGCGATCGGCACCGAAGAGATCGACGATGGTGTCGCGGGCGAAGGCGAACTCGTCAGGGTTGTTGACGGTGACCGGGTAGCCGATGCGGTACGCGACCTCGGCGACCAGACCGTGGGCGGCCGCCATCGCCTCGACCAGCTGCGTTGACGCCTGCTGGACCTTGGCCCGGGTCTCCTCGGAGAACGTCCGGACAGTCGCGTCGAAGAACGCGTCGTCCGGGATGATGTTCTCCTTGGTGCCACCGGCGATCCGGCCGACGGTCAGCACGACCGGGTCGAACACGTCGAACTGCCGCGTGATCATCGTCTGCAAAGCGGTCACCATCTCGCAGGCGACCGGGATCGGGTCCTTGCCACGGAACGGTGTCGACCCGTGCGTGCCGGCGCCGACGACGCGCACCGAGAGCTGATCGGCCGCGGCCATGAAGGGACCGGGCCGGCTGCTCCACATCCCCAGCGGCTGGACGGCGGAGCCGACGTGCAGACCGTAGGCGGCGTCCGCCCGGCGGCCCGCGGCTTCGAGCACGCCCTCGCGGATCATGATCGGCGCGCCGCCGGTGGTCTCCTCGCCGGGCTGGAACATGAAGACCACGTCACCGGTCAACGTGGCCTGCAGCGCGGACAGGATCTTGGCCGCACCGACCAGGCCGGCCACATGCAGGTCGTGGCCGCAGGCATGCATCATGCCGGGATGCTGCGACACGTACGGTACGTCGACGCGCTCGGTCACCGGCAGCGCGTCCATGTCGCCGCGCAGCAGAACGACCGGACCAGGCCCGCCGCCACCACGCAGTACGGCGGTCACAGAGGACAGCTCCTTGCCCAGCGTGATCTCCAGCGGCAGACCGGCGAGCGCGTCGAGGATCAGGCGCTGGGACTTGGGCAGCTCCAGGTCGTACTCGGGGACCTGGTGCAGGGCGCGCCGGAGCGCGATGATCTCGTCGCCGAAACCGCGGGCGAGATCCTGCGTGGCCGTCATGACCGCGGTCCGAGGTTGAGGGCGTTCATGACCCGCTGAGCGCTGCTGCCGAGCTCAAGCAGTTCGACCAGGTCGAGCCATTTCTCCGGGTCGTGCACCTGCTGCGGCATCTGGAAGTTGGCGATCGTGACCGGCGCGTCCTTGGCGACCGCGACCACCTTCGGCGCGACGTCCAGATAGTCGGCCGCGTCGAGGATCTTCCGTTTCACCCCGGCGGCCATCGGCGTACTGGGATCGGCGGCAGCCGCGCGGATGCTGTCCAGATCGCCGTACGACGTAATCAGTGAGGCGGCGGTCTTCTCGCCGACCCCCTTGACGCCGGGCAGGCCGTCGGAGGCGTCACCGCGCAGGGTAGCGAAGTCGGCGTACCGGTTCGCGGGGATCTCATACTTCGCGAGCAGCGCCTTCTCGTCGTACACGTCCGCACGGCCGACGCCCTTGGCCGCGGTGTAGATGATGCGGATGCGGCGGCTGTCGTCGATCAGCTGGAACAGGTCCCGGTCACCGGTGACGACGTCGACCGGCATGGTCGCCTGGTGCGACAGCGTGCCGATCACATCGTCGGCCTCGTGATCGGCCGCACCCACGATCGCGATGCCGAGCGCGTCCAGGCAGGCGCGGATGTACGGCACCTGCACCTCGAGCCGGTCCGGCACGTCCTCGACCTGGTCGCCCTTCGGCGACACGTACTCGACCCGCTGCGCCTTGTACGACGGGATCAGCGCGACCCGCCAGGACGGCCGCCAGTTGTCGTCCCAGCACGCGACCAGATGGGTCGGCCGGTGGTTCTCGACCAGGCGGGCGATGAAGTCGAGCAGCCCGCGGATCGCGTTCGTCGGCGTACCGTCGGCGGCCTTCATCGTGTCCGGTACGCCGAAGAACGCCCGGAAGTACAACGACGCGGTGTCGAGCAGCATCAGCCGCTGTCCGGTCCCAAGATCCATCTCAGCCATGAGGGGATGCTTTCATGCCGGGGTCCCACGGCAGTAGGGTCTCCAGGATGGAGGACCTGGACCGCAAGATCGTCGGCCTGCTCGCGGCCGACGGCAGGATGAGTTTCACCGACCTGGGCAAGGCCACCGGCCTGTCCACCTCGGCGGTGCACCAGCGGGTGAAGCGCCTCGAGCAGCGCGGCATCATCCTGGGGTACGCCGCGCTGATCGACCACACCGCCCTCGACCTCCCGCTGTCCGCGCTGATCTCGATCCGCCCGATCGACCCCTCCCAGCCCGACGACTCGCCCGAACGCCTGCGCGACGTCCCCGAGATCGAGTCCTGCTACTCCGTGGCCGGTGACTCCAGCTACATCCTGATCGTCCGGGTCGCCTCACCCGGCGCGCTGGAGAACCTCCTGGCCGTGATCCGCGCCCGCGCCAACGTCTCCACCACGACCACGATCGTCCTCAGCACGCCGTACGAGCACCGCCCGCCCGCGCTCAGCTGAGCAGGTTGAGCAGTCGCAGGTCTGCGACGTACTTCGCGATCAACTCCGCCGACAGATGCGGAAGGTCGAGCTTGGCGTCCTGTACGGCGGTCTCGAACTCGGTAGCCGGTACGGCGCCGCCGGGGACCGAGGGTGCTGGGTCCTGGAAGGCGTGCAGCAGGGGGAGCAGCGAGTGTTGCTTCTCCTGGTCCGGTAGCGCGCGGAGCTTCCCCTCGAACCGGGTGAACCAGGCGCGGTAGTCAGGGACCCGGCTGATCGAGACGCCGGCTTCGACCAGCCAGTCGACGATGGTGTCCAAGGAGATGCCGTCGTCGTGCGGGTTGAGGGTGTTGTAGGTGCTGAAGCCCTGACCGGTCTGCTCGCCGATCGTGGTGATCGCCTCGGCGGTGAAGTCCACGGGCAGGCCGTCGTAGTGCGCACGCTCGGGGTGTGACGCGTAGAACGAGCCAGGCGCGATCCCGGTGACGACCAGGCTGAACAGCAGCCGGGTGAACATGTCGGGGACGTTCACCTGACCGGCGTACCGGCTGTGCGCGAGGATCAGGTCCGACCGGAAGACCGCGACCGGTAGGCCATAGCGCTCACTGGCCTCGCGCAGCAGGACCTCGCCAGCCCACTTGCTCGCGCCGTACCCGTTGGCGTAGCCGTCGTTGAGGTGGCGCTCCGGGCTGCTGATCCTGATGTCGGCGGCCTCGTCCGTGGTGCTGACGTCCGCCATCAGTACGGCGATTGTGGACAGGAAGGTCACCGGCTTGATTCGGTCGGTCAGTGCCAGCCGGATCACCTCGGCGGTGCCGACGACGTTGGGACCGAACTGCTGGTCGTAGGGCAGCACGTGGTTGACCAGTGCGGCCGGGTGCACGATCAGGTCGACCGTGCTGGTGAGGCGATCCCAGGTCGGCTGGTCGAGGCCGAAGTCGGGCTGGGCGAGGTCACCGGCCAGCACTTCGAGATGGTCGGCAGCCAGCTCGTGGAAGCGGCGAAGCAGCTCCGGGTCGCCACTGTCGAAGACCTCCGTCAGGCGTGCCCGCGCAGCGTCGGCGTCGCGGCCGCGGACCACGCAGATCAGAGTGCCGTCGCGCTCCGCCAGTCGCTCCAGCCAGTCCAGGCACAGGAAGCGGCCGAGATAGCCGTTCGCGCCGGTCAGCAACACCGTCCGTACGGCGTCGGCCGGCTCCTGCCTCCGGGCATGAAGGATGACCGGGTCGATGAAGGTGTCCAGCTTCAGATCGGCCGCGCGGACCACCGTGGCGCCGGCACCGTGAACGGTCGACGCGGTCGGGCGAGCGGCGCCGAACTGCTGGGTCTTCTCGATGTGTTCGGCCAGGTCGCGCAGGGTTGTTGCCGGACTGACCACCAGGTTGACCGGTACGTCGACCTCGAAGATCTCCTGCAGCAGGCTCGACAACGTCAGGGCAGACAGGGAGTCGCCACCGATGTCGGCGAACCGGGTGTCCGGTGCGACAGAACCAGTCAGATTCAGTACGGCGCGGGCCGCGCGCTGCACCGCCTCCAGGGCCGGCTGGTTCGAGCCGGCCTCGCGCAGGGCGTCCAGCTCACCCGCCTCCGCGGTCGCTAGTTCGGCGTACAGTCGCTCGAGCTGATCGCCGTACCGGGCCTTGAGTTTGGGGCGGATGAGTTTGCGGACGCCGCTGAGCAGGCCGTTGTCCGTGCTGAACGGCTCGGTCTCGATGATGAAGTCGCGGGGAATCTCGTAGGCGTTGAGCCCGGCCTCGTCGGCGAGCTGCCGGATCGAGGCGCGCAATGCGGTCTCCAGATCCGGTACGTCGCTTTGGGTCGGGACGACGACAGCCAGCAGATAAGAGCGCGCACTGTTGCCGTAGACAAAGATCTGCCGGATCAGCGGGCTCGCGACGAACAAGGCCTCGAGCCTGGACACCGCGACGAACTCACCCTGGGCCAACTTGAGCACGTTCGAGCGGCGATCGACGTACACGTAGCGGTCTTCGCCGACCCGGGCCATGATGTCGCCGGTGTGGTAGTAGCCCTCGGCATCGATCACCTCGGCGGTGATGTCGGGTCGCTGGTAATAGCCGGGGAAGAGGTACTCGGTCTTGACCAGCAGCTCGCCGCGGGGATGCGGAGTATCGGTAGTGAAGTACCCGAGCTCCGGAACGTCTTCAAGCCGTACGTCGTGCACCCACGGCCGCAGGACCTTACTGTCCTGGAGTACACAGGCAGCCTCGGTGGATCCGTACACATCGCGCAGCGGTACGCCGAGCAGGGAATCCATGAACTCGGACATCTCGGCACTCATTGGTGCGGACCCGGTGCTGGCCCACACCACGCGACCACCGAGCAGGTGCTCGCGCATCTCGGCCTTCACCCGGGCTGCGTCACCGGAGTGGTGTAGCTGATTCGTGTAGTGCTGGAACAGGGTGTCGCAGACCCGGGGGACCAGGATCAGCTCGGTCGGGCCGGCCAGCTCGAGGTCCTCGAAGAACGTGGACATGTCGGCCGACGCCGTGAAGTACGCCGTGCCTCCGGCCGAGAAGGTGGTGTAGAGGCCGATGCGACCCATCATGTGGCTCAGCGGCAGGTAGTTGAGGCTGATTCGCGGGAGGTCGGCGTATCGCGGAAGGGCGTCGAGCCAGGCGTTCGCGACCATCCGGTCGGTGTAGATCGCGCCTTTGGGCGTGCCGGTGCTGCCGGACGTGTAGAGCAGCAGTGCGGTGTGGTCGTCGTCGATCGGGGCGCTGAAGTCCGGTGCGGCCTCGGTTTCGCGCCCGCGGTCGAGTAGTTCGGTTAGCGGCTCGAGCGTGATTCCGGCGGTTGCGAGGCGGGTGCGCGCGGCGTCGACGCCAGTGTCCACCGCGGGGTGGTAGTCGAACACGATCACGCGGCGCACCGTCGTACCGGCTAGTGCGCACTCGACTGCGGTCTCCAGCATGGCGGCACTGGTGGCCAGGACGCGCTGTTCGGTCTCGGCGATGATCGGCGTGAGATTGGCGATGGTGGCGCCGGTCTGCAACGGCACGGAGACCGCGCCCAGCCGCAGGACGGCGAGGTCGACGACGGTGAAATCGATGCTGCCGGTACCGATGATGCCCACGAAGTCGCCGGCCTTGACCTGCTGGGAATGCCATTCGGCGGCGAGCGCGCCGGCGCGCTCCCAGAGCTCGCCGTAAGTGATCGTCTCGAAGCGAGGCTCCAGCTCCAAGGACGCCTGGCCGGTCGCCGGGTCGGTCACCAGTGTTCGTGCCCGCTCGCCGACCGCGGGCCGATCGGCGTACGACGTCATCAGCGTCCGCACGAGATCGACCAGCGGCAGCCCCGGCCGATGGACGGCCTCGGTGACCTCGGCGAGCGGGCGCGCGGCGCGGATCTCCGGGTCGGTGTCGTACAACGCGGCGAGGAGCTGGTCCTGACGGTCGGTACGGACGGCGGGCACGATCGGCATCGGTGGGGTCCTCTCGGGGGCAGCGCGTGGTGGTTCAGTTGCTCACCGTTACTAGACGACATCGTCTAGACGATTCCGTCAAGCGTCTTTAGGGTGATGTGATGATCGCCACCGAAGGCCGAACGGGCAGTGCGGACCGCCCTGTCGAGACGCATCGCGACCGGCTGCTGCGCGAGGGGCTGGCGCAGCTCTACGCCCGCGGCTTCCACGGCACCACCGTGGACGGGATCCTGACCAGCTCCGGCGTCCCGAAGGGGTCCTTCTACCACCACTTCGGCTCCAAGGAAGCCTTCGCCGCCGAGCTGCTGCGCGGCTACACGAGCCGCCAGCTGGAGCGGATCGATCGGTGGAGCGCGACCCCCGGTCTCAGCACGGCCGACGCTCTCACCGGGTACTTCGGTGAACTGACCGGCATGCTCGTCGAGTCCGGGTACCGGCGCGCCTGCCTGATCGGCAAGCTCGCCACCGAAGTTGCCGTCAGCAACGATCAGTTCCGCGACCAGCTCAGCCTGGACCTCGACGTCTGGAAGCAACGCCTCACCGTCCTGTTCGAGCGCGGCCGCGAGCGCGGCGACGTCCGCACCGACCAGCCCGCCGCCGAACTCGCCGACGTCGTCCTCGCCCTGATCCAAGGCGCCTTCGTCGTCACCCTCGCCACCCGCGACCGCAGCTCCCTCGAATCAGTCGCCCACGCCCTGAAGATCCTCATCGCCCCTACGGCCTGATCCTCAGCGCACTGAATCGCTGGGTGAGGTCGTCCACCCACGCTTCGGGGGTGCGGTGGTCAGGCAGCGGCACTCCCGCTTCGCTACGCCAGAGCGCGTCGCCGAGGACTGTGCGCACATGCCACGCCATGATGCGGCCGACGTTCAGAGGGCGACCCGTGTAGTGCCAGAGGGTGCTGGCCAGGACTTCGAGGCGTGGGCCGGTGCTGGGGAAGAGACGGAGGTCGTACTCGGGGTCGGCCAGACCAACAGTCTCGAAGTCGACGACCACACGGAGCTGACCGTCGTACCAGACCTGGTTGCCACCGTGCAGATCGCCGTGCACGAGCACCTGCGGTTGCGGTGTGGCCAGTACGTCGTCCGCCCAGTCACACCATCGCCGTACGGCGGAACGCTGGTCCGGGCGCACCCAAGTGGGGAACCGCTCTCTGATGATCTCAGCGGTGGCCGGCGGCAACGCAGCCGGAGGCGGATTCTCGATCGAGGACCCATGCAATGCAGCGAGGAACTGCGCGAGCTGCCGACCCGCGTCCGCGCGATCGATGGAGTCCACGACGTCGAACAACGTCGCACCCGGCACCAGTGCGGTCACCAGCAGCACCGGATCAGTGCTGCTCGCGACCACCTCGGGCAGGAACGGAATCTGCAACGACGCCAGCACCGCGATCTCGTGGGCCAGCCTGAGTGCGGCCGGCTCCGACCAGGCGAACTTCACCACGAACCGCCTACCGACCACAGCACTCGCCGACCACCACACCGGATCGGCCTCAACCCGCCCAGCCCGGAACACGATCGGCTTGTCACCGAGCTCCGGGGCGACCAGCCGTAACGCCGCGGACACGGCTTCCGGCGTACCGGCTTCCAACCACCGCACAGCGCGAGGCTACTGTCCACGCCGCACCATTTCCAGCGCCTTGGTGCCGAGGGTGACGTAGGGTCTGGGGATGCGTCGAGTGCTCCTGAGTGACTTGTTCAGCACGTTGATTCCCGGTGGAGATGCCGAGCGGAGTGTGCTGAACGAGACCATGGCACGGCTGCTCGGAGTCGACACCGCCCGCTTCGTGCGTGAGTTCGACGCCGCGGCCTACGAGCGGTTCACCGGCGTGTACGGCGATCTGGAGACCACCGTGCGCGTGATCGCGGAGCGCGCCGGCGGCGAGCCCACGGACGAAGAGGTGCTGGAGGCAACCAATCTCCGTCGCGCCCTCACCCGCCGCCTCCTGTTCGCCCCGCCCTCGGCGACCCTCGGTACCCTCGCCAAGCTCCGCGCCGACGGCTGGCGGATCGGTCTCATCAGCAACATCACCACCGAAACCCAGCTCCAATGGCGTGACAGCCCGCTGGCCCCGTACTTCGACACGACTGCCTTCTCGTCTGAGTTGGGCGTCGCCAAGCCCGAGCCCGCTATCTACCTCGCCGCCTGCGGCGCCCTCGGCGTCACCCCGTCCGACTGCGTCTACGTGGGTGACGGCCACGACAACGAACTCCCCGCCGCCGCCTCCCTGGGCATGCACGCCATCCGCACCCTCGAGCACTCCAACAGCCACCCCGCCTGGCCCGGCGACACCATCAACACCTTCGCCGAACTCCCCGCTCTCCTGATCTGAACCGCGCGACGCGATCTCGCCAGCTGTCCGCGACCTAACGTCCGAAGGACTCGCGCACCTGGTCGGCGATCCTTCGGACGTTACGCGATGGGTCCGCCGCGCCGGGCCGGTCTGGGGAGGATCCCCGACCGGTTCGGGCGGTGAATCCTCCCCAGATGGTCCGTCCGCAGGAGCAAACCCTCCCCAAACCGGTTTGGGGAGCACACAGCGGCGGTGAGCTACCGCGAATCGACCCCGACCGGGGCGAGTACCGCTAACGTCCGAAAACACGCCGACCAGGTGCGCGAGTCCTTCGGACGTTGGGGGGCCGGGGTTAGGGCTTGAGGACGATCTTGCCCAGGCTTGTGCGGCTGGCCAGGTGGTCGTAGGCGGCTGCGGCTTGGTCCAAGGGATAGGTCGCGGCTATGGCTGGGTGGATGGCGTTGGTGGCCAGGAGTTGCCAGAGGTCGTCTCGCCAGGCGCGGATGAGGTCGGGGCGGTGGCGGTGGATCTGGCCCATTGAGAGGCCGGTGACGGTGCGGAGGCCGGTCAGGAGAGTGTGGGACTCGATGTGGGCGGGGGCTGCGCTCAGGGTGATGAGGCGGCCGAAAGGGGCGACGCGGTCGAGCGCGTCGTTGAGGACCTGTCCGCCGACGCCTTCGATGACGATGTCGACGGGTGCGGTGCCGGCCAGGTCGTTGCTGAGGACAACCTCGTCGGCTCCTTGGGCGCGGACGAAGTCGGCCTTGGCCGGGTCGCTGACTGTGCCGACCACGCGGCCGGCGCCGAGGGCGCGAGCGAGTTGGACGGCCAGGTGGCCGACGCCGCCGGCCGCGGCGGTGACGAGGACTGACTCGCCGGCGGCGAGGTTGGCGGTGCGGAGCGCGGCGAGGGCGACCAGGCCGCTGCGGACGATCGTCAACGCGATCGCGGGATCCACTCCGTCCGGTACGACGTCCAGCAGTATGGCGGGAGCGACGGCGTACTCGGCCATGGCACCGCTCATCGTCAGCCCGGTGACCCGCTGACCGACCGTGAAGCCGGCCACATCGGGGCCGAGGGCAACGATTCTCCCGGCGAGTTCGCCGCCGGGGCGCTGGGGGAGCGGCAGGTCGCGAAGGTGCAGCAGGCCGGGCAGAGTGACCCCGACCGCCTCGACCTCGACCAGCACCTCACCGTCAGCCGGCGACGGGACGTCAGCCTCCTCCACCTGCAGTACCGACGGGCCGCCGTGTTCGTTGTGCCAGATCCTGCGCATGGGCCCCACTGTTTCACGCCTGGAGGGTCGCTCTGGGTGACCTTCTCCGGATGCTTGTCAGGACCAGTGATCGTCGACTAGCTTGTTTATTAAAGCCGGTTGGATAATTGGTTGGGGTCGATGGAGACTGCACCAGGGACTGCTCATGCGGAGCGGTCGGCGAACCAGGTCGCGTGTCTGCGCTTCCTGGCCGATGCGGGAGTTGCCCAGACGGTCGGCGTGATCAGCGCCGAGACCGGACTGTCGCGACCCACGGTGCACGCCGTACTGGACGATCTGGTCGCCGCCGGCCTGGTGGAGCCGAGCAACGCGGCGTCGGCCGGGCCCGGGCGACCTGCGCGGTCGTTCCGGTTCGTGCGCGAGGCCGGGATGGTCGCCGGGGTCGACATCGGGCCCCGCGGCGCGCGGGTCGTGCTCTGCGATCTGGCCGGACACAGACTCGGGTACGCCGAACTCGGTCGCGAGGGCCGTTCCGTCGACGAGACGACGGTCGCTGCAGTCGAAGCGGTCGCCAAGGAGGCCGGTGCAGACCTGGCCAGCCTCAAAGCCGTCGGCGTCGCGCTGCCGGGCGTGGTCGAGGAGAGCGGCCGGCTCCGGGCGAGCCTGGTCCTACCCGAGGTCGTCGGCCAGCCAATCGCGGAGACCGTCGCAGATCAGCTCGGCTGCCTGGTCACCGTGGACAACGACATCAAGCTCGCAGCCCTGGCCGAGCAGCGCGGCGGCGCAGGGCGCGGGCACTCCGACGTTCTCTATCTGCAGGTCGGCAACCGGCTGTCGCTGTCGATCGTCCTCGACGAGGAGATCCGGCAGGGCAGTCACCGGATCGCCGGCGAGCTCGGTTCCCAGCGCGGCATGCGCTGGACCCGCAACGCGCAGCGCGGCCAGCTCGTCTGGACGTCGCGGCCGACCGGCGAGGCCGTCCTGCAAGCCGCCGCCGCTGGTGACGCGGAGGCCAAAGCCGAGATCAAGGATTTCTGCGGCCAGATCGCGGGCCGGATCGCGACCGTCGTCCTGGTCGTCGATCCCGATGTCGTCGTGGTCCGCTGCGGTGGCGCCGCCGAGACCACGACACTGCTCCGCCCACTGGAAGCAGCCGTCGCGAAGGAACTCGTCGTTCCGGAGCGACCCCCGTTCGTCGCCGCCGCCTTGGGCCGTGAGGCAGCGGTGCTGGGAGCCGCCGGTCATGCGTTCGACCGGTTCGGCTCCGCGATCTACGGCGTTCAGAACTACCCGAGTCCGTGGAACAAGCTCACGCATGACGATGAGAGGAACTACCAGTGAAACTGGGAGTCAGTTCGTACAGCTTCAGCAAGCTCATGGCCCGCGGCGAGATGGACCTGGTCGGGGTCGTGGACTGGGTGGCCGACTCACCCGCCGAGCACCTGGAGATCGCCGCGCTCGGTGACGACCTGCTGACCGACGACAAGCTGGTCGAGACCGTGGTCAAGGCCGCGTCCGACCGCGGCGTACCGATCCTGAACTACCTGATCGGCGCCGACCTGCGCGAAGGCAGCACCGAGGAGATCGACCGGGTCAAGCGGCACCTCGACGTCGGCCACCGGCTCGGCGCCCGCCTGTTCCGCCACGACGTCCTGCCGTGGGGCTGGCGCGAGGAGAACCAGGGCGAGTTCGAGCGCGTCTTCCCGCACCTGGTCGAGGGCGCTCAGGTACTCGCCGATCACGCCGCCGGGCTCGGCATCACCACGACCGTCGAGAACCACGGCATGTCGATGAACGGCAGCGAGCGCGTCGCCCGCCTCGTGCACGCCGTCGACCGCCCGAACTTCCGCGTCACCCTCGACCTCGGCAACGGCCTCTGCGTCGGCGAGGTCCCCGGCCGCACCGTCGCCGGGCTGCTCGACGTCGCGGCCGCCGCGCACGTCAAGGACTTCCATGTACGGCGTTCTGTCCCGGGCGACGGCTGGCTGAAGACGCTGGCGGGGGAGTACCTGCTCGGCACCATCCCGGGTCACGGCGACCTCGACCTGCGCGCGCTGCTCGCGCTCGTACAGACCAAGCCGGACCTGCCCGTCACGCTGGAGTTCGAGGGCCTCGAGGCTGCTCCCGGCGCGGTCGAGTTGGGCCTGAAGAACGTTCTCGCTCTGGCCGAAGGAGCCTGACATGACCATCCGCATTGCCGTGATCGGCGTGGGCACGATCGCGCAGGAACACATCAAGGCCTACCAGGCGAACCCCGGCGCCGAGGTGGTGGCGCTCTGCGACATCGACATCGAGCGGGTCAAGCAGCGCGGCGAGCAGTTCGGCGTGGCGCGGGTGACCGGTGATCGCAACGAGATCCTGTCCGACTCCGAGATCGATGCCGTCAGCATCTGTGTGCCGAACAACGTGCACGCCGAGATCGCCGAGGACGCGCTGCGGGCCGGCAAGAACGTGCTGCTCGAGAAGCCGATGAGCGTGTCGGTCGCCGAGGCCGAGGCGCTGGTCAAGGCCACCAAGGAGACCGGCAAGTCGCTGCAGATTGGTTATGTCCGGCGGTATGCGCCGAACGCGCTGGTCGCGAAGCGGTTCCTGGACGAGGGCGAGTTCGGCGACATCTACGCGGCCCGGACGACGATCCTGCGCAACGCCGGCAACCCCGGCGGCTGGTTCGGCGACAAGGACGTCGCCGGCGGTGGACCGCTCATCGATCTCGGCGTCCACGTCGTCGACCTCTGCTGGTACCTGATGGGCCAGCCGGCCGCAGCCTCCGTCTCCGGCGCGACCTTCGACCCGATCGGTGCCCGGGACAACATCCAGAACCTGTCCCGCTACCGCGCCGCCTCACCCACCCTCGTCAACAACGTCGAGGACTACGCCACGGCGCAGATCCGCTTCGGCAACGGCGCCGTACTGAACGTCGACGTCTCGTACTCGCTGCACACCCGCAACGAGACCCGCGTCGAACTGTTCGGCGACAAGGGCGGCGTCGAGATCGAGCCGGCCCTGCACATGGTCACCGAGCGCCATGACACGCTGCTCCACATCGAGCCGCAGATCGACTCGCTCGGCTTCGACTTCACCGTCGGCTTCGCTAACCAGATCGAGAACTTCCTGCGCATCTGCCGCGGCGAGATCCCCGCCGACGCCCCCGCCGAACACGGCCTCGAGATGGCCCGCATGCTCACCGCCATCTACGAGTCCGCCTCATCAGGATCAGAGGTCAAGATCACCCACTAGCGGCAGGAGCCACGATGTGGTGGCCCGGGACCTGTGGCCAGAGGGTTCCGGCCACCACAAGCTGTCCCCGGCCACCTATCTCCGCCTCCGCAGGCTGTCGCCGGCCCCCGGCTGCTCCGCGGCCTGCACCAGCACACGCATTTCGCGGTTATCCGTTCAGCTTGCCCTTCTCCGGTCGTATGACGGGGGAGAAGGGGCACTTTCAGGCTCTCCTACCCGATGCGTGGGTGACGCCGGGGCTGCGGCCGCTCCGGCGCCTGAGATGGATCCGCCGGTTGCGTACACACCGACTGTTGCTACGCCTACCAGCCGCTCTTTTCGGCGCCTCCGTAACGCTGCAGCACGCCCACTCCGTCCGCCTACCAACAGTCGGTCTGTACAGCCCGATCACCGAAGCGCCCTACTGTCGCCGCACCCAAAGCCCGTCACCCCCGACCAACTGCGAACCCGCCCACCGTCTTTCCGGACCGCAACCACAACCCGTCAGCCCCAGGCAACGGTGACCGCGGTCGCCGACCGAACCATCCCCCTCAGCCACCGCATTGCCCAGCCATCCCGTCTTTGATCGGCCGCAACCAACCTCAGCCACAGCGCGACGTGGCCGGCCGAGTCGCTGACCTGGCCCGCCGCGCGACCTCGGCCGCCTCCGGCGGTCGACTGAAAGCTTCGCGCGCGCCAAGTAGATGGTTGAGGGGGATGGTGCGGCCGGCGACCGCGGTGCACGTTGCCTGGGGCGTCCGGGCTGTGGCTGAGGTACGTGATGCCCGGAGCTTGCGCTAGCGGTGAGTTTTTCGGGTCCAGGCGACGAAAAACTCACCGACAACCGCACCCGACAACCGCACGCACTCCCACCCCGCGAACCCACGATCGCCGGACCGCCGCCCCCACCCCCGTAAGCCACCTTGAGCACCCCTCAACAGCGAGGCCGGTCGGAGTGGTTGGGGCGTGCTCAAGGTCGGGGGGCGGGGTCACCTTGTGCACCCCTCAACCACGCGAGGCCGGTCGGAGTGGTTGAGCCGTGCTCAAGGTCGGGTGGCGGGATCACCTTGTGCACCCCTCAACCACGCGAGGCCGGTCGGAGTGGTTGAGCCGTGCTCAAGGTCGGGTGGCGGGATCACCTTGTGCACCCCTCACGCGACACCCGCCGAAATGGCTGAACCGTGCTCAAGGTCGGGTGGCGGGATCACCTTGTGCACCCCTCAACCACGCGACACCCGCCGAAATGGCTGAACCGTGCTCAAGGTCCGATGGGGGGATCACCTTGTGCACCCCTCCACGCGACACCCGCCGAAATGGCTGAACCGTGCTCAAGGTCCGATGGCGGGGTCACTCAGTGAGGGGAGAACCGGCAACTTGAGCGGAGCTCCCCTCACTTTCAGGGGTTATCCGTTCACATTGCTCTGCGCGGAGGGGCCGGTGCGGCGAGGGTCGGAGGTGGTCGCCGTTGGCGGGCTGCACCTCATCCGGGGAGGATCCACCCCCCGAATACGTCCTGGAACCTCCCCAAACCGGTTTGGGGAGGTTCCAGCAAGGAGGAACGGGCTTGGAGCGGAAGTCGTGATCTGGCCTAGTAGCCACCCGCGGAAACGAGCTGCGACTCGTAGGCCGCGATGCGGATCTTCCCCTTGCCCTTCGGGGGAACGATGAGCACGACGTCGTGGAGTGCCGTGGACTTCAGCGCACTCTTGTAGTGGGTCGCCGGCAGGCTGAAGGCAGTGGCCTCGCCGCTGCCCCAGTAGAAGTAGGTGTCCGGGTCCTGCCCTACTACCAGCAGGTATTCCTGGCTCAGTGTCGCCAGCACCACTGCTTCACCGGCCTTGGTGATGAACACCGAGGACGGGGAAGCGGCGCTGTACGTGCTGGTGATCTTCTGCACGGCCTTCGGGTCGTTCTTGTGCCAGTACTGCCGCGCGACCGCGAGTTCCTTGAAGGACGTGGCGAACTGCGGGATGACGGCGAACGACGCGCCCTGCGGCGACTTGCCCTCTGCGGTGAGGTACTGGCTCAAAGCAGCGGGTGCGGTTTGCGGGGCCATCGCGAAATTCTTGCTGTCGGCATTGGTCGCCGGCCGCAGGCCGGTGAGGTCCGGGAGCTTCGCTGACTTCAGCAGCGTGGCGCTGAGCGTTTGCATCCACGGACTTCCCGCAGCGTCCCGCTGCCACACCCCGACGGTCGACCCGGCGGTGCTGACGAACCGCATCGGGTAGGTGCCGTACTCCGGTACGGCGAAGGTGGGCTTGGTGATCGGAGCCGGCTTGGGGAGGGGGCGCTTGAGGCTGCGCCCGATGGCGTAGGCCGCTCGCGTCTGCATGACCAGGTCTCCAGCCTCGACCTGACCGATCTGCACCTCGTTCCGCGCGCGCCCAGCCGCCGTACTGACCTCGTTGTACCGCTTGATCACCGCCTGCCCCGCCTCGGGAGTGATCGCCGGCCGAGTCAGTGTGGTGACGGTGTCGCGCTCGGGCACGACCGAGCACCCGGTCAGCAGACCCAGTACGGCGGTTCCCGCGATCACCCGGTACGTCGTACCGAACGGGGCCGGTGCCGCAGCCTCCTGTACGACGGGAGCCGGGCGGGCGGGTCGACGTCGAACCACGATCAGAACGATGCCGAGGGCAAGGATCACCAGTCCGCCGATGAAGATGGCGAGCGCGATCGCGAACGCGTGCGGAAGCTCGATCCCCAGCCGCACCTGGACATCCGGCGCGGTCTTACCGTCCGCCGACATGATCACGACGTCGTACGGCCCGTCGGCGATCGGCCAGCTGAGCGAACCCGTGCCCTTCGCCACCCACCAGTCCAGGCTGTCCGGTGCGGGCAAGGGAGTCACCGCACCCTTCGACTCCTGGGTACTGAGCGCGATCGGATACGTCAGCTGCACCAGCGACGTGTGCGCCGTCTCCTTCAGATAGCTCGCGACATCGAAGTCGCGCCCGACCCCCACGAACACCGGCTTCCCGTTCGCCGACCGGGCATCGACATGCAGGATCGGGCCATGCAGCTCGAGCAATTCCGGCGTACTGGCGATGGCCAGTCCCTTGCTCACCAGGTGCTGATCACCGGACTGGACGGTGTCGTCCGGCCCGATCACGAAGAAGGCCGCCGCACCACCCGCGATCGTCAGCAGAAGACCCACCAGGCCCAGCAGAACACCAACAGACACCCGAACAGCCCGCACGAACAACTCCCCGAATCAGCAACCAACCGGCTCCAGATCGTAGCGGTCGATCACGGTCGGTCCGGCCCGAAAACCGGCAGATTGCACGAAGTTGCAATGGAAGACCTCAGTAGCCGTCGGCCTTGAGGACCTGGGTGCTGAAGGCAACCACTCGCGGATTGCCCTGGGCCGGGACGACCATCACCACCGAGTGCGAGTACACCGCGTTCAGGCCGTCGTCGTACTCGCGGGTGCTGAGGACGGACTCATCTCCGTCGGCCCAGGCGACGACGTGCTCGCCGTCGGTGGCGACGATCAGCTTCTCGGTCAGGGTGAAGAAGGCCAGCGACTCGCCGGACGGCGCCAGCAACGTGACCGGGCGCGTGGCGGCGAACCGGTCGGTGGTCGACCGGATGGTGGCGCCGTGGATCTTGGCCTGGGACCGGCGGGCCTGCTGCATCTTCAGCAGAGCGTCGACCCCAGGGTTGAGCGTGAAGGCCTTGCCGTCCACCGGGTTACCGGTGACCACCGGGGAGTTGCCACTCTTCCCCAGAAACTCCGCGAACCGGTCCGCCAACGGCGCCGTCCGGTCCGACGAGATCTCCCGGGCGCCGGTGATCGACGGCATCTTCGCGGCCGGGTCCGCGGTCGCGGCGAAACTGCGCCGCCAGGGGACTCCGGCACTCGGGCGGACCCACAGGCCCAGTTGACGCCCGCTGGTGAGTGCCGCGAAGCGCATCGGGTAGCTGCTGTACTCGGGCGCCGCAACCGTCGCTTGGGCGAAGGGAGCTGGCGGCTTGACCGCGGCCTTCCGCAGACCGGCGAGCTGGTACGACGCCTGGGTGCGCTCCAACTGGTCATCGGCCTCGACGGCGGAGGCGGCTTTGAGATCGCGCGTGCGAGCTGCCTTGACCACGACCTCGTCGTACCGGGCGAGAACCGCATGAGCAGTGTCAGCAGTGACCGCGGGACGGCTGAGGGTGGTGACGGTGTTGTCCACCGGGAGTCCGCCGCAGCCGGCGGTGAGCGTGAGGACGGCCGCTACGGACAGCGCCGTACGGAGGTTTGCGGGTGTCTTGTCCGGCGCCGATTCCTGCGCGACCGCATCAGTTGCTGTACGACGCGGCCGGCGGCGGAACGTCAACCAGGCAAGGGCGATGAGCACCAGGCCGATCAGCAGTACGGCGAGCGCGGCCAGGAACGCATATGGAATCTCGATGCCGAACTCGAGCTGGACGTCTACCGGTGCATTGCCGGCTGCAGGCATCACGACGACCTGGTACGGGCCGTCCTGGATCGGCCAGGCGAGCGACTGCTGGCCGGGACCCGAGGCCTTGGCCATCCACCAGTCGAGCGTGGCCGGTGCGGCCAGGGGAGTGGTGGCGCCGACGTGTTCCTCGGTGCTGAACGCGATCGGGTACTTGATCTGCACCAGCGAGGTGTAGGCATCAGGCTCGACGTAGCTCGCCACATCGAAGTTGCGTCCGACCCCGATGAACACCGGCTTGCCGTCGAGTGACCGTGCCCGGACGTGCAGCGTCGGTCCGTGCTGGTCGACCAAGTTCGGGGTCGTGACAAGAGAACGCCCCTGAACCGCCAGATGCTGCTCACCGGAGTAGACCGTGTCGTCAGGACCGATCAACCAGAAAGCCGCCGCCGCGCCCACGACCGTGACGAGCAGACCTAGTACGGCGAGCAGAACGCCGAGGACACCACGAAGAACCCGCACCACAACCCCCATGAAGAACAACGAGGGCGTGATCCTAGTACCTCAAGCCACCGTGAAGGGGCGAATTGCACGAAGCTGCAAAGACGCCTCCGGTGCCATCCCCTGCATTGATGGCACCGAAGGCTGATCGGGGCGGTTAGACGAGCGGGAGGAGCTTCTGGGCCTCGGCGGCATTGCGGGAGGCGGCGGCGCGAGCTTCGGCGTCGGCCAGCGAGGTGGGGGCGTGCTGGGTCCACCAGGCCTGACCCTCGGCGGGCAGGGTGTCGATCGGGTCGTAGTACTCGTAGGTGCGGTTCAACGCGTCCGGGTCCTGCTGCTCGATACCGGTGCGGTAGTTCTTCTTCCAGTACGAGACGCCGCGGACCTCGTCGTACTCGGAGAGCTGGTGCACCCAGCGCTTGCCGACGTACGGGACGTCGCAGACGATGCGCGGGGTGGCGAAGCCGGGGAGGTAGCCGAGGATGCCGTGCTGCAGGTGCTGGGCTTCCTTGACCGAGACCCGCCAGTGCTCGGAGAACGGGATCATGTCGCACATGTAGAAGTAGTACGGCGTGATGGTCGCTCCGTCGAGCAGCGCGAAGCAGAGGTCGAGCAACTGCGGGATCGAGTCGTTGACGCCGCGCATCAGCACGCCCTGGTTGCGGACGTCGCGCAGGCCGGCCTCGAACATCGCCTTGGTTGCCTCGGCTACCAGCGGAGTGACGGACTGGGCGGCGTTGACGTGGGTGTGCATCGCGATCATCACGCCGCGCTGGCGGCCGACGGTCGCGACCCGCTCGACGCCGGCGCGGACGTCGTCGGACAGCCAGTGCTGCGGCATGCCCATCAGCGCCTTGGTGGCCAGCCGGATGTCGCGGATGTTCTCGATCTCCAGCAGGCTGGTCAGGAACGACTCGAGCCGCGGCCAGGGCATGTTGGCCACGTCGCCGCCGGAGACCACGACGTCGCGGACACCCGGCGTACGGCGCAGGTAGTCGAGCATGTCCTCGACCCGCTGGCCCGGCTTGGTGACGAACTTCAGCTTGTCGATGACCGGGGTCGAGTTTCCGACCAGGTCCATCCGGGTGCAGTGCCCGCAGTACTGCGGACAGGTCGGCAGCAGCTCGGCCAGCACCTTGGTCGGATAGCGGTGGGTCAACCCCTCCGTGGCCCACATCTCGTGCTCGTGCAGCGAGTCGCGCGTCGCGTGCGGGTGCGACGGCCAGTCGTCACGCCGGTCGGTGAAGACCGGCAGCATGTAGCGCCGTACCGGGTCGGCGTAGAAAGCCTCGGTGTAGTCGGCGGCACCGTTCGGGACGATCGTGTTCAGCATCTGCGGCGGCAGCAGCATCGACATCGTCGCGCGCTCGGCCTGGTCCCGGGTGAGGTCCTCGTAGAACCGCTCCTCGACCAGGTCGCCCATCACGTCACGCAACTGCTTGACGTTCTTCACGCAGTGCGAACGCTGCCACTGCGCCGAGCGCCATTCCTCGGCCGTGACGTCCTTCCAGCCGGGCAGCCTGGTCCAGTCGGGCTCCACGAGCTCGGCCCGGCGGTAGGCATACGGCTGTTCCGCAGCACTGCCGGGGTCGATCAGGTCAGCGGGGCTGATCAGGTCGGTCACGAAGTCCTCCGAAGAGCATCGAGGCATTGTGGTCAGATGTGAGGATAGCGATAGAAACTGCTCTGAAAGCAAGAGTATGCCGGAAGAATTCTCGTCACACGCGTCTATGAGTAGTATTTTGCCCGACCGTTCAGAGGAGGACAGGTGCCGTCGAGCCCGGTAGGACTACACCGCGTGATCACGCCGTCGGGCGTGTTGCCGCAGGCAGCGGAGCGGCTGGACGCCCGCGCCGAGATCTGGCCGGACGAGATCCGGATCGCCGTCGAGCGGCTGAACCTGGACGCCGCGTCGTACCGGCAGCTGGCCGGCGCGCACGACGGCGACGGTACGGCGATCCGCCGCGCGGTGCTGGAGATCATCCACACTCGCGGCAAGATGCAGAACCCGGTCACCGGTTCCGGCGGCATGCTGGTCGGCGTCGTCGACGAGGTCGGCCCGGACTCACCCCTCGGCCTCGCGCCGGGTGATCGGGTCGCGACCCTGGTGTCGCTGACGCTCACCCCGCTGCAGATCACCGACGACCTCCAGAGCTGGGACGGCCAGGGGGAGCAGGTTCCGGCTGAGGGGCACGCGATTCTGTTCGCTCGCTCGATCGTCGCGAAGCTGCCGGACGACCTGCGGCCCGAGCTGTCGCTGGCCGTGATGGACGTGTGCGGTGCACCCGCGCTGACCGCTCGTGTCGTCCGCTCGTATGTCGACAAAGGCATTAAGCCTGTCGTGTCAGTAATTGGCGGCGCAGGTAAATCCGGCTCGCTGTCACTGGCCGCCGCGCGCGACGCCGGCGCGGCCCGGACCATCGGCATCGTCCCGGTCCAGCACGAGGCCGACACATTGAACGCGGCCGGTCTGGCCGACGTCGTCGCGCTCGCTGACGCGCGGGATCCGGTCGCCTTGAACGCCGCCGTCGAGCAAGCCGGGGGACCGGCCGACATCACCGTCGTCTGCGTCGATGTCCCCGGTTGCGAGCATGGCGCCGTACTGTCGACGGCCGCTGGTGGCACGGTGATCTTCTTCTCGATGGCGACGTCGTTCTCGGCCGCCGCACTCGGCGCGGAGGGGCTCGCGGCCGACGTGACGATGCTCGTCGGGAACGGGTACGTCCCCGGTCACGCGGAGTACGCGTTGCAGCTGTTGCGGACCGAGCCGGGTGTCCGCGGTCTGTTCGAGAGCAGGCTGGCGGAGGATTAGCCCGTGCGCACACTTCTGACGAACGGTTCCGTCTACTCACCCGCCGACCCGCATGCGACTGCGATCGCCTTCGATGACGGGGTGGTGACGTGGCTCGGCGACGACACCGGCGCTGCCTCGTACGCCGACGGTGCGGACGAGGTGATCGACCTCGACGGCAAGCTCGTCACGCCGGCCTTCGTCGACGCCCACGTCCACACGGTCGGCATCGGCTTCCTGCTGAACGGCCTCGACCTCACCGGAGCCCGCAACCTGACCGAAGCTCTCGATCGCCTCGCGGCGCACGCGGCTTCGCTGCCTGCCGATGCGGTCATCGAGGGGTCGAACTGGGACGAGACCCGCTGGCCCGAAGGACGTCCGCCGACGGCTGCAGAGCTGGACCGGGCCGCGGGTGGCCGACAGGTGTACCTGTCGCGGGTCGACGGTCACTCAGGTGTCGTGTCGTCCGCGCTGGTCGCCGCCGTACCGGGGCTGACCACGCGTGAGGGGTACGACGAGAGCGGCCGTGTCGAACGAGACGCGCATCACGCCGTACGGGATGCATTGTCGGAAAGCGTCGCCACTGAGGACGACGTACTGAAGGATGCTCGCACCGCGGTCCAGGCGATGGCTGCGAAGGGCATCGGCGCGTTCCACGAGATGGCGGCACCGCACATCGGGCCGCGGTGGGAGCTGCCGCTCGTGCGCCAGGCTGCGGAGGAACTCGGTCTGCACTCCACCCTGTACTGGGGTGAGCCGGGCGCCTTCGAGGTGCTTGACCAGTACGGCGTCCTCGGGCTGGCCGGCGATCTGAACGCCGACGGTGCGCTCGGCTCCCGCACGGCCGCACTGCGCGAGGCGTACGCCGACCGCACCGACCACCGCGGGCACGCCTACCTGACGGCCGAGCAGATCGCCGAGCACGTGATCGCCTGCACCGAGCGCGAGGTCCAGGCGGGTTTCCACTGCATCGGCGACCAGGCCCTCGACAACATCGCGCGCGGCTTCGAACTCGCCGCCGAGCAGGTCGGCGCGCAGGCGCTCGTCGCTGTCCGGCATCGCCTCGAGCACGTGGAGATGCCGAGCCCGGAGGCGATCGCCACCTTCGCCCGGTACGGCGTGGCCGCGAGCGTGCAACCGATGTTCGACGGTCTATGGGGCGGCCCGGACGACATGTACGCCGAGCGACTGGGCGACCGGTGGCGGGCGATGAACCCGTTCGCGTCGCTGGCCCGGGCGGGCGTCGTACTGGCGTTCGGTTCGGACTCGCCGGTGACCGAGCTCGGTCCGTGGGAGGCCGTGCGGGCGGCGGCGTTCCACCACAACCCGGACGAGCGGATCACGGTTCGCGCTGCGTTCCAGGCGCACACCCGTGGCAGTTGGCGGGCGGCCGGCATCGACGATGCGGGCGTGCTCGCGCCGAACATGCCGGCAACGTACGCGATCTGGCAGAGCGAGGCCGACCTCGTCGTCCAGACCCCGGATCAGCGCGTCGCCGCCTGGTCGACCGACCCGCGCGCCGGCGTACCGGTCCTTCCGGACCTGTCCGAGGGCTCGCCGGTACCTACTTGTCTGCGCACCGCGGTCGGCGGTCGCATCGTGTACGACTCCGAAGGATGGGCGACGCAATGACGCGTGCCGAGAAGAAGCTCGACCTCGACCCGGTCACCGTCCGGAAGGCGCGCACCCTGGCGCGCAAGGCCGGGCGGCCGATCGTCAACCTGGCCAAGCAGCACACAACGGTGTCGGTCGAACGCGCCGTACTGCGGCTGGCCGGGCTGGCCGGTGCCGACTCCGAAGGCATTCCGTGGGTGAACAGGCTGGCCGACACCGTCCGCGCGGACGTCGGCCTGGAGCACGGGTTCGCGCTGCCGGTGTGGGACGCGCTGCTGCGCGGAGAGGCCGAAGACCTGAACGTCCTCGCCCAGAAGGCCGCCTCGGGCTCCGTCACCTTCCGCCTGCCGGAGGGACGCGACGCAGCAAAGGCCCGTACGGCGGCCCGCAAGGCGGCGGCCGGCGGGTTGAAGCTGATCGACGGGCGGCGCCGTGAACGCGACCGGCTGATCAAGAAGCACGGTGATCCCGAGCAGCGGCCGTGGATCTACCTGATCGTTGCCACCGGCGACATCTACGAGGACATCCCGCAGGCGCAGGCAGCGGCCCGGGCCGGCGCGGACATCATCGCGGTGATCCGCTCGACCGGGCAGTCGCTGCTCGACTACGTCCCCGAGGGTGCGACCCGGGAAGGGTTCGCCGGGACGTATGCCACCCAGGAGAACTTCCGGCTGATGCGCGCCGCGCTTGACGAGTCGTCGCGCGAACTCGGCCGCTACATCCGGCTGACGAACTACGCCTCCGGGCTGTGCATGCCGGAGATCGCGACCCTGGCGGGTCTGCAGCGGCTCGACATGATGCTGAACGACTCCATGTACGGAATCCTCTTCCGCGACATCAACCCGATCCGCACCTTCGTGGACCAGCGGTTCAGCCGGCAGATCCACGCCCGGGCCGGGATCATCATCAACACCGGCGAGGACAACTACCTCACCACGGCCGACGCGGTCGACGCCGCGCACACGGTGACGGTCTCGCAGTTGCTGAACGAGTACTTCGCCAAGGAGGCCGGGCTCGAGGACTGGCAGCTCGGCCTCGGGCACGCCTTCGAGATCACGCCGGAGATCCCGGACTCCTTCCGGATGGAGCTCGCGCACGCGATGCTCGCGCGGCAGTTGTTCCCGGACGCACCACTGAAATGGATGCCGCCGACCCGGCACATGACCGGTGACGTGTTCCGCGGCTACCTGCTGGACGGCTTCTTCAACCTCGTCGGCGCGATGACCGGCCAGGGCATCCTGCTGGTCGGGATGATGACCGAGGCGGTGGTGACCCCGTGGATCTCCGACCGCGACCTGGCCCTGCAGAACGTCCGCTACGTCTTGGGTGCCGCAGGCAACCTTCACGAAGACTTCCACCCGGCGCCGAACGGGTTCATCGCCCAGCGCGCACGGCAGGTGCTGGGGGAGTCGGTGGAGCTGCTGGACAAGATCGTCGACGACGGTCTGCTGAACGCGATCGGCGACGGCACCTTCGGTCTGATGAAGCGCCCCCAGGACGCCGGCCGAGGCCTCGAAGGCGTCGCCCGCCGTTCCAGCGAGTACTACAACCCAGCGATCGAATTGTTGGAGGCGGACCAGTGAGCATCATCCGGCCGTACGGAGACACCACCGGCGACGGCATGGTGCAGATGTCGTTCACGCTGCCGATCTCGCACGACAAGCGCGCCGAAGGCGCTGCTGTCCAGCTCGCCAACAAGATGGGCATGGACCCGGCGCTCGTCGTCCACGCGAAGCCGATGGGACCCGACTTCACCTTCTTCGTCGTCTACGGGCCGGTGAACCACCTGGTCGACACCGACAAGGTCGAGGTCATCGAGCGCGACTACCCGCTGCTCTCGCCCAAGGAGGTGAACCTGGCGGTCCGCAAACACCTGCGCCGCCGGCTCACCATCGTCGGCGCGTGCATCGGGACCGACGCGCACACCGTCGGCATCGACGCGATCATGAACATCAAGGGCTTCGCGGGGGAGAAGGGCCTGGAGTACTACCGCGAGCTGAAGGTCGTGAACCTCGGCGCCCAGGTCGCCGTACCGGAGCTGGTACGACGAGCTAAAGCGGAGAAGGCGGACGCGATCCTGGTCTCGCAGGTCGTCACCCAGCGCGAGGCGCATGTGCTGAACACCAAGGAGATGTCCGCGGCCTTCCGTGAGGCGTACGCCGAGAACGCGCGTCCAGTGTTAGTTGCTGGCGGCCCCCGTTTCACCGAGCAGATGGCCGGTGACCTCGGGGTGGATCGGGTGTTCGGTCGCGGTACCACTCCGGGTGAGGTGGCCAGCTATCTGGTCGATGCCCTGGTCACGAAACGTCAACCGGTTAGGCAGAGTGCATAAAGGTGTCAAAGGCAACTATCGGTCTCTCGGCCACCCATCGCCGCTACATCCCTTACAGCCACGCGCACTATGCGGGCAATCTGGTCGACGGGGCTTACGTGCTGGCGTTGTTCGGTGATGTGGCGACCGAGGTGTGCATCCAGTCCGACGGCGATGAGGGCCTGTTCGCGTCGTACTCCGACGTGCAGTTCCTGCAGCCGTTGCGGGCCGGTGACGTTGTGGAGGTGAAGGCAACTATCACCCGCGTCGGCAACCGCAGCCGCGACCTGGAATTCAGCGCATACGTCGTCTGCCGCGGCCGGCCGGACCGGTCCGAATCGGCCGCCGACGTGCTCGCCGAACCCCTTGTGATCACACGCGCGAAGGGCACCGTCGTAGTACCGGTTGGGTGACGAATAGTTGCCCTAGGTAACAGTCACATGGAGTGACACACGTGTAACTTCTTGTAGGGCAGACGAAAGTGTTACAACGGCCCAAAGAGGCCGATGGAGAGGTTGACACCATCGTCGGCAGCGAGCATCGTTTTGGGAGTCGTCAGACCCCGTTGGACTGTTGGTCACACGGAGTTCGGCCACCGGATGATCCCGCGACGCTGACCAGGCCAGTGCCAGGCTTGAGTCGACGGGGGCTGAGATCGCCGGTGGTTAGCCCCCCGCGGGGCAGAGGTGGAAGAGGCTCGGCGCCCAGTAGACAACAGCCGTCCGGTTCGCATCCAGCGATCCGGCGGTTGGTCCGAAGGGCGCCGAGCCCCTTTCCGTTGACACGGCCCTCTCTTCTGAACCTCCTGGTGCCCGCCACCTCCTGGGTGTCCATGCCACGTTCACGCCCGCCGGATAGAGTTTGACCGGCCGGTGGTGCCGGTGGGTGAGGACTGAGGGAGACGGCGTTGAACCGGTTGAAGGCTCTGGGGCGGCTTCTGCCGCGTCTCGTGGTGGCGGTCGTGGCGGGCATTGCGCTCGGTTTCGCGTTCGAACCCCACACCCATCCATGGCTGACGGTGATCGCCGTACCGCTGTTCTTCGCGGCGCTGAACGGCCCGCAGCTCTCCTCGAAGGCCGGCTTCCTGATCGGCGCCGGGTTCGGCATCGCCTACTACGCGACGCTCGTGCCCTGGCTGAGTGTGATCGGCGGCGACGCCGCGATCGCGCTGGCGATCCTCGAGGGCCTCTTCTACGCGGTCTTCGGTGCCTTCGCGGTCCGGGTGTTCCGGCACAAGCTGTGGCCGCTATGGATCCCGTCGCTGTGGGTGGCGACCGAGTTCGCGACCGCCTCGGTCCCGTTCGGCGGTTTCCCGTGGGGGCGGCTCGCCTGGGCGTTCTCCGATTCCCCTTTGGGCAAGCTTGCGGCGTACGTCGGAATCCCGGGCCTGAGCTTCGTGATCGCCGTACTGGGTGTGCTCGTGTACGTCGTGTTCCGGCAGGCATCGAAGTTCCGGGTGCGGGTGCTGGCCGTGATCGCGGGCGTGGCGATTTTCGGCGGGAGCGCGCTGATCAACCTGTCCACCGACGGGAACGGCAAGACCGTGACCGCGGCGATGATCCAGGGCAACGTACCGGGTAAGGGGCTGGAGTTCCTCGGCCGCGCCCGGACCGTCACCAAGAATCACCTGGCCGCGACGCTGGACCTGCAGAAGCGGGTCGAAGCCGGTACCGAGGCCAAGCCGGACGTGGTCATCTGGCCGGAGAACTCGACCGACATCGACCCGTTCAAGGACGACGAGACCCGCGCGGACATCGAAGAGGCAGTGAAGGCCGTCGGCGTACCGATCCTGGTCGGCGCGGTCCTCGAAGGCCCCGGCCCGAACGAGCGCCAGACCACCGGCGTCGTCTGGGACCCGCAGACCGGCCCCGGTCAGGTCTACGCGAAGCGGCACCCGGTGCCGTTCGGTGAGTACATCCCCTTCCGCGACCAGTTGCTGCCCTACATCAAGCGGCTGGAGATGATCGGCCGGCAGACCGCGCCCGGCAAGGTCCCCGGCATCATGCCGATCCGCGGCGTCACCTACGGTGACGTCATCTGCTTCGAGCTGGCCTACGACAACGTGATCGCCGACGTGATGAACGGCGGCGCCCAGGTCCTCATCGTGCAGACCAACAACGCGACGTACGGCGGCACCGGCCAGCCCGAACAGCAGTTCGCCATCACCCGGATGCGCGCGATCGAGACCGGCCGCACCGTCCTGATCGCCTCCACCAGCGGCATCTCCGGCGTCATCCAGCCCAACGGCAAGGTCGAGCACAAGTCCGGCCAGTTCGTCTCCGACGTCTACGTCGCCAAGGTCCCGGTCCGCGAAGGCAAGACCCTCGCCATCCGCCTGGGCGCCTGGCCCCAATGGATCCTCACCGCCCTCGGCCTCCTCGGCATCGTCCTGGCCCTGGCCACCCGCTCCAACCCCAAGCCCCCACAAGCACCTCCCGCCCCCAAACCCGCCCGCCAAAAGGTCCCCGTCTAACAGCCCAGCTATCCGACACGCCCGAGATAGCGCACGGCCACCCCACCCCATTTGATGGGCTGACCCATCGCGTGGTGGGGGGGGGGGACCCACACCCACCTCCCCCCCCCCCCCCCCACCCCCCCCCCCCCCCCCCCCCTCCCCCCCCCCCCCCCCCACCAGGCTGGCCGGCCCACCAAATGCGGTTCCGACGTCAGGCGGAAGGTCCGGACCTAGGGCTTGGGTCGCTCCGTATCCTGGGGGGAAGTAGGAAGGGGTTGGACATGGGCTGGTTGGTGGCGCTTGCGCTGCTCTTGGTGCCGATCGTGGAGATCTACGTGATCATCCAGGTCGGCCAGGTGATCGGCGGCTGGCCCACGGTCGCCCTGCTGATCGTGGAGAGCGCGCTCGGCGCGTGGCTCATCAAGCGGGAAGGCCGCCGCGCCTGGGCCGCCCTGCAGTCGTCCTTCGAGACCGGCAAGATGCCCGGCCGTGAGCTGGCCGACGGCGCCCTCGTCCTGATCGGCGGCACGCTGCTGCTCACCCCGGGCTTCGTCACCGACATCTTCGGCTTCTTCTTCGTGCTCCCCTTCACCCGCCCACTCGCACGCCGAGCCCTCACTGCATTCCTAGGCCGGCGCGTGAGCCGCCTGGGCGCGAATGGCCTCGGCGGCCTAGGTGGGACCCTCGGTGGTCCGGCCTCCGGAGGTCAAGGCATCCCCGGGTTCGGCGGCTTCGGCCCGAACGCCGGTACCAGCGGCCCACGGCCTTCCGCCGACAACGTCGTACAGGGCGAAGTCATCGACCCTGAACCCCCGAAATAACCCCGGCCACCACTGATGCCCTGAGACAGGGAAGCGTGGCCGGATACCCGTGGCATGAGGTCTCCGGCCGTCAGCAGATGTCTCCTGCCACCACTGGTGGCGCGGGCGGTCGTGCAGCGAGCTCTAGGGCGGCGGTGCGGCCGGTCAGATGATGGTGAGCTCTACTGTGACGGGGAACGGTACGACGGCTTTGACCTCGCCGGCGAAGACGTCGGCGTCGCGGTAGAGGCCGCTGGCTGGGTCAAGGACGTGGGTGTACACGAGGGGGACGCCGGTCGCGGCCAGCTCGACCCGCCAGTAGAAGGCGATGCCGGCCCTCGCGTACTGGTCGACCTTCACGACCCGGTCGGTGGTCTCCGAGCCCGGCGACACGACCTCGACCACGAGCAGCACGTGCTCGGGGCGGGTGGGGGAGATGTCGATCGTGTCGGCCCGGTAGACCACCACGTCCGGCCGCCGGTTCGTGAGCGGGACATCTTGCAGCCGTACGTCGAAGTCGGTGTCGGCGTTCCAGTCCGGCCCGGCGGCGTGGTCGAGCGCGTTCGCCAGCAGGCGGGCGAGCCGGTTGTGACGCTTGGTAGCGCTCGGAGCCACGGAGACCATCCCGTCCACGATCTCGATCCCGGCACACTGCTCAGGGGTCCACGCGTCGTACTGCTCGGCGGTAATCTGCGTGTGCATCCACGCCGGGGCGATCTCAGCACTCACGGCGTACCTCCCTGGAAGTCCAGCACTACTGAACTCAATGTACCTGGGACCGGCCCGCGAAGGGGCCCTTCCCGCTGAAGACGAGCGTGCTGAAGCGGTCGGCGATCAGCTGGTGGGTGGCCTCGTCGGGGTGCAGGTTGTCGGCCAGGGGGTGCGCCAGGTTGTCCTCCACGCCGTACAGCTCGCGACCGTCCAGGTAGTGCAGGTTGGGGTCGTCGGCGGCACGCTGAGCGACGATCCGGGCCAGCTCGGTCCGGATGGCGTTCAGCGAGAGCTTGCCATCGGCAACCTCTTCGGGGTTCCCGCGCGCCGCGAAGGACAGTCTGCCTTCGGCCAGCGCGGTGAAGTCGGGGCCGGTGGGGCCGGGGGTGTCCTCGTGGATGGGGGCGAGGATGGCGGAGACCACCAGGAGCGGCGTTGTCGGGTGACCCTCGCGGATCGTGTCCAGGAGGCCGTGGACCGCCGGGGTGAACGCGCCCAGGCGCATCTCGTCGGCGTTGACGATGTTGATGCCCAGCTTCACGCTGATCAGGTCGGCCGGCGTGTCACGGATCATCCGCGCGAAGAACGGCTGCAGGCGAGCACTCCCGCCGAAGCCGAGGTTGAGCAGCTCGACACCGGCCTCAGCGGCGACGAGCGCCGGCCAGATCGCCGTCGGGTGGGTCGCGTTGGAGCCGTGGCTGATCGAGCTGCCGTGATGCAGCCACACCGGAGCACTCACCGGAACCGGCTCGACCGGAGCATCGGTGCGCAAGGCAACGAGCTCGGTCGTCTCGTCGTGCGGCAGCCAGATCTCCACGAGCTTGGAACCGGCGGCCAGGTCGAAGCGCTGCGTGACCGGCTCACCCCGGGTCAGCTCAGCCCCGCCAGTCGCCAGGTCCAGCAGGAGGAGGTCTCCGCCGATCGCGGTGCCTTGGGCGACCAGCGTGCCGTCGACCAGTACGTCGTACACGCCGTCCGGACGCGGAGGGCCGCCGGCGTAGTTGCGCTTGGTCGGCACCGTCTCCAGCTCGGCGACGGTCGCCTCGGTCCGGAAGACGAGTCGCACGCCGGACGACTGGGTCTCGACCATCTGCAGCTGGCCGTCGTACTGGCGACGCGCCCAGGCGGGCACGCGGTGCGGCAGGACGCCGCGGTCGGTCTGCTCGAGTTCCAGCGCGCCGCGCAGGATCTCGGAGGTGATGGGGGTGGTGATCATGATGTAGTCCAGTTCCGCAGTAGTTTGTCGAGAGCGTCCAAGATGCGTGGCCAGCTCTCGTCGCTGGTGGGGGAGCTGTGCGCGAACGCGCCCGCGCTCTCCAGGCTGATGTAGCCGTTGACGGTGCTGCCGATCAGCCGGACAGCATCGGTCTGGGCAGGCTCGTCCAGGTCGTAGCCACGCAAGACGGCCCGCGACAACTCCGTGTGCCGCCGGCCGGCATCCACCGCCTCGCTGCCCGGGTCGACCCGGTACTGCACGGCGGCATACCGCCCCGGGTGCTCCCGCGCGTAGTCGCGGTAGACGGTGGCCAGAGCTACGAGCGCATCCCGCCCAGCCCGGCCAGCCAGCGCAGCCACCGCACGGTCGGCCATCTCGTCGAGCGCGACCTGAGCGATCCGGGTCTTGAGATCGTGCGCGCCCCGGATGTGCGAGTACAAGCTCGCGACCTGTACGCCGAAGTGCCGGGCGAGCGCGGACGGGCTGACCTGGTCGAAGCCGATCTCGTCGGCGAGCTCCGCGCCGGCCCGGGCCAGCCGGTCCGGGGTCAAGCCTGCTCTAGCCATAACTCATTATGTGCAAACCTAAAGCCTTTAGGCAAATGAGCTCATGAAGAAGCCCGGATCGCGCCATTGCGATCCGGGCTTCTCAGCAGTGCGTCAGGCGGTGCGCTTGGTCCGGTGCAGGTGCGCCGGGCCGATCTCACCCTTGCGGAGCAGATCCACGCGCTCGGCGAGCAGCTCCTCCAGCTCCGAGATGCTCCGGCGCTCGCGCAGCATGTCCCAGTGCGTGCGGGCCGGCTTCTCCTGCTTCGGCTCCGGCTTCTCACCGGTCGAGCGAGCGGCCTCGCTGCCGCAGTGCGGGCACTCCCAGATTGCGGGCACCTCGGCGTCGTGCGCCATCGTCACCTCGACCACGTGACCGCGGGGGCAGTCGTACGTGATCATCTGGCGCGGCGCGAACTCGACACCACGGTCATCCTCGAAGCTGACCCCACCCAGCCCCGAACCACGCAGTACGCGATTAGACATGTCAAACCTCCGAGATCGTCATCCGTGCCAACGGTCGGCCGGCCCGGATCATTCCCATTTTGGCATGCCCGAGCGATATGTTCGCACCTGACAGCACGGTCGTGACCGCCTGTCATGAGGTGTTCACAGATCACGGTGTGTCGCGGGCCACCGAAGTACAGACGCTTCAAGTTCACAGTCAGTTGCCAGGAATCAAGGACCACTTCCTCAGCAACTGTCCCTAGCTTCTGTGTCCATGGTGCTACCCCGCCACAAACTCCGTGGCCTCAGTCTGCTCAATGTGGCCCTGGTGGCCATCGTCGCCGCGATCGCCGTCACGGCGTACTTCCTCTTCTTCCGCAGCGACGAACCGTCCGCGGCAGCGACCCGTCCGAGCGTGGCGGTGAGCCGGGGCGACGTGGTGGCGAGCGTCAGTTCGAGCGGCACGCTGGCCAGCTCGCAGACCGCCTCGCCCCAGTTCGAGACCTCCGGCACGGTCACCCAGATCCTGGTCAAGGTCGGTCAGGTGGTCGCCAAGGGCGCCGCGATCGCCAAGGTCGACCCGGCCGCGGCCGAGCGGCAGGAACGGATCGCCGAGCAGAACCAGATCGCCGCGGCGAACTCGGTGACGGCCGCCGAGGAGTCGCTGGACGACGCCGAGGAAGCCAAGGAGGCGGCCGACGAGGCGGCCGACGAGGCGTCCGCCTCACCTACGCCGACAGGTCAAGCTCAGGCACAGGGTCAGACCCAGACGCAGAACCCAGAGGTTGCCGTCAGCAACGCCGAGGCGTCGCTGGCCCGCTCGAAGGCGGACAAGGAGCAGGCCGACCAGGATCTCGAGGCGGCCAAGGCGGCAGTCGCCGCCACCACACTGAAGGCGCCGATCGCCGGCACCATCACAGCCATCAACGGTTCGGTCGGCTCGGTCGCCGGGGGATCGAGCGGCAGTTCAGGCTCCGGGTCGACGAGCAGCTCAGGCTCGACCTCAGGTCAAGGTTCAGCCGCCACCAGTACGACGTCCGCCGCGGGCACCGGCTTCGCGGACATCTCCGACCTGAAGGCACTCCAGGTCTCGGCCGCCTTCCCCGAGGCCGACGCGATCAAGATCAAGGCCGGCCAGGCCGCGACCGTCACCCTGAACGCCGCGCCCGGTACGACGCTGACCGCGACCCTCGCGTCGGTCTCGCCGAGCCCGACCACCACCAACGGCGTGGTCTCGTACTCGGCCACCTTCTCGCTGGCCAAACTCCCGGCCAACGCCCGGATGGGCCAGACCGCGAACGTCACCGTCCAGACCGCCAAGGCGGCCAACGTCCTCTACGTGCCGAGTACGGCCGTCGTCACCAGCGGTACGACGAACACCGTAACGATGGCCGATGGCACCAGCCGCGAGGTCACCATCGGGGTCAAGGGCGGAAGCTTCACCGAGATCAAGACAGGCCTGAACGAGGGCGACCAGATCGAGCTGCTTCAGGGCGCGATCGGCGGCACCGGCCAGACCGGTCAGGGCCGGACCGGGCAGCTCCCCGCCGGTGGTGGGCAGTTCCCGGCCGGAGGCGGCGGCCAGTTCCCCGCCGGCGGCGTCCAGCAGCGCAGCGCCGGTGGTACCCGGTGAGCGCAGACGCTCTGATCGACATCCGCGGTGTCACCAAGACGTACGGCGCGGGCGAGACCGCCGTACATGCTCTGCAGGGAGTGTCGCTGCGGGTCGAGGCCGGCGAGTACGTCGCCGTGATGGGCTCGTCGGGTTCGGGCAAGTCGACCCTGATGAACATCCTCGGCTGCCTCGACGTACCGACTCGCGGTGAGTACTTCCTGGACGGGAGTGACGTCGCGCGGCTCACCGAGGACCAGCAGGCGCTCGTCCGCGGCCGGAAGATCGGCTTCATCTTCCAGTCCTTCAACCTGATCCCACGCACCAGCGCACTGGCCAACGTCGAACTCCCGCTCACCTACGCGCACCTTCGCCGTACCGAGCGACGAGCCCGAGCCAACCGCGCCCTGGACCTGGTCGGCCTCTCGGACCGCGCCGGTCATCGCCCGAACCAGCTCTCCGGCGGTCAGCAGCAGCGGGTCGCGATCGCTCGCGCGTTGGCGACCGGCCCGCGGATCCTGCTCGCCGACGAGCCGACCGGAAACCTCGACGCGCACTCGACCGACGAGGTGCTCGGGATGTTCGACGAGCTGAACGCCGAGGGCCGGACCGTCGTGGTGATCACCCACGAGAACGAGGTGGCCGCACGGGCCCGGCGGCTGATCCAGGTCTCCGACGGCCGGATCGTCCGCGACGAGGTGACTCGCTGATGACACCTCGCGATCTCTTCGGGGCTGCCCTGCGCGGCCTCAGCGCCAACAAGCTGCGCTCCCTGCTGACCGTCCTCGGCGTCTCGATCGGAGTCGGC
Source organism: Kribbella sp. NPDC058245 (assembly GCF_042882005.1). NCBI lineage: Bacteria > Bacillati > Actinomycetota > Actinomycetes > Propionibacteriales > Kribbellaceae > Kribbella > Kribbella sp. NPDC058245. The sequence continues at coordinate 150,011 of NZ_JBHVWY010000020.1, forward strand.
GCGGTGATCGTGCTGGTTGCGGTGGGCAACGGCTCTGGGAAGGCGGTCCAGACCCGGCTGGAGGCGATGGGCACGAACCTGCTCACGGTCTCCACCACCGGTGGAGGCGGCGGCTTCGCCCGCGGCCAGGCCGGACCGTCGTCCCAGCAGTACGCACTGACCCTCGACGACGTGAGCGCGCTGTCCGACCGGCGCCTCGCCCCGGACGTGGCCTCGGTCGCCCCGGTCATGACCAGCTCCGGTACGGCGACCAACGGCGACACGAGCTACACCATCAGCCAGGTGATCGGGACGACTCCGGCGTACCTCCCGGCGACCAACACCCCGGTCGGAACCGGGAACTCGTTCACCCAGGAGGACGTGGACGGGGCCGAGCGCGTGATCGTGCTCGGTCAGACCACCGCGAGCGAACTCTTCGGTCGGGCCCAGGCCGCTATCGGGCAGACGATCAAGCTCGGCGCGGTCGACTTCGTGGTTCGCGGGGTGCTCGCCAGCAAGGACAGCACCGGGTTCAACGACCCGAACGCGACCGCGATCGTCCCGATCAGCACGCTGCGCGCCACCCAGGCCGGATACGGCGCGCTGAGCCAGATCGTCGTACAGGCTTCCGACAAGGATCGGGTCGACCTGGCTCAGGCCGAGGTCACGCAGTTGCTGACCGCGCGGCACCAGGTTCCGGCCACCACGACCTCGCCGTTCCGGATCACGAACTCGGCGCAGATCCTGCAGACCAGCCAGGACACCGCGGCGACGTTCACCGCGCTGCTGGCCACGGTGGCGGCGATCAGTCTGGTGGTCGGCGGGATCGGGGTCACCAACATCATGCTCGTCACGGTCACCGAGCGGACCCGGGAGATCGGGATCCGGAAGGCGCTCGGGGCGCGACGACGCACGATCCTCGGCCAGTTCCTGATCGAGGCGACCCTGCTCAGCCTGATCGGCGGTGCCGTCGGAGTCGGCGCGGCGCTGATCGTCACCCAGTTCCAGCTGGCCGGGGTCGCGCCGGTCCTGGTCCCGTCGTCGATCGCGCTCGCCCTCGGGGTGTCCGCCGCGGTCGGCCTGTTCTTCGGCAGCATGCCGGCGCACCGAGCCGCCGGTCTTCGTCCCATCGACGCACTACGTCACGAGTGAGAGGCACTATCCGATGAGCAACCAGACGCCCGATGAGTTCGCCCAGATCGGGTCCGACGAAGAGGTCGATGCGGCGTTGAAGCCGAAGAAGACGCTCAGCCTGCCGACGGCGACCGCCGTACTGGCTGGTGTGGTTGTCCTCGCGATCGGCCTGGCCGGTGGCGCTGGGCTGCACGCCGCCTTCGCGTCGGACACGCCGGCGCCGGCCGCGGCCACGGGGCGCGGGCCTGCAGGTGCCGGCGGGTACGGCGGCTTCCGGGGTGGCCAGAACGGTCAGGCGCCCGGCGGTGCCGGGGCAGCGGCGACCGTTGGGACGGTCGTGTCCGCGACGGATTCTCAGCTGGTGGTGAAGACGCAGACGGGCGATGTCACTGTGAAGCTCACCGGCGAGACGGACATCGAGATCACCGCCAAGGGCAAGGCGACCGACCTCAAGGCAGGAGAGCAGGTCGTGGTCACCGGGCAGAGCGCCGACGGGTCCGTGACGGCCAGTTCGGTCCGTCAGGGCGGCACCTTCCCGGCTGGCGGCGCCCGCAACCCGAGCACGACTCCTTCCACGCGCTGACCCACCTTCTGAGCGCCCGGCCACCCTCCCGGCCGGGCGCTCACCCATGTCACGGCCCGGGAACAGACATCCGATGAATCATTGACCGACTCCGATGGAAAGCGCTATCTTCCGACGAAATGAGGTCCAAAAAGTACAAATTGGAGTGGGGCGGGATGTCTAGGACGTTGAAGTGGGTAGCTGTCGGGCTCGGAGCAGCCCTGGCGCTCGGGGGTTGTGGCAGCACCGGCCCGAAGCCGGTCGCACAGGATGCGAAGGCGCCGCTGGAGCTGTGGACGCGGACCACGCCCGGTGGCGACGGCGAGAAGGGGATGAAGAAGCTGGCCGCCGCGTTCGAGCAGGCGACCGGCCAGAAGATCGAGGTCACCGCGATCTTCGACGACTTCGAGACCAAGCTGTCCCAGCGCGCCGCGCAGAAGGACCTGCCGGACATCGTCATGAACGACTCGTCCCAGCTCGGCACGATGCTCACCCAGGGCATCATCCGCGAGGTCGACCCGGCCGCGATCAAGGGCAGCGACCAGTTGCTCGACTCCGCGCTGGCGGTCGCCAAGGCCGGCGACGGCAAGATGTACGGCGTCCCGTACTCGGCGCAGGCCTCCGCACTCCTGATCCGCAAGGACTGGCGGCAGAAGGTCGGGCTGCCGGTGCCGACCGACCTGGCGCAGTTCGTCGCGCTGGCGAAGGCGTTCACCACGAAGGACCCTGACGGGAACGGTAAGAACGACACCGCCGGACTCGCCGTACCGGGCTCGACGAAGCGTGGGTACGCCTCCTGGTACTTCTCGAACTTCCTGTGGGGCGCCGGCGGCGACTTCATCGCCAAGCAGGCCGACGGGAAGTACAAGCCGGCCATGTCCACGCCGGAGTCGGTAGCAGCGACCAAGTGGTTCCGCGACCTCGCCTGTACCGACAAGGTCATCCAGCCCGGCGCGGCCACGATGGACACCCCGCCCACCAACGAGACCTTCGAGTCGGGCAAGGCCGGCATGTACGTCGTCGGTCCGTACCTGATGCCGCGGTTCGACGGGAGCCTCGGCAAGGACAAGTACGAGGTCGTCCCGGTACCGAAGGGCGCCAAGGACTCGACCGTGCTCGCGGAGGGCGGCAGCGCGTACCTGATGGCCGGGTCGGCGAACGAGGCCGGGCAGAACGCCTGGGCGTCGTACATCATCTCGCCGGAGGCGCAGAAGCTCGGGATGGAAGGCGAGAAGGCCTTCAACGTGCAGCTGCCGGTGAACAAGACCGTCGACGTCACCGCGGTACGCAAGGACCCGCGCTGGAAGGTGTACGCCGACGTCTACCGTGACCACAGCCGGTACGCGCCGAGCATCCCGAACTGGACGCCGATCCGGCAGGCGAGTGCCGACACGGTGAACGCGCTGATCGCCGACTGCGGACTCGACGTCGGCGCCGAGCTGACCAAGCTGGACGGCAAGCTGGCGGAGTCGCTCAAGCAGCAGGGCATCGGCGCGCCGTGAGTGTCCGCGAGGCGGAGGCCCGGCCGGCGCGGCGGGCATCCCAGGCGACAGGGCCGGTACGGCGGACGCCAGCGCGCCGCCTCGGCCGCAACCGGCGCAGCACCGGCAACTGGTGGATTCCGTGGCTGTTCCTGGCGCCCGCACTGATCCTCTTCGTCTACTTCAAGTTCATCCCGATGGCGCAGGCGCTCTCGATGTCGGCGCAGGAGGTCCGCCCCTACCTCGGCAACCTGTGGGTCGGGACGGCGAACTACAGCGAGATCCTGTCCTCGGACGGGTTCCGGTCGGCGACCTGGAACACGATCGTGCTGGCCGTCGGGCAGACGGCCGGTTCGATGATCCTCGGGTTCGTGCTGGCGCTGCTGGTGGAGGGCCAGACCCGAAAGCTCAGTTTCATCCGGTCGGCGGCGTTCCTGCCGGTCGTCGTACCGATCGCCGTGGTCGCCGAGCTGTGGCGGATCATGTACCACCCGACGGCCGATGGTCTGCTCAACCAGATCCTCGGTCTGGTCGGGCTCGGGCCGTCAGGGTTCATCAACGACCCGGACACGTCACTCGCGTCGATCGTGGTGACGGGCATCTGGCGTGGGGCGCCGTACGACATGATGATCTTCCTCGCCGGGCTGGCCGGGATCGACCGCGGGTTGTACGAGGCCGCGGTCGTGGACGGTGCCTCGACCAAGCAGCGCATTCTGCACGTCACGCTGCCGGGGCTGCGGCCGGTGTTCGCGATCCTGTTCGTGCTGGCCGCTGTCCGCGGGTTCCGCGCGTTCACCGAGGTGTTCCTGCTGACGAACGGCGGACCGAACGGCTCGACCGAGGTTCTGATGACGTTGATCTACAAGCTCGGCTTCGAACAGAACCGGCTCGGGATCGCGTCCGCGGGCGCTGTCCTGCTCTTCCTCGCGACGCTCGTCCTGACCGTCTGCGTCCAGCTGCTCCGAAGGAGGCGAGTCGCATGACTGCTGCCACCGAGACTGCACTCGGTCTCACCGAAAGCAAGAGCGTTGCCGCGCGGGTGGCGAAGACCGTGATCTACACGGGCCTGTTCGTGGTCTTCGCGGGTCCGCTGCTCGCGCTGCTGGTCAGCTCGTTCAACCACGTGTCGGACCCGACGCAGCTGAGTGTGATTCCGAAGAGCCCGACGCTGGACAACTTCAAGATCGCGTTCGACCACGGCGTCCTGAAGTATCTGGCGAACTCGTTCTTCGTGGTCGGCTTCGGGCTGCTGCTCCAGGTCACCGTCTCGGTGCTCGCCGGCTATGCGCTCGCCCGCAAGATCTTCCCCGGGATGACGCTGGTGATGGTGGCGATCCTGGCCACCATGATGCTGCCCGAGGAGATCCTCGCGCTGCCGCTGACCTTGGTCCTGGCCGACGTCCCACTCGTGCACCTCAACCTGATGGGCACGCTGGCCGGGATGATCGTGCCGCTCGGCGCCTGGGCGTTCTCGATCCTGGTGATGACCGAGTTCATGAAGGATGTCCCGCGCGAGCTGGAGGAGGCGGCCCGGATCGACGGCGCCGGCGAGTTCCGGATCTTCGCGCAGATCATCCTTCCGCTCTGCAAGCCGGCCCTCGGTGTGATCGGGGTCTTCGGCTTCACGATGATCTGGGACCAGTACCTGCTGCCGTTGCTGGTGGCAACGAACTCCGACTCGTACACACTGCCGCTGGCACTGCGCACGCTGCGGATCGACCCGGTGGTCACCCCGGGCGTGGTGATGGCGGCCTCGCTGCTGGCCCTGCTGCCGTCGGTGACGGTCTTCCTGTTCTTCCAGCGTTCCTTCGCCCGCGGCCTGACCGCGGGCGCGTTGAAAGGGTGAGGTTCATGAACCGCCGTACGTTTCTCACGACCGCTACCGCGGGAGTTGCCTTGAGCACCGCTGTCGCCCGCCCCGCAGCAGCGTCGACGCTCGACCGCCGCCACGTCCGCTCGCTCGACGAACTGCGCAGAGCCCTCGGTACGGCGGGACCGGGCACGGTCATCACCGTCGCCGACGGCATCTACGCCGTACCGGCCGGACAGCCGATCGCGATCACCGGCCTGCGGGGCCGCCCCAACCGGCCGATCGTCATCCGGGCCGAGTCGACCGGTGGGGTGGTGCTGACGGGTTCGGAGAGTTTCGTGTTCACCGGCTCGTCGGACATCACGTTGCAGGGCTTCGCGTTCCGGCAGAGTACGACGTTCGACCTGCCGCCGGACTGCCGCCGGATCCGGCTCACCCGCAACGACTTCCAGCTGGCCGACATCGCCGGCGTGCACTGGGTGATGATCCGGGCCGACCACACGACGCTCGACCACAACGCCTTCCACGGGAAGACCACCCTCGGGATCTACCTCGGCATCGAAGGCGCCGGGACCGACCAGATGGCGCAGGGTGTGCATGTCTACCGCAATCATTTCAGCGACCACAGCTTTCCTGGTGACAACGGCGGTGAGCCGATTCGGCTGGGGCTTAGTCCGCGCGCGCTCTCGACGGCGGGGGCGCTGATCGAGTCCAACCTGTTCGAGCGGGCGAACGGCGACCCGGAGGCGATCTCGGTCAAGTCGTCGGGCAACCTGATCCGGCACAACACGATCCGGTCCTCACTCGGCGGCATCGTGCTGCGGCACGGGAACGCCAACCGGGTCGAGGGCAACTACCTCCTGTCCGGCAAGAACGGCATCCGGATCTACGGCAACGACCACCAGATCGTGAACAACTACCTGTCCGACATCGCAGGTACGGGCGTGGTGCTCGGCAGCGGTAGCGTCCGCGACCACTTCCCGGGTGAGCCGCCGACCTCGCGGACCGGCAACGACGCGCCGGACGGCGTCCAGATCGCGCTGAACACGATCCTCGACTGTGACAACGCGGTAGCCGGCGAGAGCAAGCGGACCCTCCCACCGCTCGGATGCACGATCACCGACAATCTCTTGATGGGTGATCGAGGGCAACTGATGAACATGCCGTTCCAGGACGGCGTCACGTGGTCGGGCAACCTGCACTGGGGCGCGGCGACCGACGGGAACGCGCCCGCGGGTGGATTCCGCCGGGCCGATCCGCGACTGGTCGCCGGTCCGGACGGGATCCGCCGGCTCGCGGCGGGCAGTCCGGCGATCAACGCCGCCACGCGCAGCTACCCCGATATCGACACCGACCTCGACGGCGACCGTCGTACCGGCCGGGCGGATGTCGGCGCCGACGAGTACTCGCGGCGGCCCTACTGCCGCCGCCCGCTCACCCCGGGCGACGTGGGACCGCACGCGTCATGAGTACGACGCCGGACGTGACGACCGCGGCCGTGCCGAGCCTGCGCGAGCAGGAGCTGATCCGGACCCACCTGGATCGGCTCCGGCTCGACCTGGTGGTCGCGGCCCGGATCACCAAGGTGCATCGGGGCTGGTCGCGGGCGTTGCTGCCGGATCCGTTCTCGCGGCTCTACCTGATCCTCGAGGGGGAGGGCCGGCTCGTGGTGGGGGACCAGGAGCTGTTTCCTCAGGCGGGGGAGCTGGTGTACATGCCGGCCGACGTACCGGTGTCCTACGAGACGGTCAGCGACAACGTGTTCCGCAAGCACTGGCTGCACTTCTCGGCGCTGATCGGTGAGCGCGATATCGGTGAGGTGCTGACCTTGCCGAACATCGTGCCGAGCAAGTCGCCGGATGAGGCGGCTCTGCTTTTCGAGCAGGTCGGCGCGGCAGACCGGGATCCGCCTGGGCTTGCGTCGCCGTTGCGGATCCGGTCGGCGCTGACGGCGTTGTTCGCGCACTTCCTCGACAGTGCGCCGGCTGGTTCGGTCCGGCTGGCGCAGCAGACGACGAGCGAGACCAGCGTCGTGCAGTACATCCAGCAGAACCTCGACAACCCCCTGACCGTCGAAGTGCTGGCCGCGCACTTCGGTCAGGACCTGGCGACCTTCGTCCGGCGGTTCCGGACCGAGTTCGGTCTGTCGCCGAAGCAGTACATCAAGCGCACCCGGATCGAATGGGCCCAGCGCGAGCTCACTACCACGAACCGCCCGATGGAGGAGATCGCCGCCGCCGTCGGGATGGACCAGTCCTACTTCTCCAAGGTCTTCCGTCAAGTCAGCTCGGTCACTCCGAGCGAGTACCGAAAGCTGTACCGCCCACGCAGTTGAGGAGACACCGATGAAACGTCGTACCTTCCTGGCCGGCGCTGTCGGCGCAATCGGCGCCACCGCCGTCGCCGTCAGAGCCGCGGACGCCCGCGAATCCGCCCTGGTGACATCACTGTCCGCCTTGCAGTCGGCCATCAACTCCGCCACCGCCGGGACCACGATCACGCTGGCGAACGGCTCGTACGCCGTCGGGTCCGGCGGCATCACGATCAGCGGCCGCAACGGGACGACCAGTGCACCGATCACCATCCAGGCCGAGACGCGCGGTGGCGTGACGCTCACCGGGCCGAAGAGCTTCGTGTTCTCGAACTCGTCGAACATCACCATCAGCGGGTTCATCTTCCAGCAGACCGCGACCCTCGATCTGCCGGTCGGCTCGAACCGGATCCGGCTGACCCGCAACGAGTTCGCGCTCGGGTCGGCGGCCGGCCACTCGGTCGTCGTACGGGGTGATGACGTGAAGATCGACCGGAACCTGTTCCGGGACAAGACGACCGTCGGCGTTTACCTGGTGATCGACGGTCCGAGCGGCGACGATGTCATTGCCCAGCGCACCTATATTCTCCGCAATCACTTCCGCGACCACAGCTTCAGCGGCGAGAACGGCGGCGAACCGATCCGGCTCGGGGTCAGTAGCCGCGCGCTCGCCGACGCCGACGCGACCGTCGAGTACAACCTGTTCGAGCGGGTGAACGGCGACCCCGAAGCGATCTCGGTCAAGTCGTCCGGGAACACCATCCGGTACAACACGGTCCGGAACAGTCTCGGCGGCATCGTGCTGCGGCACGGAAACAACAACCGGGTCGAGAGCAACTACATCCTCGGCGGCAACAACGGCATCCGGATCTACGGCAACGACCACCTGATCGTGAACAACTACGTCGACGGCGTCCACGGTGCCGACGGCTCCGACAGTGCGGGCATCGTCCTCGGCTCCGGCAGCGAACGCGACCACACCCCCGGCGAGTCCGATACCGCTCGCAAGGGCAACGACGCCCCCGACCGCGTCGTCATCGTCCTCAACACCCTGCGCAACAACGGCTCCGGCATCGCAGGCGAAAGCCAGCGCACCGTCCAGCCCCAAACCTGCCAGATTCGCGACAACCTCCTGGTCGGCACCAGCGGCAACCTCACCGACCTGCCCTACCAGTCCGGCGTCACCTTCTCCGGCAACATCCTCTGGGGCTCAGCGTCGAACGGCACCATCCCGTCCTCCGGCTTCACCCGCGCCGACCCCAAACTCACCGCCGGCTCCGACGGCGTCTACCGCCTAGGCAGCGGCAGCGCCGCCATCAACGCGACCACCACCAACCACGCCACTCGCGTCACCGACGACCTAGACGGCCACGCGCGGAGTGCGCCGTACGACGTCGGTGCCGACGAGTACTCAACTCTTACACCTGTACGCCGTCCGTTAACCGCCGCCGATGTAGGTCCCAACGCTGCTTAGCGTTTCGCTGGTCTGCGGCCGGGATCGTCCGGCGTTGGTTGCCCGCCGCTGCGGCCGATTTACAGTGGTGGGTGGCCGGGCCGGGTGCCTGGCTGAGGGGGATGGTTCGGTCGGCGACCACGGTTGCCGTTGCCTGAGCTTCCGGGTTGTGGCTGGGGTGCGAGATCTGCGCTGAGTGGAAACTTCTGGTCGCGATTTGCACAAAATGTTCCACCCAGCGAGCGGGGACGACCGGCGTCGGGCCTGTTCCGCGCTATCGGTGAGTTTTCGGGCCCATGCGCCGAAAAGTCACCCATAGCGAGGCGGCGGACCGCAACGCGGGGCCGGTCGCGTTAATTGGTGAGTTTTAGGGACTCGGTGACGAAAATCCACCACTTAGCGAGGATTCCCGGGCGCGGCAGCGCCCCCAGCAGCCCCCCGGACTTGCCATCTGGTGGGTTACCCCATCAGATGCGGAGGGGGCGAGGGCCCGAGTGGGAGCGTTCGCCACGATGGGTCACTTTCTAGGCCTCGTTGTTACCGGCCGCAACCGAAGCCCGGAAGCTCAGGCAACGGAAACGCGGTCGCCGACGGAACCATCCCCCTCAGCCCCGCGCCGGACGCCAGCCACCCGCCACTGCAAATCGGCCGCAGCGGCGAGCAACCACAGCCGTACGAAACCGGCCGCAGACGAGCGCAGCCCCGCCGTACGAAACCGGCCGCATCGCAGTGCCGGCCCGCCGTACAGGCCCGCCGCAGACGAGCGCCGGACCGCCGTACGGGCCGCCGCAGACGAGCGCGGCGTCAGACCAACGTGGGCTGAGCATTCCCGGCTTCGGTGATTCCTCGGCGCATGTCGACGCGGGACAACAGAACGAGGCCCACCAGGAAGAACAGCCCGAGAGCCACGATGGCGGGGCGGTAGGAGCCGGTGATCTGGTGGACCAGGCCGAAGACGAGGGTGCCTAGCCAGGAGGTGCCGCGTTCGCCGGCTTGGTAGAGGGAGAAGTACTCGGCCTCGCGGCCCTTGGGGATGAGCTGGCTGAAGGCGGAGCGGGACAGCGCTTGGGTGCCGCCGAGGACGATGCCGATCGCGGCGCCCATCACGAGGAACGGGAGGATCTGGCCGGCCGGGAGCAGGAAGCCGGCGATCACGATCAGCATCCAGACGACCAGGCCGCCCATGATCGTGCGCTGGGTGCCGAAGCGGCGGGCGAACCGGCCGAAGGCGAGTGCGCCGAAGAAGGCGATGAACTGGACCAGCAGGATGGTCATGATCAGGACCTGGGTCTCGAAGCCGAGCTGCTTCTCGCCGTACGTCGAGGAGACCGAGATGACGGTCTGGATGCCGTCGTTGAAGAACAGGTACGCGACCAGGAACAGCAACGTCACCGGATAGGTGCGGATGTGAGTGAGGGTGGCGGCCAGCTGACCGAAGCTCTGCCGGAGGATGTTGCTGCCACGGACCGGTACGACGTTCGCCGGCGGCCGGTTGCGTAGCCGCACGAACGGGATGAAGGTGAACGCGCCCCACCACAATCCGGCACTGAGCAGACTGAGTCGTACGGCGGTGCCCTGACTGAGGCCGAGTGCGTCGTGCGCGGTGACGACGCCGAGGTTGATCGCGAGCAGGATGAAGCCGCCGAGATACCCGAACGCCCAGGCACGCGACGAGACGTCGTCGCGATCATCGGGCGGAGCGATGTCGATCAGGATCGAGTCGTACACGACCAGCGACGACCCGAGACACAGGTTGCCGATGAACAACAGCAACGCCCCGAGCTCCCATCGGCCACCGCCGACGAACACCATGCAGCACGCGGCCAGTGCACCTGCCCACGCGAAGCCGCACATCAGCAGCTTCTTACGTTCGAGCCGGTCCGCGATCGCCCCGACCACCGGCAGGAACAGCGCCGAGAAGAGCGTCGCGACGGTGACGACGTAGAAGGCGAGCGAGCCGGGGGAGATCCCCAGCCCGAGGACATCCAGGTTCGTGTGACACGGCTTGTCCGTCGTACCGACGTACCCGCACGCTGCGGTCTCGGCGACCGAAGTCAGGTACGGCGCGAACAGCACCGTCCCGACCGTGGTGACGTACCCGGAGTTGGCCCAGTCGTAGAGGCTGAAGCCCCAGTACTCCCGCTTGTCGACTCCAGCGGGGGCGGAGAGAAGTCCCATGCGCAGAGTGTCGCAGCTTCAGGGGACTAAAGGGCGCCTTGTCAGCTAGGTGACTTCAGCTAGCTGACTGGGCCGCGTCCGCGTCCGCCGCCGCCAGTCCAGCCCGGAGTGCTGCCTGCGCTCCGGGCTCCCACGGGCCGGACGCCGCCAGCGGGATGTCGGCCATGAACCGGCGCTCGGACTCGGGAATCTTGGCGACGACGAGAGCCGGGTTCTCGATCGCGGCCTGGTAGAGGGCCAACCCATCGGCGTAGAAGAGGTCAGCGACGACCAGATGCCCGTCGGCGGCCCGCATCACGTTGGACGGGTTCGTGTCCAACGGTCCACACCAGGGCAGCTCCTTCCGGGCTCGTTGATGGATGCGGTTGATCACCTCGGCCAGCCCGGCCACCTCCGGCGCACGCTCGGCGATCGCCCGATGGAACGCGGCCGCCTGCCCCGGCGAGACGGCACTCAACCACTCCATCACCTGCAGATCTCCACCGCCGGTCAGTCGCCGGTGCGCGAACAGGCGCGGGACCTGACGCGTGTGAGCAGCCTCGCGATACAGAGTTGCCGTGTACGGCCCGACCGGATCGAACGGGCTGATCCGTACGACGGTCGATCCGTCGGGCGACCGGAGGGCGAAGGCCCAGTCACCGGCCCCGCAGCGAGTCCACCCGACGTCCAGGAACGCCCGCTCGGCCTGGCGATGATCGGCCTCGGGCCCCAGGAGTGCGTTCACCTCGGCTGGCGTCATAACGCCCGAGCCTAGCCAGCGGAGGGTGCCCTCCGCCGCAGATTTAGCGTGCCGCGGCAACTATGTCCACTGTCCTCGCTCGATCAGCACCTCGCGGAGCAGATCGGTGCGGTCGGTGATCAGCCCGTCGACGCCGGCGTCGAGGAGGCGGCGCATGTCGGCCGGGTCGTCGACAGTCCAGACGTGGACCAGTTTGCCGGCCGATTGGGCGCGGTCGATCAGTCCGGGGGTGAGGACGCGGAGCGCCTTGTACTTCTCGGGAATCTGGAGGCAGGCGCCCTTGGACGGGAGGGCGATCGGGAGGAACCGCAGCAGCGCGGTCTCCAGGTCGCCGTACCCGGTGCACAGGCGTGGGCCCAGGAGCTTGCGGATGCGGCGAACCCGGGACTGCGAGAACGACGAGACACAGATCCGGTCGATCGCGTTCGCGGCGCGCAGGACGTTGGCGGCCGGCTCCAGGCCCTTCTCGGCCTTGATATCGAGGTTGAAGCGGATGCCGGGGAAGTGTTCGAGCAGCTCGTCGAGCCGGGGGATCGGCTCGTGGCCGTTGATCCGCGCCTTGCTGACATCCGACCAGGGCAGATCGGCGATCACGCCGGTGCGGTCGGTGACGCGGTCGAGGACGTCGTCGTGGAACGCGATCACGACGCCGTCGCTGGTCGCGTGCAGGTCGGTCTCCAGGTAGCGGTAGCCGAGGCCGACCGCGTGCTCGAAGGCGTGCAGCGAGTTCTCGTAGCCGATCAGGTCCGGGTGCTTGGCGCCGCCGCGGTGCGCCATCGCGATCGGACCGTCGTGGTCGAGGTAGGGGTACACGTCAGGAATTATGTACCGTTTGGCTGGTGACGGTACTCAGCCCCCGCCCAGACCTGTGGACCCTCGACCCGGCCGTGGTGCATCTCAACCACGGCTCGTGGGGAGCCGTTCCCCGCCGTACCCAAGAAGTCCTGGCCGCTCTCCGGGCCGAGGCCGAGGCCAACCCGATGGTGTGGTTCCGCTCCGTGCCCGAGCGCCTGACCGCTGCCCGGCTCGAGCTCGCGGCCTTCCTGCAGGCCGACCCCGACGGCTTCGCCCTCGTGCCCAACGCCAGCGCAGGCGTCACCGCCGCCTTCGCGAGCGTGCCGATTCGGAGCGGCAGCCGCATCGTCACGACCAACCACGTGTACGGCGCTTCTCGGTACGCCGCTGAGCGGGTCGCACGGATTCACGGCGCCGAACTGTTCGTGGTCGACGTACCGATGCAGGCCGACGACGACACGGTGGTCGCGCTGATCGAACCCGCGCTCGACAACGCGTCCGTGCTGCTCGTCGACCACGTCAGCGCCGCGACCGGCACGATCCTGCCGATCGCCCGGTTGGTCGAGCTGGCCCACGCGCACGACGTACCGGTGATCGTGGACGGCGCGCACGCACCGGCGCTGATCGACGCACCGACCGGGGACGGCGCCGACTTCTGGACCGGCAACTTCCACAAGTGGCCGGCTGCTCCGCGCGCGACCGCCGCGCTGGTCGTCGCCGAGAAGTGGCGCGAGGCGGCCCTCCCGCTCATCACGTCTTGGTCCGAGTACGACGAGCGCCTGCCGGAGCGGTTCGACATGCAAGGCACCCAGGACTACGCGGCATGGATCGCGGCGCCCGAGTCGCTGCGCGTGCTCGCCGATCTGCAGTGGTCGGTACGGCGGCCGCAGATCACCGCGATGCTTGAAGAGGGCGCCCGCCTCGTTGCCAAAGCCCTCGGTACGTCGGTCGGTGAAGTGGCCAACCCCGCCCCGACCCTGCGCCTGGTGGAGCTGCCGATGGTGGTCGCCGAGGCCGAGCCGTTCAAGGCACACGTGTCCAACGAGCTTCAGGTCGAGATAACCCTCACCGGTTTCGAGGGGCGCTCGTACATCCGGCTCTCGGCCCACGCCTACAACACCCCGGAGTGCTATCGGAAACTGTCGGAGGGGCTTCCTAGAGTCCTCACATGAACGAGATCGAGGCCTCCTACAACACCGTTGCGACCGACTACCACGCCCTCCTGAAAGACCTGGTGGGCAAGGGTGTAGCCGAGCGCATGATGCTCATGTACTTCGGCGAGACGGTCCCACCCGGCCCGATCGCCGACCTCGGCTGCGGCACCGGCCGCGTCACCTCACACCTGGCCGCAGCGGGCCTCGACGTGTTCGGCATCGACCTCAGCCCCGGCATGATCGACGTCGCTCGTGAGAACTACCCGGACCTGCGCTTCGAGGTCGGCTCGGTCTTCAACCTCGAGCTCAAAGACGGCGAGCTAGCCGGCGCCCTGCTCTGGTACTCGCTCGTCCACACACCACGCGAGCAACTCCCCGCCGCCTTCGCCGAGGCCCACCGCGTCCTCCAACCCGGCGGTCACCTCATCTACGGCTACAAGGCGGGCGCCGGAACGTACCACCTGAGCGCGGCGTACGGTCACGATCTCGACCTCGATGTGTACCTGCAGGACCCGGCCGACGTGGCGTCCCTCCTCGCTGATGCTGGGTTCGAGGAGGTCGCCACGCTCACGCATGCCCCCGAGTGGGGCGAGAAGCAACCGCAGGCCTACGCCCTGGTTCGCAAACCGCTCAGCCTTTGACGGCTCCCGACGTCATGCCGGCGACGATCTGGCGGTTGAAGAAGAGGAACATGATCAGCGGTGGAATCGTGATCAGCAGGATGTTCATGAACAGCAGGTTGTACTGCGTCGAGTACTGACTGGAGAAGTTGTAGAGCGTGAGCTGGACGGTCGCGTTCTTGTCGCCCGGCAGGAAGTAGAGCGGGTTCACGAAGTCGTTGAAGACCGCCACCGACTGCACCACCACGACCGTCACGACGACCGATCTCAGCAGCGGGAAGATCACCCCGAAGAACAGCCGCAGTGGTCCGGCACCGTCGATGATCGCCGCCTCGTCGAGCTCGCGCGGAATCGTCGACACAAAGGCGCGGAACAACAAGATGCAGAACGACAACCCGTAGGCGATCTCGATCAGCATCAATCCCGGCATGGTCCGGAACAGCCCGAACTTCTGCAGCACCCAGATCGTCGGTACGACGGCCGGCGGGATGATCAGCCCGGCCAGCACCAGGAAGTTGATGAATCCGTTCCACCGGCTCTTGCGCCGCTGCAGCACGAAGCCGGCCATCGCCGCGAGCACCACCATCCCGCCCACGCTGACGACCGTCAGGATGGTCGAGTTGATGAACGCGATCACCAGCATGTAGTCGCGGGCCTCGACCACCTCGATGAAGTTCTGCACGAACCGGAACTGGTGCGGCCACGAGAAGTCCAGCAGCGCGGACTGCTGCCGATCCTTGACCGCGGTCAGGATGATGAACGCGAACGGCACCAGGAACACCACCACCGACGCGACGATCGCGACCGCGCTCAACGCGAGCTTGCGTCCCGGCCGATGGTTGACCAATTCCGCCGTACTCACAGGTCCACCTCCTGCCGGTTCAGGAACCACGACAGCGGTACGACGATCGCCGTCACCACCACGAACAGGACGACGTTCCCCGCGGTCGACAGACCGTAGAAGCCGGCCTGGTACTGCTTGTAGATGACCGACGCGATCACGTCCGAGGTGAAGCCCGGTCCGCCCCGCGTCATCGCCCAGATCAGATCGAACGACCGCAGCCCGCCGATCAGCGACAAGATGATCACCGTCACGGTCGCCGGCCGGGACAGCGGCAACACAATCCGCCGGAACGTCTCCCACGAACTCGCCCCGTCGACCCGAGCCGCCTCCATGTACTCACGCGGAATCGACACGATCCCGGCGATGTAGATCAGTGTGGCCAGGCCGACGCCCTTCCAGACGTCGACCGCGGCCACCGACAGCAACGCCCACTTCGGATCGGTGAGCCAGCCCGGTCCGTCGATCCCGATCACGCTCAACGCGCCGTTGATGAGTCCGCGTTCCGGGTTCATCAAGACCGTGAAGGTCAGCCCGACACCGATCGTCGACACCAGCACCGGGAAGAACACGACCGACCGAAGGTAGCCGCGGGCAACGATCTGCGAGGTGAGCAGGACCGCGAGCAGCAACCCGAGGACCACCTTCGACCCGGACGTGACGACTGCGTAGATCAGTGTGTTGGTGAAGCCCTTGAGCAGCGCCGGCTCCTGGAAGAACAGCTTGAAGTTGCCGAACCCGATGAACTTGGACTCGAACAGCGTCCACCGGGTCAGACTGAAGTAGAGCGAGGCGAACGTCGGGACCAGGAACAGCACGCCGTAGATCAGGGCCGTCGGCAGGTAGAACCAGTTCGAGTACGGGCGGTACACCCTCACCATCCCGCTAGCCCCAACTGCTGCGCTTGCTTCTTCACGTCCTCGTCGTACCGGGCGGCTCCGTCCTTCGCCTTACGGATGCCGGAACCGACCTCGACGGTGATCTGCTCGAGCGACGGACCCTTGACCGGCGACAGGAACTCCAGCGCGAGGCTGGATCCGCCGGGCTTGTCGAGGTACGGCTGCATGTCCTTGATCGCCTGCGGTACGTCGGCCGGCAGCGTGCACCCCTTGACGGCGTACGGGCCGGTCGGGGCCGCAGCCTTCGACAACGAGGCGCACCCTTCGGGGCTGGCCAGGAACGCGAGGAACTTCTTCGCCGCGTCGAGCTTGTCGCCGGTCGTGGTCTTCGGGATGTAGTTACCGCCCGGCGTCCACAGCGTCAGGCCGTTCTTGCTCGCGTCGTCACCAGGCAACGCGAAGAAGCCGACGTTCTTGGCCGCCTCCGGGTAGGTCGAAACCATGTTCGCGACCGTACCGGTCAGGTTCGGGTAGTGCGCACCCTTGCCCTGGGCAAGCATTCGCAGGCCGTCCGGCAGCTTGGCGGAGGCGAAGTCATTGTTCTCGTAGCCCGCGTCGTGGACGGCCTCGGTGTGCTCGAACCCCTTCAGCGCAGCCGCCGAGGTGGCGTACTTCGCCTGGTTCTTGGTGTAGCGATCCGCGAAGTCGGGCTCGGCCGCGGCCACGTTGTGGAAGTCGCCGAGGACGAACAGCTGCGAGGTCCAGGTCTCGCCGTAGGTCTGGATCACCGGTGCGACCCCACCGGCCGCCTTGATCTTGGCGTTGTTGGCCATGAACTCGGCCCACGTCGTCGGGATCTTCAGCCCGAGCTTGGTGTAGACCGGGATGCTGTAGAGCACCCCGCCGCCCATGAAGCCGCCACCCGGTACGCCGTACACCTGGCCGTCGGCGGTGACGGTCTTGGTGAAGTTCTCGTCGAGGTCCTTGATGTACGGCTGGTCGCTGAGCGAGACCAGGTTCTTCTGCGGCGCGATCGCCTGGAACAACGAACCGGTGTTGTAGCCGAACACGTCCGGCATGTCGCCGGTCGCCAGCCGGGTCTTGACCAGGTTGTCGCCTTCGGTGCCGGCCGGCCGGGTCTCGGTCTTGATCGTGATCCCGGAGTTCTTCGCGGTGAAGTCCTTGACCAGCTGATCGGCGGTCTTGATGTCCTGGTCCTGGTTGCCGATCAGGTAGGTGATCGTGACCGATCCTCCTCCGCCCGTGTCGTCGCTGGAACCGAGACTGCCCGCGCTGCACGCGGTCAGGGCGAGAGAGCTGAGCGCAAGTACGACGGCTCCTCGCATGCCTGGGCGGAACGTCATCATGACCTCCTAGGGGATAAGTGCGTGATCAGTGGTTGAGGAGGGCTTCGAGAGCGGAGCGCAGCGCGCCGGCGTCGCCGGCCACCTCCTTCAGACGGGTCGCAGGCTGATCGAGGTACGGCGCCAGCCGAGCGGCGAGCGCGGCGTCATCGGTCGCGAAACCGCTCTCCAGCGCTCCCGCGACGACAGCGTCCCAGCTCGGCTCGTGGTCGATGAGCTGCCGCACGGTCGCCGCCGAGGCAAGCGTCGGCGGCTCGACATCAGGTGCCGTCCACTCGTGCGTTCCGTGGCCGACCTCCACCGGACCATCAGACCCCGGTACGACGACCTGTGCGCGGGCGCCGACGGGAACGGTCACGGAGAGCGCAATCTCACCGTTGCTGCGCGACCACGCGACCGCGGCCTCGCCGTACGGGGTGAGGTGTTTCGCCGAGGCGCTGGTGAGCTGCGACGAGATCAGCGGGTCGACGACGAGAGAGCGGTATCCCGGTTCTCCCGGAGCGAGTCCGGCGACGCGGCGGTGCATCCAGTCGGCGACGGCGCCGAGCGCGTAGTGGTTGAACGACGTCATCTCACCGGGGTTGATGCTGCCGTCGGGAAGCATGCTGTCGTAGCGCTCCCAGACCGTGGTCGCGCCCATCGTCACGGCGTACAGCCACGACGGGCAGTGCGTCTGCAGCAGCAGGCGATAGGCGATGTCGGTGTACCCGGCATCGGTCAGCGCGTCCGCGATCAGCGGCGTACCGACGAATCCGGTGCTGATCCGGAAGCCCGCCGAGCGGACCAGGTCCGCCAGACGCGCGCCGGCTCGCACCCGCTGGTCGTCCTCAGGCAGCAGCGCCCACTGCAATGCGAGCGCATACGCCGTCGGTGCGTCGCTGAGCACTCTGCCGCCGTCGGTGACGTACTCGGCAGCGAACGCCTTCCGGACCTGAGCAGCCAGATCGCGATAGTCGGTGGCGAGATCGCGCTCTCCGACGATCTCGGCAGCCTGCGCGACCACCTCGGCCGAGCGCGCCAGGTGCGCGGTGGCGATCACATCCGGGTTGGCCTGGGCCTTGGCCGCGTTCTCCGGGGGAGCGGTCGGGTCGAGCCAGTCTCCGAACTGGAACCCACCGGCCCACAACAGGTCGTCCCCGGCCAGCGCGGCCATCTTGTCCACCCAGGCGCGCATACTCGGCAACTGGCGCCTGAGCAGCCCGGCATCACCGGTCCGGTGGTAGACAACCCACGGAACGATCGTTGCCGCGTCACCCCAAGCGGCCGTGGCCGGCTCGGCGTTCCGCAGGACGTCGGGAATCACGAACGGGACCGAGCCGTCCTTGTGCTGCTCGGCGGCCAGGTCGGACAGCCAGTTGCCGAGGAACCCGGCGGTGTCGAACAGGAAGCTCGCGGTGGGGGAGAAGACCTGGATGTCACCGGTCCATCCGAGCCGCTCGTCGCGCTGCGGGCAGTCGGTCGGCACGTCGACGAAGTTGCCGCGCATGCCCCAGACGACGTTCTCGTGGAACTTGTTCAGCAGCTCATGCGACGAGTGGAACCACCCGGTACGGCGCAGATCGCTGCCGACGACGACCGCGGTCAGGTCTTCGAGACGCAGATCCGGTACGCCGGTCACCTCGGCGTACCGGAAGCCGTGGAAGGTGAGCGGTGAGTCGAGCAGGACCTCGTCGGGACCGGCCAGGACGTAGGAGTCAGTGGCTTTCGCGGTCCGGAGTGGGCGGACGCCAAGTTCGCCGTTCTCGAGAACCTCAGCGTGGCGGATGACGACCTCGTCGCCGGCCGCGCCACCGCGCACGGTGAGCTGGACCCGGCCGACGAGGTTCTGGCCGAAGTCGATCAGGGTCTTGCCGCTGGGAGAAGTAGAGAGCGCTCTCGCCGGGAGTTGCTCGGTGATCCGCACCGGCGGACCATCCGGTGCGACAAGCAGACCGAGGTCGGCGTCGATCACGTCAACGGGGCCGGAAGTGCCGGGCGCACGACGGAGGTCAGTGCGTTGCCCGTCGTACAGGTCGTCGGCCAAGATCGCGCTCTCTCGCGTGATCCAGGTGCCGTCGGTGCCGAAGGTGTGAAGCCGGCCGTCGCCGGTGGTGACCTCGAGCTGAGCCAGTACGGCGAGGCGGTCGCCGTAGACCGCTTTCTGGTCGCGGAAACCGAGGCGTCCGCGGTACCAGCCGTTGCCGAGCAGGAACTCGAGCTCGTTGTTGCCCGCCTGGACGAGATCAGTCACGTCGTAGGTCTGGTAGCGCAGCCGCTGCTGGTAGACCGTCCAGCCAGGGGCGAGTTCCTCGTCGCCGACCCGACTCCCATTCAGCTCGGGGATATAGAGACCGTGGGCGGTTGCGTAGAGCCGAGCCTTGGTGATGTCGCCCGGCAGATCGAGGGCGGCGCTCAGCAGGGGAGCGGGGGCGCCGTGCGGATTGTCGCGCGGGCTGATGAAACGGGCAGTCCAGTCGTCCGTGCTCAGCAGACCGGCCTCGACAACCGCCGGCTCGCTCCACTCACTCCAGTCGCCGTCACCACGAACGCGGACCCGAACCGACGCCTGCTCACGCGAGGCCAGTGGCTCACCAGGCCACGGGACCAGCACTTGCTCGGCGGACTCCACGGTGTACGACTGCGTCGCCGTACCGGTGATCTCCACCTCGTACGAGGTTTGGGCATATGAGGCGGGTGCGGAAATGACCTGCCAGGACAGACGGGGTGTGGCGGTACCGAGGCCGATGACGGGCCCGGAGTCGGTGCGATGTTCGAAGCGGATGCTGCTCGGTGCGGCGAGATTCGGCATGGGGCTCCAACCGTTGCGAATGAAACGATTCAGGGCCAGCTTGCGTCGGGTGTCCGTTAAGAAATAGTCCGGAGTGCACGAGTCCTAGCACGAAATGCACCTCAGCCATATCGTGAGGCATGGTCGACGAGCCGGTCCGCACACAGGGCACCACGCTGCACTTCATGGAGGGCGCGATTGTGCACGCGGGCACGCACGTTCACGAGGACGGGCACCCGCTCCACACGCACAGCTTTTTCGAGATCGCGCTGGTCGTCGGCGGCGAGGGCGTGCACCACAGCCAGGCCGGTCGGCAATCGCTGGTGGCCGGCGACGCGATCCTGCTGCGGCCGGGCGTGTGGCACGAGTATGAGCAGTGCCGGTCCCTCGAGGTCTACAACTGCTGCTTCTCGGCGGACCTGATCCGGCGCGAACTGGCCTGGACCCGTGAAGATCCGCTGCTCGGTTACCTGCTGTGGACGGGACCGTTCTCCGCGCAGCGCCGCGGAGTGCTGAGCACACATCTGGACGGCGACACGTTCGCGGACGCGATTCAGCATCTCGACGGTCTTCGCGCACTGCGCGATCATCCGATCGGCCGCCATCGTGGCGATCTGATCGGCTGGCTGTCGCTGTACCTGAGCTGTCTGGCCCGGAACGTGGCCGAGCGTGAAGACCTGCACGGGCACACGCACCCCGCCGTACTGGATGCGATGCGGTTGCTGGAGGCCGACCCGGCGCGGCCCTGGACCCTGACCGATCTGGCGCAGGCGCTGCACCTGGCACCGGGGTATCTGGTCCGGCTGTTCAAGTCCGCGACCGGCCTTCCGCCGATGGCCTATCTGTCCCGGCATCGCGTCGAGTTGGCGGCCGTGCAACTGCTGCACACGGACCTGCCGGTGAGCCGGATCGGCGAGTCGGTGGGCTGGCCGGATCAGAACTACTTCGCCCGCCGGTTCAAGTCGCATTTCGGGCTCAGTGCCAGCGTCTACCGGCAACGTTTCAATACGCCGAAGTTCACGCCTTCCGGGCGTTGATCAGCAACTCCAGTCCGTCGAGGATGCGCTGGAGACCGAACTCGAGGCCCTGATTGTCCTGGCCTGCCGACTGCGTTGCCGCAGCCAGGCTGGGGAATCGGTCGGCGTGCGTTGTGAGGATCGCGGCGAAGTCACTGAGGAACGCCTCCTCGGTCAGGCCCTGCCGGCCAGGAACCGTGGTGGTCTGCAAGGTCAGCGTCCGCACGTGGCCGACCAGTACGACGATAGCGTCGAGCTGCTCGCTGCCGTCGAGACCGGTGTCGCTCAGGGCGCGCACGCCACGATCCATCCAGGTCAGCTCGTTCGGCCCGACCGGGCGGCGGCCGATGGTGGACAGCAGCAGCCACGGGTGCCGGCGGAAACCCGCGTAGAGGTCCATCGACCACGCGTACAGCGCCTCACGCCAGGGGAGCGATGGGCGCTCCGGTGGTACGCCCATCGCGAGATCGCTCATCACCGCGACCAACTCGGCCTTGCCGGGGACATAGCGGTAGAGCGCCATCTTGGTGACCGGCAGTTCGTCGGCGACCCGCTGCATCGAGACCGCGTCGAGCCCTTCGGCGTCGGCGATCCGGATCGCGGCCTCGGCGATCCCGGCCAGCGTCACGGCCGGCTTCGGGCCGCGGCTCGGTGGTTGCGCTGAGCCCCACAGCAACTCGGTCATCCAGAGAACCCACTTCCCTTGTCGGTCGATCTGTGTCTACCATACACATTATTGTGTCCACCGGACACAGTTAACTGTGAGGAGCGGAGCGATGAAGATTCTGGTGTCGGGGGCAAGCGTGGCGGGGCCGTCGGTGGCGCTGTGGCTGGGCCGCACGGGCCACGAGGTGACGGTGGTGGAGATCGCGCCGGAACTACGGCAGGGCGGGTACGCCGTGGACTTCCGGGGTGAGGTGTTCCTGACCGTGTTGGAGCGGATGGGTGTACTCGCGGATCTGAAGGCGCGGCAGACCGGCGGCAACGCGTGGCAGTTCGTCAACGCGGCGGGCAAGCACGTGATGCGGCTGCCGGCGGAGTTCGCTGGTGGTGAGCTGGAGGTACTGCGCTCGGACCTGTCGCAGGTGCTGCACGACCACGGACGCGGCGCGGCGTCGTACCGGTTTGGTGACTCGATCGCGAGCCTGCAGGAGACGGCGACCGGTGTGGACGTGACCTTCGAGAGCGGTCTCGCGGAGACGTACGACCTGGTGATCGGTGCCGATGGCATGCATTCGGTGGTACGGCGGCTCGCGTGGCCGGCCGAGCAAGTGACCGAGCGGCATCTGGATTACTACGTGGCCGGCTGGGAGGTGCCGAACACGCTCGGCGCCTTGGAGGAGACGCTGCTCTACAACGTGCCCGGGAAGCTGGCGTGCGTCGGCGCCGACCAGCGAAATACGGAGTTGGCGCAGGCCATGGTTGTCTTCAAATCGCCCGTGCTGAGCTACAACCGGCGCAACCTCGACGAGCAGAAGGCGATCATCCTCGACCAGTTCACCGGCGTCGGCTGGCGGGTGCCCGAGCTGCTCGAAGCGTTGCCGTCGGCAACGGAGTTGTACTTCGACTCGATCAGCCGCGTGTACGTCGATCGCTGGTCCACCGGCCGGATCGTGCTGCTCGGAGACGCCGGGTACGGCGCGACCTTCGGAGCGCTCGGTACCGGGTCGGCCGTCGTCGGGGCCTACGTGCTGGCGGGGGAGCTGGGTCGAGCCGGCACCGACTACCGAACCGCCTTCGAACGCTACGAAACGGTGATGCGCAAGGCAGTCTCGACAACACAGGACGGCAGCCAGGCCGGCCGGTTCCTGGCGCCGCCGACCAAGTTCGCGCTCGCCGCGCGCAACCTCACCCTCGGCAACCGGCTCGGGTTGAACTTGATGCTCAAGCTGGCGCAGAAGATGAGCACCCTGGTCGACCTGCCGGACTACTCAGTGCAGGAGGGGCAGCTTGTACAGGAATGACTCCCAGGAGTCGGGCAGCCAGCCGGGGACGCCGAGCACGGCCATGTAGAGCCAGATCGCGATCAGCACGCAGCAGAACAGCGCGATCGTGCCGAGCGTCTTCAGCCAGGCGGGCTGCTTGCCGGTCCAGGCAGTAAGCTGTTTGACCCAGTCCTTGACCTTGTAGAGCAGGCGCTGGGCCCACTCGAACTCGCTGGCCAGGACGGCGAGGCCCGCGATGAACAGCGGGATACCGCCGGGGCCCGGCAGCCAGCCGGTCAGTGGCGCCGCGACGATCAGCAGACCGCCGACCACGCCCACCACGATGCGATAGATCAGGTGCTTCTTCGGGTTCGCCCGAATCCGGCGCCGCCACTCCCACCGGTCGTCGTCAGCGTCCAAGGTGATGTTGTGATCAGTGCGGTCGGGACTGTCGTGCTCGGCCACGCCACCACCCTACGTGCTGACGCGGCCGAATCCCCGGAGGTGCAGTTGATAAATCAGGCGAGCTGGCGAATCAGGAGCGGTTGGCGCGGCCGAACTCCCAGTGCCACGGCTCCTCGCGGCTGCCGCCCTGCTCGGCCCAGTCCGGGTGCACCCACCCGAATGAGGGGGCGTGCGACTTCATCCAGCTGTACTGCGCGGTGTTGTACTTGTCGATGCCACCGCACAGGTCGACCGCGACACCCCAGCCGTGGTTCGACGTACCGGGGAGAGCGGCCAGGGACGGCTTGCGCGCATACAGGCTGACCTGCGACTGGTAGGAGCGGTAGGAGTCGGTGATGCACAGCGACTTGCCGAAGGCCTTCTTGAAGGAGCCGGCGAGCTGCAGGTAGGCCGCGGCGGCGTCGCAGCGCAGCATGTGACCGTTGCCGATCGCACACAGTTTGCTGGACGGGATCATGCCGTTGCTGTAACCGCCCCAGCCGGTGGTCGCGGACCCGGTGGCCAGGAACGGCATCGGGTTGACCGGGTCGCCGCCGATCCGGACCTCGAAGTGCAGGTGGGGGCCGGTCGAGTTGCCTTCGGTACCGACGGCACCGATCCGCTGGCCCGCCACGACCTCTTGGCCGTCGGTCACGTTGACCTGGCTCAGGTGCGCGTACAGGGTCTCGAAGCCGTTGCCGTGGTCGATCCGGACCAGGTTGCCGGCCCAGCTCGGGTGCTCGACCCGGACGGTTCCCGACGTGACCGCGCGGACCGGCGTACCGATAGGGGCCACGAAGTCCTGGCCGGTGTGGTAGCCGGTCGACCACATCGAGCCGGCCTGACCGAACGGCGTACCGATCTCGTAGGTGCCGTCGGCCAGCGGCCACGTCCAGGCGCCGGTGCCGACGTTGACCGACGTACCGGTGTTGCCGCAGCGGAAGTTGGCCGCGTTGGAGCCCGCCGTCGGCGCGACCTGCGCCTTGGTGGGGGCGCCGAGGGTCGGCCGGAGCGCGGCCCAGAGGTTCTCCGGGACGGGCGTGACGACGACCGAGCCCTTCGACTCATCGGACGCGATCATCTCTTCGTTGTCGAGCGCGATGCCGATGTGGACCAGGCCGAGCGAGCGGCTGCCCATCAGCATGATGTCGCCGGGCTGGATCTGGTCCGGCGGGATCTGCTGGTAGCCGGGGTAGACCTTGCTGATCGTGTTCGGAAGCTTCGCGTACGGCGCCCACGCGGCGCGGGTGGCACCGAGGCAGCCGTACTGATCCGGGCCGGTGGCGTCGATGGCGTAGGCGCGGCCGACCAGGTTGAACGCCTGGTTCACCGCGCGGATCGTCTCTGACGACAGCACCCGAAGGGTCTTGCCGGCGACCGTGACCGAGGCTGCGCCGGGAACCGGTTGGCCACCGGCGACCAGCGGGCTCAGACCGGCCGGGAGGGCCGCGGGGTTCTTGATCGCGGCGGCGGGAGGCAGCGTCACCTTGGCTGCGGTCAGCTCGGTGAGGTAGGCCTGCCAGCGCAGGAGCGCCTGCTGGTTGCGGGCGAGCTGGAGCTGCCTGGACAGCTCGGATGCGCCGTCAAGCTCCGGAAGCTGGTCGATCGCGCGCGAGGCGGCGTCGGCGGCCTTCTGCTTCACGTCGTTGCCGAGCTGCTGGGCGCGCTCGGCCGCTGCCTTCGCCGCGCCGCGCTTGCTGGCCGCCTCCGCCTTGGCCTGATCGGCAATGGCTCCGGCGTTCATGGCCTTGTTGTACTGCGCGGTCTGCGTGGTGCCGAGCTGCTGGATCGCGGTCTGCCGGTCGGCGATCTCCTGCAGGTTCTCCGCGACCGGGGCCAGCGACCAGAGGATCGACTCCGCGCCCAGCTGCGTCGGCACGCCCATCTGGTACGCCTGGGCCGTGATGACGCCGAGCTTGCGGCGCTCCTCGTCGGCCCGGCCGGTGGAGGTGTTCGCGGACGTCTCTGCCTTCTTGGCGGCGGCCTCGGCCTCGTCGGCGGCCTTGAGCGCGTTCGTGTAGGCGATGGTCGCCTTGGCGAAGTCGGCCTGCAGCACGGCGGCCTCGGCCTGGAGCTGCTCCAGGGAGCGCTTGACGTCCGTGACGGAGGCGGGAGGCGGTGGTGTGGGCGTACCGGCGTACGCGGGCAGTGCCATCACTGCCAGCAGTGTGCCGAGCGCCGCGAACCGCAGCCCCCGACGGTTCCCCAGAACCATCAGGCTCCCCATGGTCGTCGTGCCTCACGTGCGCAGGACGGACGGAAGCCCCCGCGCGTGCCCAGCGTAGGCCGGGAACGCTCCTGACGGAAGAAAGCTGCCCGATAGTCACGTGACTGGCGTCACCCACTAAAGTCTGGAGTATGGCCTCGCACTTTGACGTTGTTGTCCTCGGCGCAGGTCCGGGTGGGTATGTCGCGGCGATCCGCGCGGCTCAGCTCGGGCTCAAAACCGCCATCATCGAGAAGAAGTACTGGGGCGGTGTCTGCCTGAACGTGGGCTGTATCCCGTCCAAGGCGCTGCTGCGGAACGCGGAGCTCGCGCACATCTTCCGGACGGAGGCGAAGGCCTTCGGTATCAGCGGTGAGGTCAGCTTCGACTTCCCGACCGCCGTCCAGCGCAGCCGCAAGGTCGCCGACGGCCGGGTCAAGGGCGTCCACTTCCTGATGAAGAAGAACAGCATCACCGAGTTCGACGGGTGGGGCGCCTTCACCGACGCCAACACGCTCGACGTGACCCTGAACGACGGCTCGTCGGAGACCGTCACCTTCGGCAGCTGCATCATCGCCACCGGCGCCACCACGAAGCTGCTGCCGGGCACCCAGCTGTCCGAGCGCGTGGTCACCTACGAGGAGCAGATCCTCACCGAGGAGCTGCCCGGCTCGATCGTCATCGCCGGTGCCGGCGCGATCGGTGTCGAGTTCGCCTACGTGCTCGCCAACTACGGCGTGAAGGTCACCATCGTCGAGTTCCTCGACCGGATGGTCCCGCTGGAGGACCCTGAGGTCTCCAAGGAGCTCGCCCGCGCCTACAAGAAGCTCGGTGTCGACGTCCTCACCGGCACCCGGGTCGACTCGATCGACGACTCCGGTTCCTCGGTCAAGGTGACGGTGACCGGCAAGGACGGCGCGTCCAAGGTGATCGAGGCCGACAAGGTCATGCAGGCGATCGGCTTCCAGCCGCGCGTCGACGGCTACGGCCTGGACAAGACCGGCGTCCAGCTCACCGAGCGCGGCGCGATCGCGATCGACGGCCTCTGCAAGACCAACGTGCCGAACATCTTCGCCATCGGTGACGTCACCGCGAAGCTGATGCTCGCCCACGCCGCCGAGGCGATGGGCGTGATCGCCGCCGAGACGATCGCCGGCCACGAGACCATGGAGCTCGACTACGCCATGATCCCGCGGGCGACCTTCTGCCAGCCGCAGATCGCCAGCTTCGGCTACACCGAGGAAGAGGCCAAGAAGCTCGGCCACGACGTGAAGGTCGCGAAGTTCCCCTTCACCGCCAACGGCAAGGCCCACGGCCTCAACGACCCGAACGGCTTCGTGAAGGTCATCAGCGACGCCAAGTACGGCGAGCTGCTCGGCGCGCACCTGATCGGCCCCGAGGTCACCGAGCTGCTGCCCGAGCTCACCCTCGCCCAGAAGTGGGACCTCACCACCAAGGAACTGGCCCGCAACGTGCACGCCCACCCGACCCTGTCCGAGGCCCTGCAGGAAGCGTTCCACGGCCTCGAAGGCCACATGATCAACTTCTGACAACCAGTCACCGGGGGTAGTCCTCAAACGGCGGCAAACCAGGGCTCTCGCCCCACCGTTTGCCGCCGTTTTCGCTGCGCTGTGGACTCGACGTGTATTCCCCAGCCAGCCGGAACGCCGCCCGCTCGGTGTCGAGGTAGCGCGATGGAATGGCTCGTGCCACGTCGTCCGTGGCGCCGATGGCACGGGTCGCTGAAGTCAACAGGTACGTGACGGACCCGTACCCCGCAGATGAAGTTTCCTGAACCGCAACCACAGCCCGTCAGCCCCACGCAACGGTGAGGGCTGGTCGCGGCCTCACCATCCCCTCAGCCACCGCCTCGCCCAGCCACCCCGTCTTTAATCGGCCGCAGACATGCTCAGCCACAGCGAGACATAGCCGGCCGAGTCGCCTACCTGGCTCACAGGGGACTCGACCGCCTCCGGCGGTCGACTGAAACCTTCGGGCGCACCAGGTAGATGGCTGAGGGGGATGGTGCGGTCGGCGACCAGGTGGGCGTTGCCTGAGCTTCCGGGCTGTGGCTGAGGTACATGACGTTCAGGCTTGCGCTATGGGTGAGATTTTCGGGTCCAGGTGACGAAAAACTCACCCACTAACGCACCCGGCTGCCACCCGTCCGCTCTGATGACTGGCCGCGTGGGGGTGTGAACCCCCTGTGGTGGGCGTGAACAAGCTATGACCTGTCCACACTCACCATTTCTTGTTCAAGCCCCCGGTGGTTGGCGCGGCTCGGCCACCTGGCG